>NZ_JBHUOT010000001.1:0-1037409 GCF_042686225.1 Flavobacterium notoginsengisoli
CTTGTAAATATATCTATCCATCCTACAGCAGTTATTGTTATAAAATATGCTTCCTCGGTTGTTGTTGCTTTGTATTTTGTCGACATGTCTTTTTTCCTACAAAAATAAAAAGTATAGCATGAAATTTCACTTTTTATTTATAGAGGTTTGAAGGAGTCACTTTGCGGGCACAGATTACAAATCTGCGCTATCGTTGCTGAAATATATCTGTGTGAACATTTTTTTCAAAGAGTACTTTCCAATCTTTGCGGGCACGGATTGCAAATCCGCGCTATCGTTGCAGAGATAAATCTGCGCGATCAGGTACAAATCTGCGCGATCGGGTTGCAAATCCGCGCTATCGGGATTAAAATTCTCTTTCTAATTGAGCAACATATTGAGTTTGTGTTAAATTGAAATCATTAGATTCTAATATTAAACTAAAAATTATATTATTCAAAGTAATTAAAAAATGAGTATCTGATGTTGACCATCTTTTGTATTTTGATGGATTGACTTTTATTGCAGCAAAGGCTTCACCAATTATGGCTTTATAATAATCACCTGCAAGACATTGTTCTTTGAATTTCTTAAGTTCTATTAAAAAATCTCTCAAGCCTATCGTAGATACTTCATATCTTTCTACTTTGTCAAAATCTCCATATCGAGATACTGCTGCTTCAGAAAATACATGAAACAAATCTGTACCCCAATCTAAATACTCTAGGTTACCAGAAATAACCGCATTTAATTCTGCGAGTGTCTTTGTAATCTCATTTATTGACATTTCAGATAAAGATGATGCTTGATCTAAAGCTGAAGAACCAACTCCAATCATTACATATCTTTGTGAATAATATCTTGTTACTGTTAATTGATATTCATATGACATATTTGATCTTTTTATTATTTTTTATTTTTTCGGTATCACAGTTCCATAAGGTAATGTACGGCTAGGCATTGTTGTTGGTGTAATCATTACTTCAGTGCCAATACATAAATGCATCTTTCCTCCTTCGCTTGTTTTTCCTACCCATGTGTTAGAACTTCTGTTTGGCCTAATTTGTATCCAGTCATCTAAAGTTAAATTGTGTCTGCCATATGTTATTTCAATAAGAACCTTATCTTCATTCATCCCCGTAAAACCCCGATCGCGCGGATTTGAAATCCGTGCCCGCAACAGTAAGACACAAAGCCAATTATTAAAACAGAATTTACGTTTTTTTATTTACCGTTCGTTAGCGCAGATTTGCAATCTGTGCCCGCAACAGTAAGACACAAAACAAATCACTAAAGCAAAAGTTACACAATAAATGTACTTTTTTATAATTACAAATAATATTCTCCAATCTTTGTGGGCACGGATTGCAAATCCGCGCTATCGTTGCGGAGATAGATCTGCGCGATCGGGTGCTAACGTTGCGGGACAAATCTGCGCGATCGGGTTTCATCTATTATAGTCTGTAGTATTTTTTTTGATGTAAATTTTTTAAAATCTCTAATAATATCAGATAATACAAAACCATTTGTACCTTTACATAATAAATGAATATGGCTGCTCATAATGCAATAGGCATAAATTTCTAAACCTTTATTGTCCTGACAATACTTTAAAGCGCTTATCAAAATATTTTTCTGATTTAGTCTTGTAAATATATCTATCCATCCTACAGCAGTTATTGTTATAAAATATGCTTCCTCGGTTGTTGTTGCTTTGTATTTTGTCGACACGTCTTTTTTCCTACAAAAATAAAAAGTATAGCATGAAATTTTACTTTTTAGTTGTAGAGGTTTGAAGGAGTCACTTTGTGTGCACAGATTACAAATCTGCGTTATCGATGTTGAAATATATCTGTGCGAACATTTTTTTCAAAGAGTACTTTCCAATCTTTGCGGGCACGGATTGCAAATCCGCGCTATCGTTGCAGAGATAAATCTGCGCGATCAGGTACAAATCTGCGCGATCGGGTTGCAAATCCGCGCTATCGGGATAAATCTGCGCGATCGGGTAAATAATCTTGCCATTTCCATTCCCGTCTGAGGTAAATCTGCGCGATCGGGATTAAAATTTATTTTTTATTGACTGATATGAGCTCTCTATTAATATCTCTTTAGTGGTATTAAGAGTCTCTGGAGCACTTCGCACAGCAATTACTAACATTTCATAGAACGGGTCAATATACATAAACTTTAAAAGGTTGGTTTTGATTTATAGCATATTGAAAAAAAAGTTTAAGTTCATTTAATAAGAATATTAGTTGATGAGTATCACCATCAAAGAATTCATCTTTAGTAAAACATAAAACTTTTAGATAATCTAGATTGTTATCATACAAATTGACAAAATTAGATTCTCCACCATATTTTGTAATTAAATTTTGTGGTTCATTACTTAAATTAGGAATTAATTCAGAATCAATAAAAGATATAACAGTATTGATTTCTGAAATAATAAAATGTACCATATTATTATCATTTGTAATATTATCCAATTGAATTCCATTTTCAATTCTATAACTCCATTCAGATATTGTTGCATTTATTAATTTTTTTCCTTTAATTGGATCTATTTGTTTGGCATAATACATTAATAAGGCATATGTGCCAAAATCAAATGTTAACTCTTGATCATTTAATTCAAAAATCTTGACTCTTGTATTTCCCATTATTTTAGTTTGTTTTTAACTGATTGATATGAACTTTCTATTAGTTCATCTTTACTTGTGTTTAATACTTCTGGATCAATTTTTTGAAAATCATTAATTTGATCATATGATAATTTTATTTTTTGTCTAAATGTGGATGGAAGTTCATTATATTCTTTTCCTGTTCTTAAATCTTTAAAAAATATTTTTGCTTCGTAAATTTCATCTACTTTCGTTTTAACAGCTTTTAAAAGTGGAGTACTAATAATGTAATTTTTTAATTCACTACCATTATCTGGAAGGTTTCTCATTACATTTTGCATCTTTTTAAAGTCCATTTTGGCATTATGAGCTCCAGCATCTAATTTCATACTAATTAGTTTTTCGATTTTAGTTGTACTGCTATTAAATAATAATCCATCAATTTCTTGAATCGTACCTCCGATTTTTTTCCCACTAGCATTATAAAATCTCATATCAACTGATAGATAAACATTTTCATTACTATTAATAATTCCCTTAAAATAGTTTTCTGCAGGTAGCTCTATTAGCAAACCATTTGACCATTTTTGACCGTCAAAAAGGAATTCTTCAGCTCTTGGTTTTCTCAATGGATCAGTGAACCAATCTGTAATGTTTCTTGTAACCATTTTTTCTTTTACTTCATTTAAAGGCTTTTGCAATTTATTAATAGTTATGTTATCAAAATCGTTTATCAACCAAAAATCTTTATTATTTTTCAGCAGTAATTTTTTTGCAGCATCAACACCAAGATATTCGGGTATTTTTTTTTGGTTATTAACAAGTACATCAAAAAAGATGCCTTCTTCGTTTCCGAGATTATCCATAAATGATAGTCTGTTGTTAATTCTAGCTCTTTCTAAATACCATCTTGATGAATCTTCACTATAGTAATTTTTATATGCTTTAGTTCTGGCTGTACTTGAAACAACTGATATTTCATTTCTTTCTAATACATCAAGTTGTTTTAGCTCTTCCCAATTATCAAGTGTACTAGTTTTATTTAAAGAATTCCAAAATTTAGCTTCCGAATTTTCTATTTCACCAAAATCTCTATAGAAAGCTCGTTTAAGGTCATCACTATAACTTGTATATCGAGTAATTATAACATTAGTTGCTTCAAGTTGAGGTAAAGTTGATAATTTTGTTTCAAAAGAAATTACGTCGTTAACCTTATCTCCAAGAAGTGTTTGCATTACCGATTTTACTTCAGCGGGCATACCAATTGTTCCTGCGGCATCAATCAAAGCATATTCTGCTGCAGTAACTGCTTTATATCTACAATAAATAGTTCCTCCACCAGAAACCAAAGCTATATATAAGAATGCTTTATTAGCATTTTCTCTAGCTTTTCTTTGTTCTTCGGTAGGCAATTGTATAGCATTGTATTGACCAAGTGCATAAATTGTTGAAGCTGAAATTGAAGTTGCAAATGAACCAGCTTCAAGGCCTGTCCATACTAATACTTCTTCTGCCGCAGCTAATTCTCCACTTAGAGCGGCACGAATTTTTGTAATATGTTTTAAATATTGTAAATTTTTTAATTGAGTAATACCTCCAAACGTAAAAAATAATACGACCTCTATTCCAATAGTTACTGCTAAAGCTATTTTCGCATCAATTTTTAAAATTCTTTTAAAGTCGTCAGAATAATAAAATAAGAAAGCAGGTATAGGCTGGTCATTAGGTAAGATAGTTCTATCATCAGCCTGATGGCCGATTAATGTTAACGATTGATATAAATGATAAGTATTAGGAATAGTTTCATTTCTATCTAAGTTTTGAGCATCAGCTAAATAACGACCGTCAGTACTTAAGTATAAATTGGTAGTGGCAATTTTTTTATTGATAGTCACAAGTTCCTTTTTTAATGTTTTGTCAGTTTGATAATTTACCCAAGTATTGGTTTGAAGTTGCATTTCAGGATCTCCGGAATTAACTGACGAAATTCTGCCACATTCTAAAACAACCGATTTTAAATGGCCATTTTCTTTTTTATAGAAATTAATACCGTCATTAAAAAAGAAAGACTCCGTATTAATTTCTTTGGAAGAATTTACCAAATTATATTTAGATACTTTCCATAATTGATAAACAGCATATACAAAACCCATTCTATTTGTTTTTTCATCTGCAATCCAACTGGCAACTGGTATTCTTTCAATTCTGGCATCATCAAGCATATGAAACAGATAATCAAAATTTGTATTTACACCATTCTCTATTTTTAGGAGAAAGTCTAGAAAATCATTGGCTTGATTCTGTGCTACAGATAAAACTAACCTTACTATAAATTGCTCTTCAGTTTCTGTAATATTTCTTGTTTTAATAAAAAGTAATAGTGTTTTTTTTATAATTTCAATTGGTAACGCAGAAAGAGCATTAATCGGAAGTATTTCTAGTAAATGTTCATATTTTATTTGTTGTGGAAATGTTGATAATGTATGAGGCATTTTATAAGTTTTATTATAAAAACTTACTAAGCCAAGATAATAATATTCAAAATCAGAATACGATGATTGCTCATTAAAGAATGGTTCTAAAATACTTCGATGAGGTAAATTTGAATTTGGATCATAGTAATACCCCCAACTTTTCTTTAAAAGAAATAACATTTTATCGAGATCAGACAAACCACTTAAATCTATATCATTGCTATTAGCAGCTCCTTCTAAAATAAGATCAGAACCTTCGTCACTTAATAGCATTGGAAAAATATCTTCAACAATTTCTCGTATTTTAAAAATAATTAAAATAACTATCTTCTTTAATTTTCTTTTATCAGCATCATTAGAATATTGATTAATGTAATTTCCTAGATTTTTATTATAAAAATGATAACCGAATCTGTTTGCTGGAGTTATTGGAACCGAAATAGTTTGTGATGTAAATTTATTAGGTAATCTAAGTATATAATCAATTTTTTCAAAACCTTCTGTTGTTGAATCAGAATAACTTCTGATTCCTTTATTGTCTAACGTACTTTCAATTTTAAATTCATATTTTTTTCGGTCATAAAAGAAATCATAAGGAGCATTAAAATTGGTTACACCAACAGAAATAGAATCTCCTGGTCTTGCAAGATATTTGTCAAAATTAAATTTATACCTAAAAATCATGTCTCGACCTAAAGGAATATCCGGTCCTGTGTTTTCAATATATTTAAGAAATTGAGTTTCATCATAATATGCATCAATTAAATCAGATCTTTTTTTATCATTTGTTTTAAACTCTGCTTTAAAATAAAAACGATAATTAATAGAATCACTTAGAATATTTTCTTTGAATGTAAATCCAATTAAAAAACCTTCAATATCAAATTCTAACTTGCTGAACTTCTCAGTTAATTTTACAGGTATTCCTGATTTATATAAAAGTACTACCATTATCCTATATCTTTATTTATGATTAAATATGTGCTTTGTAATTGTTGTTCTGGCATATATTCACTATACCCTTTGCTAAAATGATATCTCCTATCAAAAGAATAAACAAAAATTGATTCTACTGGTTCCGTCAACACATTGTTGCCATCAAGATTTTCAGTCACAACACTCACTCTGTATTTCTGATATTTAACCTCTTCAGGAGAAACCAATTCGTTTTCATCTTCAAAAAGATCAATTAAAAACAAACGAGGATTTTTTACATTGCCAGAAATCAGATCTTTTATAGTCTCATTTTCGGTTTTGGTTAATCCCAGGATAATTTTATTGGGAGTAGAACCATCAAGAGTTTTTAGTTCCAAGCCAGTAATAGTTTGGGTGCTGTCTGTAAACAGTTTTAAATTGTAATAGTAAGGTTCAGGAAGCTGGTAGGTTTTGCTTTTAGTTACAGCACCACTAGCAGAAGCGGTGGTTTTAGTATCTGGTGTAGTGCTTCCGGTTGCAGCAACAGCATTGTTCATAACATCTACAGCTTCTGTGATATAGGTAACACGTTCAATAAATGGTGGCTCTTCAATTCCTGTTTCAATGATATCATTTACGGTAAGCGTTTGTACAATCGAAATTCCCTGCTGTTTTTTATCGTAAAATTCATTAACGAGATTTAGTTTTTCAGAAGTCATTCTGGAATAACTTTCGTCACTGCCCAATTTTAGTAAAGGTTTTGCCTTGATTAAATTGAAAACATTGTCAAAATAGTTGGCTTGTCTGTATAAAATGACCAGATCTCCGTTTTCATCTAATGTTGTTCCAGCAGTATACATATTCACTTTTCCTTGATAAATCAAAAGACTAAGAGAAGCAATATTTTTACCCGCCACTGCAGGAGTTGTTAATTGTATTGTTGAGGTTAAGTCGGCATAATTGCCTTCTTCATCTGGAGGCAGTTGTAAACCATCTGCGTTAATGAAATTGTCTTTTTGTGCATTGGCAACTTTAGCAAGCTGTCCGTAAAAAGCGGTGTTGTTATTGTTGTCGGTTGGAAATTGCAGATAAAGGTTATTTGTTGTAACTGTATTGGTCTGTTCTTGGTTGTTAATTAAAACCGGCCATCCTTTAGTACCGTAAATCTCCGCTGTCATCGGAACTACTTTTGTTGTTGGGTCTTCTAGTAAACCTGTTTTTAGGTTTTCTGGATCTTCGTCAATTTTGTAGTTTCCATAGAAATCGTAGCTGCGGGTTCTGTCACTCTGAATGTAAACGTACCAATTGTTTTTGGTCCAAAAATTATGGAGCAGATCACTAAAAATTGCAGTTCCTTTTTTGTCGGCTTGAACTCCGGAAGCAGTTGTTTTAACAACTCCATTTTCAACATGTGAGCCATAAAAAGCGGCAATGTCAATAAACTGTGTACTTTGTTCACGTTGTAATTTTTGTTTAAAAGCAGTATCACCAGTTACTGTAATTTCTGCAAAAGGTTTACGGGCATATTCTAAATCGAAAACAAACTCACTGTTGTCAAACTCATGTTTGTAATCACCGTAATTAAGGACAACATCAATACCGCATTCTCCTTGCGCAAAATAACCTAACGTTTCACCGCTATCAATAAGCGGAAGTTCAAAAGAATCGTTTTCTTTTATGACATTATCGACAGTTTTAAATTCAGATTCTTTAAAGAAAAGACTAGAAATAGGAGTTTTTACATTTTGTTCAATAGGATTTTCATTGTAGCCAATAAAACTGGCTTTAAAAGCAGGTTTGGTTAAAGTTGTAGTTCCTTGGTAAAAAGCATCAAAGTCATCATTAATTTTGTTTATTAATTGAGAAGTTTGATCATCTTTAATGATTACCTTGTATTCGCCCTCTTTTATAAAAAAATCGCTTTTTCGCAATCCTCTATAAATAAAATACTTGATGTTTAAACCCGGAAAGGGCTGTTTGTAAGGACGTAAAATTAAATTTACTTTGCCATTATTCAGATCTTCCTGAGGTTGTACTAAAACAACGCCTTTACAGATCGAATAGGCTTTTTGGGGAGAGCTTAAAGAGAATCTAGAAGTGAGGTTAAACTTGGTGTTCGAAACGGGACCAAAAGCTTGTGTCTCACTCTGCGTAAATCCTCCAGGCTCTATAAAAAAATGAGACTGTGCTGCCATATTAAGGTATTATTTAAAATTTTGATGTATTAAAACCAAAGTGGTTTATAGGTTTTGTACAAGAATCTGCCAATCAGGAAAAGCAGTGCGATAAGAAGAAATCTTCCTAACCAAATCTGTACTTTTTGCCAAAAGGTTAAATGGTTGACAAACTTGGTAATCGTGATGGTTTTTTCCAGTACGTCTTTTACCTGCTTCGATTTCCAATGGGCGTAGAGTTCCTGTTCTTTCAGGTTGCAGTCTACTTGAAGTGTATTGTTATCCAGTCGAACCCTTGGGCTTTTTAATGTACGCCCTGGTTCGGCTTGAATAACATTTTTAAGCACTACTTTTCCGTTTATACAGTCTAGTAATGCGTTATAAGAACTGCTGTCTTTTGCGATTTTAAAAACAGTGTCGTGTAAAGTTTCGGTAATCGTAATGGTCTGGATTTTATTCTCGTTCTGTACAGGTTTCGGACTTCGGCATGAAATCACGATTAGCAGAATGAAAAAAGAAATAACAACGTATTTGAGCTTTTTAGTCATAATTTAGAATTGGTTTATAAGTTAATTTTACAGACGCAGAAAGCCTTTTATGCTTTTGATATCTCGTTTTCTTCTGGCGACTTTGTAGCCTTCACGGCCTCCGCTATCATTCGTATTTCCTTCGATGGTGTAAATGGTGTTTCCTGCAACTTTTTCGACAAATCCGGCATGACCTGTACCGTTTTTAAAATCCATAATAAAAACATCTCCGGGCTGTGGCAGTTTTTTGACCAAAAGCGGTCTTGAATTGTATTGATCCAAAACGCCTCCTGTTTTCTTCAATGGATTTTTGGCGTTGATTTGAAGTGCGGCTTTTTGAGTACACCAGTAAATAAAAGCCATGCACCAAGCGTATCCTTTGCCGAGCCCGACGCTTCTTAAATAAATTTCTACTTCGGGTCCGGAGTTGCTGTTTCTGGGAATTTCTTCAACCCCAATTTGTGCCGTGGCGATTTCTAATGTTTTTTGGGTAAGTGTCATGCGTGTTTTCCGTTTAACTGTTTGAATTTTTGCAGCTCATCTACCAATTGCTGGTTAATGAGCATGAGTTCTTTGTGCTGTATTTCCATTTTTTTTATGGTGTCTGTTGCCGCTGTAAGTCGGGCGGTAAGGTCGTCTAGAAGATCACGGTAATATTTTACAGCACTTACGGCATTGTCAAGTTCGGCTGCGCGATCTTCAGCCAATGATTTCCGCATCGAGAAAAACCAGGTAATAAAAGCGGCGAAAAATGCGGTTAGAGTGGGGTATAAAAACTGCTCCATTGAATGTGTTTAATGTTGAATGTTAGATTTTAAAAATGTTTTTGGATAACAACTTTTAAGTTGTTTTTTGAGGGAAGCTAAGCTGGATTTTTTCCAGTTTTGAAGTGCAGTTATTTCCTTTTGACATTGCAAAGATTGGGCGAAAAAAGCCCTAAAAAAAACAAATGCAAGGTGCTTGAACATTTGTATTCTAGGGCTTTACAAGGTTGTAAGGAAAGCGAACAAAGCTCGGTTTTGATGGAGGAAATGCCTCATCTTTGCATCACAAAAGGATGTTTTTGAAGATTAAAAAGAAATAGTTTTCTTTTTAAGATGGATTGCGAAGATTTTCCTTATTGTTCATAAGTTCTTCGATTTTTTTTAATTCTGAAGTGATAGGCGTACAAAGAATTTCATACAAAGTAGTGCGTGAAATGGGGTAAACAGGATAAACATATTTACGCCATACAACGGTCGTAGGAATGTCTTCTGTTTTATGTTTTTGATACAATTCTTTGATGAGTTTGTAACGCATTAATTTATTTTTTTGAATTCCGAGACTTCTGTTTGAAGATATAGGCATGAGAGATATTATTTTGAATGAAAGAAAGAAAAAGTTTTTTAAGAAGAACGAAGTTTGAAAAAAGTGAATTGCTTTAATAATAAAGCGATGACATCATATTTAAGACAGCCAAAACCATTTGATCATTTTTATGAATGGTTTTACTCCTCAAATGCCATTTTATATTGAACCTCGTTCTGAGGTAGTATTTGTTAAAGATTTTTATTTAACAATTTAGGTCAGCAAACCCCGCATGACAATCCTGTTTCCAAAACATTTTAAGTTTGGATTCCTGTAGAAAGAATGAGTTTTTGGCTGTTTGTTTTAAGGGCAGAAATCGCCCGTTTTCCGGTTCCTAGTTCTCTTCAGTAAAGAAGAAGAATCAGGAACCATTTTTTTACTTGCAATTTAAGGCTGCAAGGAGAAGTTCATTTTTAGCCTCTGAAAATGGCTGTAGTGTGTTTTTTAAATCTCGGATTTCTAATCACTATACTTTCGTAATGATAAAAAGCCCGACGCTCTTTGCTGGATAAATCATTATTGCAGTTCCAGTTTCCGAGTGCATCTTTAAAGATCGTATGTTCATTTACTTTGTAGCTTTCATGATCTGTAATTGGCTTTATTTTTACGCTCATTTAAGTATTGTTTAAAAGTTGTTTTTAATTTGAAATAAAACCATTCTCTAAATAAAAGTATGGGTTTTAAATTGGTTAGAATTAATAAGATGGTAAGCAACAATGATAAATAAATGTCGTGATTAAGCTGCATGGTTTTGTTCGTTTTGGTTAAAGAAATTGAAAGCATATCCTTGTAAAAAATCAACAGAAGACATCGATAACGGAATATTGGTTCTTACACCATTTTCATCAATTCTGTTTGCTTCAATAAACCAGCTGGAACGCACCGGTTTAAAAGAAGAAGCAATAATTTCTACACCATCTGTAAATTCCTCATTGTTAAATTCTTTTGTAAGTTTTTGAAGTTCTAAAACTCTTGAGCCTTTTAAATTTCCTTTAGCATCTTTTTTTAAAAGATTGAAAACAATTTTTACAAGTGAAGCCGTTTCTTTGCTGGTAGAAAGTGATGAAATGTAATTTTGTACTTTCTCAATTCCGATAGTTACCGTATCGTCCCAGCCTTCATTAATTCGATAGCCAATCGTAATCTCTTCCTTGTCATTAGAAAAAGTATGAGACATTTGTTTTTCTTTAAAACCATACACCTGATTTTTTAAATCCAGAATAGTTTCAAACAATTGAAAAGTTTCGGTTTTGGCATTACGCATCATTTCAGAAGTTTCGTGTAATCTTGAAAGCGCTTTTGGAATCGTTTCTGCTACCAGTTTTTTATAAGCATCTCTTTCTTCCAGTTTTTTACTCTCAATTTTATTTAGAGCTTCTTTTAGTTGTTGTGCGGAAAACTGAGATAAGTCCATAGTTTTGAAATTGTTGGCTGTTGAAGTGTTCATAAGAGTTGTTTTTAGGCGTTTAATAAAATTTCTTCTTTAAAAGGATCTCCGTAATAAGGTTTAAAATTATGCTGAAATGCTAGTTTTGAAACTTCTTTCAGTTTGTTTTCAATAATGGGAGAAACAGGACGGGGAGTAGCAGCTTCGTTATCCAGGATATGCATCCATTGAAAACGTTCCTGGTTGATACAGATTCTTTCTCCGGCAGTGAAAGTTTTCTTTTTTTCAGAACAATATTGAAGTGCCAGATATAATGTTGCAATACGTTCTTCGATTTGTAGTTTGTTCATGGTTTTTTTTCTAATTGATTTTTTAATTTTTGGATATCAGATTCGATTAAACTTCTTTCAGGACTATTTGGATTTTCAATCAGCCAGTTTTCCAGTTCCCGAATTTTTTGTTTGATTTGATTTGTTTCCATTTCGATTTGTATTAGATAATATTGAAATTTGTTGTTTTTTGAATTTTAGAGATTATATTTTTAGGATTCGTAGTATTTTCCATTCTTTTCTTTTTTTAGGGTAGTATTTTTCTTTTTTGTGTTTTTACTATTTTGTTTGTTGTAAATGAGTTAATTATCGTGGTTTTTAAACTTTCTGATTTTGGCTTTTATTATAATTTATTGACTTAACCTATTGTTTTTCAATTTTATTTTTCTTTACTTTGCAAATATAATGTAAAATAATACATTAAAACAAATCTTTAACGTAAAATAATACATCTTTTTATGGGGTCAACGGAAAGAGTGCGGGAATATCTTGATTATAAAGGGATTACTAAGTATAAGTTTTGTAATGATTTAGGTTTTTCTAATAAGTTTTTAGATAATAGTAGTAATATGGGAACGGATAAGGCGTGTAAAATATTACACTATTATCCGGACTTAAATTCAGAGTGGTTATTAACGGGAAATGGATCAATGATAAAGGAAGAAAATACTAGTATTGTGATTATGAATAATGATAGAAAAACAGTTGATTCGCTACATGTAAATCAGGAAATACCGTTGTATGATTTAGAAGCGGTTGCAGGATTGCGGGAATTGTTTAGTAGTGGCGAACCACAAAGAATTCTGGATACAATAAAAATTCCAAATCTTCCAAAATGTGACGGAGCAATTTCTGTAACTGGAGATAGTATGTATCCTTTATTGAAATCAGGAGATATTATTTTGTATAAGGAAACAGAATTTGAAAATATATTTTTTGGAGAAATGTATCTTTTAAGTGTAAAACTCAATGATTGGGAAGAGTATATTACAGTAAAATATGTTCAGAAATCGGATCAGGGGCAGGAATATGTAAAATTAGTAAGTCAGAATTCTCATCATCAGCCAAAAGATATTCATGTTTCAAAAATATCAGCATTGGCACTTATAAAAGCGAGTATCCGTATTAATACAATGATGTAGAAAATTTTTCTTTGTAATAAAATCAGGTAATTTAAAATACAAAAAGGCAGAAAATATTTTCTGCCTTTTTGTATTTATAGCTCTTAAGAAAACATCTGATTTTCGAAATGAGATAACCTTTTCATTATTAATTATTCTCATTTTTAGATTTGCTTTCTTGTTTATCAAAATGATCTTTCAGAAGGTCACTTTCATAAAATGTTCTCAAGTTCGATGACACGAGAAATTACCGCTTTTTCATCCCTTAAATAAATATCAATACGACCGGGCACCATAAGCTATAAATGACAAAGAACTTCTTTAATAAGGTGATGGGGCTATTCGAATTATTCTGCAAAACTGTTAAAATGTTTAATTTAAGATAATATAGTATTGGCTTAGGATAAAATATAGTTGAATTAATTTGCTTATTGCTTCTAATTTTACAATTGTCAAAATATTTAAAGAGCTAAGAATTATTGGCTATTTTTGATAAATGTATATTTTACACAATTAAAAAAAGGAGGATATAAGTATCTTTAATTTATAAAAGTGTTTTTCTTGCATTTTAATTCTTCTGATTTAAAGTTAAAAATGAAATATTAAATTTTTTTGAATATGAGAATATCCGGACTATTACTATTTGCAATGCTGAGTTTTGGCTCAATGAATACAACAACTTTATGGGCACAAGGCGGAGATCAGATTCTGGATGGCATTGGCGAAACAGAATTGATTGCACGTTATGTGTTTGATGGCGATGTAAAAGATTGGTCCCGAAATAATTTGCATGGTACAATAGTAGAGTCAAAAATGAAATTTGAGAATGATGCTCAATTTGGAAAAGTACTTTCTTTGACTGCTGATAGCAATGCTTATGTAACGATTCCGGGAAGTGTATTTGCTAATGAAGAATCATTAAGTATTTCAGGATGGATTTACCTGCTTTCTAATCAGCGAAATCAGCATTTTTTTGATTTCGGAAAAAATAGTAAAACCCATTTTTTTGTTGCTCCAACTGGAAGTAAAGAAAAATCTAATCTGCAAACAGAAATTACAACTGCGGCAGGAGAAAAGTACAAGACGGATGGCCCTGTTTTGGAACTTAATAAATGGGTTCATTTGGTAGTTGTAATTGATATTCCGTCAAAGTCTTTAAATACTTATGTTAATGGCGTTTTAACAGGTACGACTAAAATTGCAAAATTAAAATTGGACCAATTATTTGATTCTAATACAGCAAAAAATAATGTTTTAAACATTGGAAAATCAATTTCGCCTGAAGATCCTTATTTAAAAGCAAAATTGCATGATTTTAGAATCTACCGAGTTCCTTTAACAGAAAAACAGATCGGAAAAATTTACCATAATTCTTTAAAAAGCGAAGCTGAAGAAGAGGAACCGGAACAGCCGACAGGCGATCTGCCAAAATATCCTGTGAAAACTCCTCAATTGTATAATCAATATCTAACGGGCGTTTCAGATATCAAAGTACAGACTGTAGTGGGAGATCTTCCCAGATTACCTGGAACTTTAAAAGGAATATATGCTAACGGAATTGAAGGCCCTGAAGTTAAAGTAATTTGGCCTGCACCGACGGATAATAGTTCTGTTCTAAAAGCAGGACAATATACTGTGACTGGAATAGTTTCGGGAACAGATTTAAAACCTAAAGCAGTTGTCACAGTACAAGCGGCGAAAGAAGCTGCACCACCAGAACTTAAACTGAAAACTTTCGAATTAGATGAAGTAGCATTAAGCTCAGATTCTCATGGACATGACACAAAATTTATTGAGAATAGAGAGAAGTTCATTAAAACACTTGCAGCAACAAATCCGGATTCGTTCTTGTACATGTTTCGAAATGCTTTTGGACAAAAACAACCAGAAAATGCAGAAGCTTTAGGCGTTTGGGATACACAGGATACTAAATTACGAGGTCATGCAACAGGTCATTATTTAACCGCAATCGCTCAGGCGTATGCAAGTACAGGATATGACAGTGCGTTACATGAAGATTTCGCCAAAAAAATGGATTATCTGGTCGATACGCTTTATGATTTGGCTCAAATGTCTGGAAAACCTCAAACAGCTGGAGGAGTTTCAGTATCAGATCCTACGGCAGTTCCTTTTGGGCCAGGTAAAACAGCTTATGATTCTGATTTAAGTACGGAAGGAATTCGTACCGATTATTGGAATTGGGGAAAAGGTTTTATCAGTGCTTATCCGCCGGATCAATTTATAATGCTGGAAAAAGGAGCTAATTACGGAGGACAGAAAACACAGATTTGGGCGCCCTATTATACTTTACATAAAATTTTGGCTGGTTTATTAGATGTTTACGAAGTAAGCGGTAATAAGAAAGCACTTGAAATATCAAAAGGTATGGGAGACTGGGTGTATGCCAGAATGAAAAAACTGCCTAATGAAACACTCATCAGTATGTGGAACAGATACATTGCCGGAGAATTTGGAGGAATGAATGAAGTGATGGCACGTCTTTACAGAATAACAAATGAAAAACAATATCTTGAAGTTGCCCAGTTATTCGATAACATTAAAGTATTTTATGGCGATGCTAAACATTCAAACGGATTAGCTAAAAATGTAGATACTTTTCGAGGTTTGCATGCCAATCAGCATATTCCACAGATTGTGGGTGCGCTTGAAATGTATCACGATTCCAAAACACCTGAATATTATCACATTGCTGACAATTTCTGGTATAAAACCACAAATGATTATATGTACAGCATTGGAGGTGTTGCTGGGGCAAGTAATCCTGCCAATGCGGAATGTTTTATCAGTCAGCCATCAACAATTTATGAGAACGGATTTTCTGCAGGCGGACAAAACGAAACTTGTGCGACTTACAATATGCTGAAATTGACCAGCGGTTTATTCCTTTACGATCAGCGTGCGGAGTATATGGATTATTATGAAAGAGGCTTATACAATCATATTTTGGCTTCGGTAGCAGAGAATACACCTGCCAATACTTACCATGTTCCTTTGAGACCAGGTTCAATAAAACAATTTGGTAATCCAAAAATGGATGGTTTTACGTGTTGTAACGGAACAGCTTTGGAAAGCAGCACCAAATTGCAGAACTCCATTTATTTTAAAAGCATTGATAATCAAGCGTTATATGTTAATCTGTATGTACCGTCAACAGTAAAATGGAAAGAAAAAAATATAATGATAGAACAGACGACTTCTTTTCCAAATGAAGATCATACACAATTAACGATCAAAGGAGAAGGTAAATTTGATTTAAATGTACGTGTACCACATTGGGCAACGAAAGGATTTTTTGTAAAAATAAATGGAAAAGAGGTCAAAGTAAAAGCGGTTCCAGGCAGTTATCTTACGTTGAATCGTAAATGGAAAGACGGAGACAAAATTGAATTGCGCATGCCATTTCAATTTCATTTAGATCCTGTAATGGATCAGCAGAATATTGCCAGTTTATTTTATGGGCCGGTTTTATTGGCGGCTCAGGAAACAGAACCGCTTAAAGAATGGCGAAAAATAACTTTAGATGCCAAAGATTTAAGTAAATCAATAAAAGGGGATCCGGAGAAATTAGAATTTGTTGTTGACGGAATACCATTTAAACCATTTTACAATACATACGGACGTCATTCGGTTTATCTGGATGTTACTTTGAAATAGATTGAAATAAAAAACAAGACCAAAACCAAACAAAAAACAAACTAAACAAGCATAAACAAAGATGGGAAACAAAAAATACAGACTTGGTTTATTATTATTTTTGGGCTGTACACTAAGTATTCAGGCTCAGGATTATTGGAGTAGAATTGAACAAAAAACACCTTCTTTGGGTATTGCAGAAGTTTATCAAAAAATAAATACACCTGCTTTTCAATTAAAACTGGTTAAAGCATCGCAAACAGTCGCAGGTTTAAGACCCATTAAAAACTTAAACTTTGATTTTACGCCTAGTGACCGACTTGAAATTAGAGACAAAGACGGATTGTATCATCTTGGAGATATCAATTTAAGAATTAAAGAAGGCAATGGCGATTGGCAGAGTTATTCTACAGCAGCAAAACGAGCAGCGGTTACTCCTTTGGAAACTTCATCAAAAGTTTTAGCGGCAGCTGATTTAGCAAATACTTTACCTGCTAATATTCCGGTAACAATCAAACGTTTTTATGAACTTGATGGTAATCAATTAGTAATGCGGTTTGAAATTACAAATAAATCAGATAATCCTATTGAGATTGGCGCATTAGGTATTCCAATGGTTTTCAATAATATTTTAGAAGGAAAATCTCTTAATGAAACACATGCCCAAAATGTATTTTTTGATCCGTATATAGGAAGGGATGCTGGTTATCTGGAAGTAAAAAGATTAAGCGGAGAAGGGCCTGCATTAGTAGTGCTTCCAAAAGAAAATATGCCTTTTGAAGCGTATCGTCCGTTATTGGATGATCCGACGCCGAGAAGTATTGTTTTTGAAGGTTTTCACGAATGGATGGTCTACAGTAAAGCTTACGCAGAAAATGAGTGGAAAAATGCACAGCAATGGAATACACCGACTTCATTAGTATTGAAACCGAAAGAGTCTAAAAACTTCTCTCTAAAACTCGTACTTTCTGAAGGAATTGAAGACATCCAAAATACACTTGTAAAAGAAGAACTTGCTGTTGCAACCAGTATTCCGGGATATGTATTGCCTCAGGATATTAAATCACAATTGTTTTTGAATTATAAAAGCGAGGTAAGCTCATTTGAAATTGAACCTAAAGGAGCATTGCAGATAAAAGAAGACGGAAAAACGCCAAAAGGATTAAAAAAATATAGTGTTCATGGTGTTAAATGGGGACGCGCCGTATTGACAATCAATTATAAAAATGGTATAAAACAAACCATCAATTATAAAATTATTAAACCTGAAAATGAAGTGATTAAAGATTTCGGTCATTTCTTAACCACAGAACAATGGTTCGATCAGCCGGATCCTATTTTCAAAAGAAATCCTTCGGTAATTAGTTATGATTACGAAACCAAAAAGCAACTGACTCAGGACAGCAGAGCTTGGGTGGCTGGTTTAAGTGACGAAGGTGGAGCAGGAGGCTGGTTGGCAGCAATTATGAAACAGCATATTCAGCCTGATAAAGAAGAAATCAAAAAATTAGAGCAATTTGTAGATAAAACACTTTGGGGCAATATTCAGTATAGCGAAGGAAAAAATAAATACGGAGTTAAAAAAAGTGTTTTTTATTACGAGCCAGATTCTTTGTCAAAAGGAACTTACAGTTCAGATGTAGATTATAAAACCTGGGCAGCATGGAAACATAAAGAAGCAAACGATCCGGGAAGATCTTATAATTATCCTCACGTTGCCGCAGCTTATTGGACATTGTATCGATTAGCGAGATACAATAAAGATTTGGTAGATACCAGAACTTGGGATTGGTATTTAAAGCAAGCCTATCATACTTCAATCGCAATGACAGAATTGGCGCCTTATTATGCTCAGTTTGGTCAAATGGAAGGTTCGGTATTTTTGTTTATTTTGGAAGATTTGAAAAATGAAAATATGACTGAAATGGCAGCTGATTTAGAAGCAAAAATGAAAGACAGAGCCAATCATTGGAAAGCATTGGATTATCCTTTTGGAAGCGAAATGCCTTGGGATTCTACTGGTCAGGAAGAAGTATATATGTGGTCGGATTATTTTGGTTATGATGAAAAAGCCGATGTAACTTTAAACGCAATTTTAGCTTATATGCCAACAATGCCGCATTGGGCTTATAACGGTAATGCACGAAGATATTGGGATTTTTTATACGGAGGAAAATTATCAAGAGTAGAACGCCAGATTCATCATTATGGGTCTTCTTTAAATGCAATTCCGGTATTGAGACAATACAGAAAAAAATCGGATGATTTGTATTTATTGAAAGTAGGTTATGGCGGTCTTTTAGGCGGAATTTCAAATATTACCGAAGACGGATTTGGTTCTGCCGCTTTTCACTCTTATCCAACAGAGTTAAGAATTGATTATTTGTCAGGAGATTACGGTTCTGGTTTTTATGGTTACGCAGTAAATACAGCAACTTACATTACAAAAGATGCTGATTTAGGCTGGCTGGCTTTTGGTGGTAATGTTACTGTAAAAGGCGATTTAGTAAGCGTAAAATTAACTACAGTTGCAAAATCTAAAGTATTCTTTGCACCAAAACAATTGTGGTTAACATTAGATGCAGGAACTTTTGATACCATTACTTATAATACAAAAACAGAGGAAGTTGAAATTACTTTGAGCAGTAAAAACGAATTCACTCCAAATGCTTATTTAAGAATCGATAAAGATATAAAGCTTTCTTATCCAAAAGTGAGAGGGGCGTATGAAATACCGTTGACCAATAAAGCGACTAAAATTAAATTATAATATAAATGCATTTAAAATCAAAAAAACACTTTCTCAAAGGATTTTTACTGGGACTATTTGGAATAGGGATCAGTTTAAATGTTGCAGCTCAAAAATTCGATAAATTTTTTCCAAAGAAAGATTTAACCACTGTTGGAGTCTATTATTATCCTGAACATTGGGATCAAAGCCAATGGGATCGGGATTTGAAAAAGATTTCAGAAATGGGTTTTGAATTTACTCATTTTGGAGAATTTGCCTGGGCGCAGTTAGAACCTCAGGAAGGCGTTTATGATTTTAAATGGCTGGATAAAGCGGTAGAAATTGCCGCTAAATATAAACTGAAAATTGTAATGTGTACTTCGACCGCTACACCACCTGTATGGCTGGTTCGAAAACATCCGGATATATTGGCAACTTATGAAGACGGTACCAAAACAGATCATGGTTCGAGACAACATGCTTCATTTTCAAGTAATTATTACAGAAGCTATTCTTTAAAAATAATTGAAGAATTGGCAAAAAGATATGGTAATAATAAAAATATTATGGGTTGGCAGGTCGATAATGAACCTGCGCGTTTTCTTGATTATGGAGCCGATGCACAGCAGCGTTATCGAAATTGGCTGAAAAACAAATACAAATCGATTGACGCCTTAAATGTGGCTTGGGGAAATAATTTTTGGAGTGGTACCTATACTGATTTTGAACAAATTAACATTCCGCTTCATAAAGAATGGGGAATGAATTTACATTCGCAATTGGATCATTATCGATTTGCAGATGAAGAAACAGCCACTTTTTTGGATTCACAGGCCATTACAATTCGTAAATATGTAAGCAAAGACCAATGGATCACTTCCAACTACAGATCCAATTACAATGAAAGTTTTGTGGGCATGAGTAAAGAGCTGGATTTTGATTGCTATACGCGTTATCTGGTTTACGGAGGAAGTTTAGGAATCGGTTCGCAAGGATATCGTTTGGGAGATTATTCCAGTATCGGAATGTCAAATGACTTTTTTCGTCCTTTAAAAGGAATGTACGGTTGTATGGAGTTACAGCCGGGACAAGTCAACTGGGGAAGCATAAATCCGCAGCCAATGCCGGGAACGGTGCGTATGTGGCTGTGGCATGTTTTTGCAGGTGGCAGTAAATTTGCCTGTACGTATCGTTTTCGCGCGCCATTGTACGGTTATGAGCAATATCATTACGGAATTGTTGGCACAGACGGAGTAACACCAACTCCCGGTGGTTTAGAGTTCAATCAGTTTATTAAAGAGATAAATACGCTACGTAAAATATATGATGCTAAAGCAGCATTGCCAGATTATTATTTGAAACGTAAAACCGGAATTTTGTTTAATGGGGATAATGTGATGGGAATCGATTTAAACAAACAAACCAAGGAATGGAATACCATTGGACATTTTCTGAAATATTATAAAACCACTAAATCTTTTGGTGCACCCGTTGATTTTGTGAGGGATTCGACGGATTTTTCTAAGTATCCTTTTTTGATTGTTCCTGCTTATCAGATGATTGACCAAAAAATGATTGATAAATTGACTTTGTATGCTAAAAATGGCGGAAACTTGGTATTGAGCTGTCGATCTGGAATACAAAATCGTTTGGGACATCTTTGGGAAGCTAAGTTTTATGAACCGATGTGGAGTTTAATAGGTTCTGAAATAGAATCGTATGATTTATTAATGCCACAATCTCCAGGAGTAATAAAGTTCAATAATCAGGAGTTTGCATGGACAAGCTGGGGCGATTTATTAAAACCAAATAAAGAAACGGAGGTTTGGGCAACTTATGGAAGTGAGTTTTATGCTGGAAAACCAGCTGTTATTTCTAGAAGTTTAGGCAAAGGAACGGTAACTTACATTGGCGTAGATTCTAAAAATGGGGAACTAGAAAAACAAGTATTGCGAAAACTATATCAAAAGCAAAATGTAGCAATAGAAGATTATCCTCAGGGAATAATGGTAGAATATCGTGACGGTTTTGGCATTGCAGTTAATTATTCAGATAAAATCTACGAAATCAATTTACCAAAAAATGCCAAGACAATTTTCGGAAACAATGCTGTAAAAACTTCTGATGTATTAGTTTGGAAATATTAATATCATTTAAAAACGCTTCAACTTAATTTTATTAGCAATGTCAAAAAAAAACATATTTTACAACCTTATACTACTCGTTTTTACCTTACAAGTCATTGCTCAAAAAAAAGTTGAAGCGAGTAATTTATCAACTGGAAATCCAATATTACCTGGATATTACGCAGATCCAACTATTAAAAAATTTGGAGACATTTATTATATCTATGCCACGACCGATAATGAAATGCTGGCATCAGGAGCTCCAACGGTTTGGTACAGTAAGGATTTAAAAAACTGGTACAATTATACCATGGAAATTCCGTCTTTTACGGCAAAACCCATTACCAATTTTTGGGCGCCGGATATTGTGGTTGGAAATGATGGTAAGTATTATTTGTATTTCGGGAACTGCGAAATTGGCTGTAATATTTACGGTTATGTTTCGGATACTCCAGTCGGGCCTTGGAAAAAACTCAATGAAAATGACGAACCCGTTATTTCAAATGGATATCCAAGAGAAGGTTTTCCATCTTTAGATGCACAATTTTTCAGAGATACCGACGGTAAAATATACAGTTATTGGGGAACTTGGGTGCATTATAATGGCGGATATGCCGTTGGAGAATTGAATAGTGCTACGATGAAGAATATGATGAATTCTAAAAATATTCCGTTAAGCCAAACACCTGAACCTTTCGAAGCCGCCTACATGATGAAAAAAGGAAATAAATACATTTTGATGTATTCCGGAGCTTCTTGTCATGATGAAACTTATAATGTACGTTATTCTTACTCAGATTCTCCTTACGGGCCTTTTAAAGAAGGACTTAACAATCCGATTTTGAGTACGAACGAAGATAAAACGACTCACGGGCCGGGACATCATTCGGTATTAGAAGATGGAAAAGATTATTACATTGTGTATCATAAACATGATTATCCAATGACACGCGGTGGTTTGGCAAGACAAGTCTGTATCGATAAAATGATTTTCGAAAATGATTCTACTATTGCAAAAGTGATTCCAACTTCAAGCGGCATAGGAGAAATTGTAAAATCGAATGTACCTGAAAATATAGCTTTAAATGCTCGCACTACCGCATCATCTTATTATCATTTACAATCGTTAGAACACAATTACGAATATAAGCCTGATTTTGCTACAGATGATAATAATGCGACTATGTGGAAAGCTGGAAGTAATGCACTTCCACAGGATTTAACTGTAGATTTAGGAAGTGTAAAACCAATAAAAAGGGTCATGACACAATTTGAATTTGCCAGTTATTATTATCAATACACTTTAGAATATTCAACAGATGGAAAAAATTGGCAGTTATATGCTGATAAATCAAAAAACCGTACTTCGGGAAGTCCGATGATTGATGATAAAAATGTTACAGCACGTTTCTTAAAACTAAAAGTTCTAGGTACAGAAAAAGCAGGGCTTTATGCCGCAGTTTGGAACATAAAAGTATACAACGAATTATTTGAACTTCCTTTACCATTAGAAAATAAAAAATCAAACACAGAACCAGCAGCTGTAAGTTCACATAAAATGTTGATCGATATTGATGTAACTAATGAAAAATACGGAAATTCATTTAAAAGTCTGCCTAATAAAGGTTCTTTAGGTGGTGTATTTACAAAAACTGGGGATGTAAAGATTTCCTGGGATAAAGAGGATAAAATTAAGGCACTTGAGTTTGTAAACGGCGCTTTGATATTAGACAAACCCGTTCCTAAAAATCTGGCTTGGAATGGTTCGTATTCTGTGGCAGTCTGGGTAAAAAATCCGGAAGTAGCCAAAGAAGGAGAGTTTCTAGCCTCATGGTGCGATCGTTCTGAATATAATTTAGCCAATTCGTTTAATGCATTGGCATACAATAGCGGACATTATGGTGCGGCGCCACATTTGGATGGTCATTTTGATATGAAATACAACAAAGTTCCGGAACAAAATAAATGGCATCATATTGTTTTGACTTTTGATGGAGTGGTAGAGAAAATTTATGTCGATGGCGTACTTGATAATTCTCAAAATATGATGTTGTCATCGGCTATCAAAAATGCTAAAATTATAATTGGAGCTTCAGATATTGGAGAGAATTACTCCGGTTTTATGGCCTCTTTAAAAATGTATGATTATGGTTTGACTAAAGATGAGGTACTAAATCTACTGAAACAAACCGCGCCTAAAGCAACTAAAGAACCTTCTGCAAAATAGTATAAAAAAATAATAGCATTCAAAGATGAAAAAAAGAGTACTGATTTTATGTGGCTTATTGTTGTGTGCATATCAAGCTTCTTCTCAAAGTTATGAGGTTAAATCTCCAGATGGACGAATTCAAATAAAAGTGAATCATTCCGATAAAATTTCCTGGTCGGCATCATTAAATGGAAATTTAATCATTGAGAATGCAGAAGCAGGAATGGATTTTTCGTCTAAAACCAATTTTGGATTAAATCCGAAGGTTAAAAAGCAAACGGTTAAAAGTGTATCTCAAAATATACATGCCATAGTGCCAATTAAAGAGTCTGAAATTAAAGATGAATACACAGAACTTTCGATTACTTATCAGGGAAATTATAGACTTAATTTCCGTGCCTATAATGACGGAGTGGCTTATCAGTTTGTAGATGAGGCCAAAGAAAAACGAAATGTAGTTTCAGAGAAAGTTTCGTTATCATTTCCTAACGGTTCACGTTCTTTATTTCCGCAAGAAGAATCGATGTATTCTCATAATGAAAGATTGTATTTGGATAAGTCTTTAAATGAGATTGCGTCAAAGGATTTTTGCAGTCTTCCTGTTTTGTTTACTACTCCAAAAGCCAAGGTTTTGTTTACAGAAACTGCTCTTCATGATTATCCGGGATTGTTTTTAAAGGGAAATGGAAACACCACTTTAAATGCTATTTTTCCAAAATATGTTTTAGAAGCAGTGGATAAGGATGGAAAATCCGATCGTGTGCAGACCATTACAAAAGAAGCTGATTATATTGCAAAATCAAGTGGAAACAGAGCTTTTCCTTGGCGTGTATTTATTATCAGTGATGATGATCGTACTTTGGTATCAAGCAATTTGTCTTACCAGCTTGCGGCACCGAATGCACTTAAAAATACGGATTGGATCAAACCGGGAAAAGTGGCCTGGGATTGGTATAATGATAACAATATTTACGGTGTTGATTTCAAAGCAGGGTTAAATACCGAAACGTATAAATATTTTATAGATTTCGCTGCAGCGAATAAAGTGGAATATGTAATTCTAGATGAAGGCTGGACAAAATCGACTACCAACATTCTTGATTTTAATCCCGCAATGGATGTAAAAGAATTGATTCGATATGGAAAAGAAAAAGGAGTCGGAATTATTCTTTGGGTTCTTTGGAAACCATTAGACCAAAATTTATTGCAAATTCTGGAAACTTATAAAAGCTGGGGTGCAAAAGGAATTAAGATTGATTATATGCAGCGTAACGACCAATATATGGTCAATTCGTATGAGCAGATTGCCAGAGAATGTGCCAAACTAGAATTGTTAGTAGATTTTCACGGTGCATTTAAACCCGCAGGTTTACACCGAATGTACCCAAATGTTTTGAATTACGAAGGAGTAAGAGGGAATGAAAACAATAAATGGAGTACAGATATTACGCCAGAACATACTGTAACCATTCCGTTTATCAGAATGGCAGCAGGCCCAATGGATTTTACTCCGGGAGCAATGATTAATAAACAACCTAAAAATTTTGCCATAAGTTTTAATAATCCAATGACAATGGGAACTCGTGCGCATCAGGTGGCGATGTATGTTGTGTATGAAGCTCCTTTGCAGATGATGTGTGAATCGCCATCAACATATTACAAAGAACAAGAAACAGTTGATTTTATCACTCAAATTCCAACAGTTTGGGATAAAACAGTTGTACTTCATGGTTCTGTTGGGAATTATATTGTGGTGGCAAGAAAAAAAGGCGATAAATGGTTTGTCGGAGGAATGACAGATGCAGATGCCAGAGCATTGCCAATAGATCTTTCTTTTCTGGGAGAAGGCAATTTTTCGATGGAAGTTTTTTCAGACGGAATCAATGCTGAAGCATTCGCTCAGGATTATAAAAAAGAAATTATAGCGGTTAATAAGAATACTAAAGTAACAGCTAAAATGGCTTCCGGAGGAGGCTGGTCGGCAATTATTACAAAAAAGTAATGACCAATGAATAAGGCAATCAAAATTCCTACTTTTCTCTTTTTATTATTTGTTGGTATAATGAATGCGCAAGAAAAAGTTTTGGCTAAGGAAAGATATATTCCTGCGAAAATTTGGATGGTTCCAGAACATAATAATTATGATTCTTCAGATAGTGATTACAGTTACAGCCGAATGATAGAATCGGATAATATTGTGATGTTCTGGCATAAAGAATATGGCAGTGATCCAACATTAAATACAGATCTTAAAAAACGTTTCGATCCCAAAAAAGCAATTGAAGAATGTGAACGATTTTATCAGTTTTATGTAAATGATTTGAAATTGGTGCAAAAGGGACATTCCGTAAGTGATCAATATAAGTTACTAATATTTGTTTTTGGAGGAAGTGAAAACACAGCTTTTGGAGGTGGAGAAGAGGATAAAGTGGGCATTTTATGGACTCCAGCTGTTCGAATAAATGCAGTTCCTTACGGAGCATTGGCGCATGAAATTGGGCATTCATTCCAATATATGAGTCATGCCGACAGCAAGACTGGGCCATCTGGGCCTGTAATGGAAATGTCTGCTCAATATATGCTCTGGCAGGTTTATCCGGAATGGATGACTTTTGAAAATTATCATCTTAAAGATTTTTTAAAAGGAGCGCATTACGCTTTTCTTCATCCTGCCAATATGTATCATTCTCCTTATGTCTTGGAATATTGGTCTGAGAAACATGGTATTGATTTTTGGGGAAGACTCAGCAGATCAACTAAAGAAGGCGAAGATGTTGTAATGACTTATAAAAGAATTAATACTATTTCTCAAGAACAGTTTAATGACGAAATATTTGATGCAAGCCGAAAGTTTATAACCTGGGATTTAAAAAGGGTTGAAGAAGCAGCGAAACCTTATCGAAATTTACATTTTTCAAAATTGAATGCAATAGAAGGAGGCTGGTATCAAATAGATTCAACAAATTGTCTTCAGGATTATGGTTATAACGGAATTAAATTAAACGTCCCGCAAGCTGGAACAAAAGTTAAATTAAAATTTAAAGGTTTAGCCAATTCTAGGGAAAACGCAGGATGGCGCTACGGATTTGTTGCATCGTTAAAAGATGGCAACAGAGTGTACAGCAATGCTTTTAAAGAAAATGAAAAAGAAATCGAATTTAAAATTCCAACCAACACGGAGTATTTATGGTTGGTTGTAAGCGCTGCTCCAAAAGTACATGAAAAACATTCTTGGGAAAATGAGAAAGAAACTTACAGAAGTTTTCCATATAAAGTACAATTTAAAAACACAAAACCACTTTAATTATATTTTTTATCATTGCAAAATAAGCTGCTCAAAAGACGAGCTTTTTGTAAGCTTCGGAGAAGCGACATATTTATAGCAAATAATAAAAGTCTAAAAAAAAGCTCCGGAGGAGTGACATTTTATATAGAATCTATAACATATGCCGCTCCGCTGGAGCTATTTTTGTTTGCGGTTATGATATTCTATAGATATTATACCCCGCTGGGGTATTTGTTGCTATAACTATTTTGATAAATATTGAAGAACTGTGCTTTTGAGATAGACTTTTTTTATTTAATTGATTTTATATATAAAAAAAACTACATCTTCCAAACGAAAGATGTAGTCTGCAATTAGTAAGGAAATGCTATTATTTTACAATAATCTTCTTGGTCTGTTTGAAATTCTGTGATTGAATAGTCACAAAATAAACTCCTTTTGACAAATTACCGGTATAATATTGTTCTTCCAGATTGTAGTTTTTATTTTCAAAAACTAATTGTCCAGTGCTATTGGTTATTTTTAAATTATAAGTTTCAGTACTTTCATTTGAAAGCTTAATATTAAGCATAGAAGCATTATTTGTCGGATTTGGATAAATCAAAAATTGAGAAGATGAATTGGAGAAATCGGCTACGGAAAGGTTATCGCTTATTGTAGCTTTCCAATCCCACCAATTTTTATCTACGCTGGCAGTTCTAATGGCTCCATCTTCCAGTTTAATTTTATAGTTAAACTTCTTTTTACGGGTATCATTATTTTCAAAAACATAGTCAGAATTACAAATTACGGCGAATATTACACTATTGGCAGGAACGCCCTGAGAAAAAGAAATAGTACAGTCGCCTGCATAAACAGGTTGTGTATAAACCGTTTTTCCTTCTTTGGTACGATAACACAATTGAATCGACATATTTTCTCCTAAAGGCTCAAAAAACACGGTAGCCTGATTTCCCTGTACATGAATCGGAATAAAATTAGCTCCAGACCAGCCAGGTAATGTTTTTTCTTGCGGAATTAAATAACCGTTTTCATCTTCAGTAGTTATAGCATAAGGTGTTGCTTTCCATTTTTCTACATTGATAAGTGCAGGTTGCTCAGGCCCTAATTCGCGTCCCATATTATTGCGGTACAAATTTAAAATAGGCTGTTCAAATTTTCCGAAATCAGACAATGCTAATCTGGCTCGGTATTCCTGAACCATCTTTCGTGTTTTATCTTCTCCCAAACCATTTACAGTGCCATTACCATTTGCAATACCTTCTAATACACGTCCTTCGCAATAATTCCATACCCAAGGCAAACTTTTTTCGCCTACAATTTCACCTAAAAAGGTTGGAAATACCGAACTGTACTGCACACCTCCAATAATATCTCTGGTCAATCTCAACGTAACTCCTTCAGAATTTTGAACTCCGGAATCTACACCTTCAGCAGATGGCCCGCCAAATGTGCCGTCCTGAAGCCAGCCGCTATAACATTCAATCGGAATAAAAGGGGCAATGACAGAACCCGCACTTAGCCATCCTAGATCTACATTGCTATAGTCTGTACTTCCCGTTTTTTTGATATCTAACACAGTCTGCAACCAAACATTTGAACCTTCATGAAACCAAGCCGATTTTCTGCAACCTGGCAAAGAAGCATAAATAGCATGAATACCTTCATGAACACAAGCTCCTGTTTGATACTGCGCATCTGGAAAAGTGGTATTTGGGTCAAAACTCGCAACTGGATAATAGGACAAAAGAACCATTGGCCAGCTTTCTCCATCGGGAGTTCCAACACCGCTCTGCCATCCTCCTAAATCGGTATTTGAAGCGGTATCGGTACACAAACCAGAACCAAATAAATATACTGAACTGCGATAACCTGCTCTGTATAATTTATCTGGCGGCCAGCCCATATTATCTCTCAAAAAAGTAAAATCACTGTCTAAACGTTTTAACATTAAGTCGACAGCGGCATCTGTTACTAAAGAGTTAGCATTTGGCCCTTGTACAAAAGTCCATGAACCCACATTAGTCGATTTAACGCCATTGCAACCGTTGTAATTGGGATAATCTTCTTCTAAGTTTTTTGTTGGTTTTGGAAAATCAGGATAGTCGCTTTTAAAATCATAATGAAGTGTTGTGCCATAACCCGGCCAAGTCGTGAAATCGCTGTTGCTTTCTTTTACGGTTAAGTAAAAAGATAAAGCACTTTCTGTCCCGCATTCATTAATGTATAAAAAACGATACGTTCCGGAATTCTCCACTTGTAGATTTGAAAGTGTAATGTTCTGGCTGGTCGATGTAAAATTATTAGGGCCAGTCCATTTCATTTTACCACCAGTCGGATTATTAGCAATAGAAGCTAAAAACTGCACATTATCTGTTGGAGAAACAACGGCATAATTAAGGCTTTTTTCGGTTCCGTTATTCACTTTAAGAGAAGCGGTTAATGCCGTAGGATCACATTGAGTGGTTTCTACACCAAAAGCCTGAAATTCTACCACACCGGTTGCGGTATTACTTTTAAAATAAACCCTCAGTTTTTTGGTCTTAAAATTTAAATTTCCAAGAGTATTAAATTGATTTAAAGCCAATCCTACAGAACCACCATTAATCCATTCGAGTCCATCCCAGTAGCTGATGTAGGCATTTGTTGGCTGAGAAACACCTCCAAAATCGGTAAACCAGTAAAGTGCCACAGAATTGATTTGATGAGCAAAATCCCAGTCGTATTGTATCCAGTTATAGGTATTGTAATTCGCATCGCCATCCCAGTTTCCATAAACAGGATTTGTTCTGTCATCAGAACTAATAGGCGTAAAACCATCGTTTACAGCCGCTAGACTTTCCCAGGGCGATACATGAGAAGTACTGACTTTTGTGGAACTCAGTCTGGCTAAATTCGTTTGAGCATTTAAATTTTCTGCCGCTAACACAAAAAGAGTAAGAAGAAGAAAAGATAAAAATCGGGGTAGTTTTTTTTCTTTCATAAGGTTTGTTTTGGTTGTTAATTGTTTTAAAATAAGTTTGAATGGTTAAAATGTAATCTTATTCCTTATATACTAAGTTAAACTAGTCCTTATGAAAATATATGTACTTAATTATCTGATAATTAGTAAAAGTTAACCAGTGTTTACTTTCGATAAAAAAAGCCGTCTCAGATTATGAGACGGCTTCATTGATTTTTAGGTAATCAGCCAGGAAAAACTATTTTACAAATTTAATAGTTTCGAAGTGTTTCAATGTCTTCAGCTGTTTTGGCAAGAGGTTTCCCTAACAATTTATAAGACTCTTTGGTAATTAGAAAATCTTCTTCTATACGGATACCTCCAAAATTTCTGTACGCCTGAACTTTATCATAATTAATAAATTCACTGTATTTATTTTCTGCCTGCCATTGATCAATTAATTCTGGAATAAAATAGATTCCAGGTTCAACAGTTAAAACAAAACCTTCTTCAAGTTCTTTGGCCAGACGCAGTGATTTTAATCCAAATTCGGTGCTCTTCTTTAGAGTTTCTGTGTAGCCAACATATTCTTCGCCAATATTTTCCATGTCATGAACGTCCATTCCCATCATGTGACCTAAACCGCATTGAAAGAATAAGGTATGAGCGCCTGCTGCTACGGCTTCATCCAAATCACCTTTTACCAAGCCAAGAGATTTCAATCCCGTTAAAATCTCCTTGCACGCGGTAAGATGTGAATCTTTGAAGAAAGTTCCGGGTTTAAGAGTGGCTATAGCGGCTTCTTCAGCTTTTAAAACAATATTATAAATTTCTTTCTGCTGTGCTGTAAAGGTTTTCGAAACTGGAAAAGTTCTGGTCATATCTCCGGCATAACGCATATTGTTTTCGGCTCCACAGTCACATAAAACCAATTGTCCTTCCTTTAAGACATTACTGCCGGCATGATTGTGCAGGTATTGTCCGTTGACTGTTAGTATTGTCGGAAAAGCAAGATGACCGCCAAGACTGATTGCCGTGCCTTCAACTTGTCCTGCAATTTCATATTCGGTCATTCCAGGTCTTGCACTTTGTATTGCTTTTAAGTGCATTGCTGCCGTTATATCTACCGCTTTTTCAATCTCAATCAGTTCTTCATTCGTTTTATAAGAACGTTGTGCAATTATTGCTTTAGATAATGGAATGGATGATTTTTTAGCTACTTCATTAGGATGAATATCCAGCCATGAACTTAATTTTAAAGTAATAGCAGCACGATAAGGTGGTAGAAAATGAATCGCACGTTTCTGTTGTACAGCATTTTTAAGAACAGCTTCTACAAATGAGAAAGGCTGTACAGTTGTGATTCCTGTTTTTTCTGCATCACTATTTAATGAATCTTGTGGGCCAACCCAAACAGTTTGTTCGATTGTCAGGTTATCGCCGAATAGAATTTCCAGATCAGCATCAATATCGATTATTAAAAATAAAGAAGGACGATCTATTCCTGCATAATATAAAAAACTACTGTCTTGTCTAAAATGATAAATATTATCCCGGTAGTTCATTCCGACTTCTTCATTTCCGGGAAGAATAATAAGGCCAGAACCCATTGCTTTTTTTAAGACTTGCCTTCTGTTTATATAAGTTTCTCTGCTAAACATATTTTTTTTGAACTTGGTATTTAAAATGATATTATCTGCCTCCGCCTGGACAGTGTTCTTTTAAGTATTGTGTGAATAATTTCGATAAATGTTCCGTTGTTCCTTCTCCTTCATTAATGCTGTGTGTACGATTTGGATAACTCATCATTTGGAATTGTTTGCCGTTTTTTACTAATTCGTTAACCAGCATTTCTGCTCCCTGATAATGCACATTATCATCGCCAGTGCCGTGAATCAGCAATAAATTTCCCTGAAGTTTATTGGCATAAGTAATAGGAGAGCCTTTGATAAAAGGTTCTTTATTTTCCTGAGGTAATCCCATATAACGTTCCTGATAAATATTATCATACAACAATTGGTTGGGTACAGCGGCAATAGCGATTCCTGTTTTATAAATTTCAGGATATTGAAATAAAAGATTTAGCGTAGTAGAACCGCCGCCGCTCCATCCCCAGACTGCGATTCGGTCTTTGTCTACAAAAGGCCATTTTAGGATTTCCTTAGCGGCCATTGCCTGATCTCTGGTGTTTAGAATCCCTATGTTTTGATAGATCGATTTACGCCATTCAGCACCTTTTGGAACTGGAGTTCCTCTTCCATCTAAGCTAATTTGAATATATCCGTCGGCAGCAATATCTCCATCGTATAAAAAAGTACTGGCATAACCCGCGGCATCTTTTACAGTTGCGCCTGCAGGTTCTGTATAAACATAAAATAAAACAGGATATTTTTTAGCAGGATCAAATGGAGTTGGTTTGATCATCCAACCGTCAAGGGTAACATTGTCAGCAGTTGTAATCTGAATCATTTCAACATTACCGCTTGCAGTCATATTATGATCGGTTTCTTTAATAGTCTTTTGAGTAGAAAGATTAACCCATTCTGCTATTTTTTGGTTTTTATGATTCGAAAAACGATGTTCTGCATATTTTGCATCGGGAGATAAACGATAAGTGTGCGTTCCGATTTCGTTAGCTGGAGATACTTTTATTAGTTTACCTTTTCCATTTAATGCTGTTTTGTATAAATATTGCTGTGTTGCATTATCTGGAGAAGCTAAAAAGTAAACAAAACCATTTTTTTCGTCAACGGCTTTAATATCAATTACATCATATTTTCCATTGGTAATCAATGTTTCTGTTTTTCCGTTTTTGCTGATTTTATATAAATGCTTCCAGCCATCTTTCTCAGTCAACCAAAGAAATTCTTTTCCGTTGTTAATCCATTTCAAGCCTTCATTTTCAGTTGGTAATATATCGATCCATGAAGTATTCTTTTCAGAATAAATTGGACTTGTATCGCCACTTTTAGGGTCACATAAAAAGAGTTTGGCTTCATTTTGTTTGCGATTTAGTTGTTCAACTAATATCGAAGAACCATCAGGAGTCCATTGCATTAACGGAATATAATGTTGTTTTGAATCCCCTGGAACTTTCATCCATGTCGTTTGAAGTGAAGCGATATTGACAACTCCAATTTTACAAGCCGAAGGATCTTCTCCCGCTTTTGGATATTCAACCGGAATCGTATAAGAATAGATAGAATCGGTGTTATTAATCATTAAGAAGTTTTTGATTTTGGTAGCATCAATCTGCCAAAATGCAATACTTTTTCCGTCAGGACTCCAGCGAAAACCGTCTCTGCAATTGAACTCTTCTTCGTAAGCCCAGTCAAAAGTTCCATTTATCAATCGATCTGTTCCATCAGTTGTTAAAGCCGTTTCTTTTCCGGAATTAAGGTCTTCAATATATAAATTATGCTTGCTTACATAAGCAATTGAATTATTGTCCGGAGCTAGTTTTGCAAACATCAAAGACGATTCTGGCCTGTTTTTTCCAATCTGTCGCAATTCATTTGTTTCGGTATTAAAAAGCCAGTAATCGCCACGCGTTTCCAGCCTCCACACTTTTTTTGAATTGGTGTAAATCAAAACTAATTTTTCATTTTTACTGAATTCAAAATCTTTAACTTCTAAAGCTTTTGCGCTTCCTTTTGGTGTAAGCTGTTTGGCATCAACAATTACGTTTCTGGTAAAATTTGGTAATTCGTACTGTATTATTTCTCCTTTTTCTGCGGTATAATAACTACTGTTGTTATTCGCCCATTTTGGTCTTTGAGCATTTGCAGTCAGGAAAAAAAGTGACAGGATAAAACAGAAAAAAAGAGAGATTATTTTCTTCATCGTATTTTGATTAATGATTGATTTTTTATTTTATATTGTTCTCCAAAACAGGATTTATATAATACATTTTAGTAATAGAAGTTACGTCAAATAAAGACTTTTGATCTTTTGCTAAGGCAATACTCTGCCATTGATCTGATGGTATTATTTTGATTTTATCCGTATCATTTTTTAAGGTCAGCGGTAAATTAAAACCACTTACACAATTGCTGTAACGATAGAAAACTTTGGTTTTATCTTCATTAAAATAAAATTCAAAGTTTGGAATCTGTGTTGTGGTAAGATATTGCTCGTAAACTTTACTGTAATCAAAATTAAGCTTTTTCGAAATATAATTTTCAATCTGTTTCGAATCTACCGTTTGATGATAAAACTCTTTTCCCAATCCTCTGATTACTTCTCGAAATAAGGCATCGTTATCCAATCCATGACGAATGGCGTGAAGCATATTTCCTGCTTTTGGATACATATCGCCGCTTCCTTGTGCATTTACATTATAATCGGGAATAATGGGACGATCGTTTCGTATTCCTTTGCGAGTTCCGGCGTTGTATTCATCTCCGGCTTGTTTTCCAAAAATATAATCGACAAAGAGGGTTTCGCTGTAATTGGTAAATCCTTCATGTACCCACATATCAGCCAGATCATTTGTGGTAATGTTGTTTCCAAACCATTCGTGTCCGCTTTCATGAATAATAATAAAATCCCATTTCATTCCCCAGCCCGTTCCGGAGCCGTCATTACCGCGATAGCCGGGCTTATAATGATTACCATAAGAAACAGCACTTTGATGTTCCATTCCGGTATGTGAGGTTTCAATCAACTGATAACCATCTTCATAAAACGGATATGGCCCCATCCAGTATTCAAATGCATTCAACATATTATGCACTTCTTTTGGCATGTATTTTTGAGCTTTTTCTAAATTGTAATCCAAAACCCAATAATTCAGATCTAAATTGCCTTTTTCGCCTTTATAAGTTTCTTTAAAATTGACATATTTTCCAATGTACGGAATGATGCAATAATTACTAATCGGATTGACAACAGCCCATTTATAAGAAGTTGTTCCGTCATTATTGTTTTTCTTAAACTCTAATCGTCCGTTAGCAATTGCGGTTAAAGAATCAGGAACAGTCATCGTTAAACTTGCTCCATTATTCGGTTCGTCACTTTGATGATCTTTGCACGGATACCATACAGAGGCACCAAGTCCTTGGCAGGCAACCGTCATCCACGGACGGCCTAAGGAATCTTTTGTCCAGATCCATCCACCATCCCAAGGCGCTTTTATGGCTTCATGCACTTTTCCACTGAAGAAAATAGCCACTTTGCTGGTGGATTTTATTTTAGATTTAGGTGTTTTAATATACCAGACACCGTTTTCTTTTGCAAAACTTAATTTCTTTCCGGATTGAATAACACTATCAATAACCAAAGGATTCTGCAAATCAATCTGCATTTTGGTATTGCTCTTTTCTTTAAGTGTTTTATACGTTATAGTGTTGCTTCCTACTATTATTTTAGTGTCATAATCAGGTTTCACAGTAATATCATAACGTTGTACGTCCCACCACTGTCTTTCGGGAGTTAAACTGCCTCTTAAGGTGTCTGCCAGCGTATATGGTTTTGTTTTTTGGGCAAAAGAAATGAAATGAAAACACAAAAAAACAAGAGTTAAATAGTTCCTAATCATGGCATTTTTAAGTTTGAAATGGTTGAAAATGTAGCTGGACTCAAAATCTTATTTCATTAAGAAAAAGAGTGTAGATTTTCAAAAGTATGCAGATTTAGGATATTGAAGCTAGACTTTTATTATCCTTATATAATAGAATATTACTTAAAAAGGAGTAAAATAGGCTAAGACTTAATAAGGGAACTTTTAAACTCAAAAGGGGTTTTCTTTTTGATTTCTTTAAATTTTCTGTTGAAATTAGAAATATTATTGAAACCACTTAGTTCCGAAATTTCGATAATCGATAATTCCTTGTTTTTGATAAGCAGTTTTGCAGCATGTTCAATTCGGATTTCAATCAAAAACTGGAAAAAAGTCTTTTTAGTTCGGGTTTTGAAATATTTGCAGAAAGCATTTTTGGTCATGTTGGCAATTTGGGCAATTTCGTCTAAAGTGATATTTTTTTGATAATGCGTCATGACAAAATCAAAAACCATCTGCATTCGTTTCCCTTCAGCATCTGTAAAAGGTTTATTGAAAACATAATTAGATAGATGTTTTTTGTCAGACTGGCTAAAGGCTTTTAGCATAGACATTAAAAGAATAAAACGATCGTATTTATCGGCTTCTTTAAACTTTTTAAACTTCCTTATAATAGATGGTTTGGCATCTCTAATCTGTATTCCGTTTTTAATAGCTGTAAAAAAAGGTTCTACAGCATTTAATTCCGGTAAATTAAAAAAATCTTTTCCGAATCCATTTTCGGTAAAAAAGACCGTAAGCATGACCGACATTCCTCTGCTTTCAGAAATGTCGCTTTTAAAAACGTGCGGTAAATTGCTTCCTAATATAATTATGTCGCCTTTTTGATATTCGGTAATCATATCTCCGACTAAAATTTTGCCTTCTCCTTTCTTTATATAACTAATTTGAATTTCTTCATGCTGATGGTATTTATCATAAAAAATAGTTTCGCAGTCTTCTTGATAGATAAATGCCTCTTCGCTTGACTTTGGGATTTTAAAAGGAAAAACTTTCATTGCGTGGTATTTTTTTTATATTTTACGGAAAGATATAAAAATTAGTAAAAGATGAATTAAAATTAATCTAGTTTTTGTTAAAATCTTACAAATGAGATAATATTGTATAGGTTTTTGATAATATTCCTAGATAAAATTTTTACCCCCCTTGATACCTTTGAAATAAATAAAAATAGATAAATTATGAATATTCAATGGAAAGGGGTAATGCCAGCTGTTACCACAAATTTTACAGCTGAAGACACTTTAGATTTTAAAATGTTTGAGAAAAACCTTAATTATCAATTAGATGCTGGAATAGAAGGCGTTATTCTTGGAGGAACTTTAGGAGAAGCAAGTACACTTTTAGAAGAAGAAAAACAAGACCTTATTCTTGAAACAGTTCGTATAGTTGATGGAAAGGTTCCTGTGATAATGAATATTGCAGAACAAACTACGCGCGGTGCTATTGAAGCAGCAAACAAAGCTGAAGCTAATGGAGCAAGAGGTTTAATGATGTTGCCTCCAATGCGTTACAAAGCTACCGATCACGAAACTGTTGAATATTTTACAGAAGTTGCAAAAAGTACTTCTTTACCTATTATGATCTACAACAATCCGGTTGATTATAAGATTGAGGTAACTTTAGACATGTTTGAAGAACTTTTAAAGCTGGATAACATTCAGGCTGTTAAAGAATCTACAAGAGACATTTCTAATGTAACCAGAATCATTAATCGTTTTGGAAGCAGATTAAAAGTCCTTACAGGAGTTGATACTTTAGGATTAGAAAGTTTACTAATGGGAGCTGACGGATGGGTTGGTGGTCTTGTTGATGCATTTCCAGAAGAAACAGTTGCTATTTATAAATTAGCGAAAGCTGGTAAAGTTCAAGAAGCGTTGACGATTTACCGTTGGTTTTTGCCTTTATTAGAATTGGATATCAATGCACAATTGGTTCAAAATATTAAGTTGGCGGAAGTGGGAACAGGATTAGGAACGGAATACGTACGTGCACCAAGATTACCACTTATGGGAGCTGAAAGAGAACGAGTTTTGACTATTATTAATGATTCATTAAAAAATAGACCAGCGCTGCCAGACTATAAAAGCCTGTAATAGAAAAGAAGTTTTTTGAAAACTTTTTTCAATTTTAGAATTACTTAACCAAATACTATAGAATACATGATTACTGGAAAAAATTACATAGGGAGTCAGTTGTCAGCTAACAGCGATAAAACCTTCAAAACGTTTAATCCTCAGGAAAATACAGAGAATACCTGGCAGTTTACTGAAGCAAGTAATGAAGAAATAGAATCGGCCGTAACTCTTGCAAGCAAAGCATTTTTGACATTTCAGAAATCTACTGGTAAAGAGAAAGCCTTATTTCTAAGAACAATTGCGGATGAAATATTGGCTTTAGGAGATAATCTCTTAGACGTTTATTGTCAGGAATCGGGTTTGCCAAGAGGTCGTGCTGAAGGCGAAAGAGGAAGAACTATCGGACAATTAAATGCTTTTGCTGATTTAGTAGAAGAAGGTTCTTGGGTTGAAGCGGCAATTGACACTGCTATTCCAGACAGGGTTCCCTTGCCAAAGGTCGATCTTCGTAAAATGAAGCGCCCTTTAGGTACAGTAGTTGTTTTTGGATCCAGTAATTTTCCATTCGCTTATTCTACGGCCGGCGGCGATACAGCATCTGCATTGGCCGCTGGATGTCCGGTTATCGTAAAAAGCCATCCCATGCATGCAGGTACTGGAGAAATGGTAGCTTCGGCAGTAATTAAAGCAGCTCAAAAAACGAATATGCCGGAAGGTGTTTTTTCTAATCTGAACAGCAGCGGAATTGAAGTTGGGGTTACATTGGTAAAACATCCTTTGGTTAAGGCAGTTGGATTTACAGGAAGTATAAAAGGCGGTCGTTCTTTATATGATTTAGCAGGACAGCGCGAAGAACCAATACCGGTTTTTGCAGAAATGGGAAGTATAAATCCAGTTGTATTATTACCAGAAGCATTAAAACAAAATGCTGAAAAATGGGCAGTGGCATGCGCTGGTTCTGTAACATTAGGAGCAGGACAGTTTTGCACTAATCCCGGATTGATGCTCGGAATTAAAAGTGATGCTTTAAAAACGTTTACCGAACAGCTTGCCGTTGAGATTTTAAAGATTTCGCCAAGTTGTATGTTAAATCCATCGATTTATAAAAATTATCAATCCAATAATGAACTGTTAAGTTCGCAAGACGGAATTGAAGTCGTAGCAGAATATGCTAAGACAGATAATCCTAATTACGCTTCACAAAAAATATTGACGGTTTCGGGCAAAATCTTTTTAGAAAATCCAGTTTTGCATAGAGAGGTTTTCGGCCCTTTTTCGATATTAGTGCAATGTGAAGACGAAATTGAACTGGTTGCGATTATTGAAAAATTAGAAGGACAGCTGACGGGGAGTATTTTGGCAGAAGAAAATGAAATTGAAAACTATGAAGAAGTAGTGGATGCTTTGGGTAATCGTGTCGGAAGAATAATCTTTAACGGATTACCGACAGGAGTAGAGGTATGTCCGTCGATGGTGCATGGCGGACCCTATCCTTCCTCATCAGATTCCAGATTTACAGCAGTTGGAATTGGTTCCATTAAAAGATGGGTTAGACCTTTTAGTTATCAGAATTGGCCGAATAACAAACTTCCGGAGGCACTTCAAAATGAAAACCCGCTTGGAATTTCAAGATTAGTTAATAATGTTCAAACAAAAGATTCAATTTAAATATGGCTAGAAAAACTTTTTTTTGTGTAGATGCACATACTTGTGGTAATCCGGTTAGAGTAGTTGCTGGCGGTGGGCCAAATCTAATTGGTGCCAACATGAGCGAGAAAAGACAGCATTTTTTAAGCCAATACGATTGGATTCGTAAAGGATTGATGTTTGAACCTCGCGGACATGATATGATGAGCGGCAGTATTTTGTTTCCGCCAACGAATCCGGATAACGATTTTGGCATTTTGTTTATCGAAACGTCAGGCTGCCTGCCAATGTGTGGACACGGTACAATAGGTACGATTACCATTGCAATTGAAGAAGGATTAATTAGTCCGAAAATTGCAGGGAAAATAAATATGGAAGCGCCTGCAGGCTTGGTAAAAATTGAATACAAGCAAGTTGGAAAAAAAGTAGAATGGGTTAAATTGACGAATGTTAAATCGTATTTAGCGGCTGAAAATTTAACTATTGAATGCCCAGAGCTAGGCGAATTAACTTTTGATGTTGCTTATGGCGGAAATTATTATGCCATTGTAGATCCGCAGCAAAATTTTTCTGGAATTCAGGATTTTACCGCCAGTAAGATTGTGCAATACAGTCAGGTAGTGCGAGCACGAATTAACGAAAAATATCCAAATCTATTTATTCATCCTGAAAATGATACGATTAGAGATGTGAGTCATATGTTATGGACGGGTACACCTCTAGATCCGACTTCATCAGGCAGAAATGCTGTTTTTTATGGAGACAAAGCCATAGACCGTTCGCCTTGCGGTACTGGTACATCAGCAAGAATGGCGCAATTACATGCCAAAGGATTGCTTGAAAAAGGAGACGAATTTATACACGAAAGTTATATCGGAAGTAAGTTCGTTGGCAGAATAGAAGAAGAAACTGCAATTGGCGATATTAAAGCCATTGTTCCCAGTATACAAGGATGGGCAAAAGTGTATGGTTACAATACCATAATTATTGATGAGGAAGATGATCCTTACGCACACGGATTTCAGGTTTTGTAATTCAATCGACCTGAACTAACAGTTTTTTAGTTTTTACGGTATCGTGAATAGGACTTTTAAACCTGCTTTTCGGAGGTTTTTAGTTCTATTGGCAAACTATTTTTATTTCTATAATTAATAAATAGGGAAGTCTCCTTGTATTTGAATAACTATGAAAAAGAATTTACTCCTTTTTGCCTTCTTCGTATCATTTCTGAACTGTAGCTTATATTCGCAGCATAAAGAAATGATACCCTATCAGCCTTCTAAAACCGAGATTTTAGAACGATATAAAAAAGCTTTGTTATTGGATAAAACAGTTAAAAATACTGTTTTCAAGACCAGTATAAAAGCACAGTGGCAAAGCGACGGAAAATCATTTTGGTATTCCAATGTTTTAAAAGACAGTATTATCGAATATATTTTGGTAGATGCCGAAAAAGAAACTAAAAATATTTTATTTGATGAACCTAAACTAAAAAATGCACTAAGCACTCTTACAGAGATAAAAACTCCCCAAAAAAGTCTGGTTATTGATAGTTTAAATTATGATGCCAAAACAAATTTAATAGCTTTAAAATATGATAAAAACTACTATCAGGTAAAGCTCTCCGATTATAGCATTCAAAAAATAAATTCCCTGTCTAAAGACAAAACAAAATATCCTAGTTTAAATAGGCAATGGCAAAGATGGAATTCCTTTAAGACAGACAGTATTTCTCCCAATAAAAAATGGCTGGCTTTTATAAAAGAGTATAATGTATTTATAAAGCCAATCGCTGGAGGAAATGAAATTCAATTCACAAAAGACGGTACAAAAGAAAAACCGTATGGGGCTTTAGCGTGGTCGCCTGACAGCAAATATATTGTTGGTTATCTAATTACTCCCTTTACCGATTTGCCTGTTCATTATGTTTTAACTTCCGTAGCCAATACCACTCGCGGTGAATTGCATTCCCAGCCTTATAAACAACCGGGAGATCCTTTCACTACTTATGAAATGTATTTGTTTCATATCGAAAATCAAAAAACAATAAAAGTAAATGCTCCAATAATTGATTTTTTTGATGCTCCGGAATTGCATTGGAGAAAAGACAATCCAAATTACTTTACGTTTGAAAAAGTAGAAAGAGGCCATCAAAGATTTAGAATTTTAGAAGTAAATACTCAAACTGCCGAAACCCGTTCTGTAGTCGATGAAAAGACCAATACTTTTATTTATGAATCCAGATTGTTTACGCATTATGGTAAAGAAAGCAATGAAATTGTAATGTCTTCTGAAAAAGACGGTTGGAGACATTTGTATTTAATTGATGCGATAACAGGTAAAGAAAAAAAGCAAATTACGAAAGGACAATGGGTTGTTCGAAGCATTGACAGCATTGACGAAAAGAAAAGAGAAATTTGGTTTTCGGCAAGCGGAATGAATTCAAACGAAGATCCGTATTATATTCATCATTATAGAATAGGTTTTGATGGAAAGAAACTAATTAATCTGACTCCTTCAAAAGGAAATCATCTGGTTTCTTTTTCGAAAAACAAACAATATTATGTCGATTCTTACTCAGAACCGAATGTGGCTACTATTATTGAACTTCATCGTACTTCTGATGGAAAAAAAATAATGGATCTTGAAAAATCAGATGCTACAGCTTATCTCGCTACAGGAATGTCTTTACCGGAACCTTTTCATGCGAAAGGGAGAGATGGTGTGACGGATATTTGGGGAATAATATGCCGTCCAGCAGATTTTGATCCTAATAAAAAATACCCTGTAATTGAAAGTATTTATGCAGGTCCGCAGGATTCTTTTGTGCCTAAAAATTTTATGGATCGCTACACAACCGAGATGCAGAGTCTGGCTCAGTTAGGATTTATAGTGGTACAAATTGATGGAATGGGAACAGCAAACAGATCAAAAGCTTTTCATGATGTCTGCTGGAAAAATTTAAAAGATGCCGGTTTTGAAGATCGTATTTTATGGATCAAAGCCTTGGCTAAAAAATATCCTTATGTAGACGATTCAAGAGTAGGATTGTATGGTACTTCTGCCGGAGGGCAAAATGCTTTAGGCGGTTTATTGTTTCATCCGGAATTCTACAAAGCAGGAGTCGCCGCCTGCGGTTGCCACGACAATCGAGTAGATAAACAATGGTGGAATGAGCAATGGATGGGATATCCGGTTGGAGAGCATTATAAAGAACAATCTAATGTGACCAATGCCGGAAAACTTACAGGAGATTTATTGTTAGTCATTGGAGAAGCCGATGAAAATGTACCGCCAGAATCTACTTATCGTGTTGCCGATGCCTTAATAAAAGCAGGAAAAACATTTGAGTTTCTGCCTTTGCCAGGTGTTGGTCATAGTGATGGTGGCCCTTACGGAAGACAGAGAAAACGTGATTTTTTTGTAAAACATTTATTAGGAATTGATCCTCCAAGCCGAAATAACAATGAATTAGACCAGTAAAAAAACACAGTCTTTTTAACTCTACCAAAATACCACCATGATTAAAACCAAAAAAAATAGAACCAGTTATTTCCTCTTATTAATCTTTTTAATTGTTTTAAGACCAGCATCTTCTTTTGCACAGAATTTCAGTTCAGATTTGTATCTGCAAACGAGTGAAGTCAACAATACCATGGTGCATTATGAAGCCGATAAAGGAAGTATCATGCGGTTTTATGCCACCAATAGCAATGCAGATACTTTTGGTGTTCAATACAATGAAAATAACTACAATACTCCCGAACGAAGAAACCGTCGTTTACAATTAATTTCTGATTATAAAAAAACACTTGAAGGATTAAATTTCGATGCCATGAACATAAATGGCAAAGTGGATTATATTTTATTTAATAGAAATTTAAACAGTGAAGAATACGAACTACTACAGCAACAAAAAGTATACGATAAGATAAAAGCCTATTTCCCTTTTGATGAAAAAATTTATGCTCTGGAAAAACCACGTAGAAGAGGAATCAAAGTAAATGGAGAACTAGTTGCAAAAGAACTGGAAGATTTACGCAAAACTATCATTGAACAAATCAAAAAAGTAGAAAAAATTGAAGGTTTAGATAAAGCCTCTTCAGAATTTGCTGTTTTGCATGCAAAAGGATTACAGGAAATTTTGAAGAATTATTTTGATTTTTATAATGGTTATGATCCCTTATTTTCCTGGTGGGTTCCCAAAACTTACAGCGAAGTTGATGTTGCTTTAGGAGAATATGCTTTGCTTTTAAAGTCAAAAAGAAAAGATGCCAGTACTCAAAAAGAAGATGGAAGCGGTATCGTTGGAAATCCAATAGGGCGAGAAGAATTAATTCGTCAGTTGCAAACAGAGTTTATACCTTATTCACCGGAAGAATTGGTAGCAATTGCTAATAAAGAATTTGCATGGTGTGATGCTGAATTATTAAAAGCCTCTCGTGAAATGGGCTTTGGAGACAATTGGAAAGCCACTCAGGAAAAAGTCAAAAATTCTTTTGTTGCTCCTGGAGATCAACCGCAGGCAATGCTGGATTTATACAATCAGTCGGTAGATTTTTTAAAACAAAATAATCTTTTGACCATACCGCCAATTGCAGAAGAAAGCTGGCGTATGTACATGATGTCGCCCGAAGCACAAAAAATAAACCCGTTTTTTCTGGGCGGAGAATCTCTTATTATTTCTTATCCAACAAGCACAATGTCTTATAGTGAAAAGATGATGAGCATGCGTGGCAATAATCCTCATTTTTCCAGAGCGACTATTCATCATGAGTTAATTGCAGGACATCATTTACAGCAATTTATGAAAGATAGGTATAAAGCGTATCGTCATTTTGATACTCCGTTTTGGGTTGAAGGAAATTCATTGTATTGGGAAATGCTGTTATGGGATTTAAAATTTCCTCAGACACCAGAAGACAAAATTGGTATGCTGTTTTGGAGAATGCATAGATGTGCACGAATTATTTTTTCGCTAAACTATCATTTAGGAAAATGGAGTCCGCAACAGTGCATTGATTTTTTAGTTGATCGGGTAGGACATGAACGTGCCAATGCTGAAGGCGAAGTGCGAAGATCATTTGTAGGCGGTTACAGTCCGTTATACCAAATTGCTTATATGCTGGGCGGATTGCAGTTTACTGCCTTAAAAGAAGAATTAGTCACAAGCGGGAAAATGACATATCAGCAATATCATGATGCTATTTTGAGAGAAAATGCGATGCCAATCGAATTGTTGAGAGTATTATTGACTAATCAATCCTTGCAGAGAGATTTTAAAACCAACTGGAAATTTTACAAATTTTAATTAAGATACAAGCACATTTATGAAACAGGTAGTAGTAATAGGCGGAGGAATTATAGGATTAAGTTCGGCATTTTATTTACAACAAAGTGGTTGTAAAGTTACCGTAATAGACAAAGATAATTTTGAAAACAATTGCTCTTATGGCAATTTAGGATATGTTTGTCCGAGCCACTTTATACCATTAGCAGCTCCTGGCATTGTTTGGCAAGGATTCAAATGGATGTTTAATTCTAAAAGTCCGTTTTATGTCAAGCCTTCTTTTAATAAAGCATTATTGGATTGGGGATTAAATTTTGTAAAAAGCGCTACAGAAACAAATGTTGCCAAATCGGCTATTCCACTTCGAGATATATCCTTATTGAGTCAGAATGAGTTTTTAGAATGGAAAAAAATCCCAGGCTTTGAATTTGCTTACGAACACAAAGGAATGCTGGAAGTTTTTCAAACCGATGCCGTTGCTAAACACGCAGAACATACTGTTTCTAAAGGAAGAGAATTAGGTTTAGATGTAAACTTACTGGATTATGAAGCGCTGCAGGCATTAGAACCTCAAACCAAAATTAATGCAATAGGAGCTGTGCAGTTCAATTGTGATGCACATGTTTATCCAAATAAATTGATGAAAGTTTTAAAGGAGCATTTAGTAGCAAATGGTGTTCAGTTTCAATCGGGAGAAACTGTGGTTTCATTTGAAAAAGAGAATAATGCAGTTAAAAAAGTAATTACCGATAAAGAATCTTATGAAGCAGATGATGTTGTGATTGCAACAGGAGCCTGGACGAGAGAAATCGCGGCCTTAGTAAATGCCAAAGTATCACTGATGCCGGGTAGAGGTTATTCTATAACTTTAGAAAATTCGAATTATAAAGTAAATCATCCCATTATTCTAGCAGAGGGGAGAGTAGCTATAGCGCCTATGGATGGCAACAAAATTAGATTTGGAGGTACAATGGAAGTAGTACCTACAACTGAAAAACCACAATACCATCGCATCAACGGAATATTAAATGCAGTTAAAGATTTCCTGCCGGAATTTGATATCCAAAAACCAGCAGAACAAGATATTTGGTACGGTTACCGACCATGTTCTGCGGATGGTCTCCCATATATTGGAAGAATAAAAAAATACAATAATGTGGTGGTTGCAACCGGACACTCTATGATGGGATTAAGTCTTGGGCCAGGCACAGGAAAATTGGTTTCGGAAATAGTGAATAGGGAAGCTACAAGTATCGATATTGATGCTTTTGAAGTAGAAAGGTTTGGATAAGTGCAGCTTCTAAAATAGATTTTCATTCAAAACAAAACAAAAAAACAAAACAACAAGGAAATATGGAATCAACAACAGAAAAAAATAATTTCAAAAGATCATTAGGATTATTAGATGCTACCATGATCGTTGCGGGTTCTATGATTGGATCAGGAATCTTCATTGTTAGTGCAGATATTGTTCGTAATGTAGGATCAGCAGGTGCTTTATTGCTGATTTGGTTATTTACGGGATTTCTAACCATTGCCGCAGCACTGAGTTATGGAGAATTGAGCAGTATGTTTCCAAAGGCTGGAGGACAATACGTTTATCTAAAAGAAGCGTTCAATTCACTTACCGGTTTTTTGTACGGCTGGAGTTTTTTTGCAGTGATACAAACGGGATCAATTGCGGCGGTTGGTGTTGCTTTCAGCAAATTTGCTGCTTATGTTTTTCCTTCCTTAAGCGAAAAAAATAATATCATAGACTTTAGTTTTTTACAAATATCGGCAGCACAATTGACTTCTATAATTTTAGTCGTTTTCCTTACTTATGTAAATACTAGAGGCGTAAAAGAAGGAAAAATGATCCAGACTATTTTTACGCTGGTAAAATTAATTGCACTGTTCGGACTTATCATTTTTGGTTTTACTCTTGCAGCAAAAGCTGATATTTGGAAAGCAAATTGGAACACAGGTTTTTCGATTAATAAATTAGAAGGAAATACGTTGGTTCCTTACTCAGGATTTGCGATTATGGGAGCTTTAGCAGCAAGTCTTGTCGGGAGTTTGTTCAGCAGTGATTCCTGGAATAATGTCACTTTTATTGCGGGCGAAATAAAAAATCCTTCTAAAAATATCGGAAGAAGTCTTTTCTTGGGAACTTTGATTGTAACCATCATTTATATTGCCACCAATATGATGTATTTATCGGTTCTTTCTATAAATGAAATTGCCTATGCCGAAAACGATCGTGTAGGGGTGGTAGCATCGCAGCATATTTTTGGAAATTCAGGAACTTATATCATTGCCATATTATTGATGATTTCGACTTTCGGATGTAATAACGGATTGATACTTTCCGGAGCTCGTGTGTATCATACAATGGCCAAAGACGGATTGTTTTTTAAACAATTAGGGCAATTAAATAAAAACGGAGTACCGGAAAAAGCATTATGGATTCAATGTATTTGGGCATCAGCACTTTGTTTAAGCGGCAAATACAATGAACTTTTAGAGTATGTAATATTCGTCGTTTTAATATTTTACATTTTAACCATTGCCGGAATTTTTAGACTTCGTAAAACGAAACCGGATTTAGAACGTCCGTACAAAGCAATTGGTTATCCGTTTCTGCCTTTTATTTATATCATTGCGGCTTTGACTATTTGTATTATGCTCTTGATTTACAAATACAATTCTTCGATACCGGGATTGGCAATTGTACTTTTAGGAATTCCGATTTATTACTATTTCGTGAGTAAAGACAAAGCGTAGAACTAGTAAAGTTATTTTTTGCCACAGATTTCACAGATTTAAAGAATTTTACCACTTTCGAGAACGAGTTAATTTTTTTCAAATTGTAAAGCATAAAAAAAATAATCCTGTTTAATCCTTTAATCTGTGGCAAAAAAAACATTTGTAAACCTGGATTATTAGAAATATAAGTAATCATATGAAATATTTATCAGCACAAAACAGAAAAGGAAACTCATTTGTAATTCTATTGTTGATTTTCTTTTTTTTAGGAATTGCTCAAAGTGCAGTTTCACAAACGAAATCTCCAGTTTTGCAATATGTAGTTTCGATGCCTAATCCTGAGAATCATTATTTTCATGTGGAATTATATTGCAGTGGCTGGCAGGAGGAAACAATTGATTTTAAAATGCCAAACTGGATGCCGGGTTATTATCAGTTAATGTATTACAGTAAAGCGGTAGAAAATTTCGCTGCAAAGTCTGATAATAAAAATATAGCGGTAAAAAAGGGGAACGAAAACAGCTGGCAGATTAAGACGCCAAAGAATAAGCCGTTTACTTTAAGTTATGATGTAAAAGCAGATAAACAGTTTGTAGCCAATAGTTATCTGGATGCCTCACATGCTTATATAATTCCGAATAGTTTATTTGTCTATATTAATGAACATCTTAATACGCCAGTTTCTGTAAAATTTGAGGGAATAAAAAAAGGCTTTAAAATAGCAACGGGTTTAGATCCGATTACAGGAAAAACGAATGAATTTACTGCTCCTGATTTTGATATTCTGTACGATTGTCCACTATTAATTGGAGATTTAGAAGAATTGCCCTCTTTTAAAGTCAACGGAATCGAACACCGTTTTATAGGTTATAAAATAGGCGATTTTGATAAAGTAAAATTTATGGACAATCTGAAAAAGGTTGTCGAATCGGCTGTAGCTATTATTGGAGATATTCCGTATAAACAATATACGTTTATTGGAATTGGCCCCGGGCAAGGAGGCATCGAACATCTTAACAATACAACAGTTAGTTTTGATGGTTCTGATTTGGATAAACCGGAGGCAATGAACAGAATGATGAGTTTTTTGGCTCATGAATATTTTCATCATTATAATGTAAAAAGAATCAGACCTTTTGAATTGGGACCATTTGATTATGATAAAGGAAGTAAAACAAATTTATTGTGGGTAAGCGAAGGTTTGTCGGTTTATTATGAATACCTAATTGTAAAGAGAGCTGGATTGATAAGTGAGCAGACTTTATTTCAGAATTTAGAAAGTGGCATTAATGCGTTTGAGAATTCTCAAGGAAGAGCATTCCAATCTTTGACCCAGGCAAGTTTTGAAACCTGGAGCGACGGACCTTTTGGGAAACAGGGAGAAAATGCAGCTAAATCTATTTCTTATTATGATAAAGGGCCAGCTGTTGGTCTTGTTCTGGATTTTGCTATTCGTAAAGCAACACAGAATCAAAAATCATTAGATGATGTCATGCGTCTTTTATATTGGCAGTATTATAAAAAATTGCAACGTGGTTTTACAGATGCTGAATTCCAGGAATCTTGTGAAAACATAGCAGGATGTTCATTAAATAGCATTTTTGAATATGTTTATACAACAAAAACAATCGATTATAATTCTTATTTACAATATGCAGGTTTACAGCTGAATGAAAAATTAGATACCGTTTCAAATAGTAGAAAATTTTCTTTTCAGATTTTAGAATCAGCTAATGATAACCAAAGGAAAATATTGCGCAGCTGGTTAGAACAGTAAAGCTACAATTAGAATACTTAAAAGCCCATCACAAATTAGTTTAATTAATTGTGATGGGCTTTTAGTTTTTGTCAATATCTCGATTTTTTGAATGAATCTTATTAAATGATTATTTTGAGTGTTTAATATTGATGTTTTTTTAATGTATTTTGAAATTACATGCTTTTTGTTGTGTGTAATTAACATATTTTTTTTGAATACCATTTTTTTTAATCAGTTTTTGCTTAAAAAACATAATAAGAGGATAATATAATACAGCTTTCGGATAAATTGTTGGCTTTCTTGGGATTGGTTATCATTTAACTTTACAAGTGTCTAAAACACACAATTGATATTTCGTGTATTAAACAAGTATTTTTTTAACCAAACAAAAACCAAAAAACCAAAAAGCTATGAATTTTACTAACCATTCAGTATTGCAGAATTTTGGAAATAAATTGTTCAAGAAAAAACTGGGATTTACCATTTTTTTTCTTTTGACATTTTTAACTTCCATTGCACAAACAAAGATTCAGGGTTCTATTAAAGATATTCAAGGAGTACCTATTTCCGGAGTATCAATTGTAGAAAAAAATACATCTAATAATGGTGTATTATCAGATTTTGATGGAAATTTCCAGATGACACTTCAAAAACCAAACTCTAAATTGGTTATTTCTTATGTCGGATTTGCATCTCAGGAAGTTACAGTTTCAGGTAATAAAGTAGATGTAGTACTAATCGAAAACACAGAACAATTAGCCGATGTTGTGGTAGTTGGGTACGGTACTCAAAAGAAATCAAGGGTTACAAGTGCTATTGCCAGTATAAAAGAAAAAGACTTTACAAGAGGAGCAATTAGAGATGCTTCGGATCTTATAAAAGGAAAAGTTGCAGGTTTAACGATTAGTAATGGCTCCGGAGACCCTTCTGCTGCACCCAATATTTCATTGCGTGGGGTATCTTCTTTAAAAGGCGGATCAGCTCCTTTGGTTTTAATCAATGGGGTACCTGGTGGAATTGATACTGTTTCTCCAAATGAAATTGCTTCTATCGAGGTATTAAAGGACGCATCTGCTGCAGCGATTTACGGAACAAGGGGAGCGAATGGGGTAATTTTAATTACAACAAAAACAGTTAACAAAGAGATACAGCCAACCATGACCTATTCTGCTTTTACAACGGTATCGAATTTTGCTAAAAAAGCAGATTTCTTAGATGCCGCAGGATTAAGAAGTTTACTGGCTCAAGGAACTAAAATGCCTTTTACAGATGAGGGTGCCACTACAAATTGGTTAGATGAAATTTCAAGAAGTAGTTTTGCTCAAAATCATAACTTAGACCTTAAAGGAGGAACAGCCAAAACAAACTATGTAGTAAATTTAAATTATGTAGATCAGACAGGAGTTTTTAATGGTACGTTTAATAAAGAGTATAGATTTTCATTTGATGTAAATCATACTATGTTCAATGACAAGTTAAAAATTAATTTGAACTTATTGAACGGAACACAAAAAATGGGAATTTCTCCGGGTACTGCAGGTTATGCTTACAGACAAGCGATGATTAGAAATCCTACCGCTCCAGTTTATAAGCCTGATGGAACTTACGCAGAAACCAATAGATTTCAATATTATAATCCGGTTGCAATCTTAAATGAGACAAAGCAGGACAGACAAAGTACCTGGCAGAGGTTTACAGCGAATATAACTTTGGACTTATTGCCTGGATGGGATGTAAGTGCTTTGCTTGCCAAGAATAAAAATACAGGTCTAGATGGTTATTCTGAAACCAAAAAACACTATTCGAACACAATAAACGGACGAAACGGAGTTGCTTCAAGAAGTACCGGACAGACAGATAGAGATTACGTTGAACTTACCTCTAAGTATAATAAAAAATTAGATAAACACGAATTTACGCTATTGGGAGGTTACAGTTATCAATATACAATGAATGAAGGTTTCTCAGCTTCTAATTTTGATTTTCCTACAGATGCTTTTTCATATAATAATTTAGGAGCAGGTAACGCATTGTCTGATGGAAAAGCATCTATGGGCAGTTACAAAAATGATGATAAATTGATTGGTTTCTTCGGAAGAGTGAATTACAATTTTAATAACAAATATGATCTTTTAGTTAGTATCAGAAGAGAAGGTTCTTCTAAGTTCGGAAAAAATCATAAATGGGGTAATTTTCCGGCAGCTTCAGCAGGATGGAGTATTAATAAAGAGTCTTTTCTTAGCAATGTTTCGGCTATTAACAACCTAAAATTAAGAGCTGGTTATGGTGTTACAGGAGTAATTCCCGGAGAATCTTATCTGTCTCAGACTTTGTATAATTATGATGGTTATTTCTTCAATGACGGTAAATGGGTAAAAGGATTAGTACCGGCAAGTAACCCTAATCCGGATTTACGCTGGGAGAAAACCGCTGAGGTGAATGTAGGGGTTGATTTTGGATTTTTTAATAACAGAATCAGCGGAAGCTTTGATGTTTACAGCAAAAAAACAAGCGATATGTTGTGGGATTATGCTGTTCCAACACCTCCATATTTATATTCCAGCATTACTGCAAATGTTGGAAAAATGGAAAACAAAGGTTTTGAGATTCTATTGAATACAATTCCGGTTAAGACTGAAAATTTTATGTGGAATTCTTCTATGACTTTCTCACACAATAAAAATAAGTTAACAAGCCTTTCAAATGATTTGTATAGTATTGATAGAAACTTTATTAATACTGGAGATACTGGAGATCCAATCTCTTTTACAACACATAGATTAGAAGTTGGTCAATCTATTGGGAATTATTGGGGATTAAAATCTGTAGACATTACGACTGACGGAAAATGGATTATTGAAACTGCTGATGGAACCAGAAAAACATTGACACCAGATTTGTACAATGATGCTAACAAACAGTATTTAGGTAACGGAATACCAAATTACGTTGCGGGCTGGACGAATACATTTACCTACAAAAAATTTGATTTAAGCATTGTAATGACTGGAGCTTTTGATTTTCAGATATTAAACTCTCAGCGTATGTTCTATGAAAATCCTACGATCAATTATAACATGTTGGCTTCAGCATTTGACAAGGTGTACGACAAAGCGGTTCTAAACTATAATCAAACCTATGTAAGTTATTATCTGGAGCAAGGAGACTATGCAAAACTTGATAATGTTACATTGACTTATAATTTTGATGTTAAGCCTTATAAATTTATCAGTGCAATGCGAGTTTATGCTTCAGCAAATAATTTGGCTGTCATTACAAAGTATAAAGGTCTGGATCCTGAGATTGCCAGGGATAATGTTTTGTCACAAGGATTGGACAATAGAGATAAATATCCAACGACAAGAGGGTTTACTTTAGGTTTAAATTTAACTTTTTAAAAAAATTAAAGATGAAAAATCAAAATATAGTATATAAAATCCTTATTTCCGGTTTGCTTTTTTTAGGAACTGGCTGTACAAATTTGGATGAGACAGTTTATGATAAAATAACTGCTGAAGGTACAGTATTGACTGAAGAAGATTTAACAAGTATTATTGCGCCTGCTTATACTTCATTTAGAGGAATTTTTTGGAACTGGGATGGCTTGCATGATTTGTACGAGGAATCATCTGATTGTTTGGTGACACCGCAACGAAACGGTATTGGTTGGGGAGATTATTATATCACGATGCATCAGCATACCTGGGGCTCTACTCTTCCTCATGCAGAAGGTAACTGGAGTTACATGTATACAGGTGTAAATAGTGTGAATAGAGCAATATATCAAATAGAACAAATTGAAGGTATCGCAAATAAAGATAAAGTAATTCAAGAGTTAAAAGCGTTAAGAGCAATTTATTACTATTTGTTGCTGGATAATTTTAGAAATGTTCCTATAGTAACTTCTTTTATAAATCCTCCTGGCTATCTGCCTGTTCAGAATACAGGTAAAGAAGTGTATGATTTTGTTGAAAGTGAATTGAAAACTGCCCTGCCATTTTTAAGTGATGAAAATAATACGGAAACTTATGGTAAAGTAACTAAATGGGCAGTTAAGATGACTTTGGCAAAATTGTATTTAAATGCACAAGTTTATATTGGTACTCCTAAATGGAATGAAGCTTTAGCTGAGGTCAATGAAATTATAGCCAGTGGAAAGTTTAGTTTGGCAAGTAATTACGCTGATAATTTTAAAATTAAAAATGAAGGTTCTCCGGAAGAGATATTATCTATTCCTTTTGATCAGGTTAAAACAGGAGGAAGTTACTGGCCTTTTAAATCTTTAGCGGCTCCTAGTCAGGCAACATTTGAAATGAGTGGTGGCCCATGGAATGGAACCGGAGCAATACCTCAATTTATTGATACTTACGATCCGGATGATCAAAGATTAAAAGATTGTTGGTTAGGAGGTAAGCAATATACAAGCAAAGGAGAGTCGATAATGGTAGACGGTAAACAGTTTGAATATATTAATTTCATGACTAGCGTAAATGGCTGTGAACCTAACGAAGGTTACAGATTAGTTAAATATGAAATAGGAACCGGAGATATAGGACAAACAAGTAATGATGTACCTTTCTACAGATATACCGATGCTTTGATGATTAAAGCAGAATGTCTCCTAAGAACCGGAGATGCTGAAGGAGCGGCAGCGATTGTTTCTCAAATCAGACAAAGAGATTTTAAAAACACAAATCCGGGTAAAGCTACGGTTTCAGGAACTAAGTTAACTGGGGGAAGTGTTTATAAATACGGAACTTATGCTTCTGGTGTCATTACCAAATTAGAAGGCGGTGCCGATATTCAGTATGGAGGTTTCTTAGATGAACTTGCCTGGGAATTTATTGGCGAAGCACATAGAAAACAAGACTTAATACGATTTGGAGTATTTACTAAAAAATCATGGTTCTCTCATACACCAAATGGTGATTTCAGAAGCATTTTGCCAATACCACAATCCGTAAGAGACACTAATAGTAATTTGAAACAAAATCCAGGTTACAATTAAGAGATTGTAGATAAATAATTTGAATTTTTTAGTTTCGATAGGGAGTAAATTAATTTTTGCTTCCTATCTTTTTAAGATTATTGAAAAAGGATTTTTTCTTTGAATTGTAATCATTGTAAGATCCGTTTTTTTATCTTTAGAATTAAATAATTATCCGGTAATAAATACAATTTGATTATGGAAATTAAAGTTCACAATTTGCAAAACGGACAGGTAAGAGTTGATAGATTTCTTCCTGCCAATGAAAATAATAACTTTCATACATTTTCCTATACCGGAATTACAAAACCGGTTAAATGTAAGATATGGCTTCCTGTTTCAAGTTATTTGATAGAACATCCAAAAGGGGTAGTTTTAATTGATCAAATGTGTCATGCAGAAATGCACCACATTAAACGTGATAAAAAAGAACTTAATTTTTTTCAAAATCTTATCAATAAACCATTTTGGGAGCTTGAGAGAATTATTACCGAAAAGCTTGAAAAAGCAGGATACAAATCGAATGATATAGACTATTTGATACCAAGTGATCTTCCATCAGCTTATTCTAGAGGGCTAAATTATTTAAAGAATGCAAAAAAGATCATGATAAGTGATCTACAATGGAATGCCGAATCGGCAGAAGAGCCGGTGAATTTGCTAACTGAAAAATGGAATAATTTAAATGTTCAAAAATATAGTTTTTCAAAAACCGGAATAGGTCCACAAGGTTTATCTTATGATTTGTTTGGAGATAAGACAGTTGTTCTGGTAAGTACACCGGAGTATAGCTCAGGAGCGGTAACGGTATTAGTTAAAAATAATAACTGCTAACCTAAAATTGCAGAAAAAACAAAAAGCCTTTAAACAGTAGCGTTTAAAGGCTTTTTAATTTTAATGTTTCTTTTAATACGATTTAAATCACTGCTTTAATACGTAATTATTGTTTCTGAAAAAGTTTTTTCTGCTAACGGTTAATAAAATTCATTTTTAGAATTACTTAAATCGGAAATTCGACAGATAATGTGCTTAAATTATGTTCTTTTTTTTACAAAAAAATATCCAAATTACTGAATAGTACTAATAAAACTAAAATATATTTTTTTGAAATTTTAAACTGGATTTATGTAGTATTTATATAGCTGATGTTTTAAATTTGCAAGATGCGAAGTGTTATTTCTACACTAAGTTGTTTTTATTAGAATATCGGTAAGGTTTATAACTTTTAGTTGTCATTCTAAGTTTAATTAAGGAACATTTTAAATTATTATAAGGATCCCCCAAATCTTTAAAACTACTATTAAAATGAAGATTAAGGAGCTAACCGCATTTAGTATTAGTTTTTTATCTAAAGGAATTTTTAAACTCATTAATTGATTTCACGAGTGAACAGCAATACGCTGTAATGCTTGATTTTGTTATACTTATATGCGCCTAAAACCTATTTTTTTTGCTTTTTTATTTTTCAGTTTCTTATGTTATTCTCAAAGTTCAAAATTCGATAAAGTTTTTGATCAAACCTCTAAGGTGCTTTTAAGTTCAGATCCGGAAAAGGCTTTACGAAATACTGTTTATCTCTACAAAATTTCAACAAATAACACTGAACGCATTAAAGCCTTGATGTTAAGAGCAACTCTTTTACGTCAACATGGTATAAGAAATGAAGCTGTAACAGCATTAAAGCGCGCTGATAGTTTAGCTGTAATAGATAAAAGTTTTACTCTCCAGGCAAGGGTAAATGGTTTTCTTTCGACAATTTACCGTGAATACGAAATTTACAGTCTTGGTAAAGTTCATTTAGAGAAAGCAATTGCAGTTAGTAAAAAAATTGAAGACAAAAACGAAATGTATAAATTTCAAGGAAACTTGTCTCAGGAAATAGCTTATTACGAAATGCATTCTTCTAATTATTCCAAAGCTATTGCAGATCTAAAAGCAGGAAAAAAATCATTTGCTTTAGCAGATTCCAGTATTGATAAAAATTTTCATATTGCTGTCAACGAAGAGCTTATTGCAAAAAATTTCCTTTTACTGCAAAAGGTCGATTCAGCTTTGATTTATTTCCAAAAGGGGGAGAAAGAACTTGCAGAATCCGAATCGAAAAACAGTCCATTGAAAGGTTTTATATTTAACGGTTTTGGAAATGTATATGCCAGTAAGGGCGATTTAAAAAAGGCACTCCTTAATTACCAGAAGGCAGAAGAAATTGCAATTGCCTCCAATTTCTTTATCTTAAAACAAGAAGTATATACTTCCTTAATGCAATTTTATAAAGAAACGGACAATAAAAAATACATTGAGTATAATGAACTGAATTTGAAGTTAAAAAAAGCAGAGGAAGACAGCCGTAAGATTAATACAGATGAGTTAATTCAAACACTCAGAGATGAACAAATAGATAGTCAGTCAAAGTTTCAAACGAGTAAAATTATTATTACGATTGGCTTCTGTGTTTTTATTGTTTTAATTACGTTGGTGATATCTGTATTGAAAAGAAAAAAAGGTAATAGTAAGTCTAAAACAATTAGCGAAAACGTTGAGGTACTAAATACTGAAGAAGAAATAAAGCCAAAACAGGAACCTTCTAAGGAATATATGTCTGAGACAACAGAAAAAGCTATTTTAGAGAAAATACATAAGCTTGAGGAATCTCATTTTTATCTCAATAAAGATATTTCATTAAATTATGTTGCTGTAAAACTCTCTATAAATCAGCGCTATATATCTTATGTTATAAACAAAAACAAATCAATTGATTTTGCCGGATATATCAATGAATTACGAATACATTATATTACAGATCGTCTGAAAAACGACAGTAACTTTTTAAAATATAAAATCAGTTTTCTGGCAGATCTCTGCGGTTTCTCTTCTCATAGCAGATTCACAACTACTTTTAAAAAGGTTACAGGAGTTTCTCCGTTAACTTTTATTACGGATCTTCAGGAGGAACTGGACAAAGAAAAAAAAGAGGGAATAGGGCAATAAGTTTAGAAATACAAAGTATAAAAAACATCAATTTGATTTTCATATTGGTGTTTTTTTGTTTTTAGATTGCCATAAAAAAAGAGTAAAATCTAATTGTAATTCTTCTCTTCTAAGACAATAATTTGTTCTTGAATAATCCTTTTTTATATCAAACTATTCCCCCTTTTTTTAAGGTTTGCTCGCTTTTTTGAAAAGGAATGATACTAATAATGAGCGAAAAATAGCATAATTTTTTATCAAAAAAGATTGCATTCTCAATTCTTAAAATTATCCCTGTAATCCTCTTCTTATTTTCTGGTAAAAAACGTTAAATCGGTTGTTTTTTGTAAAATATTACTGTTGAGTTAGTTACTGTTTTTTAAGTTGCTTAATACTTTTTATTTTACGTAATCTGGCAAGCCTTCTTTAAAATTTCCGCCCATTGATTAATTAATTTCGCCCGGAATTTGTGCGGGTTAGTGCAGTGAAAATGGCTATTTGAGAAGAGATATTTCTTTTTTGCATTCTTCTCATGGATAATGAAAAACGCATATTTTTTTGTTTTTCACCTTAGTTAAAAACAGGTGAATTTGTGACCTAAAACACGAATTAGGCATTAATAAAATCGAAAATAATTAAACATAGATATAAGTAGGTCAAGGGAGTTAACAGAGCTTCTGATGACCTTTTGGGTTTAATTATCACTATCTGTTATAAGATGAATTTTTAAAAATTTAGATAAAGAAGATTTAAAAGGAAAACTTTTATAGAAGAACATTATTTTAAGATTATTTATGGAAAAAAACTACTCGTCTAAACACAAAAAATCCAATTTTAATACTGTACTTTCATTTGTTTTAGCATTGTTTGCTATTGTTTTTACTGATGAAAGTGTTTATTCGCAGGATTGTACTGTAAATGCTGGAAATGACAGTGAAGTTTGTGCCAATGCTCCACTTGTTTTAAATGGAGTAGTAGGGGGCAATTTAGTAAGTCATACCTGGACTCAGATAGCGGGTCCGTCGGTGGTGATTCAGAATCCAAATAGTGCCATAACAAACGTTTTAGGTGCAGTTGGAGGAAATACTTATACCTTTCGTTTATCGGGCGTTTGTGCAATAGGAAGACCTTCTCAGGATGTTAGTATTGTGGTAAATCCGATTACTATTGCCAAAGCAGGAAATAATATCCAGGGCTGTCCAGGTACTTATGCACTGTCTGCAAATGCTCCTCTAAATCCGGGAGAAACAGGAGAATGGGTAAAAAGTGGTGCAGATAATGCTGGTGTAATAATAAATTCTCCAAATTCTCCAAATTCAACAATAACAATGTCTTCAACTGCGGCTGGTACTACGCAGTTAACCTGGAGAATTAGTTCTTCTTCTTGTTCATCATCTTCAACGATAACTGTAACCAACTATGGAGGAGAGGTTGTTGCCCATGCTGGTCTTGATCAAAATTTATCAGAATGTTATACTGCTACACAGTCTACAAGCTTAAATGCATCGATAGGAGGAAACGGAACAGGAACACAGCAAGGAACATGGTCATTTGTATCAGGTCCTTCTGTACCAACAATTGCAAACGCTAATACTCCAAATGCAACAGTTTCCAATTTAACTCAGGGATCTTATGTATTTAGATGGTTAGTTCAGGGACCATGTGCGGTTGGTTCTGACACGGTGACTATAAATGTACCGGCTGCAACACAAGATGTTACAACTGCAGGCGGAACCAATACATCACAATCTTTTTGTGATAGTTCTATAACTTCAACAATTTTACAGGGAAATACACCTTTATACGCGGGCGAAACGGTAGAATGGTCTACCAACTCAGGAGCAACTATTGTGTCTCCAAACAGTCCGACAACACAAATCACAGGTTTGAATTTTAGCAGTAATGCAACTTACACTTTTATTTATAAAATTAAAGGAAATAGTGCTGTCAATCCAAATTGTGAGACCCAGTCTACTTTTACGGTGCGTTATGTTAGCAGTGCTACAAGTTTAACCTTAAACAATGGTGTAAGTACTATTGTTTTGCCAGTTAATAATACTTCAGGCAGTGTACCAATGCTTACTTCAGGTGGTAATGCCAATGAAACAATATTTATAAAAGGACCTGCAGGTGTTTCACCTTCTTCCAGTGTTAATGGAGGTAATTTTACTTTTTCAGGTTTAACAAGACCGGGAACATATACTTTTAGAGTAAGAAGATTTACAGATGGTAGTTTTGCTACGGGTTGTTCAGAAGCATTTGCTGATATTAATGTTGTCGTTTCTTTAAGTCCTGAACCGTCAAATGCGGGTACTACTGTTGCTTTGCTTTGTGGCGTTACAACAACTCAATTATCGGGGAACAATCCAGCTTTGATGGCAACATCAGGCTTATCAGGTTACTGGTCACAAGTAAGTGGACCTAATAGTGCCATTTTTGATAATATAAATAATTATAACCCTACTGTTAGTGGGTTGGCTATAGGAGTGTATGTTTTTAGATGGAACATCACAGGAGGAACAAATGCGGTGGATACTTTCAGCGAAACTTCTATCACGGTATCGGGGCCTCCTAGTGCAGATGCAGGAACAACACCTGTTACTGTATGTGCGGGTAGTTATTTCCTAAAAGCTGGTGCATTAGTAGATGGGCAAACGGGACAATGGACACAAGTTGGAGGTCCTTCGACTGCTTCAATTGTAAATCCGGTAAGTCCTCAAACTTATGTTAACGGAATGTTACCAGGCAGTTCGTATACTTTTAGATGGACTGTAACAAGTGCTGCAATAGATTGTGCTCCTGCATCTAGTGATGTTGTTATAAATACTACGTCTTCATTTTCGCCTTCTCCTGCAGAAGCTGGAGCAGACAGATGTTTGCCTTCTGGAACAACTGTTGCTACATTATCGGCGACAGCACCCGCAGTAGGTACGGGAACCTGGACTCAGGCTTCGGGACCATCAATAGTTACTTTTAACGATCCTAATAGTCCTAATACAAATGTAACTGGACTGGTAGATGGAATTTATACATTTGAATGGACTACATCAGCTGATCCGGCATGTTCGGATTTTTCGGACAGAACAACTCTTACAATAGCAGCGACACCAACTTCTGTTGCCGGAGCTAATCAGGATATTTGTACTGATAGTTCTGGAAATAGTGTTACCATGAACGCAAACAACCTTACAACAGGTTTAACAGGAACATGGGTTCAGGTTTCCGGAAATAGTTTTTGGACCGTTTCTGATATTCATGATCCAAAAGCTGTATTTAGTAATTTAGCACCTGGAAATTACGTCTTTAAATGGGTAGTAAATAGAGGTACTTGTGATTCTGCTTCAAGTGAAGTGAGTTTTAAAGTAAGTTTACCACCAACTATAGCAGTAGTAACAAACTCACCATTATCAGTTTGTACTACAACTGCAAACTTAACAGGAAACACAATAACAGCAGGAGTAGGAACCTGGTCGGTTGTTTCAGGACCAAATAATCCAACTTTTGCGAATGTAAATAATGGCACAACTACAGTTTCAGGACTTACAACTGGAACGTACGTGTTGAGATGGTCTAGTGTAAATGGACCGGCTTGTGCAACTTCAACTGATGATTTAACATTAAATGTATATGCTCCTGCAGATGCGGGACCAGATCAGGTTCTTTGTGATGCATCTGAAATTATTTTGCAGGGTACAAAAGGATCTACAGGTACCTGGACTTTGGATTCTGGGTCTGGAACAACAACAATTACACCAATTTCTTCTTCTACAGCGAGAGCCACAATTTTACCGGGAAATACATATACTTTTAGATATAGCATAGCAAGTTCAGGAAGTTGTGTAGCTACTAGTGATACTATGACCGTTACAAATAGTGCTTTACCTACAATACCTGATGCAGGAGTTGACCAGGATATCTGTTTGTCAGCTGGTAATTCTATTATTTTAGATGGTAATCCAATTACTTCAGGAACAGGTATGTGGAGTAAAGTCAGTGGACCGGCAGGTGGTACAATAGCTTCACCTACTTTAAGAAATACAAACGTTACCGGACTAACAGAAGGTGTCTATATTTTTAAATGGACAGCCAGCAATGGTACTTGTAATAATTTAAGTGATGTTGTTAGAATAAACGCTTACTCACCTCCAAGTACAGCCGATGCGGGAGCAGATCAAAGCGCTTGTCAGTTAGCTACTCAACTTGATGCGGTAGCACCTACGACAGGAATTGGAACATGGACATTAACAACGGATCACTCTAATGGAGGTATTGTTATTGACAGTCCAAATAATCCAAAATCGACACTATCAATTGCTAATCCATATTTATTGCCGGTAGGAACTTATACTTTTACATGGACAGTAAGAAATGGTTCTGTTTGTGCTGTAAGTACAGATACTGTAAATATTACGTTTACAGGAGCACCTCCAACACCGGCAAATGCAGGACCTGACCAAAATTTATGTAATGCTACTACGGCAGTAATGAATGCGAATCCTGTTAATCCGGGAACGGGAACATGGAGTCAGGTATCAGGACCAAGTACTGCTATTTTTTCTAATAGATTTAGCGCTCAGTCTACAGTGTCTGGTTTGACAAATGGAACGTATGAATTTAAATGGTCAAGTTCTAATGGCGGAGGATGTAATTTAGAAGATACAATGCTGGTTACAATTAATCCGGCTATTGCAGCTGTAAATGCAGGTCCGGACCAAACATTAGGAGAATACAGCACGGTTACTATGGCAGCGACTGATCCGGCACCAAATACAGGTACATGGTCATTTGTATCAGGACCAAACACTCCGGTTATTTTAGATGTTAATAGTCCAACTACACAAATTGCAGGAACTATTCCGGGGAAATATGTGTTTAAATATACAGTTTCTAATGGCTCTTGTGCTGTTGATTCTGATACTGTAGAAATTACATTAATTGGTCAGACCGATTTAAGTTTGACGAAAACAGCTGATATTACATCGCCTAGAGTGGGAGATATTGTAACTTTTACAGTAGCTGTTAGAAATAACGGAAATCGTGATGCGACTGGAATTGCAGTAAGAGATAATTTACCGGCTGGTTTCACTTTAATTACAGGAAGTGTTACTAATCAGGGGAATTATAATGCTGGTGGAAATGCAATAAACTGGTCAGGTTTATCAGTTGCAAATGGAGCTACTTTAAACTTAACTTACAAAGCAAGAGTAAATGCCGCTACAGGAACAGCTAATGAATATAGGAATACAGCTCAAATCACAGCAAGCGATCAGGTTGATCCAAATTCAACACCAAACAATAATATCCCGACAGAAGATGATCAGGCTTCTCTAACGCTTACTCCAACTCCAAGTGTTGATTTAGCGATAACAAAAAGAATAAATAATGCTACGCCAGATGTAGGGTCTACTGTTCAATTTACACTTGAAGTTGTAAATAACGGACCTAGTAATGCTACGGCAGTAGTGGCAAATGATATTTTACCAAATGGTTATACATGGTTAAGTACTACCGGAACAGGATATGATAATGTTTCTGGCCAATGGACTATAGGAAATTTAGCGAATGGTGCAAAAGCAACTTTAATCATTAGTGCCAGAGTAAATCCAACAGGAAGTTATGTCAATACCGCAACTGTAACGAGCATTGTAACTGATACTGATACTAACACTTCTAATAATACAAGCAGCGTTTCTAGTACTCCAAGAGCAATTGCAGATTTAAGTTTAACAAAAGTCGTAAGTGCAGGTCCGTATAATGTTGGTAGTAATGTCACTTTTACGATAACGGTTAGAAACGCCGGACCAAGTGCTGCAACTTCTGTAAGTGTACTTGATTATTTACCTTCAGGTTATACTTATGTGAGCCATACAGGAACAACATATTCTAGCACTTCAGGTTCTTGGAATATAGGAACTATAAATAGTGGTGGTCAGGCAATATTAACAGTTACCGCTAGAATAAATGCAACCGGAGATTATAGAAATGTTGCAGAAATAGTTCACTCTAATGTATTTGATCCAGATTCAACACCTGGAAATAACAATCCAACAGAAGATGATCAACAGCAAGTTGTAATTACACCAGTTCAGTTAGCTGACTTAGAAGTTATTAAAACTGTAGATGTTACTACTCCAAAAGTAGGAGATAATGTTAAGTTTAGAATTGCATTAAGAAATGTTGGACCAAGTGATGCAACAGGAGTAATCGTTAATGATTTATTACCATCAGGTTATACTTTTGTGAGCTATACTTCGACCAATGGAGCTTATAGTGCAGCGAATGGAAATTGGACACTTTCAGGAAGTGTTTTAAATGGAAAAACAGAATATTTAGATATTACAGCTAAAGTAAATCCTATAACAGGAGCAGCTAATGAATATAGAAATATCGCTAGTGTAACGGCAAGTAATCAAACGGATCCAAATCCTGCGAATAATAGTTCAAATGTTACAACTGTTCCGACAGCTTCAATAAATTTATCATTAACAAAAGCAGTAAATAATATTAGTCCTTTAGCAGGATCAAATGTCGTATTTACGGTAACAGTTTCAAATGCGGGACCAAGCAATGCAACAGGAGTACAGGTTAGAGATTTATTGCCTAACGGATATACTTATGTTAGTTCGACAGTTTCAAACGGAACCTATGCTAATGGAACCGGATTATGGAATATTGGAACTATTGCAAATGGAACTTCAGCAGTTTTAAATGTTACAGCTACCGTTAATGCAACAGGAAATTATACCAATGTTGCCGAAGTTATTAGTGCTAATGAAACAGATGTAAATTCGACACCAAATAATAATGTTTTAACAGAAGATGATCAGGATGAAATCACAATATCACGTGGTCCATTAGTAGATTTAAGTTTAGTTAAAATAGTTAATAATAATACACCTAATGTAGGTGATATTGTAACCTTTAGGATTACGGTAAGCAATGCTGGACCAAGCGATGCAACCGGAGTTGTAGTTACAGATAAATTACCTTCAGGATATTTATTTGTTAGTGCTAATCCATCTGCGGGAAGTTATAATGATACACCAGGTTCATGGACACTGGGAACTCTTGCAAACAGTGCAACAGCTACTTTAGAAATTCAGGCTCGTGTATTGCCTACCGGAAATTATAATAACGTAGCAGAAGTCACAGGAGCTAACGAAGTAGATAGTAATTCTACTCCGGGAAATAATGACGCTACCGAAAATGATCAAAGCGAAGTTATTGTAACTCCTGTACAAATTGCTGATTTATCGGTTAATAAAATTGTTGATGTAGTTACTCCAAAAGTAGGCGATAACGTAGTCTTTACAATTGCGGTTTCAAATGCTGGTCCTAGCAATGCTACTGGTGTTGTTATTAAAGATTTATTGCCTTCTGGTTATGAATTCGTAAGTGCAGCTTCAACTGCAGGTATGTATAACAGAACAACAGGAGACTGGACAGTTTCGAGACCAATTATTGCAAATACTACTGAAAGCATTCAGATAACGGCTAAAGTTCTGAAAAATGGCAGTTATGTAAATAATGCTGAGGTAATTGCAAGCGATCAGCAAGATCCTGATTCTACACCAAATGACGGAACCGGAGATGATTTTTCAACAGTAACGACTACACCTTCTGCATTGGTAAATCTTGCAGTGGTGAAAAGAATAAATAATGCAACTCCAGACGTAGGATCTACAGTGGTATTTACAATTGATGTTGTAAACAATGGACCAAGTGATGCTACAAATGTGGTTGTAAACGATGTATTACCTACTGGTTATACTTTTGTAAGCGATGATGCAGCAGGAAGTTATATCAATACTTCAGGTAACTGGACAATAGGTAACTTGGTAAGTGGAGCAAGAAGAACTTTAAACATTTCTGCTACCGTGAATCCAACAGGTAATTACCTTAATACTGCTACGGCAACAAGTACTGAAACTGATGGAAATCCTACGGATAATACAAGTGAAGTTTCCAGCACTCCAAGAGCGATTTCCGATTTGAGTTTACTTAAAACAGTTGTAAATGCATCTCCTAATGTTGGCGAAAATGCAGTATTTAATATTGTGGTAACCAATAATGGACCAAGTGATGCAACAGGAGTTGTAGTTACCGACAGATTACCATCCGGATATTCGTTTGTAAGTGCAGTGGCTTCAGTAGGAACATACGACAGTAATTCTGGCGGATGGTTAGTTGGTAATTTAGCTAACAGCACTAATGCTACTTTAACGATTACTGCAAGAGTATTAGCGACAGGAAATTATAACAATGTTGCGGAAGTGACAGGTGCTGATCAATTTGATCCAAACTCAATACCTGGAAATAATAATCCGTTAGAAAATGATCAAAGTACTGTAGTAGTTACTCCGGTTAATGTATCAGATTTGGTTACAGTAAAAACAGTATCGGCTGTTGCTTTGACAGGTATTTCTGCATCAAGACCAAATGAAGGAGATACTATTAGATATAGTATTGTGGTTACAAATAATGGTGGACCAACAAGTGCTACAGGTGTTAGTTTAACAGATATTCTTCCGGCAGGTTTAACTTACGAAAGTCATACGGTTACTACAGGTAATTATAACTATGCATCTGGAGTATGGACTATTGGAGACTTGTCAGTTAATGCTACAGCTACTTTGGAAATTACAGCAAAAGTAGATGTTGGTACTAAAGGCCAAACGATTATCAATAGAACAACTGCAGCTAAAGGAGATCAAACAGATCCTACAACAGCTGGAGATGATTTAGAAGAAACAATTGTGGTTAGTTTACCACCAATTGCTACAAATGATATTAGTAATGGTAATACAACAAATCAGCCTTCGGCTCCATTAAACATTCTAACAAATGATAGATTAGGAGATGGAACTTTAGCAACTCCTGCCAATACTATTGTTGACTTAAATCCTAACACACCGGGAGTAGAAACAACAATTACGGTACCAGGAGAAGGAACTTGGAATTATGATCCAACAACTGGTTTAATTGTATTTACGCCACAGGCAGGATTTACATCTAATCCAACGCCATTAGAATATAAATTAACAGAAACACAAACGGGCTTAAGTGACACTGCGACTATAACAGTAACTTATGATGCTCAGGCACCAGTAGCCTATAATGATTTAAGCACTGGAAATCCTGTAAATACAGCAGTAACAGTAAATCCATTAGCGAACAACGGTTCCGGAATAGATGCAGATCCGGATGGAACTATAGATCCTTCAACGGTTCGTTTGTTGAGTCCATCAGGAGCAACAGCTATCGTAACAGATTCAAAAGGAATTACAAGTTTTGATGTTCCGAATGAAGGAAAATGGAGTGTTAATCCGGTAACTGGTGCAATTACGTTTACCCCACTGCCAACATTCCATAAAGATCCAACTCCAATTCAGTATAATGTAAAAGATAATGATGGTAATATATCGAACAATGCAAGGGTAACTATAGATTATGTACCAGTTGCAGCAAATGATAGAAATACAACACCGGGAACTCCAGGTTCACCAGTGACAATAAATGTTTCTGGAAACGATACAGCAGGAGATACAGTTAATGTATCGACAGTAGTATTAAATGCGTCAAGTGTTTTTGGAGGAATTCAGGTATCTCCTCAGGAAGTTTCTGTAGTAGGAGTTGGTAATTGGATTGCTGATGCTCTTGGAAACGTAACATTTACTCCAGAAACAGGGTACACAATTGATCCACCGGTAATTAATTATACAATAAGAGACAATCAAGGAAATAGTTCGAATGCAGCTACGATCACAATAGATTATGCTCCAATTACTTCGCCTGATTTATCAATCGGAAATCCAATTAATACGCCGGTAGTTGTTGATGTTACAGCTAATGATACGACAGGAGATTTAGTTGATCCAACAACAGTAAATTTGGTTAATCCAGGAAATGGAACCAATATTGTACAGGATCCAACAGGGGATATTACAAGTATAACAATTCCTGGAGAAGGAAGATGGAATGTGGATTTAGTAACCGGAAGAGTAACATTTACGCCAAATCCTGGTTTCATTACAGATCCAACTCCGATTAATTATACGATTAAAGATCATGAAGGGAATCTGTCTAATAATAGTTTGATTACTATTAGAGTGCTACCTCAAGCTGATTTAGTAGTTACTAAAACAGATAATAAAGAGAAATATGTTCCTGGAACAAACAGTGTTTATACAATAACAGTTAAAAATAATGGACCATCAGTAGCTACAAATGTAGTGGTAGTTGATGATATTACAGATCCAATATTAGAAGCGGTAACGACATGGACGGCTGTTGGTACTGGAGGTACAATAGTTCCAAATGCAAATGGTACTGGAGATATAAACGCTGGTAACGCAACAATCAGCAGTTTAAATGTGGGCGAAACGGTTACATATACCGTAACAATTGCAGTTCCAAGTAACTATACTGGTCAGATTGTGAATACAGCAAGTGCAACATCTGCTGTTCAAGATCCTAATGTTAATAATAATTCTCAAACGGATATTGATACTGTAAACGCTCTAGCAGAAATTGCACTTACAAAAGCAATTGTAACTGCGGCTCCTCATAGAATAGGAGATAATGTTGAGTTTTTAATCACAGCAGTAAATAATGGACCAAGTGATGCTACCGGAATAAACATTGTAGATAAACTGCCAAGTGGTTACACTTTAGTTAGTGCAACACCAAGCAGTGGAACTTATAATGCATCGAATGGTTTATGGAACTTAGGAGGTTTAACCAATACTTCTAATGCTACATTAACTGTAATTGCAAGCATCAATGCAACAGGAAATTATACAAACGTTGCTGAGGTTACTAAAGTAGATCAATTAGATCCAAATGGTGTTATCCACGGAAACAATACACCAAATGAAATTGATCAGTCAGATGTGACTATTACTCCAGTGAAAATAGTTGATTTGGTTACCACAAAAACAGTTGATAAATCAAATCCAAATCAAGGAGATATTGTACAGTATACAATAACAGTTGTAAATAACGGTCCAAGTACAGCGACTGGAGTAAATCTAACAGATAATTTACCTGCAGGATTAGCTTATGTATCGCATGTAGCAACCGGAGGAACAATCAATACATATTCTGGAGGTCTGTGGAATATTGGAAATATCAACATTGGATCTTCTGCAACATTATTGATTAATGCAAGAGTTACTGCGGCAGGAACGGTGAATCAAACACCTATTGTCAATACAGTTACTCCTGCAGCAGGAAATGAATCAGATCCAACAACAGCTGGAGACGATTTAACAGAATCAATTATTGTGACAAGTTCAGACTTAGTTACTGAAAAAACAGTAAGTAAAGCAAACCCAAGCGAAGGTGAAACAATAACTTACACTATTAGAGTTACGAATAATGGTCCAAGTGATGCAACAGGGGTTCGTTTAACAGACATTCTTCCAATTGGAGTTACTTATGTGAGCAACAATCAAGGAGCTGATTATAATTATGGTTCTGGTATCTGGACGATAGGTGATCTTGCAAACGGAGCGACCAAAGTTTTAGATATTAATGTTGTGATTAATTCCGGATCAGCAGGAAAAACGATTGTCAATACAACGACTGCTGCCAAAGGAGATCAATCAGATCCATCAACAGTTGGAGATGATTTAACAGAAACAATCGTAGTTCAAAATGGTGCCGATGTTGTATTGAAGAAAGTAGTAAACAATAGTACACCTAACATTGGAGAAACGGTAACTTATACTGTGACTGTAACCAATAAAGGAACAACATTAGTAACGAACTTGGTAGTAAAAGATGATCTGCCAGCTGGTTTAACGTTTGTTTCAGCTACTCCTGGAAAAGGGGTATGGACAACTCCAAACTGGACAGTAGGTACATTACAACCGGGAGAAGAAGGATCTATCGAGATTAAAGCACTTGTTGGTTTAGATCAGGGAGGTAATGTATTAACTAATACAGTATCTAATACACAGGATCAATTTGATACCAACAGAACTCCTGATGACCCTACTGAAACGATAACAGTTACGAATTTAGATTTAGCAGTTGTTAAGACGGTAAATAATGCGACACCGAATGAAGGGGAAGTTATTAGATATACTATTAGAGTAACAAACAACGGTGCTAGTGATGCTACCAATGTGAGTTTAGTAGATAAATTACCTGTAGGAGTTACTTATGTAAGTGATGTAGTTTCAGCAGGAAATTATAACAATGGTTCCGGATTATGGACAATTGGTAATTTGGTAAATGGTGCTGTTGCAACGCTTACAATTGATGCAAGAGTCAATACAGGAACTTATGGTACAACAATTACCAATACAACTACTGCAGTAAAAGCGGATCAGGCAGATTCTAATCCGGCAAATAACATTGGTAGTGTAGCCATTGTGCCAACGGCTTACATTGATTTGAGTTTATCAAAAGAAATTGTTGGAAATGTTACTAATCCTGCTGTAGGCGATGTAATCACTTTTGAAATAAGAGTGATGAACGATGGACCAACAAAAGCAACAGGTGTTGAAGTAGTAGATTTAATTCCTTCAGGATATAAATTCATCAACTATAGTTCGACTATTGGAACGTACAGTCCTTCAACAGGTCTTTGGAAAGTAGGCTTTGTAGAACCTGGAAACACAGCAGTTTTATTAGTAGATGTTAGAGTTCTGGATAATGGAAATTACATGAACTGTGCAGAAATTACTAAAGCAAACGAACCAGATATTGATTCTACTCCAGGAAATGGTAATGATTTAGAAGATGATTATGCTTGTGCTGCGGCAGCGCCTAATCAATCAGTGGATTTGGCTGTCGTTAAGACAATCTTGAAGAATACGATGAATCCAAAAGTAAATTCTGAGATTTCGTTCGAGATTCAGTTGACAAACAATGGAGATATAGATGCAACAGGTGTTGTGTTATCAGATGTACTTCCTTCTGGTTATACGTTCGTAAATTATAGTTCTACCAGAGGAGTTTATGATTATGTAACAGGAGACTGGAAAGTAGGTAAGATACTAAATGGAGAAACAGAGATTTTGATTGTTGATGTTATTGTTAATGAATCTGGAAACTATCAAAATTGTGCAAGTATAAAAGCAATGCACCAAACAGATATAGATCCGGCTAACAATCAAAGTTGTATTACGGCAGCTCCAATAGCTCTAATAGATTTAGAATTGACTAAAGAGGTAGATATCTTAAAACCAATTGCTGAAACTAATGTTGAATTTACAATAACATTATCAAACAGAGGACCAAGTAGAGGAACAGGTGTAGTGGTAAAAGATTTACTTCCGTCAGGATTCAAATTCTTAAGTGCTGCTACAACAATTGGAACTTACGATGCGGTTACAGGATTATGGAATGTAGGAACTATTGATATCAATGGTGTAGAAACATTAAAAGTAACAGCTTATGTATTACCAGCAGGTGATTTCACCAATGTTGCAGAAGTGATTGCGGCAAATGAAGTTGATATCGATTCTACTCCTGGAAATAATAAATTACAGGAAGACGATCAGGATGCTGTAACATTAGAGCCTACAGTTCCTTTAAACATCCCAGAAGGATTCACTCCAAATGGTGATGGTATAAATGATGTTTTTGAAATAGAACATTTACAAGTATTGTATCCAAACTTTAGTATGGAGATTGTAAATAGATATGGAAATCTTGTGTACAAGTACAAACATAATGGAGACAAGTACACAACGCCATTATGGTGGGATGGTCATTCAACAGGAAGACTTAATGTCTCTGGAGAGACGCTTCCGGCTGGAACTTATTTCTATACTATTCACTTCAACAATAACGAAAGAAAGCCACAAACAGGCTGGGTATATTTAAAAAAATAAAACTATTCTTTAAGGAGAGAAGAGGCTAAAAATCTTCTCTCCTTTCAAAAATTAAACTCATTTTTATGAAAAAAATTAAAATACTAATTGGATTTTTTGTTTTGATATTTTCCACTAGTACTGTTTTTGCTCAACAAGATCCTCAGTATACACAATACATGTATAACATGAACATTATAAATCCGGCTTATGCGGGTTCAAAAGGATTTACAAGTATTGGTATCTTAGGAAGAACGCAATGGGTAGGAGTTGATGGTGCGCCTCAAACTGCAACATTGTCTATCAATGGCCCTGTAGGAAAAAATGTGGGATTAGGATTCTCTGTTATTCACGATGAAATCGGACCTGTAAAAGAAGATAATGCATACGTTGATTTCTCCTATACTTTAAATCTTTCTGAAGAAGATAAATTAGCATTTGGTATTAAAGCCGGAGCAACTTTTTTGAATATACGAGAATTTACAACAGTAGATCCAGATCCGTTAAACGCACCAATAAGTCAGGTTGCACCTAATTTTGGTGTCGGTGTAATGTATTATAATGAGCGTTTTTATGCCGGATTATCTGTGCCAAATTTTATTGAATCAAGATATCTGGACAAGAAAAACGGAATCTATTCTTCTGCTTCAGAAAAGGCGCATATCTTCCTTACTTCTGGATACGTGTTTGATTTGAATGAAGACTTAAAACTGAAACCTTCAACCATGTTAAAAGCAGTATCAGGAGCACCTCTTTCAGTTGATTTGTCTTTAAACTTATTAGTGCAGGAAAAAGTAGAGTTTGGACTTTCAATGAGATTAGATGATTCAGTGAGTGCAATGGTAGGATATAACATAAGCGAAGGGATGAGAATTGGATATGCTTACGATTATACTACTTCTAATTATGGAGTGTTTAATTCAGGTTCTCATGAGATTATGATACTATTTGATTTGTACAAGAAAAAAATAAAAAGTCCTCGTTTCTTCTAGATAAAAAATAAGATATGAAAAAAATTACTTTAATTATAGTATTGTTATTTGGAGCTGGCGTTTATTCTCAAAATTACAACATCAAAAATATAGAGGCCAACACTAAATATTCTGATTTTGGTGTAACCTATTATGGTGAAAACACGGCAATATATGCTTCATCAAAAAAGACCAAACAGTCGAGAAATAAAAAATGGTATTTAAACAATCAGCCATTTTTAGATTTATACAAAGCAACTGTAACCAATACAGGTGAATTTACAGAATCAGAATTGTTTTCAAAAGACCTGAACACTAAGATGCATGAATCTAATGTAACCTTTACAAAAGATTTAAAAACGGTTTATTTTTCCAGAGATAACTACAATAGCAAAAAGTATAAGACAGACGATAAAGGCTGGGTTTTAATTCAATTGTATAAGGCCGATATCGATGCTGAAGGAAATTGGAAAAACATAACAAAACTGCCATTCAACAGCGATCAGTTTGATACGGGACATCCATCATTAAATTCTAATGATACTAAATTGTATTTTACATCAAACAGACCAGGTTCATTGGGACTTACAGATATTTGGGCAGTAGATATCAATAAAGATGGAACTTATGGCGAGCCTTATAATTTAGGACCGGAAGTAAATACCGTAAAAAGCGAAATGTTTCCTCACATTGATGCTGATGATGTACTTTATTACTCTTCAAATGGTAAAAAAGATGGAAATGGCGGTTTAGATATCTATGCTATAGAAATTCAAAATAAAAAAGGAGTAGGAGAAGCAGTTAATTTAGGTTTCCCTATAAACAGTGCAAAAGACGATTTCTCTTTAGTTTTCCAAAACGGAAAAAAAACAGGTCACTTTTCTTCTAACAGAGAAGGTGGAAAAGGAGATGATGATATCTACTTTTTCGAAGAATTAGTTAATCCAATTGCTGCAAAATGTAAACAATTTGTTCAGGGAACTGTTCGTGAAAAAGAATCACAAGCACTTTTGCCTGGAGCTTTAGTAACTCTATATGATGCAAAAGGAGATAAAGTTGAAAGTACCATTGCAGATCAATTTGCTGTTTTTAATTTTAAAGTAAATTGTGATTCTTCATACAAAGTAACCGCTGTAAAAGATTACTATGATATGGACGAAAAGGCTTTTGCCTCATCAAACGAAGCCAATTTGGAGCTCGCGCTTAATCTGGATTTAACTTCTGGTGAATTTGTTTATGTAAGAGGTAAACTAATGGTCAAAATTAATCCAATATATTTTGACTTAGATAAGTCGTTTATTCGACCTGATGCACAGATTGAACTTGAACGAGTAGTAAGAATTATGGAGAAATATCCAAAGCTTAAAATTAATTTAGGTTCACATACAGATAGTAGAGCACATGATGATTACAACTGGTCTCTGTCTACCAGAAGAGCAAGATCTACTAAAAATTGGATTGTTAGGCAGGGAATAGATCCGGCTAGAATCAAAGCCGAAGGTTTTGGTGAAACGGAATTGGTCAATAAATGTTCAAACGGTGTGAATTGCTCTGAAGAGGACCACCAATTAAACAGAAGAACCGAATTTGTTATTGTGAATCCTGAAGTCATAAAAGAAGTTGATGGTGCAGTAGATTTGGTTTCTGCAAAAAATAACGATATACCTTAGTCAAAAAGTCTATTTCATTGCGAAATAGACTTTTTTGTTTTTATACATATTCAACATTTATGGTTTTTTTGGAATAGAAGTAAACCAATTTTTCGCATTATTAGAACAACAAATGTATAATTTTGGAATTGCCTCCTAATCTGCCATAGTTTTTTCTGATAAAATTAAAGATAGCAAATAATGATCTAATAAAGATTTCAGTTATATAGTGTCCTTTTTCTGAATGACATTCAATTCCTTATTAAAAGAATTTCTATATTTTTTGATATACTCTGAAGGTTTCATTCCAAACAATTTTATAAACTGCTGACGGAAATAGCGCTGATCTTCTATACCAACCAGAGGACCAACCTGGGCAATATTAATGTTTTCAGTAAGCATAATTACGGCAGCTCTTCGGATTCTGATAGATCGGATAAAAACATTTACGGTTTGTCCCGAAATTGCTTTAATCTTCTTATAAAGACTGGAGTGACTCATTCCCATTTCGGCGGAGAAAGTCTTTAGGTTAAATTCGCTGTTTTCAAGATTGGCTTCAACAATTTCGATGCATTTATCCAGGAATTCTTTGTATTCAGTTGGAACTTTATTTCCGTTTTCACGAAGTGTAATGCTGTCTAAGAAATACTTGCGCAATTGACCTCTGTTTCGAAGAACTGAATCTACTCTTGCTAAAAGTATATCACTGTCAAATGGTTTAGTAACATAATCATCGGCACCTTCTGTAATGCTTTGTAAATGGATGTCGTTACTCGTTGTAGCTGTAAGAAGTATAACTGGAATATGGCTAAAATCGTCATTTTGCTTGATTTTTTTACATAAATCCAATCCGTTCATGCCTTCCATAGAAATGTCGCTCAGTATAATATCCGGCGTATGTTTTTCTACCAGTTTTAATCCTTCAATACCATTAGCGGCAGCATAAACAACATAGTTTTTGGAGAAAAGCTGCACCAGATAATAATTCATTTCAGGATTGTCTTCTACAATCAGTAATGTTTTTTTAGTACTAATTAATTCTTCCTGAAGAATTTCAGGATAAGATGGTTCTGTTCTTTTTTCATGTGTATTTTGATTAGCTGTAGGCATTCCTTCAAGAAGTTCTCCCACAAGCGTTGACATGTGTGGATGATTCTCGTTAATGTTCATTTCTGCAAAATGACTGTTTCCTTTTGGAAGCGTAATCATGAATGATGTGCCTTCTCCAACTTTACTTTTACAGATGATTTCCCCATGATGTTTGTTCACAAAATATTTGGCAATGTAAAGTCCGATTCCAAAACCATTGGTAGATTTAGACTGAATTTGTTTGAATTTTTCAAAAATAGTATCAATATCATTTTCGTGGATACCACTTCCAGTATCTGATATAATGATTGAAACATCAGTAATATTCTCAATTACTTCAATGGTAATTGATCCTTTATTGGGAGTGAATTTGAAAGCATTCGAGATTAAATTGAATAATGTAATTTCTATTTTTTCATAATCGCCATATATTTCGGTAGCTGTTTCATTTTCAATAAATTGATAATTTAGATTTTTAACAGCTGCCATTTGTGTAAAGCTCTCGTATATTTCTTTACAAAGCAGGTTCAGGTTAATCTTCGAAATTTTAAGTTCATCAAGATCTGTTTCCGCTTTTCTAAACAACAGCAATTGATCTGTAAGACTCAATAATCTTTTAGCATTTTTATAGGCGAGATTTAGGTCAAGATCATCTTCATTGCGGTTTTTTCTTTCCATTGCACTTTTAAGCGGATTTATAATTAAAGACAAAGGAGTTCGTAATTCATGAGCCATATACGTGAACATAGAAAATTGTTTCTCAGCATGTTCTTTGTCTTTAGTATGCTCCATTCGTGCCAATTTTATTTCATAGCGAAGTCTTTCCTTGTTTTTATGATATCCGACATAAGCGTAAATCGCACCAATTATACCAATTAAATAAAATGTATAAGCCCACCAAGTTCTGTACCAAGGCGGAAGGATGGTTACCGTTGCTAATGTTACTTCATTCGTCCAGTTTCCAAAAACATCGGTTGTTTTTACTTTAAAAACATAAGTTCCTTCAGTTAGTCGGGAATAACTTGCTCTGTTATTTTTTGAAGTATAATTCCAGGTTTTATCCCAGCCATCAAGAAAATAAGCGGTATTGATTTTTTCAGAATTGACATAATCCAGGTAAACAAAATCAAAACTCAATGCCGACTTTTCATAGGGAAGTTCGACACTGTTTATCATTTCGAGTTTTTTTTCGGTTATATAAGGACTGTTCAATGGTAAAGATTCATTGTTTACCAGCAAATCATTTAATAAAAATCGGCCCGTATTTTTTTTATCTTTTATGCTGTCCGGATGAAAAACATTGAATCCGTTTAGACCTCCAAAAATAAATTCGCCAGTAGAAAGTTTTGTACCCGCATTCCAGCTGAATTGAGTACCCTGCAGGCCATCAGTGGTGCCAAAATTTCTGAAAGTATTATTTTTTGGATTAAATCTTGAAATTCCATGATACGTGCTCATCCATAAATTACCTTCTTTATCTTCTAAAAGACGCAATATAGTATTGCTTGGAAGGCCATTTTGAGTGGTGTATTTTTTAGTAGTTCCTGTTTTTCTGTCAAATAAAAGAAGTCCGCCTTCTACTGTTCCAATCCAAAGATTATTATTTTGATCCTCAGTTATACATCTAACGTTATAATCAGAATGATAGTTTTTAATTTTTTTTGTCTTTGCATCTATCTCAAAAAAAGAATTGAATGTTCCGCCCCATATTTTGCCGTCTTTAGTTTCGTAAAGACAAGTTACGTCGCGTAAAGTGTTACTGTAGCAGATGAATTTATTTTGTTTTCTGTCAAATTGATAAAATGCCCCTGCATTAGTTACAGCAAGCCACAATGTTTTTTTAGAATCTAAAAAAAGCAGCCATGATTCTTGTTCCGCTTTTTTAGTGTATTGATTGTAAATGGAATAATTTTGAATTGCTTTTGATTTTGGATCAATACGGCATACACCACCTTTCCACATCGCCACCCAAATGGCATTATCAGAATCTCTTACTATACTGGTAACGAAATTGCTTTGAAGTTTTTTGTTAGAAGATGATGTGGTAGAGTAAACATCATAAGTGTTTTGTTTTCTGTTCCAATATCGCATTCCGGCACCATCTGTACCGATCCAAATATTTTTCTTTTCATCTTCACAAAAAGAAAGCATGAAATTGGCGGCAGGATCTTCATCTTCTTTATTAGTCTGTGGATCTTTACTTTTAAAATGATTAAAATACAGTGGTTTTTTTCCCATCATGCTGACACCACCACGCAGTGTTCCGAACCACATTTCTCCGTTTTTGCTTTCAAAAATGTCATAAAGAGATTTACTGTTCAATAAGGAAACAGGGCCGCTTGCCTGATATGAAATAGGAATAGATTGATTTTTTGTTATAGTGTAAAGACCAGCTCCATCTGTAGCAATCCAAAGTCTATTCTCCTGCTGAAAAAAATCACGTACTACCGTTTTTTCCTGAAAGTAGTTTTTAGAATAGTTATTGAGGCTCGCATTATATAAGTACGCGCCTTCATCTGACCCAATCCAGAGTCCTTCATTGGTCAGTTTTATGCAGTTTGCGCCAGTTATGGTATTGTTGAGAAGTGTTAATTTATTTGATTTAAGATCATACTGGCAAAGACCTTTTCCGGTTATAAATACATAGAAGATTTTTTTCTTGGCATCGTAAGCTATGGAGCGGGCTATATAATTTAATTTTCCATTAAATGGAATTGCTGTTCCAGTTTTCTCGCCTTCTTTATAAAGTACAATTGCTTCTTTTGTAGCAACAAGAATGACGTTTTCAGAATGTACAGCAATGATTTCGTAAGCAGTAATTTGTAAAGGTTTGACTTTTTTATCAGTTCCAATATATTTCAATGGACTAAACGAAGAGCGTTCTGCATTAAAAATAACAGGACCCGCGGTTGTTCCTATCCACAAATTATTTTGATAATCGCCTTCTATGCAGCTTATAGCGTTTCCCTGAATAGAATTAGGATCGGTATGAATATGGCGGTAAATTTTGAAATCGTTTCCGTCATATCTGTTCAGTCCATCAAAAGTTCCAAACCACATATATCCATTCTGATCCTGATATATGGAAGCAACAGAATTGTTAGAAAGTCCTGATGAGATATCAAGATGTCTTATTGGGTAATTCTGTCCAAATGCATTTATAGAAAGAAAACTGATAACAAGATAAACTAACTTATTCATAGAATTTTTTTAAGCTTATGACTCTTTAGATATACGAAAAATAGAAGGAATGCGATTTGAAAGCAGGATCAATTTTTTATATGAATAAGGTTGAAATCGGTTTGCTTTGCGAAAATAATAATTTATTGTATAAGGTGTAAAAGTAACATTTGTTTTTTAAATTAATTGTGACCGACAACTTCTATGTTCTTTTTTTTAATGAGATAAAAATTTGCTCTACAGTCATTTTTTTGAAATATTGTGGCTTAAAATTAGACTCTAAAGGGATTGTTAAATATGTTTTTTTAATGACTGATTTTTTGTTTTGTTGTTTTTTTTGGACCCAAAAAATGAAGAATATGTTTTTATAAGGTGTTGTATTTACGCTTTTACGAAATTGTCCCCTTTTATAAATGAATTTTTCCCTGTGTTTAAAACGCGCTGTATCCTTAATTTGCAATGTGAGTTGATGAGCTATAACGATTGAATAATTGTGTTTTTATTTTTTGTTTAAAGCAAGTCGGCGAAAAACATCTAACTAATTATCTTAACCAAAAACAATTTCAAAATGACCACTACTTCAATTAAACTTTACAGAGGAAACTGATCCTCATTCTAAAGAAAAGATTAAGCTTATTTTAAAAAGAAAACAGTTTATAATTCAAAGAAACAATTAGTATAAAAACTAAATATTGTTTCTTTAGGTTTATTCCGTGCCATCTTTTTTGACCAAAACTGAATTAACAAAAACTAACTTAAACCAAACCAATTAAAAAAGTATGAAAAGAATTAAAACTAAATTTTTACTTTTATTATTCTTACTTCCTTTTTGTGTTTTTGCTCAGAACACAATCAGCGGTGTCGTCTTGGAAAAGGGTTCCAAACAGCCCATACCGGGAGCTAACATAAAAGTAATAGGTGTCAATAGCAGCACCTCTACTGACTTTGATGGGAAATTTCAATTATCTGGAGTAAAAGCAGATAGTAAAATTATGATTTCCTTTACCGGTTATGTCAATCAAACTGTTGCCGTTGGCGGACAGAAAAATGTAACCGTATATCTTGAAGAAGATACAAATCAACTAAAAGAAGTCGTTGTTCAGGTAGGATACGGAAGCGTCAAAAAGAAAGATGCTACAGGATCTGTTACGGCTCTTACTACAAAAGATTTTAATAAAGGAAATAATATTACAACAGAAAATCTGCTTAACGGAAGAGTAGCAGGTTTAACGGTAAATTCAACTGGCGCTCCAGGTTCTAGTTCTCAAATTAGAATTCGAGGAGGAAGTTCGCTTTTTGCAAGTAATGATCCACTTATTGTAATCGATGGATTACCTCTTGATAATGCTACAAATACAGGTTCATCTTCGTTTTTAGCCTCATTGAATCCAGCAACTGTAGAATCTATAACGGTTTTAAAAGATGCATCGGCTTCTGCAATTTACGGTTCGCGTGCTGCAAACGGTGTAATCATTATTACGACTAAAAAAGGAAGCAAAACATTATCTGTAGATTACAATGTACAATATGCTGCGGGCACGCTGACTAAAACAGTTGATGTTTTTAGTGCCGATGAATTTAGAAGTGTCATTGCAGACAGAAGAAGCGATGACCTTGATAAATTAGGAACTGCAAATACAGATTGGCAAAGAGCGATTTATAGAAAAACGGGAACTATAGACCAAAGTTTAGCTGTTAGAGGAAGTTTGTTCAATATCATTCCGACTAGTTTAACGCTTGGAAATACAGATCAGCAAGGATTGCGTTTGACCAATAATTTTAAAAGAAATACGGTTGGTTTAGTAATGAATCCGACTTTCTTAGATAATCATTTAAAAATGAGACTTTCGGCTAATTATACAAACGAAATTAACCGATTTACAGATGGCGTTGAAGGTTCAGCAATTGGTTTTGATCCAACACAGCCTATAAAAGTTGAAGGCGCGCCTTACGGAGGATATTTTGAATATACTACAGGTGTTGATGCCAACGGTAATTATCCGTTAGTTTCAACTGCAGCAAGAAATCCTGTTTCGCAATTGTTGAATACCAATGACAGAGGAACAAATGACAGAATTTTTGGAAACTTCGAAATCGATTATAAATTCCACTTTTTACCTGCTTTAAGAGCCGTTGTAAATGTTGGTTTTGATGAATCAAACGGAGATAGAAGAAGATTAGTTGGTGCTGATGCAGGTTCTGCTCCATCAAATAATAATATTCCGTATGGTACAAATGAATACACAGAACAAACCAGAAGAAATAAATTATTAGATACTTATTTAGTGTATAATAAAACGTTCAATTCTTTGAATTTTGAAATGACGGGTGGTTATTCGTATCAAAAATTTCAAAGCTCAAAATTTGAAACGGGTAACATTTTAAATCCGGATTTACCATCAACATTTCCTGAAACTACTTTAGATACAGATGTTGTTTTGTTAGGGTTCTTTGCCAGAACAAACTTAAACTTCAGAGATAAATATCTATTGACGCTGTCTTATAGAAGAGATGGTTCATCAAGATTTGAAGAAGCAAACCGTTGGGGAAATTTCCCTTCTGTAGCTTTTGCATGGAAAATCAAAGAAGATTTCTTTAAAGAAAGCACCGTGTTATCTGACTTAAAATTAAGATTAAGTTATGGTATTACAGGACAGCAGGATATTCCTGAACCAAACGGATACTTACAGAAATATCAAGTTGGTGCTGGAAATGCTGAGTATTATTTTGGAGCAACTCCAGTTCCGATTGCACTTCCTTCAAAAAGAACAAATAATTTGAAATGGGAAGAAACCACTTCATACAATGCAGGTCTGGATTTTGGATTTTTAGACAATCGCTTATCTGCAGGACTTGATGTGTATTATAAAGAATCTAAAGATTTATTGGTAAACGCAGCAATATCTGATGGTAGTAATTTTTCTAACCGTGTTTATCAAAATGTTGGAAGTTTTACCACAAAAGGAATTGAGTTTACGCTTAACGCGAATGCCATTAAAACAGACAATTTTAACTGGAATATGAACTTTAATATTGCCAAATTCGAAAGAAGAATCAAAAATCTGGTTAACGGAACCGATATCTTTTTAGGAGACAATATTGCAGGAACAGGAACTCCAGGACAAATTTTTAGAGAAGGTTATACGCCATATTCTTTCTATGTATACAAACAATTATACAACAACGAAGGAAAACCAATTGATGGTGCTTTTGCAGATTTGAATGGAGACAATATCAAAAATGATTCAGATAAATACATTTACAATAATCCAGATCCGGATTTTACATTAGGATTTGCTTCGAATATGAATTACAAAAAGTTTGACTTTTCATTCAATTTAAGAGCAAGTGTTGGAAATAGAATTTTTAATGCGGTTGATGCCAGCAGAGCACAATATGATGCTATGGAAAATGGAGGGGTTTTAAGCAACATTCCATCTCAGGTATTAGAAACTAATTTCCAGACTACTTCAAATGTAGTATTGTCAGATATTTACATTGAAAATGCTTCATTTTTGAAATTAGACAATATTACATTAGGATATACTTTATCGAACTGGCTAAACAGCAAAGCTTCATTAAGAGTATCAACGGGAGTTCAGAACGTTTTTGTGATTACAAAATATAGTGGTTTAGATCCTGAAATTACAAATAACGGTGTAGATAAAACGATTTATCCAAGACAACGATCAGTATTATTTGGTCTTAATCTTAAATTTTAATAACGAAATCATGAAAAAATATATAGTAATAACGATAGTTGCATTGACTGTAATTTTTCAGTCTTGTACGGATGATTTAAACGTAGTCTCGAAAGATGACGACGTTCTTTCTTCTGATGTATTATTTTCTACACCTGACGGATATAAAAAAGCATTCGCCGGAGTTTATGGCAATCTAACTTTAACAGGAGTTATTGGTCCTAATGATTCTTCGTTAGAAGGCGTAGATGCAGGAACAAGTCAGTTTACAAGATGTTTATTATACATGCAGGAATTAACAACAGACGAATTGGTTTGGAGTTATGAAAATGATGGCGGAACGGCAGAATTGCAACGTAATATCTGGACCCCTGCAAATCCTGTAATTTTAGGAATGTTTAGTAGAACTATGGTTTCTGTGGCTTATGCAAACGAATTTTTACGTCAGAGTACACCGGAAAAATTAAGTTCAAGAGGCATTACAAATGCTGCAACTTTGACTGATATTGCACTTTACCGTCAAGAGGTTCGCGTTTTAAGAGCATATGCTTATTATACGATGATGGATTTGTTTGGGAAAGCGCCAATGTATACCGAAAATGATCCTGTAAATTTCACGGGGCCTGAGTTTAACAGAAAGCAATTGTTTGATTATATCGAAGCCGAATTAAAAGCGATTTTACCAGAATTAAAAGCAGCTAGAACAAATGAATACGGAAGAGTAGACCAATCTATGGCACGCATGATTTTGGCTAAAATGTATTTGAATGCACAAGTCTATATTCAGGCAAATCGTTTTAATGATTGTATTACAATGTGTAATGAAATCATTGCCAGCGGTTATACTTTGAAACCGAAATATTTAGACAACTTTAAAGCAGATAATAATACTTCTGAAGAAATCATTTTCGGAATCCAATCTGACGGGGCAGTTTCACAAAACTGGGGAGCAACAACTGTATTAACAAACGGACAAATTGGTGCCTGGGAAAATAATGGTGCTGACTTTGGAGTTGGTGGCTGGACAGGAGCGCTTAGAATCAGAAAAGAATTTGCCCAAAAATTTGACGGAGTAAAATTCAGTCAGGATACCAGAAATACTATCGGAAAAGGAGTTGCGGGAGATCCAGCAAAGCAAAGATCTATTGATATTGATGATATTGGCGTAAAAACACAAGGTTATATTTTATCAAAGTTTTCTAATAAAACTTCTACAGGAGTAGCTGGTGTAAGTTCTACTTATGCCGACACTGATTTCCCTTTATTCAGATTAGCTGATGTCTATTTAATGTATGCAGAAGCTACTTTAAGAGGCGGAAACGGCACTACTACTCAGGCATTAAATTATGTAAATGCTTTAAGACAAAGAGCAAATAATAATTCGACTGTTGGAAACATTACTTTAAGTGAGTTAACGCTTGATTTCTTAATTGATGAAAGAGCAAGAGAATTACATTGGGAAGCGCACAGAAGACAAGATTTAATTCGTTTTGGAAAATATACTGGCGGCTCTTACAATTGGGCATGGAAAGGAAATTCTTCCAAAGGAATCGCTATTGCTTCTCACATGAGTGTTTTTCCTATTCCGGAAGGATCATTGGGAGCCAATAGAAATTTAACTCAAAACACGGGTTACTAAAACTTTTTAAAACTTAAACGATACACAAAATGAAACTTATATATAAAATTTTTATAGCTGTTGTTGTACTTACAGGATTTTGGTCTTGTGAAAACGAAGAAAATTTAATGATTTTAGAACCTCAGGAAGCTGCTTTTGCTTTGATAACTCCAGAAGGTGGCTCATCAACTATTCTAAATAAAGAAACGCCAAATAATACAGCTTTGACTTTTACCTGGGAAAAAGTAAGTTACGGGACACCAACAATTGTGACCTATACCGTGCAGTTTGCGGCAAGTAATACGGAGTTTGCAGCGCCGGTAGACATTACATCTTCAACCTCTACACATGCTTCTATTACAGTGGCTGAACTTAATACAAGAGCGCTTGCACTTGGACTTACTCCAGGTGTTGAAGGAACAATCGATGTCAGAATAAAATCCACTGTTGGAACAACACTTTCAGAGCCAAAACTTTCTACGCCAATTACAATCAATTTGACTCCTTACAGAGGTGTATTTCCTAAAATCGATTTGTTTTTAGTAGGGCCAGGAACTGCTGCAGGTTGGAGCGTTACAAGTAACAATATGCCAATTTTCAGAGATCCAAAAGAGAACGCAAAACACTACTATACAGGATTTTTTAATAAAGACGGTTTTAAATTAATCGAACAAATTGGTTTCTGGGCTCCATTGTATGGAACAAATGGTGCCAAAGTACAATACAGAGCTACCGAAGCGGATGCTGATCCAGGGGTTTTCCCAACAACAGCTTCAGGTTATTATAGTTTTGAAGTTAATCTTGAAGAGTTGACATACAAAATCACACCTTACACAGGATCAATGACAACGTATGCAACAATTACTTTGACTGGATCTGTACTGACAGGCGATGATACGGGTTGGAGTAAAGATGTTCCTTTAGTAAAATCAGCATTTGATGGTCACATCTGGAAAGTTACGCAAACTTTAAAAGCTGGAGTACTGAAATTCAGAGCGAACAATAGCTGGGATGTTAGCTGGGGAGATAATGGCGGAAATATAACTGTTGAAGCTGGAAAATACGAAATCTGGTTCAATGACTTAGATGGTCGTTATATGTTTATACCAACTCCATAATTGAATTAAAAAATAAGAGAGGCCGTTCTGAAAAGTATTGGACAAAAAAACGCTTCGGAGAAGCGAAATATTTGTAGAAATTCATTTATGTCAATATAAAAGAGCTCCAGCGGAGCGAAATATACAGTTTTTGTAGAAAAAATGTCGCTCCGCTGGAGCTTTGCTATCGATAATAATTCAATTTCTACAAATATTTCGCTCCTGTGGAGCTCATTAAAATAGACAGGTAAAAAAACAGAATAGATTGCCTAATACATTTCGGTCAGCTTCTTTTTTACATTAAAAAACCTTTTTTTAAATTCAAAATTTCATTATTTATAACTTCTATCATGAAAAAATATATAAAAATTCTTGGCTTGCTTGCCATAACTGTAATTCAGTTTTCGTGCTCAAGTAATGATAATTCCGATACAGAGCCTGTTAACCCGCCAGATGCGACGGATACTTTTATCAGAGCATCAGATGTTTCTTTCCTTCCACAAATGGAATCTCTGGGAACTAAATTTTATAACAATGGAAAAGCAGAAGGAATGCTTACAACCCTAAAAAATGCAGGTTGCAATACAGTCCGAATTCGTTTGTGGAAAAATCCTGTAAACGGCCGTTCTGGTTTGAGTGAAGTAAAACAATTGGCTAGACAAGCAAGACAAGCTGGTTTAAGAGTCTGGCTTACGGTTCATTATTCTGATGATTGGGCAGATCCAGGCGTTCAAACCACTCCGGAAGAATGGAAAAATCTAAATTTTACTGATTTAAAATCGGCAGTTACTTCTTATACTTCAACAATTATTTCAGAAATCAATCCTGATATTATTCAAATTGGAAATGAAATCAACAGCGGGTTATTATGGCCGCAAGGGAATTTAATTAGTAATGAAAAACAATGTATTGAAATATTGAGTGCAGCAAGTGCAGTAGTTCGCAGCAAAGCACCAAATACAAAAATAATGATTCATTATGCAGGTGTTGGCGCTGGCGGTACAGATTGGTTTTTTACCAAAATGAAAAGTATTGATTATGACTATATCGGATTGTCTTATTATCCTGTTTGGCACGGTAAAGATTTAAATGAAGTAAAAAATACCATAGATGCTTTAGGAAAGAAATTCAGTAAAAAAGTCTTGATTGCAGAAACTGCGTATCCTTTTACCTTATTGCACAATGACCAAACGAATAATATTGTAGGTACAAGTGATCAGTTAGTTCCGGGATACCCTGCCACTCCTGCCGGACAAAGAACTTTTGTTATGGATATAAAAAACATAGTAAAAACATCGCAATTTGGACAAGGATTTGCCTACTGGGGCGGCGAATGGGTTGCTTTTAAAGGACCGCAATCGACAAGTGGTTCTACATTCGAAAATCAAGCTTTGTATAGTTTTGATAACAACGCCTTATCTGTAATGCAAGCTTTCAGTAAAGAATAAAACATGAAAAAAACGCTAAAAACGATCTCTTTTTTAATGCTAATTGGTATTGCTTTTACTTCTTGTAAACCAAAAATGATTAGCGAAAAGAATTCCTTTTCAAAAGGAGCAGACATAGGCTGGTTGCCACAAATGGAAGCAACGGGCTATAAATTCTATGATGCAGACGGTTCTCAAAAAGACTGCCTGCAATTATTAAAAGACCGCGGCATCAATACTATTCGTTTGCGTGTTTGGGTAAATCCAAATGATGATAAAGCAAGCGGACACTGTAGTCCGGAAGAAACCGTTGTGATGGCGGTTCGTGCTCAAAAAATGGGAATGCGCATTATGATCGATTTTCATTACAGCGATTCCTGGGCAGATCCAGGTAAACAAAATAAACCTGCTGCATGGGCAAAACATTCTTTTCCGGAATTATTAACCGATGTGTATCAGCATACTTACGACGTTTTGAAACTGTTAAAAAAAGCAGGAGTAACTCCCGAATGGGTTCAGGTTGGAAATGAAATTCCGGGCGGCATGCTTTGGCCGGAAGGCAGTACAGACAATTTTAAACAATTGGCACAATTACTTGATAAAGGATATGAAGCAACAAAAGCGATTGATTCAAAAATTAAAGTAATTGTTCATTTGGATGAAGGAAATAAAAGTGAAAAATTCAGATGGTTTTTTGACAAAGCAACTGAAAATAAGGTAAAATATGACGTAATTGGTTTATCGTATTATCCATATTGGATCAAAACCGATTATCAAAGCACCATTTTGGATTTAGAAAACAATCTAAAAGATATGGCTTCGCGCTACAATAAAGAAGTTATGGTTGTGGAAGTTGGCGGCGATTTTGAAGCAGTACAAAATACCAAAGAAATGCTCGAAGCAACTATAAAAGCCGTAAAAAGTGTGCCTAATAATAAAGGTTTGGGAGTTATCTATTGGGAACCGCAAGGCGAAAAAAGCTGGAGCGGTTATCAGCTTAATGCCTGGCTTTCTGATGGAAAACCTTCGCCTGCATTGGATGCTTTTAAAGAATAAAACTTTTATTAAAAATAAAATTTATCATTAAGATATTAAATTTTATAGCACTAAATTGTCTTAATATCTCAGCGGTAAAAAAAATAAAAAAGAAAATGAAATTAATTTTTAGGTCAATATTATTCTCCGGGTTGCTGTTTTTTTCATCTGTAAAAATGATGTCACAATCTACCACTGTTATTTTAAAAGACAATTGGCGCTTTTCTAAAGAAGTAAAAGAAGACGCTTTTGCTGTAGATTTCAATACTTCTAAATGGGAAAAAGTCAGCGTGCCTCATGACTGGGCTATTTATGGACCTTTTGACAAAGAATGGGACAAACAGGTTTCGGCAATTGAACAAAACGGAGAAAAAATTCCAACAGAAAAAACGGGTCGTACAGGATCATTACCACATATTGGAACAGGCTGGTATCGCAATACATTCTCTATTCCGGAATTTAAAAAAGGAAAAAAAGCACTTCTTATTTTTGAAGGAGCCATGAGTGAACCTCAAGTGTACTTAAATGGGAAAAAGATAGGAGAATGGGGATATGGCTACAGCTATTTTTATATCGATATTACGAATGATTTAAAAGCAGGTTCAGAAAATTTGTTGGCTGTTAAATTGACCAACATGCCCTTTTCATCAAGATGGTATCCCGGAGCGGGACTTTACAGAAATGTTAGTATTGTAATAAAAGAAGAAGAAAGTTTTGCACAATGGGGCACCTTTATTACAACGCCGGAAATGAAAGGGGATAATGCAGTTGTTGATATTAAAGCTGAAGTTCATGGCAGTGCTATGTCAATGATTACCGAAATAAAAGATGCAACGAATAAAGTAGTGGCAACTCAAAAAGCTTTAGAAATGAAAGATGGAAAATTCCATCAAGTAATTGAAGTGGCTAAACCTCATTTATGGAGTCCTGAGACACCTTATTTATATACAGCAGTAACCAAATTATATACTGCAGACGGAACTTTAAAAGACGAGCAAAATATAAAATTTGGTATCCGATTTATTAAATATGAAGCTAATAAAGGATTCAGCCTTAATGGTAAAGTGACAAAATTTAAAGGAGTTTGTCTTCATCATGATTTAGGGCCTCTTGGAGCGGCTATAAACAAAGCTGCACTTCGCAGACAATTGACGATTCTAAAAGATTTGGGATGTAATGCGATCAGAAGTTCTCATAATATGCCTTCTTTTGAACAGCTTGAACTGGCTGACGAAATGGGATTTATGTTTCTGGCAGAAAGCTTTGATGAATGGGCAAAACCAAAAGTACAAAACGGTTATCATCGCTTTTTTGAGCAATATGCAGAAAAAGATATTGTCAATTTAGTGAGAGCTACACGTAATCATCCTTGTATTGTAATGTGGAGTTCCGGGAATGAGGTTCCCGATCAATGGGGTGCTGAAGGGGTAAAACGTGCCAGATGGCTGCAGGACATCTTCCACCGTGAAGATCCTACAAGACCTGTGACTGTTGGTATGGATCAGGTAAAAGCAACTATGGAATCTGGCTTTGGAGCTTTGCTTGATATTCCGGGATTAAATTATAGAGTGCATCTTTACGAAGAAGCGTATAAAACATTTCCGCAAGGACTTATTTTAGGTTCAGAAACAGCTTCAACAGTGAGTTCAAGAGGAATTTATAAGTTTCCTGTTGTTCAGGCAAAGAATAAGGAGTATGATGATTTTCAAAGTTCTTCTTATGATTTAGAAGCCTGCAGCTGGTCAAATGTCCCTGATGAAGATTTTGTGCTTCAGGATGACAAACCGTGGGTTATTGGAGAATTTGTCTGGACAGGTTTTGATTATTTAGGAGAGCCAACGCCGTATGATGAAAAATGGCCGTCAAGAAGTTCTTATTTCGGAATTTCAGATTTAGCAGGACTTCCTAAAGATCGTTTTTATCTGTACAGAAGCAGATGGAATACAAAAGATAAAACCCTTCATATTCTGCCACATTGGAACTGGAAAGGAAGAGAAGGCGAAATTACTCCCGTTTTTGTTTACACCAATTACGACAGCGCTGAGCTTTTTGTAAATGGAAAAAGTATGGGAATTCAGAAAAAAAACAATTCAACTCCTCAGAACCGTTACAGGTTGATGTGGAATGATGTTAAATACGAACCAGGAACAGTAAAAGTGGTAGCATTTGATTCGAATGGAAAAGTGGCGGCAGAAAATGAAATTAAAACTGCCGAAGATCCTTATCGAATTGTGCTCGAAGCAGATCGCAAAACGATCAAAGCAGATGGAGATGATATTTCTTTTGTGACGGTTTCTGTGGTAGATAAAAATGGAATTCCGTGTCCTACAGCAACTAATGAATTACAATTTAAAGTAACGGGTGCCGGAACTTACAGAGCCGCATGTAATGGCGATGCCACTTCATTGGAAATATTTCATGACAACAAAATGAAGCTTTTCAGTGGTAAATTGGTGGTATTGGTTAAAGCAGCTAAAACTCCCGGTACAATTCAATTAGAAGTAAAAGGTAAAGGATTTAAGACAGCAAAAATCATTTTAAGCTCTGAATAAAGATTAAAATGCTGCTTTTGATAATGCAAAATAGCAGAACGTAAATATACCGCACGATGAGCGTAAAAGGATAATTGAGTCCAACTTCGGCAAGTTGTCTGGGATACTTGGGCATTGCCTGTTATAGAAAGTCAATTAATATTTCACAGAGCAAATCTGGCGAAAAAGTGTATTTGGACTTTGAGGGAGTTTACAATAGAAATGAAGTGTTCAACAACGGAAAATCATTAGGAAAACGTCCAAAGGACTATATTTTTTTGCTTATGATGCATAACCAAAGGACTTATTAAAGAAAAGAGCTGTTTTGTAGACAGCTCTTTGTTAGGTTTTTCAAGTTAGAGTATAAGCTTACTAATTCAAAATACTTCGAAGAAAATAATGAAAAACCAAAGTGTTTTTAATTTCTCTTAATTAATAGTATTGTTTTGCAAGAGACTTTTTAATTTCGGAATAGTTAATAATTATTGGAGCTATAATATTTAATTTGTTTAAACACTGTGCTTTCTTATTTGGACAGAATTCAGAAACATTTATAAATCTACTAGTCATTTTATTGCTTAAATAATTTATAGAAAATTCATAGGCTACAGTGAGCAAAAAATCTTACTATTTATTTTTTGTTCAGAAGACATTCAACATTCAATAGAAAAGGCTGTCTGGCAAAGACAGCCTCCTTTCACTAATAAAATAAAAATGTATTTAAAGTCTTATTTTCCTGATTGAATTTCAGGGCTCATAATAACTTCGACACTACTGGAACTATCCAAAACGTGCTTACTAAACTGCTGAATAGTTTTCTGATTAATTTTAGAAATTAAACTTTTGTATTCTTCATCTGTTGAAAACGGAATCTGATTTAAACTGTAATTGTACAGTGTTGTTGCCCAGAAAGCATTCGTTTTAAGTGATTCTTCTCTGTTTTTCAATAAAGCTTTTTTAATATCTTCCAAATCATTTGCATTGACTGGATTTGATTTTAAATCGTTGATTTCTTTCCAGACAATCTGCATTAATTTTTCCTGTTTGTCAGGATTGCAGTCAAAAGTCAAAGCAAGGCTAAAAGAAGGTTTAGGAATAATTTCCAGATTACCGCCAACATTTACGCCGTAGCTTCCGCCTTCTTCTTCTCTAATTGTCTGCAGGAATCTTTTAGATAACAACTCACCAATAATATACATGGTCATGGCATTTTCTTTACTGTATTCTGTTTTTCCAGTCAAATTCAAGTAAACAGTACTTTTTGCCACTTCCATAGGACGATTGAAATGCACAACCGTTTTTCCTTTTTTAGGGCCAATATTATGATCTGCAAAAGTTTCTTTTACAGCAGGATTTGATTTTAAATTTCCAATGTACTTCTGAATAATTTCTAAAGCTCCTTCAGGAATATTTCCCACAAAAACAAAAGTAAAATCTGAAGCATTTTTAAAGCGGTCTTTATAAATACTTTCTGCTTTCTGTAAATTGATGTTTTCTAAAAACTTTTCATCAAAAATAAAAGTCCTCGGATTATAATTAGAGTTTGCCAGATCAACAGAATCTTTAAAGGTATTTCCGTTGTCTTTTTTGATGTTTTCTAAACGGTTTTTATACTGTTCTTTTAGGATGCCGAAAATATTTGGGTCAAAACGCGGTGTTTCAAAAGAAAGATACAGCAGTTGCAGCATGGTTTCGAAATCGGCTTTGTTGGAGCTTCCTTGAAATCCTTGTGTATTTTCGCCAATAAAAGGAGCTGACTGTGCGACTTTACCCGTCATTTTTTCTTTTAAAGCGATATTATCAAAATTGCCTAAACCAGAAGATCTTGCCATTGTGGTTGCAATTTCCGCAGAAGCCAAATCTTCGGTTTTAATTAAAGATTTACCGCCTTTAGAAAATGCTGTAAGCACCACTTGATCTTGTGAATAAGTTGTTGAAAGCACAATGACGTTAGCGCCATTTTCTAAAGTATATCCTTTTGCGGCAGAAATTCCCGGCACTTCAAATGTTTTTTTAATTGAGGCTGGTTTTAATTCTTTTGCAATTAAAGGTTGGTTGTTTTCCTTTTTAGTATAAGGCTCCAAAGTCTTGTTTTCGACTTTTTTCATTACCTGAACTACCGCATCTTTAGTAGGGAAATTTACTTTATCCTGATCAGAACCTGTTACTAAAACAACTTGATTGGTTGGTTTTTGAATGGTTTTGATATAAGCATTAATTTCCTCTAAAGTGATGTTTTTGATAATGCCTACAATCAATTTGTAATCCTCTTCAGCAGATAAGAATGGTTTTGCTTTCAAGAAATAATTCGTCAGTTTTTCCGACCAACTGTCATTGTCTACTTTATCTTTATTGCTGATAAAATCATCATACGAACTTATAAAAAGTTTTTTAGTTCTGTCTAATTCTGCCTGTGCAATTCCAAAACGTTTTAAACGCTCCGCTTCTGTATAAGCGTCTTCAAAAGCTTCTAATGTTTTTCCTTTTTTGGCTGAAGCCGAAATATTAAAAGACGTATTTAATCTCGAAATCGGCTGAAAATAGGTTTGTAAACCTAACGCAGCACTTTGGTTTTTTAAAATCAATTCTTTATAACGATTGTTTAAAATGCTGGTGTAAAAAGAATTCATTACATTTTTACGGGTCAAAAGACTATCTTTTACCAAAGGTTCATCCAAAACATATTGTAACGTAATCTCAGTTGAAGAAGCTTCTTTATCAGATGCAGTTCCAAAATACAATTCATCATGTTTCGGAATTTCAAAATAGGTGCGGGGCGCTGCTTTTTTAGCTAACGGAATTCCGGAGAAAATAGCTTTTACTTTCTGTTCCATTGCCTTTACATCAATATCTCCTACAATAATTACAGCCTGTAAATCGGGTCTGTACCATTTTTTATAATAGTTTCTCAATTCAGGATATTTGAAGTTATTGATGATATTTAAATCGCCGATAACATCTCTTTTGCTGTATTTTGAACCTTTATACAGAATAGGATCAGTTTGCATTTTTAAACGAAAATCACTTGTACGGCGCGTTCTCCATTCTTCACGGATAACGCCTCTTTCAGCATCAATTTCTTCATTGGTCAAAGAAAGAGAACCTGACCAGTCGTGCAACACCCAAAGCGTAGAATCGATTAGTTTTTCGTTGGTAACCGGAACCGTACTGATGTTGTACACTGTTTCATCCTGAGCGGTGTAAGCATTGATGTCTTTTCCAAAGGTTACGCCATTTTTTTCCAGCATTTTAATGATGCCTTTTCCTTTAAAATGTTCTGTCCCGTTAAAAGCCATGTGTTCCAGAAAATGCGCCAATCCGTTTTGATTGTCATCTTCTAAAATAGCACCCACATTTTGGACAAAGTAAAAACTGGCTCTGTCTTTCGGTTCTTCGTTATGCAGAATGTAATAGGTTAGACCGTTTTTTAATTTTCCGGTCGTGACGTCTTTATTCAGCGGAATCGTGGTTTTAAACTGCGAAAATGCACCTTGAAAAGACAAGGCCATAATCGCAATAATGATATTTTTTTTAGTAGTCATTTTTTTTGAGTTTTATCTTCTATTTCTTCTAATAAGTATAAAAGCACCGCCTAATATGATCAATAAAGGAAAGATTCCAATAAACAAGATTTTATTGATGAAAACCTGATTTGATGTAATCGTGATTTTATTGTCGATTTTTTGAGGACGAGTAGTATCAATTGGAAATTGATAATTGCTGAACCAGCTGAAGATATCGGTTACAAATTGAAAAGTTCCGGATCCGCCACGGCTTAATTCGGCATTGCCCATAAAATCTGCATCTCCCGCAACAATTATTTTTTGTGTTTTACCATTGATGTTTCTCGTTAAAGCAGTTACAAGAGGAATTTCTTTTGAAGAAGGCTGTTTCTTTAAATCTTCTGAAATTGAAGTGACTCCTGCCTGAGATTCCCATACCGGCTGTTTATTGGTTTTTAAAAGTGTCGTAACTTTAAATCCAGCCTCTTTTGTTGAGGTAATACCACTGCTCCCTAAAAACGGAATTGGATTATTGATTTTGCTTAATTTGATAACAGTAGAATCAACATTCTTTTGAAGCTCGGTTACTAAGAAATCAGGCGAATTAGTTTCACTTTCCTGCACTAAAGTCTGTTTTGTAAATCCGATTCCTAATTTATCTGTAATCGTTACTAAAGCTGAATTCGTTTCTGGTTCTGTCAATAGCATTAAGTTTTTGCCTTCATCAATATATTTAGTAATACGGTCGATAGCGCCTTGACTTAATTGTGTTTTAGGATCTGCAATGATTAAAATATCAGTTGCAGAAGGAATATTTTGCGCATTAATATCAACAGAAGCAACGTCAAATCCCTGATTGATTAACGAGTTTCTGAATGTTATTTCGTTAAATCCGGTTTTATAATTTTTATCTCCATTTTTTTCAATGCTGCGTTCCATATTTCCAGTTGCAAATACAATCTTTACAGGATTAGAAACTAAGCGCTTTAATGAAGCGGAGATTTCTTTTTCAAATGGTACTTTAAATAAGTCATCAAACATTCTAAGGAAAGTCTTTTTCCCGTTGTATTCTACCGTTCTGACTACTCTGTTTTGCTCAGGTCCTAAATCGATAATTTTTTTGATTTCTGCAGGAGAATATAGTTTTTTAAGTTTCATATCCTGCGACTCGACCATTTTTTCAGCAAGCTGTTTGTCGTTTAATCCTGGATTTTGAGCATACAAAGCTTCATTTGTTGAAGTGTCGTAATAATAAACATACTCCATTTCTATTTGGGGCAAAAAACGGGTGTATTTTGCAAAACTCGCAATATCAGAATTTTGAGAATATGGCATTGCCATATAATAATTAATATCTAGTAAGTTGACATAGGTAGTAATTTTAACAGGTCCTTCTATTTTATCGACAACATCTAAACTCCTTTTGGTTAGTGTATTGTCTTTATTTCGGGTCATATCGTGATAAAAAGTAAGTGGTGCTCTTGAAGTGATATAACCAAGAGATAAGACAGTAGCTATTAATACAGTATATTTTAAAGCTCTTTTAGATGCAGTCTGTGCATCTCTTCCGGTCTGTAGTTTATAAATACTCAATACAATAAAAAGACTGCTTACTAAAAAAAAGTATAATACATCTTTACTAATAATCAATCCTTCCAGCATTTCATTGGCACGTCCGGCGATTGAAAGGAAATAGGTAATATCTTTTACGATTTCAATATCCTGCCAAAGTTTTCCAATAAAATTTAAACCTGCTAAAACGACCAAAGTGCTAATGGCCGCCACAACTTGATAAGAAGTCAGACAGGACATAAAAAGTCCAATTGCTGCGTAAGTACAAACCAATAAATACAAACCAATTAGTCCTGAAATGGCAAATTTAAGATCTAAGTTTTCTATAGAGAAATATGCGATAGCAACTTGTAAGCCTAAAATAGCAATGAATAAAAGACAGTAAGCAGCAATGGCTAAATATTTACCTAATACAATGTCTTTAATTCTAATTGGTGACGAAAGCAAAAGCTTGATAGAGCCACTGTTGATTTCACGGCTTACTAATCCCATGGTTAAAAGAGGAACATACAAGTACAGATAATTTTGCATTTCTGTATATAACCCACTGAAGCCAGAAAAAACAATCTGTGATAAATTGTCCATGCTTTGACCAATTTTCTGAGCTTTTTCGAAACGTTCGATTGTATTGAAAAATTTCCAGCTGGACTGGATTGAAAATATTACTAAAACAACCCAGGCAACTGGTGAGTAGAACATCGTATTGAGCTCTGTTTTAGCAATTCTATATATTGTTTTCATTTGTTTATTTTTTGTTTAAGAAAGAATGGCGTTTTTTGATGGGGCTTTTTTAGATAATTGGGCAAAGATTTCGTCTAATGAAACTTTTTCAAATTGAATTTCGCGAAGTTTCCAATTATTGTAGACACTAACAGCCACAATTTTTTCAGCAATTTCCTGTGTGCCTTCGAAAGTAATTTGTACTTTTTTAGGAGTCAGATAAACAGCATTTGTAATTTCCGAAATTTCTTTGAAAGCCTCGACAACCGGAGGATTTTCAAAACTAGCCGTTAATTTATCAGCTTCGATATAATTGTTAAAAGCGTCCAGCGTATCAGAAAAAACCATGTGTCCGTTTTCAATCATTCTGATGTCCTGACAAGTTGCCTGAACTTCAGAAAGAATATGTGAAGAAAAGATTACGGCTTTGTCTAGTGCTATTTTCTTAATTAAATTTCTAACTTCCAGAATCTGATTTGGATCTAATCCGTTCGTAGGTTCGTCCAAAACCACCAATTTAGGCTCATGTATAATCGCTTGTGCAATACCCACACGCTGTCTGTAACCTCCGGATAAGTTTTTGATCAATCGGTGGCTGAAATGCGAAATCCCGCATTTTTCTTTTGCTTTTTCTACAGCGTTTCTTAGGTTTTCTTTTGGGACTAATCTTAACTGCGCACAGTGAATCAGATATTCATCTACTGTTAAATCTAAATGCAAAGGTGGTGTCTGAGGTAAAAAACCAATCAGTTTTTTGGCTTCGACTGGGTTTTCTTTCAGGTTAATTCCATCAATATAAATGTTTCCTTTGGTTTGGTTTAGAACGCCGCAAAGAATATTCATTGTAGTAGATTTTCCAGCTCCATTAGATCCTAAAAGGCCTAAAATTCGATTTGTTTTAATTTCAAAACTAATATTTTGTATTGCCCAATCCTTACTGTATTGATGCGACAAGTCCTCAACTCTTACAATTGTTGTTTCCATAGTGTTTTTTAAAATCGCAGAAATGAATGTGTTAAACTCATTCCTGCGTTATTTTTAGTATTTAGTATCCTGAATTTTGTTTTAAGAAAGGATTGGAACGAATAGCTGTTTCCGGAATTGGATATAGCGCATCTGTAGCGGTCCAGATTTTACCAGTTAGGACAGAAAGTGTTTCGTTAATTTTGCCAGTTCTTTTAAGATCAAGCCATCTGTGGCCGTTTTCGGCAAAAAGTTCACGCTGTCTTTCAAGAGCAATTAATTCTAATAATTGATTAGAATCTGTTAGAGTAGTATTGTCTAATAAAGCTCTGTTTCTGATTGTATTAATATCTTGCTGGGCGCCAGTAATATTATTGGATTTCACTCTGGCTTCTGCTCTTATTAAATATAACTCAGCCAGTCTCAGTACTGTTGATCGTTCGATAGGAGAGTCAGTAAATCTGTTTTTGTATTTAGTTGGTGCTACTCCGGCAAGACTTCCTTGGGTACTTGTGACATTTCTGGTCCAGTTTATTTTTCGCGCATCATCCGCCTCAAACAATGAATTTCCATTTCTTAGTAAAAAGGTTGCTGTATTTGCATTTACAAAAACAGAAGATCCTTCATAGGTATAATTTACATTAAAATAAGGAATTTGTAAAATAGCTTCACTGTTATCTGAGATAAAAGGGCTGTTTGTTGCAGATAAGTCAGTAATCATACCGTAGGTTCCGGTTTCGTTGATTACAGCAGTTGCATGGTTAGCAGCTTCATTCCATCTTCCCAAATATAGATTTACTCTGGCTAATAGAGCTTCAGATGCGCCTTTTGTTGCTCTGATTCTCTCATTGTCATAATTATCATAATTTGCCGGAAGATCTTGTGAAGCTTCAGTCAAATCTTTAAGAATCTGTGCATAAATAACCTCTTGAGAAGATTGTGGCAACAATGCTGATATATCTATATCTGTAGTGAGAACTAAAGGAACCTCACCCCAAATATTAGTCAGGTAAAAAAAGCAATATGCTCTTAAGAATTTTGCTTCAGCAATCCAGCGCTTTGTTTTGGCAGGCGTAAGGGTAGTACTTTTTGTAATTCCTTCTATAACGTTGTTGGCATTATAGATGGTTTTGTACAATTCTGTCCACATGCTGCTCATTGAACCATCAGTTTCGACTAGTTCATTAGAAGTGTACGGATTTGTAAGACCGCTTCTTAATATCAACTCATCTGATGTCTGTCCAAGCACGCTGTGTATTTGATTGTAGTAGAAACCGGTTACCATACTATTATAAATTCCATTCACAGCTGCATCTGTTGTAGCATCAGATGAATAAACGGTTTCTGATGATAACTGGTTGCTTGGAAGATCCACTTCAAGAGCACTATCACAGCTAGTAAGTCCCAGTATAAAAAAAGAAAATACTGCGATATATTTAGTAGAAATATTTTTCATGATTTTTTAGATTTAAAATGTAAACTGAGTTCCAAGAGTTATGGTGCGCAACGGAGGCAGGGCCAGACCTTGTGTTTCTGGATCAAGTCCTTTGTATTTGGTAAAAGTCACTAAATTTTGTCCCTGAAGCGAAAGTCTGACACTCTGTAAATACTTCTTTGTACCTTCATCTAAAGGAATTTGATACGAAGCACTTACGTTTTTAAGTCTTATAAAAGACGCATCTGTAATTACTGCATTTGATGCTATATAATTAAAATAACTGTTTTGGAAACCAGAACTTAAAGCATTTCCCTGCGCTAAAAAAGCATTGTATTCATCCACCTGGAAATTAGCAGTTCCGTAAGGATAACCAGGCTGGGTTCCTGTAGCGGCCATCAAAGTAGTAGCGTCTTGTTTTACAAACTGGAACAAAAAGTCAAGTGAGAAAGCTTTGTAACTTATGGTATTAGACAAACCGCCATAGTACTGAGGATAAGTCGGACCATAATATTTTCTGTCACCTCTTCCAGTTTCTGCAAATCCATTTGAAATTCTGCCATCTCCGTTTGCATCTTCAAATTGAGCAATTCCATTGGCATCAACTCCTGTAAAAGTATGTAGAAAACGACCATTTAAAGGTTTTCCAACAATGTATTGAGAATAGTAGCTGGTAAATTCTATACCTGGAAATGAAACCAATTTATTAGAGTTGAATGAAATATTAAAAGAGCTTGACCAGTTAAAGTTTTTAGTACGAATGTTGGTTGAACCTAAGGTAAACTCCCATCCTTTGTTTTCAACTTCGGCAGGTAAATTTGCAGTGTAAGTAGTAAATCCTGCTTGTGGGCTTAGTGTGTATCCAACCAGTTGATTACTGGAAGTATTTCTATAATAAGCAGTAGTGAAAGAAATGCGGTCATTATTAAAGCTTAAATCTAAAGCAGCTTCAAATTTGCGTGTTACTCCCCATTTAATATTTGGATTTGCTATTCTGGATGCTGTCATAGAAGGATTTCCGTTTCCGTAAGTACGTGTATCAAAAGTATCTGCATATTGGTATTCTCCAATTCCGTCACTTCCGATTTCCCCATAACTTGAACGAATTTTTCCAAAACTAAGTACAGGAATATTTTTCATAAAATTTTCTTGTGTAAAAATCCATGCACCTCCAATAGAACCAAAATTTCCAAAACGATTATTGGCTCCAAAACGAGAAGAACCGTCTCTTCTAAAATTCAGGTTCAGAATATATTTGTTTTCGATGTTGTAATTAACCCTGCTGAAAAGCGAAATGTATTTATATTCTGTAGAACCATTGTTTGCTGTAACATTTTCGGCCATAGCTAAGTTGCCAAGTAAATTGTCGGAACTATAACCACTTGAATAAACATAGGCAGGCATTTCTGATTTTCTGTTCTGCCACGAGCCACCAACAAGAGCTGTAAGGTTTCCTTTCCATAATTCTGTATTGTAATTAAGCTGAGGCTCAACAGTAAAATTATTGGTATTATTAGTTGATGTGCTGTAAGATCTTGAAAAGTTAGATTCAAATCCGTTTGCTTCATCATAGACATGATTGCTGGCAGATGAAGGCATAAATTGTTTGGTCTGCATTTGAGCTCTTCCATAGCCTAAATCTGTTTTAAAAGAAAAACCTTTTGCTATTTCATACTGAAGGCTGATACTTGTAATTAAATTAAACCCTTTATCATCTACCCTTTTTCCTAAAGCAGCAAGAGGATTTATATCACTAAAGTAATCAGGAGACCAATAGTAGCTTCCATCAGCATTATATAACGGGCGGTTAGGAGCAGTACTTATTGCATAAGTAGTAATATCAAAAAATGGAAGCTTATTATTATCAGTTGCAAAAATCACAGAAGCCCCTATCTTTAATTTATTATCCATAGTACTATGATTAACATTAAAGTTAGTAGAGAATTTATCATAGCTAAAATCTCCCGGGACAACAGTGGTTTCTTTATGATAAGCACCGCTTAAAAGGAAATTTGTCGTTTCATTCCCACCTTTTAATGAAGCAGAGTAATTATTGAAATTAGCTGTTCCTCCAATTAATTTTTTCTGCCAGTTGGTGTAATTATTAGGATTCCAGTCAACTAGAGCAATACCATTACTGAAATTAGAAGCCGTATCGCCATTATTATCCAATGCAGTCTGCAGCATGTTAAGATAAGTTGGAGTATCTAATGTTTTGATCATATGTGCTACTTCAGAAACTCCGGAATTTGTGGTAACTGTAAACTCTGTTTTTCCAGATTTTCCTTTTTTTGTCGTAATAAGCACAACGCCATTTGCACCTCTTGAACCGTAAATAGCAGTTGCATCGGCATCTTTTAGGATTTCAATACTTTCAATATCATTTGGATTGATGATATTCAAAGGACTTGTAGATTTTTGTGCCCCTCTGATTACATTGTCATTCTGCGTTTGCTGTTTAATATCATCTCCAATGTATGGAACACCATCTACAATATAAAGCGGCAGATTACTGCCATCGATAAAGTTTCTGCCTCGTATGCTTATATTCATATCACTTCCGGCATAACCAGAAGTCTGTGATACGTAAACACCTGGAGTTCTTCCTTGAAGGGTTTGTAAAATATTTGTTATGGGCTGTTTTGCAATATCTTCAGAAGTAATTTTTACTACCGATCCTGTTGAAGTTCTTCGGGTTGTGGTTCCGTATCCGATAACTACGATTTCATCTAATTTAGCCAAATCGGGCTGCATTTTGATGGTAATAGAAGTTTGGTTTTCGATAGTTACTTGTTGTGTTTTATATCCTAAATAAGAAACTTTAAGTACATGTTTACCTGAAGGTAATTCAATATAAAACTGTCCATCAAAATCAGATATTCCTTGTTTATTACCCCCTACAAGTAATATGCTTACTCCAGGTAACGGCTGTCCGTTTTCATCTAGAATTTTTCCACTCAGTATGTAACTGGCATCTTCTGATTTTTTAGTTTTTGATGTACTTTCAACAGTTTTGTCAGCTTCTTTTTTATAAATCACAACATTTTTATCTACTTGTTTGTAGACTAAATTACTGCCCTGAAATACGCTATTCAAAATATCACTAACACTTCTGCGTCCGCGGGGAGTAGTTACTTTTGGAAAATCTTTTATGATCTGCGGCTGATAAGCGAAAAGTAATCCCGTTCTGTTCTCTATAGTTTTAAAAAGCGTTTTTATATCCTGATTATGAAGCTCAATGTCAACAGATATTGACTCTAAATTCTGACCACTCATTTCGGTTGCGAAGATCATATGAGTGCCGCAGGTCAGTAAGAAAATGTGGAATAAACTGATTCGCATAATCATAATGGTTTTTTTTGACAAGTGAAAAAAAGACGAATTCTTTTCACTGTCAAACATGGTTGTTTTACAGCGTAATTTCATAAATTTGCTTGTTTTTTAATGGTTACTGGATTAATTGTTAAAAATCTCGGCCATCTGGTGTAGGAGCTGGATGGCTTTTTTCATTTTGGTTTTGGTTAATTTGCTTTCTTTTTTTTTTAAGGTTAATATTTATTTTCTAAGCTTTCTAAGTAGGAGGTCAGTAAGCTTTATTTACTCTTTTTTCTATCTTCTATTTTCTATTTTCTATCTTCTATTTTCTATTTTCTATCTTCTATTTTCTATCTTCTATTTTCTATCTTCTATTTTCTATCTTCTATTTTCTATCTTCTGTATTCTATCTTCTGTATTCTTTATTCACAGCCTTTTCCGTCCAAAATAACAGCGCCTGCTTTATTGTAACGATATTCTGTTTCAATAACACTGCTGATTACTTTTAGCACATGATCTAGATCTTCTTCGTTTAAGAAACTGGCAGTAATTCGGCAATTCTTAATTTTTTCGTTTGAAATAAAAATCTGTACTTTATATTTTTGAGCAATTAACGAAACCGCTTCGGCCATATTAATATCGTCAAGAATCAGGTAATTGCTTTTCCATTCGGTTACAATAGCAGCGCTGACATTATTCTGTTCAAAGCTCAACGTACTTTTGTTTACTTTAATCTGCTGATTTGGAGTTATCACACCATATACTTTTTCAACATCTCCAACCTGAACTTTACCTCGGGAAACAGTCACTTCTATATTGTCTGAAGAATTTTGAGCATTAATATTAAAAGCAGTTCCTAAGACTTTAGTCTGAATTTTACCAGTATGTACAATAAAAGGTTTTGCTGCATTATGCTTAATGTCAAAAAAAGCTTCTCCAGTCAACGTTACTTCACGAGTTTTAGAGTCAAAAGAACTTTGATCATATTTTAATGTACTGTTATCATTTAGCAGAACTGTACTACCATCTGGAAGACGAACCAATTGTTTACCGCTAAAATCAATTAAGGTATTTTGTGCTATAACTTCTGGTGTCTCAGGTGCAGTTGGAAGAACTGTCTTTTCCTTAAAAAACAATGAATTACCCAAAGCAATCAACAAAGCAATACTCGCCGCAGCAAAAAGCGATTGAAAAATGACTTTTCTTCTTCGCTTCGGATTTAATTCCACTACTTTAGGTTCGTTTTGCGGTTTAGATAAAATGTAATTCAGAATATCATCACTCTGTTTTTTATCCATTACTTCAGTAACAACTTCTTTTTCCAGCAGATTCTGAATTTTTTCTTTTAGAAAATCATCATAAGCACCTTGCTGAATTATTTTCATCATTTGCTGCTTTTCTGCATCAGATAACTTGTTCTGCAGATAGCTTTCAAATAATTCTTCGAATTTTTTTTGCGACATTTTTTCGTAGATTAAATTAGTTCTTGTTAGTTAATGATAGATTTATGGATTTTTTTTTTTTTTTTTTCAGCCCTTCTTATTTTAGGGATGGAACACGTTTAAAATGTCCCTTTTATATAAAGACCATTGAAAAAAGGGGAGGGAGTAGTTGAAAGTGAAAAAAATGTAAAAAAAATGTAAAAAAAAGTGAATTAAGGCTTTTTTGAAAGAAAAACCTTTAGGCTATAGTTTAGAAAAAAGAAAAAGAGACATGAACATATTCATGTAAGGAGAAATTTTTAGACGTATAAATTTTAAAGCCTGAGCCATGTGTTTTTTTACCGTCTCTGTTGAGATGCCTAAATCTTCACCAATTTTCTGATGACTTAAACCATCTCTTTTAACCATTTGATAGACTTTTTGTTGCTGAGGCGGAAGTTGCTCTACGATCTGATTCAATATAATATTATACTGTTCATCTTTAATACTATTGTCAGTATCGATTAAACCAGTGTCTTTTTGTTCGATTTCAGATATGAGGCTTGTTTCCCGAGCGATTTTTTTAATGGCATTGAATAAATGATTGCGAGAAATTATGAAGAGATAATTTTCAAAATGAGTTACTTCGGCTAAGGTTTCTCGATTTTGCCATATTTTTAAAAAGATATCTTGTACCGCTTCTTCAGCCTGAATTTTTGATTTTGTGATTCTTACAGCTGTAGAGTACACATTGTTTTTGTACAGATTGTACAGATTAGTAAACGCAAGCTCACTTCCCTGAGACAATTCAAGAAGAAGTTTTTTTTCGTCAATATTCGAATTTTGAGCCATGTTTTTGGTGCCAATCAATTCAGCAATATTATTTATTTTTTTTGAAATGTAGATAATTTATCGATAACAAGGCTCGAAAAATGTTATTTTAATAATTTATCATTAAAATAATAAATTATTGTAAAAATAATTAACAGTCTTTTGCATAAGATTCAATAACGTAATATTGCGACGTTTGAGGTATTGTAAGTTAAGTCTTGTTTTTGTTGAAAATTGAGCAGAATGTAATTAAATTTTGATTCTTTTTTGAAGTATATTTATAAAAAATATAGATTTGTCTTTTTTTCAGGCTCTTCTTTTTTATCAGAAAATTATTTAAAATTTAATTTGATTTCTAATTATGAAGAAGAAGTTGTTTTTATTATTCAGTTTAAGCTGTAATGTGATTTTTTCGCAGACCATTAAAAAACCTTTGGTTGGCGCTATAACTTTAAAGGATCTTAAAATAGATATGTACCAAATGGCTGGCGATCATTTTAACGGTCGTGAAGCAGGTACTTTAGATGAATTGAAAGTTTCGATGTGGCTGGCAGAGAAAGCCAAAGAAGCCGGAATGTCGCCAGCAGGAGACGATGGCACTTTTTTTCAGTTTTTTGATTTGTACCGACATCAGGTTACCAATTATTCTAAATTTAAAATCGGACAAAAAGATTTTAAATTATGGAATGAAGTTCTTATTGCCGAAACCACTACAAACAAAGTAGATGCACCATTGCTTTTTTTAGGAAATGTTTCTGTAGAAGACTTCAGGAAAGCAGATGTAAAAGGAAAAGCGGTTGTAATATTGGCTTCCAAAGATGGAATTGCAGATAATATTTCGCTTTTCGAAAGACGTTATCCAGGATTTGTTAAACAAAAATATTATGAAGATTTAGCGTATAGAGGTGCCGCAGCGCTTATTATCGTTGCCGATGAATTAGGCGAAAAAAGCTGGTCTGAAGTCGAACCGCAAATGAAACGAGGCGTTTATGGTATCGAAGGATATAGAGATAAAATGCCTGTTCCACCTAGAATGCCTGCTTTTTGGGTTCATAACAATCAGTTAGAATTCTTAAAAAACACTAAAGAACGTTTAACAGCCGAAGTAATTTCAGAAACCTACAAATATCCATCAGTAAATGTGGTTGGAAAAGTGGAGGGAACAGATGCTAAATTAAAAAATGAATATGTGCTTTTCAGCGGACACCAAGATCACGATGGCGTAAGACAGAAATACGGACAAGATTCTATTTACAATGGAGCAGATGATAATGCAAGTACTTGTGTAGCCATGCTGGCTATTGCGAGAGCCTACAAAAAACAACCAGCCAAAAGATCGGCTTTGTTTGTATTTCATGGTTCAGAAGAAAGAGGATTGTTAGGTTCAAGCTGGTATGCTTCAAACCCAACTGTTCCTGAAAAAGATATCATTGCGGTTTTGAACGGAGATATGATCGGAAGAAATGATATAAATCAAGCGGCACTTTTAGGTTCAAGTGATCCGCATCAAAATTCGCCTGATCTTGTAGCCGTAGCAAAAAAAGCCAACGACGAAGGACCAAAATTTGAACTAGACAAACTTTGGGACAGACCAGAACATCCTGAATTTTTTTATTTTAGATCAGATCATCTGCCGTATGCGAGAAAAAATATTCCAGCGGTCTTTTTTACAAGCGTACTCCACAGTCAATATCATACTCCCATGGATGAATCGGAAAATATTGATTTTGCCAAACTGCATAAAATGACAGATTGGATGTATCGAACTGGCTGGATTTTGTCTAATCAGGCAGAGCGTCCAAAAGTAATCCTACAAAAGGAGGGCAAATAATTTTGAATTTTGAGGGATTTGATTCGGATTTTCTTTTGGATCATAAAAGTGAGTTGCGAATGTCCCGTTTATTGCCAGACTCTGCTAAAAATAGTTGTTTGTGAAGGCTATTGCGTTATTGATGTGTCTGGTTATGATGTTAAATGTCTCAAATTATAGTTCTGTCGCATCTGAGAATAACGTTTAAATTACTTAAAATCTTGTATTTAATTTTGACAGATGCGACAGAATCACTTCTCAGCAATAAACCAATAATTGGCCTTAGTAGAACAGCAAGTTGATAAGTAGTTAAATACGAAAAAAATCTACTTGTTCTTTGAATAATTAACATGTTTTCTAATTTTGAAGAGGACGCTCTACCATTCGAACCTTAGCGATGAAGAGCTTGATTTTAAAGAATTAAACGCAACGCGAAGGTGTAAGCACCAGGCATATGCCACAAAATTTGAATAAAAAATTATTTGTAAATTCATTTTAGCTTTCTGTGTTTTTTTGAGGTAACTTCAATTTTAGATAATTAAAAAATAGCTATGTATTTTTCATGTCTTTTTTCAGCACAATAAGTGCTTTAATGTGGAATTTATGTATACTTTTGATTCTTGTTTTTGAAGTGTTGATAGCGGTTCAGATCCGTTTTAAAGTGTATTATAATAGTTGGGTGTAGTGAGGTATTTTGTGTATTCCTGTTTCTTTTTTATTTATCCATTAGTATGTCTCTCACAGTCGGAGACTAGTGTCTGGTATTTTGGTGAGAATGCTGGAATAAAGTTCAATCCTGATGGATCTACAACGGCTCTTACTGATGGTAAATTGAAAACACTTGAGGGTTGTGCATCCATCTCAGATAGTAATGGGGATATCTTATTTTATACTGATGGAATCACGGTTTATAATAAAAACCATCAGGTGATGCTAAATGGGACTGGACTTAGCGGCCATTTCTCAAGTACACAGTCTGCAACCATTATACAAAAACCAGGCTCCTCAAATTTATTTTACATTTTTACCATTGATGCTGTTGCAAAAAACAATGGTTTAAGATACAGTGAGGTAGATATTACTCTGGATGGAGGGCTTGGAGGAGTTACTGCAGGCAAAAATGTTCCATTGTATGCACCTACTTGTGAGAAAATTTCAGTAGTGAAGCATGTCAATAATACTGATTTCTGGATAATTACACATGGCTGGCAAGAAAATAAATTTTATGCCCATTTAGTGAGTTCCACGGGGATTAATCCAGTACCTGTAGTGACGGGTTCTGGACAGTTTGTAGGCGGGAGTGATGCTTCTGCCACCCAAGGCTACATGAAAATATCTCCGGATGGGAAAAAGATAGTTTTATGTCATCAATTTTTAAGTTCTGTTGAACTTTTTGATTTTGATGCCTCAAACGGAATGGTAAATAATCCTATATTATTCAGTAAGAAAGATCAGCCTTATGGAGCAGAGTTTTCAGCTGATAGTAAGGTTTTATATATTTCGCTGCAGATTGCCAGGGCAATTTACCAATATGATTTAACTGCAGGAGATGTTGCATCAAGTGAGCAGCTGGTTTTTGCAAGTCCAATATTTTTAGGAGCATTACAGTTGGGACCCAATGACAAGATTTACATTGCGAATTATTATACCCCTTATTTAGGCGTGATTAATAATCCGGGTATTTTAGGCATTGGATGTGATGTACAGAGTCAGGGAGCGAATCTTGAAGGAAGGAATTCCACCCTTGGCCTTCCAGCTTTTAATCAGTCTTTTTTTAATCCATCTTTTAAAGCGGAGCATTTGTGTCTTGGATCAATGACCAGCTTCAGCCTTGGATCTTCACCTGTCGTTACGTCGGCATTATGGGATTTTGGAGACGGAAGTACTTCTACGGATATAAGTCCTTTACATACTTATGATAGTCCGGGGAAATATACAGTAAAGGTTTCGGCTGAAAGTTCTTTTGGAAAGGGATTAAAAACCAAAGAAATAACCATTTCAAAAATACCTATGGCGTACAAACCGCAGGATTTATTGTTTTGTGATGACAATAATGATGGTTTTTATGTTTTTGATCTCACGAGCCAGAATGCGTCAATTTTAAACGGACAGAATACAGGGGAATTTGCGGTACGTTATTATAGCAGTGGCATTCTTATTTTGACTCCTAAGGAGTATATCAATAAAGCTGCATACCAGAGTGAAATTATTACAGCTGAGATTTATAATATAGGTAATAATGAATGTAAGAGCAGTACTGATTTTACTCTTCATGTGTTTGATATGCCATTGCCAGCACTGCCTGCTAATATTTCAGATTTTACAGTATGTGATAATACAAGCGTCGGAACCGATGAGGATGGTAAAGTTATTTTTGATTTAACGCTGCAGGAGCCAAATATTTTAAATGGACAGCCTGCAAATCAATTTGTAGTCTCATATTACAAAGATGCTTTAATGACTCAGCTAATTAATTTTCCAAATATTTATCAAAACACTAATTCTAAAGAAATTATATATGTAAAAGTTGTAAATAAAGAGAATAAGGTTTGTGATGCGCAAACTTCTTTTAAAATAGAGGTTTTAGCTCTTCCCAAAATATCCAATGTTGTCAATCTTAAACAATGTGATGATGATATTGACGGATACAGTATTTTTAATCTGGAAGAAGCGATTAATAAAATAACTTCCAATTCAATAAATGAAGTTATTACATTCCACAGAACTTTAGCTGATTCTGAGAATAATATTAATCCAATTTTAAATAGAACTACATATAGAAATACTGTAGTAAGTGCAGATAAGTTATTTGTCCGCATAAGTAATAGTCAAGGCTGCTATAGAACGTCACAGCTGAATCTAATTGTTTCTACAACTCAGATTCCTTCTAGCTATTCAAAAACATTTATACAATGTGATGATTCTAATTTAAATAATCAGGAAGGCATTTCTAATTTTGATTTTAGTTCAGCAACAAAAGAAATTCAAGATATTTTTCCGTCAGGACAGCTTTTAGATATTACATATTATCAAAATATAGAAGATGCTTTAGAAGAAAAAAATGCAATTACAGAAATTTCAAATTACCGAAATACGAATTCACCTCATCTTCAAAAGATTTTTATAAGAGTGGACAGCAGGATTAATAATGACTGTTTGGGGTTGGGAGGATATATAACTTTAAAAGTGGAACCAGTTCCAATTATACAATCTCTGGAAAGGACTCATTGTGATGATGATCATGATGGAATATTTGCTTTTGATACATCAAACATTGAAAATGAAATGCTGAACGGACTAAACAATGTTTCGGTTTCTTATTTTGACGAGAATAACAATCAGCTTTCCAGTCCGCTTCCAAATCCGTTTTTAACATCTTCACAGACGGTAAAGGTTTTGGTTGTAAATAATACTCCAGCAGCATGTTCATTTACATCTGCTATAAAATTTACAGTGGATTTATTACCACAAGTCTATTCTTTGAATTCAGCGTTAAGTAAAGTTTGTGATGATGAAGAAAATCCATTAATTCAAGATGGAAAATATGCATTTGATACTTCTTCTTTTGAATCTATTTTATTAGGATCTCAGAAAGGAATGATTGTGAAGTATTATGATGCTGAGAATAATTTGCTTTCAAGTCCGCTTCCAAATCCTTTTGTAACTAAATCGCAAAATATAAGAGCTGAAATTATAAATCCAAAAAACTTAAACTGTAAAGCTGATTATGTAATTCCATTTATTGTAAATTCTGTTCCAAGAATTAATTTGGAAGGGACAGAACTGGTGTGTAGCAATCTGCCTTCTTTTACAAAACAGATAAATGCAGGTCTTATAAATGAAAGTGAAATCGAAGAATATGATTACCAATGGTTTTTTAATGGAGATAAAATTCTAAATGAAAAGAAATACAGTTTAGTTGTAAATAAAGAAGGAATTTATAAAGTAGACGTGAGTGATAAATATACTCATTGCGTGAGAACCCGAATCATAAAAGTATCTGCTTCAGATATAGCTTCGAATGTTTCGATTCAAGTTGATGAATCAAACAAGATAGTGGTTTCAGTTTCGGGTAGAGGAGATTATTTATATGCAATTGATGATCCAAATGGCTCCTATCAATCTGAAAATGTCTTTTTAAATGTTTCAGCTGGAATTCACACTGTCTATGTAAAAGATCAAAATGGATGTGGAACAGTTTCACAAGAGGTGGCGGTATTTGGTGTTCCATCATTTTTTACCCCCAATCAAGATGGTTATAATGATTACTGGAATGTCAAAGGAATTAGTGCTGATATAAAAGAAAAAACGACAATTAAGATTTTTGACAGGTATGGAAAGCTATTAAAAGAAATGACTCCTTTTAGTATTGGATGGGATGGAAATTATTTAGGATCACAAATGCCTTCAGATGACTATTGGTATGTAATTGAACTAGAAAATGGCAAGGTGTTTAAAGGACATTTTTCTCTTAAAAGATAGTTTTAGGAATTAAAGTTCTTTTCAATTCAAGCCTAAGTTTTAGTTGGTTTTAATTGCTATAGAATTATATTTATAAAAATACTCAGGTATTATTATATCACAAAAATTGACCAATCGATATAACTTTAAAAACAGTCTTAACTTTTTGTTGCATAAAAGGTATGCATTTCATTTGCTCTGTGCCACGAGTGCGCCACAAAATTTTTGTGCGGTTTTGTGAATTTAGCTTTTTTTGTAAACTTTGAAACGTTTTTTAAGCTCTCAGCGGAGAAAGAGGCTCCGCCACCTGTATCGTAAGCCCCAGCAAACACTGGGTGTGATGTTATGTCAAAAAAAGAAGGGCACTAATAGGGCACTCTTAAAATTATTGGGTTTATCAACCTCTGTAAATGTAGGAAAAAAAATCGAGAAATAGCTGGATAATTTTGAAAAAAGGAATGTGATCTTGCCTTGTTTGCGGTTTATCATTTCGATTGTATCCGAAACTAATTTGGGTAATTTTTTCTTATGCTCATCTGGTAAAAACCGTTTTCAATCCACAAATTTCCTTGTTTGTTTTTTTTGAAAATATTTTATATGTCTTTTCGATCTGTTTTTGTTAAGGGTTAAGTTATGAAATTTGATACTAATTTTAATAGAAAAAAAATGAAATATGTAACTCACTGACAAGAAAAGAATTATATGATTTAGTTTGGTCAACCGCTATTTCAAAAATACTAGAGCGATTTGCCTTATCGAATGATGATTAAAAAAAAAAGTCAAGCAACATGAAATATCGCTTCCTTAAATGGATAATTTTATTATGGAATAGTTATCGGTGAAATTTTCTATTTGATCAATAAGTATATCTTTAAGTGTTTCATCATTTAGATTAGCTAAGTTTTCCAATTTCATGGGAAAGTTTTTCCATAAACCATCCGAGCAAATTAGAAATATGTCTCCCTGCAATACATTAAGTTCTTTAATAGAAAGCTTGTCGATATCTTTTCCTGATACCGAAGCCGTGGTAATATTATTATAGTTGTAGATTTTGGGTAGAATAGTTGAAGATTCTGTTTTTAGGTAGTTACTGAGGGAATGGTCTTCTGATTGAAATATAATTTGGTTATTTCGTATTTGATAAACACGAACATCACCAATCCAAAAGGCATAAATTATTTTTTTATTTTTACTTAATAGTCCTGCAATTGTAGCTCCAAATTTTGATTTGAGTTCTTTTCTTTTATTCCATATCGATTCGTTTGCTGTGCTGACAGCACCTTGAATAAGGCTTTTTGGCTGTAATTCTTTATGATTTTTGGTGATATAATTTATTATTTCCGTTGTGATAACTCTTGCTGCTAATTCACCATGTCCATAATTACTGGTTCCGTCAGATATTAAATACAAATCAAGATTTTCCAATGAAAGTATTCCAATACGATCTTCGTTTATATCTTGTTTGCCTTTATTAGAAAAGTTGAAATATTTAATATCAGTCATTAAAATGTCAGTTTCGGTTATTCTTTTTTAAGTTCAGTTACAATACTTAATAAGGCTCTATATATTTGGTCGTAATTTAAAATGATGTTAGATTTCATAATTTGTGAGATTAAAATACTTTGTTCTGCTGTTTCCAATTCTCTTTCAATAATTGCAAGTGCTTCATTTTTGATATCTGGTTGGCCTGTAAATAATTTTTTTAAATCTCTTCCTATTAGTGTGGCACCGGCATTATATGTGTCGTAATTGTCGTCCTCGTATATATCGTAATTTTTTTCTTCCAGATTATCTTCATTTATTCCAAGGTAAGTATCTAGAATAAAAGAAATATCATCGGCATCTTTACTTGTTTTATAATGGCGATCTTTCCATGCAATTAGTTTTAAAATGAATATTCCAGGAAGAGAAGCTACCTGCACGGTAAATTCTTCATCGACATTTAAAGTTATAGTGTTTTTTGCTACTTCTGAGAAACCTTTAACCGACATAGCATGATCTTCTTCTGGAGGCCAGTATATATTTTGATCTTCTTTTGCAATTTCTCCAAAGGGAACAATATCAAGTTCGTATATTCCTTTATAATGAAATCGTTGTTTTTGTTTTGGCGACTTTGTAAAATTTTCCAAATTGCACAGCGCAGCAGCTATTTTTTCAAAATCATCCCAATTTGGAATCGCGATAGCAATATCGAGATCAAAAGTCTTGCGCCCAGGTTCCTGATCGTGGATAGCACTAAAAATGATATCCCTTGCTGTTGCCCCAATAATGTAGAATTGAGTTCCTATGGAATCGAAGTATAGGGTTAGTTCCTGAAGTAATTCTTTTAATAGGGGATTGTCAAATTTATTACTGGATATGGGATAGCTCATTTTCTAGAATTATTTTTGCGGTTTCTATATTTCTATCGTTTCCAGTTCCTACCAAATCGGCGTAAACCAATAGTGGAGGGACCGTATTTGTTTTTTTGGACGTGTCTTTTTCTATCCAAAATATTTTTAATATTTCAATTTCTCCATATTCTGATGGAACAAGTTCCAAATCATTAATCAGCGTTTTCCATACGCCATCAGTATATAGGGTAAAAGCGGCAGGAAATAAGTAGTTGGTCATAAGAGCTCCCGCAGGTTCTCCTCCCCAAAGTACCAGATCTTGCGCATCTTTTATGGGTAAGTAGCTCCATTCATTTTTTTCTCTTTTCATAAAACGCATCTTCTTTAGAAATAGTCGGGGGCGTAATACTTCGTGATAAGCTATTACCCATCTATTTAGAAGTTCTTTTTGGTTTTTTAAGAAATTTCCTTTTTTGGTTTTCATAAAAAAACTAAGTTCCGTAAGTTCTTGCAATACATAGCCTACTGATGCCAGTGAAACACCAGATTCGGTTGCAATTGCACGGTAGGGCAGATTGATGTTTTCGGGATTGTTAAGCAAGTAGAATATTATTTTAATGCCAGCTTCCTGAAATGCACGGGATTGATTTTTTCGCTCGGCTTTTTCCCTTTTTTTCCCTTCTATTAAAATAAAAAAATCTTTGGTTCTAATGTGGCAATTTCCGGCAAGATCTAAATAATTAACTCTGTATTTATTAACGTACTCAAATGCTATATCATTAGGGATGTATTTTGTTACTAATAAAAATGGAACATCAGTTTCATTTATTAGCGGATGAATTAAGTTTAATAGGACTCCTTTGTTTCCTTTAGTTATTTCTTTAACTATGGTAACATTAAATTTAGTTCCATTTATAGCTATATATTTATCTTTGCCAAGACCTTGATCATTACGAATTTTAAATCCTGAATATCCTTCTAATTTTGTAATAGCTTCTTCTAGTATATCTTCTCCTGTATTCATTTGTTCATTTTTATCTTGCGTTCATTTTAAATGAACAGTCAAATATAGTGAACAAAATAACAAGGAACAAATAAATTTTAAAAATAACGCATTGACAGTTAGCTGTATATCTTGTATATGTCAAATTTAAAACTTATCTTTGCTTCAAGCCATCAGCGCTTGAAGGATAGGAGCCATGCAGCGAGCACTTAAGTGCTCGCTGCATGGCTCCTAAGGTTTAAAAACAGATTTCTCAAACTAAATAATTTAATTAAGGTGTTGCATGATATTATTTATAGAAGTCTAGATGTATATTGGAAAGTCAAGGCGCAGAATTAAATATTAAACTTTCCAGCTTTTATATATTATCTTGTAAAAGAATAAATCCAAGATACTGTCATTCAGAGACATTGCTTTGGTCTTAAGGAGTAATGGGCTTTTTGTAATAGTTTATTGATATTACCGTATTTTATTTCTATTTTCGTTTAGCCGAAAATACACATTTTATGACTGCCTAAAATCTTCAGGTGCCAAAAGATGATGTGTAACTTTCTCCTAAAAAAAACAAAACTAATCTATTTAAATAAGTAGCTGGTGGTTACAAGCCAAAATTTGCGGGCGATTCCAAATTAAATCAGCGCTAAAATCAAATTCTAAATGAAAAAATCACATCAGCATTTTATACCACAAACCTACCTTAAAAAGTTTGCCCATACAGTTGATAATAAGAATTATTTCGTTGCAGTTTATGATAAAATATCAGGAAAGTATAATCCAAAAATGAGCGTTGGAAACTTATGCGTTGAAACAGACCTATATACTTTGGATCATTTAAATGGTGATGAAAAATATGCAATCGAAAATTTTTTCTCTGATAATATTGAAAATAGGTATCCAAAAGTATTTAAATTATTAGTTGAAGATAAGAAGCCAATAATCAGCAGCGAGGAAAAAACATTCATTTTGTATACGACATTAAGCATGTATTTTAGAACTCCCAAAGTTTTGAACCAATTTGTTGATTTTGCCGGAAGATTGGTTGAAAACGTTAAAAATGGCTCCTCTGCAAAATCAATTGATTTTTTGGGCTATAAAATTTCTCTCGATCAAAAATCATTTACTGATATTAAAAAAGATATCAGAGCAACAAATCGTATAGATTTTCTACAAACACAATTAGCACTGCTTGATGCTCTGGTTGAGTTTAAGTTTAATGACGGACTAGTTATTACAGAATTAATCGGTGAACAGGAATTTATTACAAGTGATAATCCTGTGGAGATTAGGAATATGGGTGAAATAGGTTTTAACCTTTTTAGTGACAGGAATTCTATTTATATACCATTGGATCCTAAACATGCATTGTTTATTGCACCAAAAGACAAAGGTTCAATAACTAATGAAGTTTTTTATCAAAAAGATAATTTTGTACAACATATTACATTAAATCATGTTTTATTTAAAAATGCCGAACGATGGATAATTGGTTCATCAAAAGGTGTTCAGCAATTTCTCAAAGATGAAGAAGAATACACAAAACCAGTTGAAGATAATCACCCTATGCTTGTCAAATTCAGAATGAAGCTTAAATTAATGGAAGATGTTTTGCAGCAAGCAGAGAAAGGAGTTTCTAATGAAAATTTGGGATTAATTGAAAGTCTGCATACATTGAAAAAGAGCATGGATGAACCCGGAAGTGAAGATTTGCAAGATTTGTATAATAAATTCAAAGAAACAGGATTAAAATTAGATTAAACTACTGCAATAAACTCTAACCAAAAATTGCTTATTTTAATCTTATAGAATACGGTTCATAATGGAACCATTCACACACGCCGACTGATTATGTCTATAGTGCGACAGAGACTGCAGCAGCATCCTTTTTTCAAAAAATACAGTGAAGTGCGCGATTGTCGACCTATAAAAAAAACTAATAAATAACTGATCGCTGTTCATTGGACTTTTTTAACCAAAATCAAACTATGAATCCTATCACAAGAAAAACTGAAAACATTAATGGAATTGAATATTCATTCCACCTATCGACCGAAGCGGATCAAAAACATGTAAAAAGCTATATAAAACTTTTAAGTCATGAAGACAGTTTTAGGAAATTAGAGAATCCATCTTTGGTTTTAAAACGCATGCTGTATTATTATATCTACTCAGAATTGAATAAATATCTGGTAGTCAAGACAGCCACAATCGAAAGCGATACGGAATACCAGGCGGTTTTCGAAATCGTCGATCTTGATTTGAGAAACACCATAGTTACCGAGAGCCTCCAATCAGGAAACAATCAGGAAATCACATTATCGATAGCAGTACTGAATTCATTTTCGGATTGTGAAGAATATATCCAGACTCCGTTAGGGCGATACGCAAGAACGCTTTTCGACCCTGCCACCCTAGAGATAATGAGTGTGTTTTCGCATACAGTTCTTCATATTAAAGTCAGTGATCCCAGCTATTCACAAGCCTCATATACCAGCATAATAGAGAACGCAGCAGATACATTCAACGAGAAAAGATTTGGGAAAGCCTTTCTTCCTATAGAGAGCGAAAGAATGAATTGCAATCCAAGAGAAGTGCAGATAAAATATACTATAATGCCTCTGGGCTTCTAGGAAAGAAATAAGCTTTGGGTTTCAGGTAAGTTCCCTGGCTTTTCACTAAAGTTTGCGCTCTGTTTTAGTATACAAAGCTTTACCTTGACCGCAAAACTCAGATGGAACCCATATTAATTTTTAATGCGGAAACCTCAGGATCAATAAATACTAAACTATGTCAGACTTTGCAGTAACAATCGACGGGGAAATTTTAGATTCAAATCTTTTTGATGATGACTCCTGGAATGATTTTAAAAAGAATTATGAGATTGGAAAAATAAAAATGATCTGCTGTGATGCCAATGCGATTCCAAAGACAAGCATGAGATTTACAAGATTCTTTGCACATCAAAACGGAGAGTGCGCAACAGCTCCGGAAACGGTCTGGCATAAGACCGCAAAGAAATTTATAATCAATCAATTGTCAAAAAAGGGAATCACAGCACTTCAAGAAAAGATAGGATTTGATTGGATCGCTGATATCTATTTTGAAATCGATGATAAAAAATATGCATTTGAAATCCAGAGATCTGCTCAAACTTTACCAACCTATCTGGAAAGACAGGAAAAATATAATAATTCCAATGTTGAGGCAATCTGGCTGTTAAAGCATTCACGGTACAAAACTCTTACAAAAGCAATAGGTTATTATATCTTAAAAAAGAAATATAATAATAAAGTTCCAGCGTCTGGTTTTATGCCATCACTAATTGCTTTACCGGTTTTTTATATTGATGAATCTAGCTTCCGCATAAAAGGAGTCGGCAAATTTGATCACTCCATTCCTGATTTCATCTCAGCAATAGTCGAAAACACGATGTTTTTTGATCACTGTTGGAAATTAAAGGGCATTGACCTTTTAAATGATCTGTAATTTACTTACTCCGTTCTGAAACAAATAGAACTGTTGCTCTGAGCAACAGTATGCTTAATAAAATAAAAAGAACCTGACTTTTTTGCATTTTCTTCATAAGTGAAAGGAAAGAGTGCAAAAGTGATCTTTAAATGCACGATAAGGGAGGTAGCTTTGCGGGAATGTTAAATCGGCTAATTTCCATATTGTTATGTATTGTGCTCAACGGCTCACACTTTTCGAGATACATTACTATTGCTGGAAAAACCGGTCAATGTGACGACCATTTTGCGGAGCCATATTTTTTTTGTAAAAAAAAGAATTAGCTTTGAATGTTGTATGTTTTTTAGCTTTTAGTGACGTATTGATATTAGCTTTTAATGATGCATGAGTATTAGATCTTAATATTTGTACTATCGTTCCATTTTAATTACATTGTGGATATTATTTAAAGTCACAATTTTAAAAGAAAGATGGAAAAGCTAAAGCCTACTAAACAACTTGCTCAAAATCTGAAAGATTTATTGAAAGATATCGGCGAAAATTCAGTTTTATTTCAAATTTACACAAGAATTCATTCGAGTGAATGGCAGGCATTCAAAAATCTGGAACATTCCGGCTGCGATATTGTTTTATTAAATCTGAAAACAAACAGGATAATAAAAATAGAAGTAAAGACCAGACAATCACTTTACACGACAGCGACGAGCAAAAATACAGAAGGTAAGCGACAATTTAATGTAACTAAAAATGAATACGATGAAATGGACTTACTGATATGTTTCTGGTTTGACTATAATTCATATTTCATAGTGCCCAAGTCTGATCTAAGTACTAATAAATCCAATATTAAACTCACGATAAAGAGAAACGGAGAAGGAGGCTACGGAATAAATGATAAATTTTTGGATAAATGGGAAAATCTGACCAATCTACTATTGTAAATTTTTAGCAGCAGTTAAGTTCTTACAGGTACTTTGAGCCAAAGTATTGCGAAAGGCAATTTTATTAATCTGCCATATTTTTTAATATTAAGGGTAAAGAACTAATGTTTTGTTTCTGGAAAGGATTTTTTACGCTTAAAAAATGAAAATAGCTGAAAATTCATCTTTTAAAGGTGCACTGGAGAGTGCCTGTGGTTTCAGTAAAATTTATATTCCATTCCAAACTTGAATACTGATGACGGTGTTGATGCTGTTGGAAAAAATTCAACTTTCAAAGTATCGGCATCCTTGCGGGTTTTAATTTTATATCCTCGTTTTTCGGTCCACTTAACAAGTTCCTCATTCTGATCCATAATCTGTATCTGTGAAGGTTTTTTAGAAACCTTAAATATGAATTTGCTGCCTTGATCGTATACGAATATGCTGTCTGCCTTTTCTACGGATTTGTAGTCGGCAGAAACAGTGTCGGACCTCATTATCAGATTTGCCGCCGATGGATTAAAATTATAGGTTGTTTCTATCTTTACTTTATAACTTGGTGATGGGGTGCAGGCCGACTGGATTGCCAGTACGAATAAAAAAAAGGCTCTTTTCATGGTAAAGCGATTTCTGGTTCTCTCAGATGTATAAAATAAGCCGTTGAGTCTGGCCAATTTATTTATAAATCTTTTAATGGATTTTCTGTGGGATCATCATCCGAGCCAAATCCTAAACGTCTGGAAAGATAGCTGCGAACCGCCCTGAAGTTTGGGTATTTCATTCCATTTTCTAATCCGAAGGATTCAAGAATGTCAACAGGAAGTTTGTCGATATAAAATGAAAGTTCGGGAGATCTGAGCCATTCCACTGGTATCGGAATATAATTTTGATCTTCGAGCTGGATTCTCATTTCTGCCGATAGCTTTGTTTTTAAAGCTGAAGCCTCCTGTTGGGTTGAAGGGGGATTTTTCTGCAGTATAATATTGGCTTTTATAGCAATTACAAAATTACTCAGAGCTGAAAGGATCTGCCAGTCAAGAAAACCTGTAGAGCGCATTGAATTGACAAGTGCTTTAAAATCGGGATCCCGTTTCCAGATTTTGAGGCTGACAGACAGTGATGTATTGGCAGATCTGTAATGTTCTGAGATCTTTGCCAGTGATGAAGCCTGATCGTATTTTACACTTAAATCTTCAATTTTGATATCCAATTTCAGTGTCTGCGGATCAAAATCATTAAAGCTGACAGGGTTGAAATCTGACCGTCTGGATTCTTTGAATTCTTCCTGTGACACAAGATTGAAATATACTTTTTGGAAGCCGTTTAAAATCAGTCCTTTGTGCCCTAAATTTTGTTTGGTGTAAAGCGCATCAAATGCGCCATAAAATTCTTTGCTGGGTAGCAGGCTTATATTGCTCAAGAGTATTTTAATGCAGGTGGCAAGAAATGCGTAGTGATACTGCACATTTTGCTGGCCTATGTCCTTAAATGCCGGAATGGCCAAGTCCCAGACAGCCTCATCATGGGACATTCGCTGCTTTAAATTATGCGTATATTCTTGATTTTGATCCAAATGAATTGTTATCGGCATTTGAAGGAGGTGCAGATCGGCGCCCAAAAGTCCTATCTCACAGAGTATAATCTGTAAAAGTGCTGTAAATTCTTCTGCAATTGCAGTCATTTCTGCTTCATTTGAAAAAGCAATTTTCCATCCAATCCCGTAGGTCTCAAATTCTATTTTCCTTACCGGGCCGATATCGCTGAAAGGAGCCATGCTCAGTTTTTTCTGCAGCAGTTCCTTTAAGGTGTTTATATCGCGAAGTTCTGATTCAACACCTCTGCCGGCCCCCTGCAGGAATTCGGTATAGATCCATCCCAGCTTCTGCTTCTGGAACTGTAAAAAACCTTGAAGCTCGGAATGTATTACAGGCCCGGCAATAAGAATAATGGCAGTATCTGCAAGTGCATTGCCAAAAACAATGTCTTTGTTCACGTCAATGTAATCGGCATTAAACTCAAACCTTGCATAAAGGTAATTCTGTATATTATCCAAGGCGCTGATCCAGCTGCCCTGGCGATAGTCCGCGTCAAAGACTGAAGCATAGCTTTCGCCCATGAGCTTCAAAGCGCCGTAATCTCCAAAATGCACGCATGCCCATACCGCAGAGAGGGCGTAATATTTTGCGGCAAGATTCATTCCCAAGTCCAGATACACTTTTGAAATATTGTTAAGAACAATTATCAGATACGCACGGCCATCATCATGATTGCAGTTATCCTTTGCTTTATGCAGGCAGGCCAATGCAGCCAGATAGTTGTTGGAGGAAGGCCTGCTCAGGTAGGTGAAGCTTCTTTGAAGAAGAATTTTTGCAGCCGCAAGGTTTTGGCCTTTTTCCCCTGCCAGTTTTTCAATGCTTTGCAGAAACACTTCAAGTGTGTGTACAGCCTGGATCTCGACCTCCTGTCTTATGAGAATATTGAGTATGCCTTCTGACTGGTTATTAAGAGTGGCTATACTGTAGGTTTTTGCCTGTTCCAAAAGATCAGGAATTTTACGGTAGAATTCTACTGCCCCAGCAGTCTTTTGCAGCATTGAAGCTGAAGGATCGTTATGAAAATGGAAGTTTCCCATCAGCTGCAGAGCCAGGCAGAGCTCATCAGTATTATTATGTTTTGATATTCTACTGCTAATAACCTTATATATTGAATTCCGCCAATTTTCTACATCTTGGGACTTAATAAGTTCTGGAAAAGTCAGAGAATACTTAGCGGCTATTTCCAGCAGTATTATATCATCTTCCAGATCAGAAAAGGAATTTCTATCGTCAAGATTTTCAAAATAATAGCTGATTAAGTTTTCTGTGCCTTCAATTGTATTTTTTACTGTAAAGGTTTTTGAATCCGGCGATAAAAGAAGAAAAATATATTCATAGACTGCTTTTCGACGGCAGGATGTAAATGTTTGCTCCAGATCTATATAATGCTTTAATAGGTCCAGCCATAGCCCATCATGATCGGTTTGGCAGAGTTCCCATCTGCAATGCTTTGCAGCGGCAATGATTTCATAAAATTCTCCTACTCTGAAATCATTAATCTTTGCCGCTTCTTTCCATTTTTTGTAAAGTAGAGCATACCATCTGTCTTTTTCGCTTCCCATATTGAGAAGCAGGACATCAAGGGACTGGTCAGTAAGAATTTTTCTTTCTGCATTTTTTTCTGCAGTTCTGGCAGCTATTTCGGCCAGGAGTAACGATATATAAGTAGAGGCCCGATCTGGATTTAAAGAAAAGGGCAGCTGTACTACTAATTGCTCCAGTTCATTGACAAGCTGCGGGATGGCATCCTGCTGAGGTATCGCATCAAATTTCCATCTTATCGATTTTATAAAATTATTCCAGACTTCATCGGGCAGCCGGTCATAAATTTCTTTGGCATCCTTGATCGCATTTTCGATTTCAGGAGAAAATTTTGCGCTCATCACACTGGATATATACTGATCTATTATAGATTTTACCTTTGAGCGGCATCTTTCGAGTATCTGCTCTGGGAGGTTGTCCTGATTCCTCCACCACTCCTGTAAAAGTTTAGGATCCCCGGTTTTATACTGTCTAGCCGGTTTAGAGTTCGTTTCAAATACAAATGTTACATTGTCCAGGGCATACTCTCCTTTGCAGTAGAGCATAAAAAAATGAGCAATGCTCTTTGTAATTTCTTCCTTTGAAAAAGAAAAATTATCGGAGTATAATTTTACCTGTCTAAAAGTAGAAGATCCTTTGCTCAGACTGCGTTCAAAAATATCCTCTTCATAGTCACAATAGATTTCAGTGCCATTCTGCTCGAGCCTGTTTTGCAACCATGTCCGAAGAGTTATAAGTTTTTGAAAATAAAAACCCTGCTCTGCACCAGTAGCATCAGTATCTTTTGTAAATAAATGAAGTTTGGCTAAGCTCATAACAAAAATATTGTTTTTATAAGTGAATGCGAGTTGATAATATCTATTGTAAAACTCTGCGATAATCAGTTCTTTTTGATTATCTCAATCAGGGTTAAAACCATGTTTTCTTTTTAAACTGTAAAGTATCCTTATCCACATCATCCAAGAACTCCTCTTTACTATTTGTCAATGGATTGTACCAGTCTAATTTTTGTAGTGCCCATTCAAGCCACTGCTCAGTTTGGGATGATTTGTCAGGCTGAGTATTTATAAAATCATAATATTCTTTTAAGATACTGTAATTTTTCCAGCGGTGGGCGTCATTATAGAACTGTCTGAATTTATTTAATTCATCCTCCTTTGTCAGCTGTTTTTCAAGTTCTATCTTTTCTAATTCTTTCCTTTTAGTTTCTTCAAGCCTTCTGCGTATCCTCATTTCATGCATTGCCAGAAAATCACTTTCGATTTTGATCAGAATTTTTGCAATTTGATTCTCGATGAGGCTTTTTTTTGAATCAACAAATTCATAAGTTCCAAATCGTCCGGCTTTCACTGCAAGTTTTCCATTGGGAATCAGCTCTCTGGTTTTCCATTTAAAATCAGTATCAACCATCACAGAATTACAGATTTCCCTGATGGAAATTTTCATCTCGTCATCTTCATTGGCTATGATTGTTAATCCGTCCTGTTTTACAACTATTTTATAGTTTAATACCCGGAAGTTTTTAATGAGATTATCGAGTATTCTTAAAGATCGTGCAATATTTTTAGGAGTAACAATTATGCTCGGCATTCCCCTTCCGGTCTCTATTGTGCCTTTAATCCGGCTGTAGGCATCTGCTTTTATCCCTTTGATGTAATTTTGGGTGTCTAGTACGATAATATCGGGTCTGCTCAGCCTGTCAGAAACTTTAAACACCAGATTCTTATTGTTTTTTATACTTTCGGAAACCAGATCAATTTTCGGATCCTGCTCACTGCTTGGCTTTGTCTGACTGATGTTAATTTTGATCTGTTCTTCTAAATTTTTGTTTGGCAGTTTAATCACTGCAGTTTTTTTGCCATATTGAATTTTCTGCCAATGTCCCATCACAGGCGTTGGTATATTGTGTTTTTTACATATTTTCCTTAAGCCGTTATCCGATAGATTGAATTCTTTGGCTAAAACAGTCATCGGCGTGGACCATATTTTTTCATACAGTTCCAGCCTTGTCAATGTTATTACGTTCATATATTAGTTTTACTGTATGGTATTGGAATTGTTCGGTTAAATCTAATAATTATAATCGTATTGCAATGAGTATTTTCCTAAGATTTTTACAGCTGTTTATCCTGAAAACCGTTCTGTGCAGAGACGCTGTTGAACCATAAATATCTTTGTAATATCGGTGCTTTTAATTTTAAATTAAGTGCTGATTTTTTAGAGCAGGCCGGACAGCATTATAATTAATTTTAAAATTCAGGAGAGATGTTTAAACCAATTCTTCTAGGATTTTCTCAGTAATTCTTTGATAGCGGTAATCTTTCAAAATTGAATCGAATGATTTTAAGAGATCTTTCCTCAGAAGGATGCTCTGCTCATCATTTGATTTTAAAGCATTGAATGCGCCAACGATAAATTTTATAGTTTCCTGATCCCTGCCAAATCCCTGTTCTTTATTTTTTAGCTTATCGTCAAGCAGGACAGCCTTATTAAATATATTGACTGAAGTGGGGGCATACTTGCTGCACTGTTGGGTTAAATATCTGATGAGCTGTCCGGAAAGATAAAAATGGGGGGTCCCGATAAAAAGGGTCAGGAATTTTTCGATATCTATCAGTTCAATGTCATCAAGAAGCATATACTGAAAAGCCATGTCCTTGGATGTATCCAGGTTTTCGGCTTCCAGCCAATACTCTAAAATGTTATTTGCTTTTAAAGAGCTCTCTTTGTTATGATAGTAGTTTTTAAAAACAACCTGCAGCGTCCATGATCTGGTGTAATGACTGCCCGAAATTAGATCCTTAAGAAGTTTTTCCGCGGCATCTTCTCCATATATGTAGGAGCTGTATAAAATTAAAAATAAGGCTTGAGAATCTTCTTCCCCTAATTTCCTGCTTTGTATAAGTGCATCAAAAACGGGAATAAATTTTTCAAAATTGACATTGGCCATAAACTGAAGTGACCAGAGGGCTGAAGCGGCAATATAAATATTGTTCTGCTGAAGAAGGTTGGTACTGAAAATTTCAAATGATTTTTCGCGGTCTAAATTATTTAGATAGACCAAGCGATTCAGAACTACCGCTTTTGCTTCAGCGGGACCGTCCTTTAAGATTTTTTCAATTGTGCTGAAAGTGACCTGCTTATGCTTTTTGTCGGTTATCTGCAATAATGCCGCAGCAGCCATTCCATAAGGAGTGCCCTTTGCAGCTCTAACCAATTCAACTTCCGAGGTTTCGGAATGGGCTGCAAAATCTACATTTTTAGCTTTATTCCAATTTAGGGCAGTGCCGATGATGTACTCTAAGATTTCATCGTCATCAATATTGGATTCAACAAGATATCCGGCAATTCTGACCACAATGTTCATTTCATCCTGCTCACTTCCGTCCACAATGGGTTTGAGTTTTTTGAACAGCATGTGAATTATTTTGGGATCATGCTTTATTTCGATCAGTCCCAGCATTCCTAACACGGGGTAGCTGATGTTTATTGATGTGTCATCTATTGCGTGCTCTATAATTTCAGCAGATCTATCAGGGTAGTTTCTGGCATATTCTTTAAAAGCCCATGAATGTTCCCGCAGCCCGCCTTTAAGGAAGTCCTTTGAAAATGGATTTCTCTCTGAGTTATATGTACGAAAAGATGCCAGCCAATGCAATATGCCCATTTTGCTGTATGCCTGATCATTCAGGGGCCTTCTTACAATACCGGCCAGAGGACTGCCCGAGGTGTAGGTTTCTTTAAAATCTTCAAATTTTCGATCTAATTCATTTTTTCGTTTTTTTAATTCTGTATTTTCTTTAAGAGTTTTTTCTGGAAACCTTCTTAAAAGGACATGCTGTGTGAAACCCCATTTCAAGTGCAGGTAACTTTTATCATTGTATCTGCGGACAGCTGTTTCGGACGGGACCCTTAGATTCAGCACCAGCTGCATAATTGTTTTCTGCTCATCGGCATTAAAATAGGGAAAGCTGTTTTGAAGCAGATCCCGGAACTCCGCTCCAAGATCGCTTGCTGTTAAAAAACATTTGCTGTCATAAAAATGCATGAAGAGTTTATAGGTGTAGTCCGGATAAGTTCTATGAGAACCGTCTAATGCGTGAACAATAAGACGCAGGACCGCCTCATATCTTGACGTAAGATGGTGATCAAGGAACTGCTTAAATTCCGGACTCTCTGACAATGCCATTTTCCGCAGGCAGGAAGCCAGAAGCCAATAGTAATATCCGTCGTTATCTGAGGGCTTTGTCGTTTTTAAATTTACCCCTGTATAAACATGGTCATCATAAAAGCTTAAATAGTTATGGTCATTTGACCTTAATTCTTCAATTAGACTCTTAAGCAGAGGCTGGGCCAGTTTCCACGGAATTACGCTGGATAATGCGCCAAGCAACTTATTTTCCTGGTAGGCTGTATTTCTTGCGGTCTGCTGCAATGTATTGTTGGGCAGCTTGTCTTCAATCAGATTGAAACAATACTCAGGATTTGTCTGCGCTATTTTATATAGGGACGTGTAATAGGTATGCGGGTCACTATCTACAAGATCGGGACATTGTTCGAATAGTTTCAAGTAATTATCGGCAGGGCAATCCTGCAGATAGAATAGAAGTGACTGCTTTACTGCGGTGTTGTCTAATTTATAGAGGAGATCCCATGCGCCCTCTGCATTTTTACTTATATACCGATGCAGAAAACTTACCATGCTATTGGTTTGGTATTCGTCAAAACCCTTCGTGCCGAAGTTAATCTGGATTTCAGCTGCTTCACCTCGGGGTTGAGTCAGCAGTCCTTTTTTCTGGGCTGAAAGAAACCATGCATCGTCCTGTGCATTCTCAAAATATAGAATCCTATATTCAATGCTGCTGCCGGCCAGATCTGATATCAATTCTGCTTCTTCTTCAAAAGGAGACTCCTGAAATAAGACCCAGCAATAGCACATGTGCTTGATATGGAAAAAAATCTCATCATCCTTGAAAATGTTTTCCAGCTGGGCAAGATATATTTTTGGACTGTATTCCCGCAGGTAATTAATGATCATCTTTACGGCCGACCTTATCAATATGGACTGGTGCTGCTGCTTGATGTATTTAATGATGCTGCTGTTTTTTTCGACGAATCGTTTAGCGAAAATAAAATCATAAAATGTCTGATGAAAGAACTGGATCTGTCTGGTGTCCTTTTTTATCAGCCTTTCACTCTCAAGATAGTTCAACTCGGATAAGTAATTGTCAAAATGAAATTCATTTACGGTGATTGCCTGATCTGCAAACATTTTATTGGCAATTTTGAACAGGAGCTTTTTTACTTTTAGAGGATCTACCGGTGTCTGATGGCTGATTGTCCTAACCTTGGATCTGTAGAGTTCCGTATAGAGTTCATGCAGGGAGCTTATTGATGAATTTAAATTGACAGAAGAGCTTATACGGGTATAGATATTCAGATGGCTGGGTGTTCTGAGAAGGTGCAGCAGCTTGCTGGAAATTTTATTTTCATCAATTCCCTTTTTCCTAATTGTTTCAAATACTTCCGATTCGCTCAACAGTCCGACTTTCACCGTTTTCAAGTTTTTATAAACTTTTAGGGAAGGGTCATAATGAAGATCGAAGATGCGGACAGAGACAATAAGCCGAATATTGGGGTCATAGGTAAATTGATCGATTATTAGTTTAAAAACATCAAGATAGCTTCTATTGCTGGACATGGACTGTGATAAAGCATCAATCTGGTCAATAATGATTACTGTCTGGCTGTATTTTTCTTTACATTTCTCTATCAGATCCAGTACAGGGACTTTAAGCCCGGTTTTAAGCTGCAGCTCCTTTATGTTAGAACAGTGCAACTTGTCGGCTTTCAAGCCCAGGACTCCAATTTTGCCGTTAGACAGCTGGTCATAAAGATCTTTCAGTATGACAGTTTTGCCCATTCCTGCATTGGCGGCGAGAAGGCATACATTCAAGGGACGATCCAGCTCATCCAGTTCATGTGGTGCACTTAGCCATTCAATAAGCTCCTGGGTTTCTTTTCGGGGAATGTGTGAATTTTGCAGGTCATCAAAATGATTCTTTTCGATACTCAGACTGGCAGAACCTTTCTGCAGTTCCTTTTTAATATTATCCCCGGTCAGCATATTGCCAAGGTTCCCTGAGAGAGTGTTTTTATGGTTTTTGCCAGAATCTAAAATTACAGTGCGGACCTGAAAAAATAATGACTGCAGATGCCTGCAGGATGGATGGACAAGTAATGCATCAAGATCCTGAGGATAGATTTTTTTTACTTTTATTGCTGCTAGTATTTCCAGAACATCATTAAAAGTTGAAGGCAGAAGCGAAAGGGGTTTTATGGTAGGATGCTTCAGATTCTTAGCGATCCAATTCTGCAGGTCTTTTTCCGCTTTTATATTGGCATTAAAATCGTCAATAAAATCGCTGCATTCCATTACGAATCCCGTTGAGACAGCAATATAATAAGTGAATTTTTTTTTATCAGGAATCAATCTCGGATCAAGCAGGCTGTAAAGCGCGAATTTGGTGATTTCCAGACCAAACTGCTGTTTGGAGAGATTCTTTGCGTACTTCTTACATTGAATGATTCCAGTACTCTTGAAGTTATTGAATAAAGCACAGTCACGCCCTTTGTCGTGAACCCCTGACATCGGGGAAATGCTTTCAAAAGATTCGAATTTATTCTCTTTGATCAAAATATCGTAAAGACTGTATACCAGCTCTTCGAATCTGCGGTCATCAGAAATCTGGTTATAGGGAAATGATTTGTTTTCAATTGCGACAGGCTTATTTTCCTGCGGATCGTCAAAAGGCAGTACGGTATGATATTGAATTAAATCCATATGAGGTAATCAGAGTTCTATAATTTAAATTTGGTACTGTCTGCAGCAATACTGGTAAAGACAAATAAATGAAATGTAAAACAAGCTCAAATATAGAGATTATTTGCCCTTTTTTAAGACTACTATCGGCTACTGTAATTCTGATCAGCTGCGCATTATCCTCTTTTGCGCACAATACTGCAGGTATTCCCCTTGAGCTGCAAAGGATAGCCCCCTTTGCAATCAAAGTTACCTATGATAAGACATCTAATATTTTTTTCCCGGGAGCTATTCGCTATGTGGATCTTGGCAGCGGGGAACTCATTGCAGGAAAAACGGAAGGATCAGACAATGTACTGAGGGTAAAAGCGTCGGTAAACGATTTCGAGCCTGAAACCAATTTTTCTGTCATTACTAACAACGGAAGTTTTTACATCTTCGATGTGCACTACAGCGCGAATCCCGATACACTGAGTTATAATTTATGCAAGGTGAACCAAGCAGGCCAGAAGGCAGGTGCAGATATTCATATTTTTAAAACGATTGCTGCTCTAAGATAAAAGCACAATATCTCTTGCGAAATTTTATAATATTTATCGTACTGCTTTGATAGAAAATATTATAAATGTGCGAAACATTTTATAAATTGCTCAAATTTCCTAAACATTTTAACTATACCTAATTTATGAATACATTAAACCAGACTACTGCTCTGATAGACCTGTTTGGAAAAGAGTTCATCATACCTCATTACCAGAGAGGATACCGCTGGGAAAAGCAGGAAGTTGAAGAACTTCTTGATGACTTGTGGAACTTTCAAAAAACGTCCAATAATGGAGAGTTTTATTGCCTGCAGCCCGTTGTTCTGCAAAAAGTGGATGATAATATCTATAATGTACTGGATGGACAGCAGAGGCTTACGACCATTTATCTGATTCTTGCTTTTCTTGAAGAAGCAAGGCATGACTACGGTTATATGCAGAAAATTTTTAAACTGAGATATGAAACAAGACCAGGTTGTGAAGAATATTTACACCAGAACAAATTTTCTTTAGGTATTGATGAAAGCAATATTGACTATTTTCATATCACCAATGCCTATCAGGCTATACGGGAGTGGTTTGCAGATCCACTGCATGGAGGGGCAAAAGTAAAACTAGTGCCTATTCTTATGGATGAAAATTCAAAGTCCAACCGAAATATTAGAATTATATGGTATCAGACAGCGCCTACAGTAAAACCGATCGATATTTTTATACGTCTTAATATTGGAAAGATTCCCCTTACGGATGCTGAACTTGTAAAAGCTCTTTTGCTGCAGAGTGATAAGTATGGAGATAAGGAACTAAAGTTTGCGGAAATGAAACTTTTTGAGCTGGCTTCTGAATGGGACAGAATTGAATATGCCCTTCAAAATGAGGATTTTTGGTATTTTTTAAATAATGGCAGTAATACCAAACCTTCGCATATTGAATTCATACTAGATTTGACAGCAGATATTATTTTCAGGGAAAAAAAATATTTTGACAAAAAGCCTCATAAGCATTCCACTTTTCTGATTCTCTCAGCCTACCTTCAAGACCTTCTAGAGACTGAGCAGATGAGCAGGATTAAAGCTGTGGAAAAAATATGGAAGACAATTGCGGAATATTTTGAGTATTTTCAGAACTGGTATAATGACAGGACACTCTTCCATCATATAGGTTATCTTGTTGCTGTGTCTACTAGGCCGGCTATATTGATTGATAATCTTTTGGTAAAATCTAAAGGGCTTGCAAAAAGCAGTTTTAAAGAATACTTAAGGAGTCAGATAGGCTCGAGGGTTTTTATTGAGAAAAAACGAAAGGATATTAGTGGAGAGGAAAAGTATTTAAATTTGGAAGACCTAGTGTATGAAACGGCAGATCAGAAAAGCAGTGATCGTCAGGAAATAATGAGGATTCTACTGCTTCATAACGTAGATGCATCACTACGAAGCGATAAAGAGAATTCTAGATTCCCTTTTAATCTTTATAAGCAGACTCATACAAATCAAAAATGGAGTCTTGAGCATATCCATGCTCAAAGATCAGCCTATATTACAAGTGAAGAAGGCAAGAGAACATGGCTTACCGACCATAGAACTTCTCTTAACAGCAGCCAGCATGATGATGACTTTGGCATTTTGGCTGAGAAAATGAATGCTCTGCTTTCTGAAGAAAGCATCAACAAAAATGGGTTTGAAGACGTGGTGGAAGAGTTATACTCTTTAATTAATTCCAAAACATGCACTGATCAGAACAAAATTCATTCAATAAATAATCTTTGTCTTGTTGACAGCATTACCAATAGTCATCTGAATAACTCAGTTTTTGACGTGAAGAGGGAGAAAATAAAACAGAGAGAAGCCAAGGGACATTATATTCCAGTCTGCACAAGAAATATTTTTATGAAAACCTATAGTGAATATCCCCATACTAATGCTTATTGGACAGATTACGACAGGGAAAAGTATTTAGAGAAAATTAGAAAAGTTTATGATTTTTATACTCAACAATCTATAAAGGAAAATGAAGTTTACATTTAAAGAGTTATTAGAGAAATATAATGTAGTGATTCCGCAACTCCAGAGAGATTATGCTCAGGGGCGCACAAGTGAGGAAGATTTGAGAAAAGTATTTATATCTAATATCCGGTCAGTGCTCGCTGATGACGGAACAGATCTTAATCTTGATTTTGTTTATGGCTACACTGAGCCTTCTGGCGGTGAGCGAGAAGTTTTTATCCCTTTGGATGGACAGCAGCGACTTACAACGCTTTGGTTAATCCATTGGTACCTCAGTCCGCGTGAAGTAGAACAAATAGAAGAGAAAACTTTCTGTTTTCTGGATTCTGATACAGTGGAATATCTAAAAAATTTCACATATCAAACAAGGATCTCATCAAAGCGTTTTTGTACCTGCTTAATAAGTGAATCACTGAATTTAAAATCAGAGAGGTCCTTAAGCAGTAATATTACTGATTCACCCTGGTATATGGCTTCGTGGGATAGTGATCCTACAATTAAATCCATGCTTGCCATGTTGGACACCTTGGAGAAACTTATACTAGACAAAGAAATTTCATGGAGCAATCTTTTGACTGGAAGAATTACATTTGATTATATTGACATTAAATCTGACGAATTTCGTCTAACTGATGAATTATATATAAAAATGAATTCAAGGGGCAAGCCATTGACGGATTTTGAGAATTTCAAAGCATTGTTTTCAGGTATATTAGCAAAGAAAGACACTGAATACGCAGAAAGCAGAAAGAACTTTGAAAATGCGCAAGTGAGCTATCAGGATTATTTTGCATTTAAAATTGACGGACAGTGGCTTGATCTTTTCTGGTCTTACAGAAACCAGGTTACTATCAGTGTCGATAAATGTATACTGAATTTTCTTTATTTTGTTTCCGAATTTCTCTTTTATCGCAGTGATGAAGATTACGGGAGCGAAGGTATAGTTCCCAAAAGAGATATCGATTTTTATGCCGAGGTGTTTTCTTCAAAAAAGAATATAGATTTTCTTTTTGATTCGTTGGATTTTTTATCTAAGCTTGAAAGTGCGCCTGAGTTTTTTAATGATTTATTCGAGAATATCTCCACTTTTGACATTCATAAAAAAGATTATTTTTTCAGATGTATTACAAGTACAGGGTTTGACGTTTTGGACAAAACGATGCTATACTCGATTCTGTCATATGCTACAAAACTGGAAACTGTGATACCAGATGATGAATTTAGAGATTACGTTCGCGTAGTAAGAAATCTTCTGATGGCTGTGCGTCAGCCCAATCCTAAAAGAAGAATTGAATATTTGACTAATCTGCGTTTGCCAAATGTAACGGACTACTGTGCTTTTATAGATCGTTTTACTGATGTTCTGCGTGACGATCCGCAGAATTCGGTTTATGGTATACTTTCGGAAACGCAATTTTCTGGATTCAGCAAGGAGAGTATAACTGCTGAGATGCGTAAGGCACTGGTGATTAATGATGATTTAAGCTTGAAAGATTCCATTCATGCTCTGGAGGAGCATAAACAAATTCAAGGAAATACTATTAATTTCAATTTTAAAGGTATTGATGTAAAAAATAAAATTGAATCATTTCTTCAGATTTGGTCGGGAGAAACAGACAGAGGACTCCTAGTTCGTGCTTTTCTCACTTACGGTGATTACTCTGTGAAGACTCACCAGCGTACTTTATTAGGTCCGGTATGGTATCTTGGCAGTCGACTGAACTGGAATAGAATTCTGACTGCGGGTGAAAGGGATGAAAGAAGGAAAATATCGGTAATGCTGGATGACTTTCTGGAAGGCTTTATTAAGGCTGAAGGCATAAATGTCAGCGAGAAGCTGGAGTTTATAATCGACAGGTTTCAGAGTGAAGAATATGACTGGCGCTACTACTTTATAACTTATCCCGCCATAACTAGTAATCATTATGAAAAGCTAAATGTATTTTCTTGGGGGGATAGTGATTTTGAAGTAAACCAGCTTGGGAATTCAGGAAAACAGGTACTACATTCTTATCATCTAAATTCTTATGAAATTGCATTAAAATCACTATTCAAAGAAGATGGACGTGTTGTTCTTTATTACGGCAGATTTACTGACTTGAGTTATATTAAGGTTTTAGGTAAAATCTCGATAAGATGCAAGGCATCTGCCTGGAAGATTTCATGGCAAGACAGCGTAATTTTAGATGATAGTCTTATTGAAAAATACAGACTTGTGATAGACGGAAACACTACTTATCTCAGAGATAATGAAATGAAGGATCGCATAGAACTAGCGGCCAGATTTATAAAAGATTTTGTTGAATTGTAATATATAGATTTTAAATTAGCTGCCTCTACCAAACAGGTAGAGGGCTAATTAGATGTATGACACAATTTACTGACTGACTAGTTTTCTTCCTTGACCGCGAAATACTCAGCAAATATTTTTTTCAGGGTAGTGTACAGTTCTTTCCTGGAACCGAAAATCTTTGAAAGCACTATTGCTGCCTCATTGTCTTTTTCGCTTATGCGTCCAAGGATAGCTCGGACGAGTTGCATCTTGGAATCTTCTGAATATTGGCTTCTTTCGGCATATTGGATATCTTGATCGAGGATTTTATAAATCATTTCCAAAATTTTTGTAATTTCTCGAATTAAAATATCTTTATTTTCCTTACATATAGCTAGATTACCCATTTTTATACCATTGGCAAGAAGGTGGCAAATAAAAAATAGTTTTGCGCTTTGGCCTGTCATTTCTGAATCGGGACAGCTATTGTTCGGATTAATATTGCATAACTCCTTATGATGAGTTACAAAATCGATTTTTAAGGCATCTTCAATATTCAATTCTCCTTCAAACATGAATTCGATATTAACTGCTTTATTGTAAAAGTTACGTCCTGTAGAATCAATATGTAAGGGCCCACTGTATTCTGCTCCAGGGTCATAGGGTTTTATAATTTCATGATCTACGTAGTCTTTGTCTGAAATTAGGATTCGGCATGCTTGGGGGGTATATTCAGACATTACCTCGACAGTATAGAATTTTTTATTCCTTACTAGATCACTAAGACGATAAGAAAATCGTATATTTCCGTAAATTGATCCGTCATGCCATTCATTTGGGGAAAGCCAGACTACCTTGATCAATTCACCATTAAGGCGGCTTTTGTCTTGGATGAGTTGTGGAATGATTTGCTCTGACTGCATCAGATATTTTGCGGCTGGAAGGTGAGTGATGTGGTGTACTTCTAAAAATTCTCTTGAATTGTCAAGCCAGATATCCTTTTGACCTCTCCTTTGTATTCCTTTTATTATCTTTTGATTTTCAAATATGTTCATTTGTTTTTTGAAAAATAGGTATGAAATTTATTTTATAATAATAGCAATTATTTTTTGTCTTGTCAAGCCTTTCTTATATTTTATAATCTGATTTTTTTAAACTAATATGTATTTAGATATAAAATTATTCTTAATTGTTGAATCATATGTTTTTAAATATAAGTTAAAGGTCCAATCAGCTAATTATATGTATCTTCATATAAAGTTTAATTTCAGTAAGTTGTAATTTCTTATCTATCTTTAAGGTTATCAAAGTACATCCACTATTTTGAATATGCACTTATGTAATTTGCCAGATTAATATTCAGTATAACATATTCCTGTTGCAGAATTGGCAGATTGATGGCAAAATTCTTTTTTGTAAAAACAAATTCTCTGTATCTTGACTTGTTCTTGTCTCCTCTCTTGAAATTGTAAATTTATCATATTTCCATAGTCCGTGGTTTGAATTTTTGCCACCTTTTGATGGAAAGATTGAAATCAGGTAAAAATACGTGCTTGGGACTGTGCATGAAATTGTTATTTTACCTTCTCATCTTTTTTAATTTACTAAATAATTTTATATGTTTGGAGACCACGTAACTGCCCATCGGATAGCATTCCAGTTTATGGGTATTGATATGAAATGTCGTGCGGAGCTGCAGAAGTGTACTCTTGTATCGGAACGCGACTACGTAACGGCCTTCGGGACTAGAATTCGAGATAGTCTTTTCCATGATTTTGATTGTTATTCACAGACTTTAAGACCGGCGGTTGAACAGGAAAACGGGGTGGACGGCATCATCGTTTTTAAATTCGGCAATGATGTCAAGATCGGCATGTTTGAAGCCAAAAGGCCACAGCTGAAGCACAAAAGCTGTCGTTGGGACTATCTTTCAGGAGGTGGGCTTTCGCATTTTACCGAACAGATAGAAAATCAGCGGAAATGGAGGGATGTTTTTGCCATCTGGGAGATGTTTATGAACGAGATGCCGGACGGACATCTCAGCCCTCCTTTTGAGCATTTTGGGAGTACCTGTATATGGCATAATGATGCTTTTCGTTATGCTGCTGTTAACGCACTCTATCTCAGTGCATGGACGACCGACCACCTGAAGATTCTTGCAGCGCAAGACTCTGTGAACCTTTACACTATCATATATAATATAGTGATCTGCAAGAGGGGCAGGCGCCTTACAGTCAATCCGGCAGACAGCAGTGTTACTGTCCTTAATCCGGCGGACAACAGCTTTTCGATGGAAGTTCCTCTGCCGTCTGCTCGCAGCAGGGACGATGATTTAAGGATAGCATCTTTTCTAGAACGCAACAATCTGGACCATTATACTTTCGTAGACCTTGCTGGAAACAAGGAACATCTTGACAGTCATTAGTGGCTGCCGTGCAGCAGGGAATAAAAAATATAAACTACTAAAATAGTTTAAAAATCGCATTAAAGGATGATTTTAAAGTTAGATGCTAGCTGACCAATGAGTGCCTGCGAAGCAAGGACACTGGAAAAAGTGTCGGATTATGATTTGTTCAGTATATTATCATTTTCAGATACATATAAGAATAAAAAGAGATAGAACAGAAAGTTTTCTTTCTGTTCTATCTCTTTTTAATAGAAACTTTTACTATAATTTCTGTTAGAAGAAGCTTGAAAACGTAGTGTTAAATCTAACGGTAATTATTGCGCCGTATTCTAGGTGGTTTAAATTGCCTTTACCTTTGGTTCTAATACTGGCAAAGGGGCTTGCTCTAATTTTTATATTAGCACTATCTTAAATTGCACTGTCTGTAGGGCAGCCGCAAGTGAATTGCTATAAATCCCGTGAGGGTTAAGTGTTTTTTCACCACTTTATCGAAATTACATTTATGACTGAATAAAAAACATAAAATGAATTGCCCAAAATTTATTCTCGTGATAGAAGAAATTTCTTAAACGCAACAATATCGGATTCGCTTATTGAATAATATGTTTTAGCAAAATCGTTTAGAGAAAATCCCATAGCTTCCAAAATTAAGATTAAAGTTGTTGATTTAGCTACAGATTTAGCATTAAGAATGTTTGAAACTGTTGCTTTTCTTATGTCTACTTCATCAGAAACTTTTCCATAACTTTTTACAATAACATCCACATCATTCTCATTATGAGGATAATTTTTATTGCTTTCTAATAGCCTTCTTAGGCTAAGTGCAGTCTTTAATTTTATATTTTCTTCATTAGTTTTTTTCACAATGCAATTAACCATATCTAAAATAAATAATCGGTACGCTTTGGGGTACCGATTATTTTTAATATATTTGATTTTGTAACTAGTCAAATAGTAACTTTTTTGTTAAATTTGCGATTCTTCAATAAAAATTTTTGAAGCATTCGCTTTGAATCTCGTATAGGAAAACTGGCGTTTTTAAATTACCACGAGATGATAAGTGCAAATGCTCACGCCACAAAGGGCGTGGGCTCACTTATTTGTGGTAAAGGTACCGCCAGTACCTCCTATACAATAAGCTGAGTTCCGCGCCTCTTTTATTTGGTCACACCTCAACTTCTTCAAAGCAGCTTCCTTAGATTTTAAAGAAACGCATCCTTTTGTTTAACCTATAACCGGTTTAAATAATGATGTAGCAGTTAATTTATTATTAGTAATGCCTGGCCCATACTGTTATTACCGTTGAATTAGTTAAAGGAAGGGCTAGGTTATTACCTTATCTAAGTATTTTGTGTAAAATTTACAGAATCAAAAATTTATATCATCATTTTTTTTTAAATTATTAACCCAATTAAAAACACCTTGCCAGTGAAATAATACAATTATAATCAAAATTGAAAGCTCACTTAGAGCTACAATTAAGTAAAAAATGGCCCTCTACCACAGCGACTAAACTAGTATAGAGGACCATAGCCAATCAAACCAATGTTTAACTAACCAATCCAATATTATGAATAATTTTTCATTTTACAAGGATGGGAAAGCTCTTTATTGCCTATTTTTTATCTGGCTGTCTCTATCTTTCTCATCCTGTTTTGCCGCTGATTCACGGCATTTCAATACCATTTCACAACAGATTCACGGTACTGTAACCGATGGAAGTTCTCCGCTTCCAGGTGTCACTATTTCTATAAAAAATAAATCAAATACTACAGTAATATCAGATTACAACGGCCAGTTTTCTCTTTCTGCTTCGCCCTATGATACACTCGTGGTTTCCTTTATCGGATTTAAAACTGCTTTAGTACCCATCGCCGGAAAGAAGATTCTCAATATTGCCCTGCAGTATAACACGACCAGCCTTCAGGAAGTCAAAATCAACGCGGGCTATTATTCGGTAAAAGAAAAAGAACGCACAGGAAGCATTTCAAAAATCAGCTCAAGAGATATCGAAAAACAACCCGTTACCAATGTACTCGCGACAATGCAGGGACGAATGGCAGGTGTGAATATAACCCAAAATACAGGTGTAGCCGGCGGAGGTTTCGATATCCAGATACGCGGACAAAACAGTTTACGTTCTGATGGAAACAGACCTCTATATATTATTGACGGCGTTCCTTACTCTTCTGATTCGGTAGGTTCAGATCTCACCGGAGTTGTTCTTCCGGGGCCAACCAGTCCTTTAAACAGTATTAACCCAAGTGATATAGATAGTATAGAAGTGCTTAAAGATGCCGATGCTACAGCTATCTATGGCTCAAGAGGTGCTAACGGAGTTGTGCTTATCACTACAAAAAAAGGAAAAGAAGGTAAAACGCGCTTTACTGTAAATGCCTCAGGGGGACTTGGTAAAGTAACCCGAATGATGGATTTAATGAATACCCAGCAGTATCTGCAAATGCGAAGAGAAGCATTTGCCAATGATGGCATACCGTACGGACCAACAGATTACGATGTAAATGGAACTTGGGATCAGAACCGCTATACCAATTGGCAGAAAGTTTTCATTGGAGGCACTTCAGAGATCAACGATGTGCAGGCATCCTTGACAGGAGGTTCTGCGGGAACACAATTTCTAGTGAGCGGTAATTTTCATAAGGAAACAACAGTATTTCCAGGGGATTACAATTACAAGAAATGCAACTTGCTTACCAATCTGAATCATGAGTCCGAAAATAAAAAATTACATCTCAATTTCTCTATGGGTTATACAGTACAAAAAAACTATCAGATGGCAGATGATATCACGCAGCAGGCCGTTCTTCTTGCCCCAAATGCACCAGCGCTGTATGATGCCCAGGGGAATTTGAACTGGGAGAACAGTACATGGAACAATCCACTGAGTGCTTTGGAAGGAGAATACAGGTCCAGTACCAATGATCTTTTTGTCAATGGTTTGTTTTCTTATGCAATTATTCCAAATTTAATTGCTAAAACAAGCTTTGGTTTTACCGACACCCGATTTGAAGACAGCCGTACACAACCCTCTACCATGTATGATCCTGCATCTGAAGTAGGAAGCGACAACTCATTCATCGATGTTAATGCCACCTCAAGAAAATCATGGATTATTGAACCTCAATTGTCATGGTCAAAAAAAATAGGCAAAGGAAAAACCGAAATACTCATAGGGGCTACCTATCAGCAGCAGACTTCAGAACAACTTGTACAGGAAGCCATTGGATTCAGTAGCAACAGCTTGATTTATAATCTATCTTCTGCTTTTTCTATTTACAATGACACTCATAGTGAAACTGTATATAAATATCAGGCCTTTTTCGGTAGAGCCAATTTCTTCTGGAACGAGCGTTATATTATCAATCTGACGGGTCGAAGGGACGGCTCAAGCAGATTTGGCCCTAGCAGACAGTTTGCCGCTTTTGGAGCTATTGGAACTGCCTGGCTGTTTTCAAATGAAAACTTCATAAAGAATAATCTTGATTTTTTAAGTTTTGGAAAACTAAGGCTGAGTTATGGAACCAGTGGAAATGACCAGATCGGGGATTACCAGTTTTTAGACACCTATGGAGCTTCGGGTAACAATTACGGGGGTATTATCGGTTTTGAACCTACGCGATTATTCAACCCTAACTTTGGCTGGGAAATCAATAAAAAATTAGAACTGGCATTGGAAACTGGATTTTTCAAGGACCGAATTTTTATAACAGCTGGCTGGTACAGTAATCGCTCGTCGAATCAACTCGTTGGAAATCCTCTTCCTACAATGACAGGGTTCAGCTCCATACAGGCAAACCTAGATGCAACGGTACAGAATACAGGAATCGAACTCACTCTGAGAACGATCAATTTCCAAAGACAGTCCTTTAACTGGTCCAGCAGTTTTAATTTAACTATAGCCCGCAATAAATTACTTTCTTTTCCTAATCTTGGAGGATCAACTTACAAGAACTCATTTGTAATAGGAGAACCTTTAAATATTAAAAAAGTGTATCATTATACCGGGATGAATCCTCAAACTGGAATCTACCAATTTAAGGATTACAACGCTGATGGTTCCATAACAGCAGCAGAAGATAAACAATCTGTACGTGATTTGAATCCAAAATATTTTGGAGGATTTCAAAATACCATTGCCTACAAGAACTGGCAGTTCGATTTTTTATTCCAGTTTGTCAGCCAGTTGAATTATAATGGTTCCTATAGGTCAGGACTGCCCGGCAGCATGAGTAATCAGCCAACAGCGGTAATCGACCGCTGGCAGGCTCCCGGGGATAATGCAGCATATGAATTATATTCCACGGGAGTAAACAGTGCGGCAGTAGATGCATTTAACAAATATTATCAAAGTGATGCCATGATAAGCGATGCCTCTTATGTTCGTCTGAAGAACCTGTCCCTTTCTTATACTATTCCAGAGCAGTGGCTAAAAGGTGTAAAATGCAGACTGCTGTTTCAAGGGCAGAATCTGTTTACAATTACCTCCTTCCCAGGTGCTGATCCGGAATCCAGATTTAGTATGAGCCTGCCGCCGTTAAAGGTTTTTACAACCGGTGTACAGCTCACTTTTTAATCCTATAATTCAAAAATTATGAAAAAGAAATTAATTTTTCGATTTATGGCTAAACATAATATCGAAGCTGTAAGCCGAAACTATCTTATTGTATTACTTATGCTGGGTGTATTGCTTGTGCATAGCTGTGATAGTTTTGTTGAAGTTGACCTGCCAAATTCTCAACTGACCGCAAGTGGTGTTTTTGAAGATAAGTCCACAGCCAATGCTGCTATGGTAAATATATATGCAAAAATGAGAGATTCCGGTATTCTAAGCGGTAATTTGTCTGGACTGTCCAATCAAATGGGCAACTACACAGACGAGCTAGTATATTATGGAAGTGTCATTGGCAAAACCCGCAATTTTTACAATAATGCTCTCCTTGCTTCCAATGTGGATATTTCGAATTGGTGGGGCACAAGCTACAATCAGATTTATGCCGCCAATGCGGTCATCGAAGGGGTAAACGCTTCCAAAGCATTAACACAGGAGGATAAAAAGCAATTGACAGGAGAGGCTTTATTTGTGAGATCGCTGCTTCATTTCTATCTTTTAAATCTCTATGGCGATGTGCCTTACATAACCACTACCGATTACGATAAAAATAAAACAGCATCTAGGATGCCCTCTACTGAGCTGTATCTCTATATTATAAAAGATCTGGAATCGGCAGTATCATTATTACCCGATGACTATTTTTCAAGTGACCGTATACGTCCCAATAAATCTGTAGCGATGGCATTACTTGCAAGGGTGTATCTCTACAATAAACAGTGGGCAGAAGCTGCTAATGCCGCATCCTATCTTCTAAACAATACACAGAGTTACTCCTGGCAGTCCGATTTAAATTCGGTCTTTCTGAGAGAAAGCACCACAACAATTTGGCAGTTAATGCCACGCGTAAATGGGCAGAACACGCAGGAAGGGGAAACCTTTATATTCAACGCAGGACCGCCGTCACTTACTGCATTAAGCGCGCAGCTCCTAAATTCATTTGAGCCGGGAGACCAGCGCAGAGTGCTGTGGATAAAAACAGTTACTAAGGGCAGTGAAAAATGGTATCACGCCAATAAATACAAACAGAAATCAAAGACAGCAAGTTCCTTGGAATATTCCATAATTTTTCGATTAGCTGAGCAATACCTCATTCGTTCTGAAGCGCGCGCCGAGCAGGGTGAACTTATCGGAGCAAAGGAAGATTTGGACAAAATCAGAACCACAGCAGGTCTTTTAGAAACCACAGCCCTGAGCAAACAAGAAATCCTTACTGCTATCCAGCATGAGAGAAAAGTAGAGTTTTTTACAGAACAGGGACATCGTTTTTTTGATTTAAAAAGAACACATGCTCTTGATCCATCCCTTTCATCTGTAAAAGCAGGCTGGGATTCAACCGATAGGTTATTACCATTGCCGGAATCAGAACTCCTGCTCAATGCTAATCTAAAACCACAAAACCCCGGTTATTAAAATGAAATTTCATCACAAAAAAAATGACATAGATAATTTCTTTGCATTAGCGCATTATACAAGAAACTGTTTTTTAATACTGATTGTAATTTTGATTTCATTTAATGGATTTAGCCAAAACGCTTTTGAAAGAGAATTAACGGCAAAAGATTATCCTTTGTGGAGTTATTTAAATATAGATAAATTTTCACAAAATGGAAAATGGGTCAGCTTTTATCTTAATTATGAAAGTGGAAGAGATACTTTGCTGGTTAAAAATAGTGTAGGAACAAAGAGCTATAATTTCGCGGGAGCGAAAAAAGGGGAATTCATCACTGAGCGCTTTTTTTTAATGATGAGTGCAAAAGAAGAAATAAGAATTCTTGACCTCCACAGCTCCAAACAGGAAATTCTGCAAGGAGTACTCCGATATGAGGTATGCAAGGATTCCAAAAGTGTAATTATTCTCAAAAAAGCAGACACTGGAAAAAAACAGTTAGAGCTGAAAAATTTAGAAAATGACAGATCAGTTACTATTGATGATCTCGATCGATATTGGTATAATTCAAAAGCTGATCTGCTTGCATACACCGCTATAAAAGATGGTAAAATGGCCCTTAACCTGTTAAATCTGCATGATAAAACCACAAAAACAATATCTATTGCAGTTGAGGATTTTACCTATTCTGATCTGGTCTGGCAAAAGAATGGAAATTCTATAGCATTTCTGGAAAGTCCTTTAAAGAATAAAGAAAAGCCATCACTGAGTTCTGTCGGATATTACTTTGTAAAGGAAGGAAAATTATACACGTTCAATCCGCAAACGCAGGATAATTTTCCTAAAGATATGCAGGTTGTTTCTTCCTCTGCTGCCAGTCTTAATATTTCTGAGGATGGCAAAAGAATTTTTTTTGGATTACAGAAGACTCTGCTTCCTGTTGATCAAACACAAACTCAAATTTGGAGCGCACAGGATAAGTTTCTATACACCGCCAAAGTGCAGATTGAAGGTTGGGACAAAATAGCAAAAGTAGCAGTATGGCAGCCTCTGAAGAACAGCTTTAATCAGATCACAGATAATGAGTTGCCGAAAATGATGTTAAACACAGATCAAAAATACGCTTTGCTCTACAATCCGCAAAGCTATGAACCACAGGCAAATCGTGAAGCTCCATTGGATATTTATATGATGAATCTAGAAACCGGTGAGCGTAAATTAGTATTAGAAAATCAATCAGGTGCTCAAACTGGCACTACTGTTGCTATATACGAAAAAAAGCTTATCTATTTCAAGGACAGGAACTGGTGGGTTTATGATATAGAGCGAGCGGTTCATCAAAATCTTACAAAAGATCTTGGAGTGTATTTTTCAGATGAACAGACCGACTGGCCCGAAGAAGCAATTCCTTTCGGGAATCCGGGATGGATCAAGGAAAGTAAGAAACTTTTTTTATATGACAAGTATGATATCTGGAGCATTGGTATAGACGGAAGCGGGGCAGTTCGTCTGACCGATGGGCGAAAAAACAAAACAACCTGCAGAATAATTCCCCAATCTCAAGAGCAGTCAAAAAAAATGAACTACGACGGCAGTTATAAAGGAGTATTTAAACTGTGGGACAGACTGCTGATCAAAACTGAAGCACTTGAGAGTACAGGCTATTGTTATTGGGATAAAAAAAATGGTCTGCAGCCTTTGTTGGATAAAAAAATGTATACAAGCCAGTTCCTGAGTGCTTCAAATAATAGCACTTGTATTTACAAGGAAGAAAATTATGACTCACCGCCAAGACTAATCCTGAAAGAGAGTACAATTTCCAAAGAAAAAACAATCTTTCAAAGCAATACGCAGCATTTCAAATACCAGTGGGGACATTCCAAAATGATCAGCTATGTGAATTCCAAAGGCGACAAATTGTATGGAGTTTTATTCTATCCGGCTGGCTTTCAAAATGGTTTAAAATACCCTATGATTGTTCATATCTACGAAAAGCAATCCAAAGAATTGTTCAAATATGTAAACCCGTCACAGAACAATCCCACAGGATTTAATATCAGCAATTTTACTTCTAAGGGATACTTTGTCTTTTTGCCTGATATTGTTTATGAAGTTGGAGATCCAGGCCCGTCTTCGGCCGACTGTGTTATTTCTGCTGCAAAAAAAATAATTAGCAGTGAATCTGTTGACAGTGACCGCGTAGGTATCATCGGACATTCTTACGGAGGATTTGAAGTGGATTATATAATTAGCCAAAGCAATTTGTTTAGAGCAGCAGTTGCAGGGGCGGCTATCACCGATTTTGTCAGCAGCTATTTGTGGGCCGCATGGGGAGGTGAAAAACCTAATTTTTGGCATTATGAGTTTGGGCAGCTAAGGATAGGAAAATCTCTGTATGAGGATTATGATCGATATCTTAAAAACTCTCCTGTTTATCATGCTGGCAAAGTAAATACACCTCTGTTATCGTGGGCAGGCGAACAGGATGCACAGGTACATAATTATCAGAGTATTGAATTTCATTTAGCTCTCCGGCGTCTTGGCAAAATAAATACAATGCTGCTTTATCCAGGAGAGGATCATACCTTGATGAACAGCAAGTACCAAAAAGACCTTACAGAACGAATCGAACAATGGTTCGGCTATTACTTAAAAGGGAGTAAAAAACCAGATTGGTTCTAAAAAATAATCCCGTTTAAAAACAATGCAGTTCCACTGGGAACTGCATTGCCTTTTCTACAAGGAAGAGAACTAAGGGCGATATATTGTGCGTACACAATCACCAGCTGCATTCAATCCAAATAATTGTGCACCGGCTGGATCTAAATCGACTCTACAAACAATTCCATTGTTCGTTGTTGAACATTCATCCGCTTGTTCACAAGAATTTCCTTGATCATTCAATTTAACGTACCCTTGAATTGGCGCAGCTTTTTTAGAGCGCTCATTCATCGCATGGGTGGTAAAAGCACCTGCTATCGCAAGGGCAAATACGGCAACAGGAAGCACCTGTTTTGCAAATTTTGATTTCATGATATATAATTTAAATGTTAGCGATCTACTCTTTTACAGGTTTTCGATCTTTTCCCTGACACTGCAGTATATTTTCATGATAGAATTTCTATTTTTTATTTTGATAGACGTTGATTAACCTTTTATTTAATTTGTAATGAACCAGGTACTTTCCGATAATACCATAAAAATTATCATTATGAACAAAGAAACTCTTCAGCTTTTCATTTTTAATATGGTAGATATAAAAACTGCCTTTATAAGAATTAGTATTAAGATCATAGATATCAATAATACTAGCCTCTTTCCACATTTCTGAAGGTTCATACTTACCTAATAATGCTGAATTCACAAATAATAAATTTTTACAAACGGCGCTTGCTTTATTGACTATTAATGGAGGAGCCGCCAATTTTCTTTCTGCTCTGCTGGTAACAGTAGCCACTTTAATCTGCACTTTATTTACTGAATCTATTGTCTTGCCTCGATAGCTGAGGTTCAGAGTAGAGTCAGCTACTATAAATTCATTCCGATACAGGTAAATATATACCAGCCTCTGAAGTTCATGATCATAATGAAGTGTTCCGTCGACATCAAAAATTCCATCTATTTGTTTCTGTAATAATTTTTCATTGAAATGCAGCCTTGGCTGGTCTCCAAAATACAACGAACCAAGTATGCTTTCGCCTTTTCTACTGGCGTTTGAACGAAATACTAGGTTAGTTGAATCCACGAGCTGATAATGAGAAAAAGTATTGTAGCCATTCCATTTTACATATGCTTTCCAGTCTTTTATCAAACCTTTGTATATAACAGGAACCGATCCATCTATAAGATAAAAATTGGGAGGTAAAATACGAACCTGGACAGACTGGAATGGAAAATCAGTTCGAGTGGGATTAATTTTGAATTCATCTCTTTTTTGTAGAAGAGTATCAAATACTGTGATCTTTAGAGGCGCAGTATAATTACCCAGATAAATTTTATCTTTCATGGTCCCCGCAAAATAATAGGAATTAAACTGAAGATTAATTTCATTCATTTTAGCAGCTTTACCGGAAAAGCGGCGCACAAAATTATTTCGATGCTCAATTATGTCTTCGGATAATATAAAAAGAAATACAACTACCCCAATACTAAATAGAGGAGTTATTAAAAAGGCACTGGCAAGTACAGCAGGTTTTGAAATAAGATGCCCTTTGGATACCATACCGGCCAGTATCAGAATACCTGCTGCTGCCAAAATTATGAAAACTGAATTGAAAATCAAATGTTCTCTCCATCCCATTTCTTCAAGTATGCCACCACAGGAACATGGAACAAAAGAGCTGTAATTTAAAATAATATAAATATAAACGGTAAACATAACCATTAGACAAAGAGCTAGAAAAAGTCCTATTAATCTCCATTTTTTTGAAATCAGAAGAAATGCGATAAACAATTCTGTTGCCGGTACAATCCAGGCAAATAAACCTGCAAAAGCACTAAGCAATGGGGACTGTCCCAATTGAACCTGAAAATTTTCAAAATCGAGCAATTTACTTATTGCAGCATACACAAACAGCAGAACATATAGAAAAGAAATTACTTCTATAAAAATATTTCTATGATGGCTGCTTAATTTCATTGTGATGTAATTAAAAATTCATAATGTAAAATTCTGTAAATTAATTGGTTAAAGTGTTGCCGATTTGGGAATACAAATTATCAATAAGGGATTAAATTCATACTATGATCGACAATCTGTAAAGTCTTCTTTTTTATAACTCTCCCTTTATCAGTTTTAATATGTGTAAAATTAGATTAATTACTCCTGCTGATTATTACGAAAAACGATCCAAAATTTATAAAAAACGATCTATTTTACATCGTTCCCAAATATCTAAACGTAAAAATAACTACCCATAAAATCTCAATACTAATCACAAAAAATAATTGTTTTTTAATATTAGAGTCTCTTAATAAAACTTTTGAACATCAAGTGCTTACAGTATTTGTAATCTGAAAAGTATATTGAAATTTTATATACATGAATGATACGTTTATAAATTGAAAGACGAATAGTTATCCAGCATAAGTAATAAAACCCGACTTTGGAGGAGTTTTTAAGCCCCGCAGGGCAAGTTGTTTTGAGATGCTGAATTCATTTCAAGCATCTCAAAACACAACTTGCTATTTTCTCTCGAAAATATTATTACTGATGATTTTAATTGAAAGGGCTTGATGCCCTTTTTTTTGTAATGGCTGTAGGTTAATTTATTTCAGAAATCTGCAAAGTGTGCAGGCTTATAGCAAAGCCTGATCAATAACAGTTTTTTTCGGTGAAGCCTGCAGATTGTGGGAAGATATATTAAAGCAATAATTGACTTATAGATCTTAATTACAAGCACGGGCGCAAGTATGCTGGACTGCAAGTAAGCAGGTATGCAGGTGTTTAAGTATTCAAGTACGCAGGAATGTAAGCAGGCAAGTATGTAAGCAGGCAAGTATGTTGGCATGCAAGAATGCTGGCATGAAGGTATGCAAGCCAGCAAGCATTTACTTATTTGTATAGGTGTTTTTAAAAGCATAAAAATGCTTTTATGGTTTTTCCAGAAACTCTTCAATTTTATTTCAGGCAAACGTAGAAGAGTCAATTGAGCCTAAGTACCAAGAAAAAAAATATTTTTCCAAAGAAAATAGAAAAACGGAAAAAAGAAAAAGAAAGCAATTTAAAAGGGCGGGATGCAGACAGAGCAAAAGGAAACGGAATAAGTCCCGAAGGGTGTTTTGTGAGCACGCGAGCAAAACATTATGCCGTAGTCTTTTGGTCAGGCTGATCCATCACGTCCTACCTTGGTTTTCTTTTTACTGTTCCTTTAATTAGAATATAAAGCTACATTTGAAAATATCCGTCCTTTTTTTTTGAGACATAACAGGCCAAATGCTTCCAAAGATTTCCAAATCCAAGCAGCACTGCTGATAATAAAATATATTGGTTTTTATTTTAAGTAATATAAGCAACAATACTTATGGAAAACAAAAGTACAGCCAATCCCCGCAAAGGAGGCAGGCATCCTAAAGTAGATCCCGCCATCCACCGCTATTCGATCAGTCTTACAGCTGAGGAAAATGCCCGCTTCCTGACTCTTTTTGAAACATCAGGCATGAACGTAATGGCGCATTTTATTACGGCGTGTATTTTTCAAAAAGAGATTAAGACAGTTAAGATCGATAAAGGAGCAATGGATTATTACATACTCCTGACTGCCTTATTTGGTCAGTTTCGGGCTGTTGGGGTTAATTATAATCAGGTTGTGAAAATTATGCAACACAATTTTTCCGAAAAGAAAGCTCCGGTATCTCTCTACAAATTGGTCAAAGAAACAATGGAGTTAGGTGTTTTATGCCAAAAGATAATCCGGCTTACAGCTGAATTTGAAGAGAAACACCTGAAAAAGTGATAGCAAAAATAGGAAGAGGAAGCAGTTTGTACGGAGCATTGGCCTATAATTATCAAAAACTTGAAAAAGAAAGTGCACAGATTTTGTTTACCCAAAAGATAATCCAATCCCCTGATTGCAATTATTCCCTAGAACAGCTCTCCCGTTCTTTTGAATTACACTTACTGGCTAACAGAAAAACAGAAAAGCCGATACTTCATATCTCTTTAAATCCTGATCCGAAAGATAATGTAAGTGATACTGATTTTGAGAATATGGCACAAGACTATATGAGGCAGATGGGTTATGGAAATCAGCCTTTTGTGGTTTTTAAACATACCGATATAGACCGTACTCATATCCATATCGTATCGGTGTGCGTGGATGCAGACGGCAGGAAAATATCCGATAAATTTGAAAAAAGACGCTCGATGGCTGCCTGCCGGACACTGGAAAAACAATACGGTCTTATATCGGCAGTAGAGAAAAAGCAAGAGGCGCACAACCCAGCATTCAAACCAGTTGACTATAAGGCAGGAGATATAAAAAGCCAGATGGCTTCGATACTGAGCTATCTGCCTAAATATTATCAGTTCCAAACTTTCGGGGCGTATAATGCTGTGCTTTCCCTTTTTAATATTACTGCCCAGGAAGTCATCGGCGAATATAATGGCATTCCAAAACAAGGACTGGTATATTTTGCATTGAATAAGCAGGAAGAAAAAGCAAGCAGTCCTTTTAAGGCTTCGCTGTTTGGCAAAAGCGCAGGTTATTTACAACTGCAATCCCTATGCAGCCATAACAGGATAAAACTAAAAGATAGTCCCGTTAAGGAATCAGTTAAAGAGAAGATCCAATCAGTAATACGTACTGCATCAAACGAATCCGAATTTAGAAAAAAGCTAATGGAGGAAAGGATCAGTATTGTTGTACGACGAAATGCTGGAGGACGTATCTATGGCATCACTTTTATAGACCACAAATCCCGCAGTGTATGGAACGGATCAGAGCTGGCTAAAAACCTCTCGGCAAATACATTTAACGACTGGTGGAATAATAATAATAAGAAACCAGAAAATCCCATACATAAAAGCAGTTTTTCCCAAAAAGATGCTATGATGAAAACAGAAACAAGCCAATTGCCTAACACGCCTGACTTTTTAATAAAAGAAAATATGCCCCATACTTATGAACAAAACAGTTTTGACGTATTAGGCGCTTTATTGCTGCAGGCACAGGCAGAGGATTACGAGGAAAAGTTATTTGACAGTAGGATGAAACGAAAGATTAAAAGAAGAAGATTGTAAGCTTAAATATGAGTTTCCTTATCACCAAAGAACAATTTGAGTTCAATAAAACAAAGGCTGCTAAAATTTATAAAACCAGTATTTTTATAAGTCTGGATCATTTTTAATTTTTTTATTTCAACAGACAAGCTGCCTTCGGGTATTTACCTGAAAAACAAATTGGCACAAACGTTATGCCATTGAAAGACAAACAAAGCAAGTAATGGATGTATTCCGAATTACTTCATGGGCATTTTTATATTTGTCTTATAAATACATACGCAAGCTGGATAGGTAGAAATATCTAATTTATATAGTTAAGGAATAAAACAAACGCAGCGATATATTTTCATTAAGAGGATAATAACTAAATTTTAAAGGCAATGAAAAGAGGTAAGCTGATAAAGTACTTGAATGTTATATTAAATTTTGATGAAAGGATCCGATTAGTAGAACATCTAATTAGTGTAAGTGATCAGGAAAAAAAAATGCAGTCCATTTCTTCAAATGAAAAATGTAAATCCTGTTATAACAAAATTGACTTTGCCCAGCTGTTTTATATTTTGATGGATGAAGGTATATTGTTTTTTGATGCTACAGACGAAAAAAATAATAGAAGTAAGTTTCAGTCTTTTCTCGAAAATAATTTTACATATGCCGGAGATGAGGGCGGGCAGTCGAGAATTAAGTCAATCAGTAGACAGTTTTCCGAATGTAAGGGCTACACATATAAAGAAAAGCAAATTACATTTTTAGAAGATCTTATAAGAACAATGCAGGATAGGAAAAGAAGAATTGAGAGCTGGTAAGACCTGGTAAAATAGTTTAGTGTCAAATTTAAATTTTTAGTGATGACAAAAAAAGAAAGAAAGCTCTCTTTTGTTATGAGAGTAGAACAATTAATAGAGCCTGTGCTTTTAAGACTGGAAACAATTGATTCAAAAATTAGCCAAGGGAAAGTTTTGGGACCTGAATACTACAGAAATGAAGATTTTAAAAAAAATGTTTGGGCTGTCCAATAACACTATTATAAAATACAGACAGACCGGAATCCTTCCCTATACCAGGCTGGGGGATATTTTTCTGTATGACAGCGGCAAGATTGATAAAATACTCAGAAGCAATGGATCATAAATTAGTATTTAATCAGTTGCCCCATATTTATAAAAAGAGCTCCAAATAGATTAGGTAACTAAAAAAGCAACTATTTTTTCAAGGATGGTTTGATACCATTCCAAAAGAAAAAGCCTTTAAAGACTTATATTTAAAGGCTTTTTCTTTTTAAAAGTCACTTTTCGAACTTTACGTGGCTGAAGAGCTATGTTTTGTTTCATGAGCATAAAAAGGTTAGTGTTTAGGCATAGCAAGGTTTTGATAAAAAATACAACCCGGAGGAGATTTTTTATCAAATCTGAAAGGCCAGGCCTTGCTATGGCATTAAGAACAAGGAATTACCTTTGCTCCTGAAATAAGACAAAAGCATACAGGCTATTAATTATAAAAATCAAGGGGATGAAATGATGGTTGGATTGGAAACGAGTCAAAGCGATTAAGATGACAAATTCTGCAATCTGATAAGTTACAAAGTATGCTGTTATTTGATTAAATTGATATTTTATATAATAATTTTCTTCTAAAAAAACAGGTATTTATACGTGCGATTAATATAATTAACATTTTTACATTTACTACTGATTAACAATGGATTACGGTTTGTTCTTGCTGTGTTATTAATTTTTCATGTAGTACAAAAAGTTCAATTTTTATAATTTCTTAATTTGTAAAATTTTTTAAAATGTGGAAAAGCTTATTGCAATAATTACAGTCCTTTTTATTTTAAGCATGGTCTGTGAAAGGATAGCAGAATTCTTGAAATATTATATTTCCGATAGCAAAGTTGGAAAGAGATATTTTGTCGGTAATACTGCAAAACGTTATCCAAAAGGTTCTCAAGGAGAACAAAAAAGAATATATCGTATATTGAAGATCAATCTAGTATGCGGCTTTATAACAGCTTTGGCTTGCCATGCATCACTTTTTGATTTACTGTCAAATCTCGACAATCCTGGAGGTCAGCTAGGATGGACAGGACATACAAAGCAGTTTTGTCAACGGGAATACTTTTGGGACAATGTGGGATTTGTGATTGGATGTTTTATGACTGGTGCTTTTATTAGTCTTGGGTCAAAATTTTGGCATGATTTACTTGACATAGTTATGGCGGTTCGAGATGCTAAAAATGAAATTAACCGTGCATCTGATTCTTCATACGCCGGTTTAACCCAAAGCGAAAAGTACCAATTGCTTGATGCTGCTATAAAGGAGAATAAAGCTTCTTGGAAAGCTTCTTATGATAATTACGCTGGAGTTTCAATAGGCAATAAATTAGTAGGGACAGAAAGAATTATTACAGACGAACTGTCTATAAGATTTAACGTAGTGAATAAGGTTGAGCTTAGGCAAGACGCCAGAACAGCAATTCCTGACTATATTTTTTATGCAGGCTACAAGATTCCGACCGACGTTGTTGAGACAGGCAATATTGTTGCAACGGTAAGCCCTATAGGTTCTAATGTGAGACCACGCCCTTTGGGTAGCAGTATCGGCAGGATTAATTCAGGGTATGCTGGCACGCTTGGACTCAGGGTAAAACTAAATGTAAATGGAACTGCGCTTGTATGTGGTATGAGCTGCTATCATGTTTTGTTTCCAGAAGAACTACTGAAAGGTGTTCGGGAAATTTTTTCGCCTAATGACATTACCATAACTACAATGAATGACGTAGTTTCTCCATCGCAATTGGATAACCCCACACAAAAAGGTATTGGCGGAGTTGCTGTAGGATGCTTTAATCGATATGTGGATATCGGCTTTTTCGAAACGACACAGAAATTGGTATCAAAAGACATATTTAGTTTCAAGTCTATAACTTCAATATATCAGGTAACTACCAGTGATGTCAATATTCTAAAAGTAAAATTATGTGGACGTACTTCTGGTCTTGTCCAAGGGAGAGTAGTATCAGTTAGGACTCACCCTGATATCCTCTATTTTGAAAAAGAGCCGAAAAGATTTAAGCATGAACTGCAGGATCTTATCCAAATAGAAATCAATGCTACGTCTGGCGATTCAGGTGCTGCAGTGATAACGCGTAGCAATGAGCTATTAGGCATATTGGTGGCTACTGATAATTATTATGGCTATGTAATTCCCGCACATGCTATCATGAAAAATTTTGATTTAGAATTTGAATTTTAAACCAACATAACTATGAAAAAAATTATACTATTTCTTTTTATCTTTTCGATGAGCCATTTTATCAACGCTCAAGATACCATTACTTCGCCAATCAAAAAAGAACTGGCGCAAAAACAGGATCTTATTAAATCAACGCCTAAAGGCTACGAAAAGGGATATGCAAATTGTGACCAAGATGCTACAGAGCTTGAGGTCTTGTTAGTTATTGGAAAAAAGGGGGATAAGCCTTTGGATAAAAACCAGTATAAACTTAAGCAGATTGGCGGATCGGCAGTTGTTGATGCAAGCAGTGCTGAAGGAATAAAGCTGACTTTTAAAATTCCTAATCCACTTCAGAGTGTAGAAGATGTAGTTTTTTACCAATTAACTAATAAGAATCAAACTACTTTTTATCAGTATATTAAGCAGATCAGTAAGCAGTCCATGGTAGCAAAACCGGTAACAATTAATGCGCTTACACTAAGTGTTTACACCCCGCAGGCTGACGTTTGTACCGGATGTAAAACTGTTGGAAATACAGTAAGTTACTACTTTGGGACCAACGAAACAAAAATCACAAGAAAAGCTGGGAGTAACATCAAGCCTTCTGGAATGGATAGTGAAGGGTATTTGCGTACTAGATGGTGGGCACTTCCTCATGTTGGAGAGGAGTTAGAACTTGAAATTCTAGATGTTAATCCCTTCAAATATGACGTAACCATTTCAGATGAGACTGTCAATATACATTCATCGACATCGGAATTCTTAACATCGGTATTCACTCCTGGCATACCTAAAATGTCGGGTGCTGATAAAGGTACACAGGAGGACCAAGAAAGGATAAAGTTTTCCAAAATTATGGAATCTCTTGACCAGGCACTTACACAGAGAATGGCAGAATATCAGAGGGAAGGTGACTGCTATAATCCTTGCTCAGATGTTTCGAAAGCAGATAATGAAATACAGCAGTATTTTATAAATGAGTATACATTTCCTCAAGGAACTATTACACTTGAGTCGTTTCTGTTGCAAAAAATAGAAAACCTTTATGGCGCAAGTGATGGAGATGAAGAGGCGACCAAAGAAAAGAAGAAATTAAAAGATGTGGTTTCTAAATATATTTCATTCAAAACCTCTGCGATGGGAAGGGTCAGTTACAGTATCCCACAAATCAAGAACGTGGACCAGTATGTTTTTACGGTTAATATTACTCCAAAACCAAATATGAATGCAGGTAAGCGCCTTACCAATGCGCCAATAACTGTTGATATACTAGGCGGTTTTCGTGCAGACGTAACAACCGGATTGTTCGGTACCTCTCTTGTAGATGAAAAGTACCGCATTTTTGCCGATAGTACGCAGGTTCCAGGCTCCAGTCCGACAGCATATATCAAGAGAAAGAAAATTGTAAAGGAGGATTGGGGAAATAAAGATTATGGTGTCTCGGCGCTATTTCATTTCTACTACAAATTCAATCCTTACATTAATCCCTCTTTGAGTTTAGGGGCGGGTATGACAATAAGTGACAAACCAAAGCTTCGTTATTTTTTAGGAGGAAGTCTACTTTTTGGAAAAACAAACAGGCTGGCAATCACTTATGGAGCTGCAATGGGGCAGATCGAAGAGCTTAGTGATCGTTATGTTGAAGATCCAGACGGTAATATCTATACTTCTAATTCTGATACAACTGTTGATCTTAAAAAAAGATTTCAAATTAAGCCATTTCTTTCTCTTACCTATAGTATCCCTGTGTTTGAGAAAAAAGAGAAGGTAAAAGCCGCAGAAGTCAAAGAAGAAGAGGTTAAGACAGATACGAAAAAAAAATAGGACAGATGTTATTATACTAAAAAAAATGACAATTGAAAGCTGGGAGGTAGTACGTTAATTTTACCTAAAAGAGAAAGATTTCTTATTAAGGAATCTTTCTCTTGTTACACGGATTGAAATTTTTTCTATAGAAACTTGCCAAAACGTAATGGTAGATAGTTTTGGTTAAGCTGCCACCAGATTGATTATCAATTTAATAGTAGACTAAGAGGAAATAGTGATTTAGAAAAAGGCAAAAATTCGATATTTTTAAACTTTTATATTTATAAAAAGCTTCTACAACATTTTTTACTTTAATCGGTTTGATAAACTAACATTGAGCTTGTCAACTCTCAAGTCCTTTCTTACTAAATTGATAATTTTTCTCAGACTTAATTCTAAATTATCGTAAGCTTTAATTGTTAATTTTGCATTTCCATTAAAAGCTGAAGTAACGAAATGTCTAGACTCATGCCCAAATTCTAGTAATTCCATATAAATCTTATTTGGCAATATTGGAATAGCTTTAAAAATTGTATCTTGAAAATCTGTTACAAGACTATCGTAATTTGTGCTTTCTTTCTCAATATATTTAACCCAAGCTTTTTTGGTTCCTTGATGGTCTTGAACTTCTTGAACAAGATCAAAAAAAGATTCAAATATATTGTTGGCGTGGAAAATTAAATCTTTATAGGCATCAATTTTTTCCTGAAAAATTAGATCTTGATTGGATTTGTTCCTGTCTCTCTGATAGCTTAAAAATGTTAGAATGAGAGCAAATATTGAAATCGCTGTTGCAAATATGGCTACTATGTCTGATGATGTCATATGGGATAGATATAAAGTTCTGTTGTTTTTATATGGTTAAAAGATTTGAATAGAATAATAATAATATGAACAGATAAAAAAAGAATTAAAACCAATTGGAAACGTCATAAACGATAGTACATGGTATAGACTTCGAAATTTCATTAAGTATCCAAATTGTCCCATTCATCACCGAGTACCCAGCGTAAAGCCGATAATTTCCCGTTAATCATTCCCCATGTAAAATCATCAAATCGTAAATTTTTTTTGCCGTAAGTACGTTCTACTTTTTCGGCTCCTTCTACAGCTCCTTCCCAAACATCTTTTATTATGGTGCTATTGGCGGTTTCGATTTTAAAATCTTTTCTATCTATTAACTTCATTTTGCCATTTCTAACTGACTGCTCGCGAATTTTATGTCTGTTGTACCAGATCTTCTGCTCGATCTCGTTTTCTACATCTAATATTTCAGAAAGACTTCTAAATCCAAAATCCCAATCATTTTCATAATTAAAGTCTTCAACTAGGTCAGGGTTAATTAAATAAAGTGCTTCTGCCAGATTTATAAAATACTGGTATTTGGGACTGTTAAATATTTCTTTTAAATCTTCGTGCGGCAATTTTTGATTTCCATTTTTGATGCTGAAATCATTAATATTATGAGTTACAAATGCAATGTTGAAATCTTGAGCGGAATTTTGTTCTTTGTACTCGTTGTAACATTCAATTATGAGTGAGTCTCCCATACTGTTTTTGGAAAGATGAAATGGTGCTTTCTTATCTATTGCCCGCTGAGCGGCCCTAAGTTTTATAGAGTCAGTGATATCAAAAATTTCAGCGTTTTTAAATATACTCTCAATCTTTGCAATACTAATAATCGCATTTTCGCTAAGGGTCGGTATCTTTTTATCTATATCATCTAGTTCGGACAAAATATGGGTTTTAGATTCACTTTTTGCGTGCTCTGTAACCATTTCTTTTACTTTTCTAAAATGACTTGATAAGCTCTTTCCAGCATCCAAAATTATACGTTCTTTATTTCTATCAAATTCAGCTAATATTATTTGAGGTAATATTAGGGTTACTTCGCCCTGATCTAGAAATTCGCAAAGTAAATTTAAAGTTTCTTCGCCTTTTAAAGTTTTCGCGAGATCCAGCCAAACACAGGTGTCTATTAGTAGCTTTGTCATTTTTTAATTTAATGATTTATTGTAAAGAGTTTGATTAATTTTTTCGCTGAACATATATCCCATTCATTATAATATAAACTTAATCAAGTCGGTCGCTATAAATATAGTAAAAATGTTAAAATTCAAAATTATAATGAATGTCTATTTCAGCCTTCCGATGTCAATTATCTTCATAATATTTTTTAAACCTTAGGCGCAAAGAGATTAAATTCAGTCATTGGCTTCCTTCCAATGACAAACATTACTGACTGGTTAAGTTTGATGAATTTTTGCATTTAATTTACTTTTTAATAAATTTCAAAAGAAGGAAGATGCAAAAAGATACAGTTTATAAAGATTTGAAAATGTATTACCCTTCATTCAGAAATATTAGAGCAAGTTGAATTTTTTTAATATCAAACGCGATGAAAGATGTAAAGATTGATACTCTGGAGACTATGCCAAAACTGCTTCGTATACTCTGCATCAAAATAAAGTCACTTGAAAAGACGGTACAAAGAAATAATGGTTCAAAAGGAAAAAGAATGGTATGCTGCTCAAGTCTCAAAAAAAATGAGCTCGCATTTATTTTCTATATCTTAATGGACGAAGGTATCCTGTTTTTTGAAAGGAATGGCCCTTCGCAGAACAGGTCCTTGCTGCAGACCTTTTTTGAAAAGAATTTTAGTTACAGAGGGGAGACAGGCCTGCAAATGCCTTTAAAATCTATTAGCAGGGAATTTTCAGAGGCAAAGGGGTATACTTATGAAGAAAAGCAATGCCGTCTTCTTGATAGCATAATAAACCGGCTGGAACGCCGCAAGGAAAGGATTAAATTAAAGTCGCAATAAAATGGAAAAAAATAAAATTTCTTACAAACCCAGGCTTTTTAATGCGTTACAAAATGTTCTAGATCCGCTTTTTCAAAAGATTGAGAAGATCGAGCTGAGTATCAATTCAACAAAGATGAAACCTCAGTATTATAGAAATGAGGATTTGAAAAAGATGTTTGGACTGTCCAATAACACCATTATAAAATACAGACAGACCGGAATTCTGCCCTATACTAAGCTGGGAGATATTTTTTTGTATGACAGTAGAAAGATCGATAAAATACTGAGAAGTAATGAATCATAACTAGTTCCCCAGGTTAAAAAAAAAGAGATGAAAATAAAGCGGGTTACTCAGGAGGTAATTGTTTTTCCAACAGGGTTCGATACAATTGTGGATGAAAAAAGTCTCCAATTAATTGAAGTGTCTGCACGCTAATAGAAAAACGGCTCTATGACAGCTTTAGTGCTTTTACGAGGAGGTTTTCATTTTTTTATTCTTGCTCTTTATCTGATAGAGATTTTCGGAAAGCAGTCCCAGTAATCGCTTTTTGTATGTGTAGGAATTATTTTAAATTCCTGCGAACTGGATGATTTTTGCCGTTTTTTCAGGTATGGGCAAAAGTGGCATCCAACAGGAATTTCTCTTTAAGAAAAACCTCTATCCTTGTCTTGAAATTATCTGAACGTTCATAGGGAAAGTTTTACCTGAATTTATCAGTTATTAGATGTTCTTTAGCAAAATCACTATGTAAATTTTCAAATCTATTAGTAATATTATGCTTTAAGATATGTATCGCTTGTTCACAGTTTGAATGGCAAGTTTTATTTATTAAAAACGCTGAAAATTAATGCTACATTGGCTGAATGCATTTGTCTTTTCGATCATGTGAATCGATCATATTAATTTTATAATCCTGATCTTTAACTAATTTAGTTTCTTCAAGGATGTTTAAAAGATCGACCTGAACCTGTTTCGATTGACCGTTTTCAGAGGTTGTTACTTTATCTTCTTTTGAAATCGCAACCAATATTTGTCGATTTTTATTCTTACTGGCTTCTTTTAATAATTCTTTTAAATCCGCAGAAGCTATTGCATGCTGCCCTGGTTCGTCAAGAATTAAAATTCCAAGATGAAGTTCGGCTTTTACCAATAAGGTCATATAGAATGCCCATTGCGCACGAATAAAATCACTTGCTGACGATAGTAATCTAATCGGTTGAGGGGTAATAGTTCCGACAGTTACTACTGGGAAGAGTTTGTTGGATTCATCTTGAGAAATATAAATCCGTGAAAGTATTTCTTTCGAATATCCAAATTTTTCCAAATAGTCAATAAACTGATTTTTAAAATCATAAATCTTTTGCTGATCAAGTTCAAAATGACGTTTTAGTACTTCTTTTCTTGATCTAATCTGTGCTAATTTTTCAGAGATTTCCATTAAGTCGGCCTTAAACCTGTTAAATTGATGTCCAATCTTAGTCATTTTTTCAAGTTCGAATTTTATGCGCATTTCTTCGTTGATACTTACACGTGACGGGATTCGTGAATCGTCAAGTAATTCTTTATCTAGAATAGACAAAGTGTTTTTTAGTTCACTTATCTTCTCTTGGTAATAACTGACAATTTTGTCAAAGCGTCCATTAAGGTTTTGTGAACTTTTGAGATAAGATACGTACAGGCTGCGTTCGGACTTATAAAATGGTATCGATTTAGAGCCGTTAATTCGATCAATATTTTTAAACTCGATATTAGGATTGGTTAATAAAGATGAGTTGCAGACTGGGCAATTTTCTACAGCACCGACATGAAATGATTTTAGTTGATTAAGCTTATTTATCCCCTCCAAAGCTTCAATCTCTTTGTTTAAGTGATCAACTGTAAATAGATAATTTTTTATTTTGACTTCTTCATTTATTTGTTGCTCTCTTATTTTGTGTAATTCCTTATTTAAAAAAGCTAATTTTTTACTTGTTTCGTCATGTTTTAATAGAATTTCGCTGCTTGTTATCTTGGAACTATCCAAGGTATTTTTTAATATCAGATCCCGATTTTGGATCTTCAGATCTGATATTATTTTCTCCAAAGTACTGTAGTTACCTTTGGTATCTCTGGTCTGCAAATCAAGTTTTGAAATTTTTTTTGGAGAAAGTTCAGCTGTAAATGTTTCAGCAAGGTTGGCGGTTAATAGATTATAATATGAAGTTATAGTCTGAAATGTTTCGACCGTATTTGTCCAAACATTTTTATATTCTTTTTCGCGCTGTTTTAGCTTGTCAAGTTCAAACTCTTCAATTAGTCCACTTAGACCTAATGTATATTCTACAATTTTTTGTTTAGCTTTTTTTGTATTAAAAACAGGAATCTGCGCAAAGAAATCTGACCATCCTTTTGTTTGTTCTACAAATGAGCTCGCAAATATTTGCTGCAGATAAAGTATTTTTTGTGTAGTTCCATCATCATCCACAAAAAGAGGGATTGCTATTTTTGAAAAATCAGAAAGCCATCTATAAAAGCCATCGGCATGATCAGTATCACCTGTGGCATGTATGAATTTTTCTTCGGGTGCTCCATCATTAATCTGGACGTTAATCAAATTTGGATCATCATCATATTGAGATTTTATAACTCTTGTAATTATAGCTTTTTCACCATCTTGATTACTAATTTCAAGTTTTGCGGACGACTCAAAAACATTAAAGTTTTGGTTATTGTATTTGAAACTTGTCTTTAAACATTCTTTTAGGCCATCAGAATTACCATAGCTAGCCAATTGTTCCATCCCCAGACAATAATAAATGCAAGACAATACTGTGGATTTACCACTAGAATTGTCTCCTGAAAGTATATTTAGTCCAGAACTGAAGCTGTACTCGAAACCAAAGTTCCTGCCTTCAGTTTCAGTAACCAATGCCTTAATTGAGTGAATTTGTATCATTATCTACCAGATTAATTGTTGTTTTTTTAGCTCGCTCATACTAACAGCTTTGCACCATTGCATAATTTCTTCACGAATTTCTGGCATTATGTTGTTATCTTCCATTTCGGTGACTATGGATAATCCTGTAGCGCTCATACCAAAACTAATTATGCCATTACTTTCCTTAATGACTAAATATTTTTTCTCATGCGATAAAATTATGTTTTTGCGTAATGAGCTGGAAATTTCCCAAGGGGAAGAAAGCAAGGTGGAAAGTTTTTTTACAGAAACATTTTTTTTAACAGCATCTAAAATAAATGCAATCTTCTTTAAAGGAATTGAAAGCGTTTTACCGTTTATCGAGTACTTTATGATTAGCAAGATCATCAATATATTAATCTGATCGTTTTCTTGATATCCCTCAAGAATCTTGATTTTATTTCCTTTTATTGTTATTTTTTCATTCATTTCCTAATATACTTAAGCTGCAGTCTGCGATCCATTCGCTAATTCCATAAAATGCCAAAAGTTTTACATCCGACGGGGAAAAAACAGAACCCAGGCACTCACGTAAATAATTTTCATATTCATTTTTAATGTTTGTAACGCCAAGACGAGCTTCCCTTTTATCATTTGCATATATATTCTTATCTTCGAGATCATAAACCTTATATGCATTTTTATATAAAGTAAACAACTGTTCATTATTACGTAATTCCGTTGTAATATATGCTTTTCCAAGAAGCAGTTTTTTTATAATATGCCTTTTGTTTTTTTCTAATTGATCTTCAGCGTATACATTTGGCAATTTACTATTGATATATTTGAGTTGTGGCTTGTTAAGGTCATTATTCTCCCACTCAGTAATTGCATCTTCATCTATTGCATCAAATATAGCTTCTAATGACCTCAGGCTTAGAGTAGAATCAAAATTTAATTCCTCTGAATCCATAATTGGAAGTTCAATTCCTAAAATTTTAAGAGCAGATAGAGCCGATACGCTTACAAACTGAATTTGGCCGTCATCCCCTTTATTTGGAATTTCTGTCATTACTCCGGCACATATAAGCTCCGTATGATTTTCAATAAATAGACCTGAACCTGACCATCCGCCTAACCAATCACTACCCGCACTGTAGGTATTGTTACTTAAAAGACTTTTGTCAACACTACAGAGGAAATGGTAATTAATCTTTTCACAATCTGAATTGAAATATAATTTTTTGTGGGTTACCGAAGTTTTAGAGCTTTCATATTTTCCCCGAAACATTAGTGAATGAGTTGGGTTTTTTGGAATTGTGCAGAATTTAGGGCAGATGAAACTTGCAAGATCTGATTTACAATCCAGTTTAAAAATTGTAATATCATGCTCTTTTGCCAGTTCTTGATTTCCCACCAACTCTATGACTGGATGTGCAAGACCAGTATGATCTACGACATTCCAATTTTTGAGCACAGGTGTCTGGTCAAAATTTTTACCAAATAGATTATGACTTGCTGTTAAACATAGTAGATCTTCTTTCCATGGGAAAATTACGGAACTTCCGATAAATTTGCCATCCTTATGGATTAGTCCCGTGGTGGTGTTTAAATTAGAAATACTCATTCTTCAGGAAATTTTAAAAATTGAATTACTTGAAAATCTAAATTAAGTGTGTTTTGTTCTTCGGCCGTTAAAAGTTTGTCTAAAGGTAGGGGGTAATTCGAATAAATTGTAATTGGATTGTCATTTGAAATACGACCATAAGTGCTTATCAATATTAAAGTTTCTCTTGAAGGATGGTAATACGGTCCGCTTCCGTCTGTGGAGATCAAATATTTGGAGCATTTTATTCTCTCCAATAAGTCCTGTGTCGTATTATGTTTGGATCCGTGGTGGCTAACCTTAAATAAATCAATTTCTAGCTGATTCTCTTTGGTATAGCCTTTTCTGTCCAATTCTTCAATTATTAGTAATGGATTAGCATCCCCTAGAAATAAGAGTCTAAAATCTTTATATTCTAATATAAAAGCGATGGAGCTGGCATTGAGTAAATCTGTTTCCCAATTATGAGGTATAGGTTGATTGGAGAGGATGTGTTCTCTTTCAATTAATCTTTCGTCGCGTGCAGCTACTTTGTTGTCAACTTGATTTCTTGAATACACATATTGTTGATATATTTCATTTGCAGTCCATTTAGCTATTAGTCCTTTAATGACTTCTTCCTTTGGGGAAAGTATATGAAGGCTTAATCCCTGAATGTTAATTAAATTGTCATTATTCTCCTTTAAATATAGAGATATACACTGGATTCCACGCGAACGCAGAAGTTCCTCCAATTTTACGCCATGTTCAACTCCCACGAGATCTGAATCTGATGGTGCTAAAATAAGCTCTGGTGTATTCATAAAAACTTTTGAAGCTGGGTTAAATGCGGTTTCTTTATCTTTAAGCCATTTGAAAAAACCTCCAACATGATCATAATCTACATGAGTTACAAGTATAGAGTCGTGCTTACCAAAATCTTGAACCCTGGATTTAAGAAATCGATATGTATTTTGGTTTCCGGTATCAATCAGTAGTCGATGTGGATCTTCTTCATTCCAAGAAAGCATAAAACTATCTCCTTTTCCAGCAAGAAAACAGTCCAGCCTTAACATTGCAAATGACTTAAAATAGATGAGTTAGTAAATTGATTTATGTAGTTTTTGAGCATAGTTTTAAGTTTAGTTGGTTTAAAAATACAAAAAATCACGTTGTAATAGTCTATCCAGCAAGAGTACGAATATTCTTTTATAATAGCTAGAGTCAATTTGTGGGGAAGTTTTTTGTTAGTGGCTAATTTTCCTTAATTCTTTCCAGTTCTAAACCTTCTTGTAATGCCTCATACATAGAATTTTAACTAACATATTTTAGTCGAACGTATTTATCAAATTAATTTTTCAAAACCTTAGTAAAAGTATTATTTTTTTATTTTGGGTGTTAACCTTTCATAAGATCAGGTATTTTTACTTGCTCTTATACTTGTTAATTTTGTTCAAGTTAGGTTTTTAAGTTTTCTAAAGCATAATATTTTATAGAATATGAAAAGATCTAATTTCACTCAATAACGAATATAAATAGAAATAAAAAAGCCTGCATTTTTGCAGGCTCCATTATGACTTTGAATATATTTTAAAAATAAAATTTTCCCTCTGCTTCAAATCCTGTAGGCTTTTGAGAAGGCATTTTCTCTAATTCTGATTTTTCACCCTTTCTAGTGTAGACATCAACAAAACGTTCTCTATCTTTTCCCATAAGATGTTTTCCTTTTTGCCTTTCGAGCCAGCCTGTAACAGTCACTCCGACAAATTTTGGGAAAAGCTCTCTTCGAGCTAAAGGGCTAGTGGAATTAAAACTCTCACGACTTCTGCCTGATAATTCAGCTTGTGGATGTTTGCTGTGGTCGTATTTCCACCATACAGAAATTTCAAGTTCACCAAATCCTATTTCCCGCCATTTTATGACTGAAGGGTATTCAAGAACTTCAGCAAAAACATGTCCCTTCTGATCGTTTGCGTTCGGATTTTCAGGGCTATTTAAGGATATCAGGTTCTTTTTTAAGAGTTCATTAATTCCAGCCACTAAAAGATTGCGATACGGATCGAGTTTTTTTCTTCCCTTAAGTTGTGAGTTTTTGTTAGTATTTTCCCGAGTATCAGCGGTGTGATTTTTAATAGCATTGTCCCTTATAATGCTGTTTTGGAAATTTTTAAAATTGGTGAATCCAGACTGCACAGCAGCAACATCCAATGCTTGAATGTGTGTAATATTCTGTTCTTTTTTGATTTTTTTGGCCTGACGCTTCAAGTAGCTTTCAGTATGCCCTGTATCGTTCTGTTTCATTTTCATTGTGAATTTATTTCTCGTCAAAAAATGTCGCCCATCAGCCATCTTTCGAAACGAGAACTAAGTTTCGACAATGAAATTGTAAATAAGACGGTGCTGATACAGCTTTGCAGTGATGAGCGGCACGCTTCCGTTAAAAGCGATGTGTAAAGTTAATAAAAATATAATTACCCGCTTAATAATATGTTGTAAAGATTATCCAGTTTTCTGGCAAGTAATCTTCGTAAATTGTTTATAATTTGAGTTTCAGCTGAAAGTTCGAGCGGACAATTATCAAGATATTCGTTAAGCAGCTTGTTTAAAATATTTCTATTGACACGAATTGTAACGTAATCTTCGGTTATAAATTTGGAAACGTTATCCCTGCATTTCATCCGCTTTCTTTGGCAATGGATTTTCCTTTTGCCTTTTCAAGAAGTGTCTTAAAAAAACAATATCCTTTGGAGTTGTTGATTGTTTGGTCTGGAAAAAGTCCAAGTCAATATCTAGTCAACCTGAGATAAAGATAAAGTCCAAAATAGAATGGTGACTGAAAAGCAGCCTATAACACTCCAAATGAAAAAGCCTTTAACGCTAGTGTTTAAAGGCTTTTTCATTTGGAGTTTCTTTTGAAACTTCTACTGGCGGAGGAAGAGGCTTCGATTATCTTATTTTGATTCCAGTAATTACTGGTACTTTCAGCATTTTTATATAAAATTTGATATAGTACAAATATTACTCTCAAATTTTCTGTAAAAGTATAAATTTTCTGCTTAATTGAGGGCTATAAAATGAATGAATTATTCACTTTTTATGTGGTTTTATAGTTAATATCTTAATTAGCAATAATGTATGTAAATCTTTAATTTAGCACTACCAAATTAACTTTCTAACGATGAACCAACTACAACAGTTTAGCCTCGAAATACCTATTGAGGCAAAATTTATATTATATGAACCGCTTTATTATTTTAAACATTCTAAAGATTGCGGCAGTTTCCGTCAAGTTGCCCTTAAAGCTGGATCGCATAATTTAACTTTAACTCATAAGAAAGATTCTGTTTATCTAGTGCATGATGTTGAAGGAAATTCCTTTACAGCTTCGGTTACTTTCAAACAAGGGATTTATAAATTTAGTGGCTTAGCTGAACATTCTATTGAATATTCGAAACAAGATTTCAATTTATACAGAAATGGAACAGATGGTTATTCTTTAAGACCTGCTCAGTCAGGAGCTTTATATTCTTTGTTATCCCATTGGTCGTTGAGCTATGATGCATGCACTATTGTACTGCCGACCGGTACTGGAAAGACGGAAACCATGCTGGTAGCTGTATTAGCTGATAATGCTCAGAGAGTATTGGTAGTCGTACCGACAAAGGATTTAAAAAAGCAGTTGTCTCAAAAATTTGAAACTTGGGGTATGCTGAGACAACTAGGAGTAATAAGCGGTGCCACTTCAAACCCGAAGGTGCTTATATTGGATAAAATTATTTCCAACCCTAAGGATATATTAGATATACAATCGGCAGAAATAATTGTAACAACTCCAGGATTAATTGCGAGGGCAAGTTTCCCAATACTGGAAGCATTGAAAGGTACTTTTTCTCATATTTTCTTTGATGAAGCGCATCATGTTGCAGCGACGGGTTGGAAAAGAATAAAAACACAGTTTGAAGATTCAAAAATTGTACAATTTACTGCAACTCCATTTAGGAATGACAAGAAGCCCATTGAGGGCAAAATTCTCTATAATTATTCTTTAGCAAGAGCATTAAAGGACAATTGTTTTTCAAAAATTTCTTTGATATCAGTTGATGAAAGACATCCTAAAAGAAAAGATAAAGCAATTGCTGATGCTGCAATACAAAGACTTAGAGAAGATAGAGCAAATGGATTGACTAGGCATAAGGTTATGGTTAGGACAGAAAAGAGCAAACATGCGGAAGAACTATATAAGAACTACAAAGAATGGTTTCCTGATGAGAGAATTGTTGTAGTTCACAATGAAACAAAAGGACAGGCAAAGATTGTTGAAGACATAAAAAGAGGCTTATATGATATTGTGATATGTGTTGATATGCTTAAAGAGGGCTTTGACTATCCTGATTTTAAAATTGCAGCTGTGCATAAGCTTCATAAATCTTTGGCAGTCCTTCTCCAGTTTATAGGACGATTTACCAGAACGCAGGAAGGTTTGGGAGATGCTTCATTTGTTGTAAATTTTGCAGATGAAAATTTATCTGTGGAATTGGAGAATTTATTGCAGGAAGGATCTGGATGGGAGGAAGTTATCAGTGAAATAGCTGATGCTAGGAAAGCTGATGCGGAATCTTTATTATCTTTTTTACAGGGATGCAAACCATTTTCAGGTTTTGATTCTCCTGATACAGAGTTAAACCCGAAGCTGGTTTATCCTGCTTTAAGCTGTATGTGCTACAGAGCAGCGAAGGTTGATTGGAATAACTTTAAGCTTGCATTCAATCTTTCTAAATATGCTCTTACCCAGCCATATTATAACCCTGATGAAAATGTTTTTTATTTTACCACGCAGAAAAGAGAGAAGGTAAAGTGGGCCAGAACAGATAAACTACGTGATCAGACTTGGAATTTGATAGTAATCCATTTTGATTCTGTGTCGCAATTGCTTTATATCGGATTTTCAGAAAAAACTCTTGAAATAGATAAATTAGTAGAATTCCTCACTGAATCCAAGCCAGAACGCGTATCTGGAGATCCTGTTTTTAGAGCATTTGACTCTATAAATCGACTAAGTATAGTGCATGCAGGGATTTTTAAGCCAGCTAGTCATTTACATCGTTATTCAAGATTAAGCGGCTCAGATGTTACAACAGAACTAAGTAGGTGGAAAAGTGGAACAAGATGCCAGAAGTCCGATTTTGTAGGAGTGGGGTTTAGAGATGGTTTTCCTGTGAGTGTAGGCGCCTCGGTTAAAGGGAAAATTTGGAGCCCGGCAAGAGTTGGGGATTTAAAACAATGGAAATCTTGGTGCATTCAAGTAGGTAAACTTATTACAGACGAGTCGATAGATTCGAATAAATTACTAGAAGATTCAGCTGAAAAGACAGAGTTAAAGCTTTATCCTGAAAACTTAATTGTAATGGCTTGTGATTGGTCAGAGGAACTTTATGATAAAATACATAAAATTACAGTGGATTCAGGTTCAGTTTCTTATCTTCTTAGTGAGGCATATATCAAGCTTTTAAGTATTAGGGATGATAGGGCTCAGTTTGTTTTTTATCTGCAGAATGAGAAAATAGAGTTTAGCATCAGGCTTGGAGGCGAAAGAGGACATAGTATTGAGGGATTGGATAAGAGTCGTTTTTTTGTTGAAGGATTAAGAAGTGAGCCAATGGAGTTAAAAGAATTCTTTGAAAAGTATCCTCCGACAATGTTCTTATTAAATGGTGATACTATCTCAGGATGTATTTGGACTCAATATGCCCAAGTTGCTGCTGTCAGTATTCCTGATGATAGAATTGAATCCTTAGGATGGGAAGAAGTGCAATACAGTGCAGAGTCAATGTATAAGGGCAGTTTGAAACGTGAAAATTCTGTACAGGAGTATATGATGAACAGATTAGTTAACCAAGGAGCAAAAGTAGTTTTTAATGATGATAATTCTGGAGAGTCGGCTGATATAGTTGCAATATTTCATGATGCAGATACCATAAGATTTGAAATGGTTCATTGTAAATACTCAAAAAATACTGCCGGTGCCAGACTTTCAGATTTATATGAGGTCTGTGGACAGGCTATTGTGTCCTTAAGATATAAATGGAAACCAGAAGAGCTCTTAAAGCATATGGAAAGGCGTGATAATACAGGTGTATTAAAAGGAAGAAGGTTTTATTATGGAACTAAGACTGATATTGAGAATATTAGAAAGGCACTTCGATATAGCGAGGTAAAGTTTGAATTTGCAGTTGCACAGCCAGGTGTAAACGTTAAAAAACTAAACGATGAAATGAAGGGTTTTTTAAGTTCTGTATATTCAACGGTTGTAGACATGACAGAAACAGAATTGAAATGTTATTTTAACAGTAAATAATTTGCTACTGCCGCTAAAAAATCAAAACCCTCAGCGTTAACTGAGGGTTTTTTTTAAGCGGAGGAAGAGGGATTCGAACGGTTGTTCAGATTTCTCTTATATTCTGCATTTTTCTAATATTTTTTTAAGTACTGCGCCACGATTACGCCATAAACTTTTTATGCATTTTTATGCATATTGAAAGGTTAAAGATCGATTTGCATCTTGTTTAAATCATCAAATAATTCATGATTGATTTAGAAACAAAGATATGAATTTTAATTAATTAAGAAGCATTTGAAAAGTTATGCACTGCGAGTATCCACAAAAATTAGAATGGTAGATTATTTGTAAGTACCCATTAATTTTTGTGGAAGAAAAGGTATATATTCCAACCAAAATCGCTGCCATCTTCTTTTATTTATACTTTAATAAATTTTTTAGATTAAACAAAAGCTAAATCTTTACGGAATCCCGTAAAGAACTTATAAACAGTTAAATTATATTCGCTGCATAATTATAATAATCCCAAATTTTATGATAATGCTTATGCGGAAACTTTACTTATTACTTCTTTTTTTAGTGCCTTTTTTGAATTATTCTCAGGATATTCTTTGGGAGAAATCCTATGGAGGCACACATGCAGATTATCTTTTCGATGCGCAACCCACAGCTGATTATGGTTTTATTCTGGCAGGAAGTTCTCTTTCTGATAAGACAGGAAATAAGTCCGAAGAGAATCATGGAGATTTAGATTACTGGATTTGGAAAATGAAAGAAAACGGAGAACTGGACTGGCAAAAAAGTTTTGGAGGCTCTGGTTTTGATATGCTTCAGAGTATAAAAAATACCATAGACGGCGGATTTATTTTGGCAGGTACTTCAAGCTCTGCCAAAAGTTTTCAAAAAAAAGAAGACTGCAAAGGACTTTCGGATTTTTGGGTAATAAAACTTAATGCTGCAGGTGATGAACAATGGCAACGTACCATAGGCGGAGACGGTCAGGAAGAATTATTGTGTGCTTTCCAGACTAAAGACGGAGGATATATTTTAGGGGGTTCATCAAGTTCTAGTCCGCGTTCTGCAATTAGTTCCAAGCTTGACGAAAAATCTTTTGCTTCCGACCCGTATTCAAAATCTGAAAAAAGCAGAGGAAATATGGACTACTGGGTTATCAAATTAGATAAACAAGGTGTTATTGAATGGCAGAAAACCTACGGAGGTCAGTATTCTGATATTTTAAGAAGTATGGAGCAAACCGCAGACAACGGTTATATTCTGGCAGGTTATTCCAATTCTCCTATATCGGGTGATAAAACAGAAGCCTATAAAGGAGTGGGTGATTACTGGATTGTGAAGATAAATGATACAGGTGTAATACAATGGCAAAAAACTTATGGAGGTGATGGCGATGACCAGCCTTATGTGATTCATCAGACAAAAGACGGCGGATATATAATAGGAGGAAACTCCAACAGCTCAAATGCGTTAACCAGTCAGGGAGGAATTGTAGGTAACGGAACTGATTACTGGATTTTGAAACTGGATCAAGAAGGAGGAGTAATCTGGAGTAAAACATTTGATTTTGGTAAAGTTGATATTTTAACATCGTTGGTAGAAAATGCTGATGAGACTTATTTAATAGGTGGCCATGCACGAAATTCCGGGCCGAAATCAAACGGAGGTTTAGTGTCAAAAGCAACAAATTTAATTGCTAAAGAAAAAGATGGTATTAATGACTACATCGCGCTGAAAATTAACAATGAAGGGGAAGAGATCTGGAATAAGACAGTTGGAAGCGGAGGAGAGGATATTTTGCGTAAACTGGTTGAGACCAGAGACGGAGGTTATTTGATGGCCGGTACTTCTAACGGATCATCAAAAGATAAAAATTCCAATATAGGGAACAATGACTTTTGGGTAGTAAAACTAAAAGACAAAGCCAAAGTTGAAAAAGTGAAAGCCAGTATAGAAGCTATTCCTAACCCGGTATCTACTTACACCAACGTTATTATAGGTTATGATTTTAATAAAGGAACCGCTTCTGTAATAGACATTTTAGGAAGAACACTCCAAAGGTTCGATATTTCCAGCAGGACTGTTCCTGTGGATATGACTTATTATCCGGAAGGTGTCTATATCATAAAAATTCAGACTGATGTAAAAACAGAATCAGTGAAAGTTATTAAAAAGATAAACGGTAAATAGAATGAAGCATTTTATCCTTTCAATTCAAACAATAGTATTGTTGTTTCTACTATTATTTATAAACTTTTCAACGTCCTTACAAGCACAAACAGGAAATACTTCTCCCATACCTGATTTTGCTCCGAAAACTCCAGAAGCAGCAGCTTTTTTGAAATACGGAGAGTATCCGGTTGATCTTTCTACAGGTGTTCCTGGTATCTCAATACCATTGTATAGTGTCGATATAAAAGGGTTTAAACTTCCAATTTCTTTGGACTATCATGCTTCTGGAATCAAAGTCAATCAGGAAGCAACATGGGTCGGACTAGGATGGAATTTAAATGCTGGTGCTCAGGTTATTTTAAGCCCAAGAGATGAAATCGATGAGAATTATCCTGACGTTGATGTAATTCCAAATGATGATGATATAATCGCTTTTTTCAAGCAACATCCTTACAGACATAATGATGTTTCCATGTTAAATACGAGCCTTGACAGGTCAAGGGTTAAAGACATGTATGTATTTTCTTCTCCTACTGCGAATGGTAGTTTTTACATAGACAATCTTAAAGAAAAAAAGGTGGTGACGATTCCTCCAAATGCTTTTAAAGTTGAACTTATAGGGGGTAGTAGAGAAAACATGAGATTTAAAATTACAGATCCTCAGGGTAATGTATATTCTCTTAATACAACTGAAATTTCAGTGAAAGCTTTGACCCATGATGACAGATATATTAGCGCCTGGTATGTTGATGAAATTAAAACCCCGTCAAACAATAAAATAGAGTTTTTATATGAGGACGACGGGGGACTTACAGATTTGAGTTTTTCTCAAAGAGTAGATATAAAAAAAATCACTAAGAGTGATCGGGAAAAATGTTCAGCATTTTCGCAGTATACGCAGGTTGGAGCGGTAATAGACGAAAAAAGTAATGTTGTAACATTATCAAAAAAGATAAAAGAAATAATTTTTAATGAAGGGAACTCAAAGGTTATTTTTAGTAAGACTGCCGGAAGACAAGATTTGAGAGATGGAAATAGTTATTTGAGTAAGATAGAAGTTAGAGATTTTACAAGTATAAAGGGATTTGTATTTCAATATTCTTACTTTACTTCATCCAGTTCGGGCAGTAACTACACCGGCAAAAGATTAAAACTGGATAAGATTAGCGATTTGTATGGTAAAAATGAACAAGAATTTGTTTATTCGAATATTGCACTACCTAACAAAGAGTCTAAAGAACAGGATTATTTTGGTTTTTACAATCAGAGAAGTAACCAGGACCTGATTCCTAAGCATTATATTTCATATCCCTATCCAACCGAGATTGGGAAAGCAGACCGAAGAGTCAACCCTTTAGTGAATCAGACAGGCATTCTGAAGGAAATTCATTATCCTACAAAAGGGTATACAAAGTTTAACTATGCAGCTAACCAATTTTTTGGAATTGACCTTTTTGATAAGTATAATTCAAACATTATAAACAGTCCCGTTATTCAGGGCACTGGAGGGACACTTCAGGTTAAAGAAAAGCCAGGGATTGACGGAATGGTATGTGATAATCCGGATCCTTTAGAATGTGTTAATTATGTTTCAATTCCGTTTACTGCTATAGAAGCTAAAGGCTTGTTGACATTTAAACTGGATGCGCCAGAAGGAGATAATCCAACATTATTAAAATACCATTATGCAAAAGTGAGGGTTTTTTCAGGGCAAAATGAAGTATATAACTCGGGAAAATTAGTAAGACAGGAATATAATATTCCAGTTGAGTTACCTGAGTCAGGAACAATAGAGGTGGAAGTTTACGGTAAATTTTATAGTGTAAATAATCTGCAATTAAAATATACAAATAATGACCCAACACCTAAAAATAATTTAGGAGCCGGGTTGCGAATTGAAAGTATCGAAAACTACAATCATGACAATTCACTAATTTCAAAGAAAGAATATGATTACAGTGATGTTGAAAAACCTCTTCAAACCAGTGGTAAATTGATAAATGAGCTGAGTGCCACTTTTGAAACTATGAGTTTTAAGAATTATAATTTTTATCCATGTTCTACCTCACAGAGTGGTTCGAATGGTTGTGATCCACTTTATGATCTTCAGAATACATCCAGTATCACTTCAAATTCAAGATATGGAATAGAAGGAAACACGGTAATCTATAAATATGTAAAAGAGAAACAAGTTGATGTATTAAATCAAAACAATAATATTGTCAGTTTATATGAATTTACTACAGCTTCAGATGATGTTCCTTTAGGTAATCCAGGATTACAAATATCAACAACATGGAAAAGAGGTAAAGTATTAAATAAAAAGATTTATAAAACGATAGGACTAAGCAATGAGTTGATCGAGGAAGAAAAAAATACTTATATTGAAGATCCGACAAATACTTCAAGATACAAAGGGTTTAAGATGTGGCGTTTAGGTAAAACAAATATAACGGAAGATCCAAATAATCCTTTTGTGCTAACTTGCCCCTATTATGCAAATGGACTGGATATCAGAGTGCTGGACGTTATAGAGCCGATAACATATGATATTCTCATTCTATGGTATTATCAAAAAGCCTCTGAGAAAACGAGCTATTATTATGATTCATCTAATAGCCTGACAGGAAAAGTAATTACTACTACCAATTTTAATTATAATAATCCGGAACATCTTCAATTATCCTCACAGACGGTTAAAAACTCAAAAGGTGAAATTCTTGAATCAAAGTATTTTTATGCGGGGGATTCGGAAATGACATCTAAACCATTTATAAACGAATTGAAGGCAGCTTATTTAATAGGAGTTCCTTTGAACACACAAACATTTAAAGGAGGAGTAAAAATATCGGAACAATTAACGAATTATGATAAAAGTTCTTCTACAAACAATTTGCTTCTTCCAAAATCTGTTTATGCAAATAAAGGTACAGCAGAAATTGATTTGATTTTGGACAAAAAAATCACTTATGATTTATATGATGACAGAGGCAATATATTGCAGTATACACAAGAAGGAGGATTACCAGTTTCTATAATATGGGGATATAATAAAATGCATCCAATTGCAAAAATTGAAAATACAGCTTATTCATCAATTAGTCCGGAAACGATAACAAATTTACAGACTCTTTCTAATAGCGATTCAGATAACTGTATGTCTGCTGATTGTTCAGAACAGGTGTTGAGAAACGCATTGAACTCATTTAGGAACTCGTTTTCAGATGCGTTTATTTCAACTTATACTTATAATCCTTTAGTTGGTGTTACCAGTGTTACAGATCCGAAAGGATTTTCTTCATATTATGAATATGATCGTGATGGTAGATTACGATTTGTGAAAGATAAAGATCTGAATGTACTCCAAAAATATTGTTATAATTACAAAGGTCAGACAATAGACTGTGGTGATAATTCGTCAACAAGTGTCGTATTATATAAGAGTGTTGCACAGAGCGGTTCGTTTACCAAGAATAATTGCCCTGCCGGAGCGTCAGGTTCAAGTGTAAGTTTCAGTCTTGGAGCAGGTGCAGTGACATCAACAGTCTCTCAGGCAGATGCAAATGCTTTAGGATTAAATAAATTCAATACAGACGGGCAGAATTATGCCAATGCAAGTGGATCTTGTACATATTACAGTGTTGCCCAAAGTGGTTCATTTACCAAAAATAATTGCGCTGTTGGAGCATCGGGTTCAAGTTTAATTTACAGTCAGGCAGCTGGCGTTATGACATCAAATGTTTCACAAACTGATGCTGACGCTTTAGGGTATTCTAAGTTTATTAATGATGGACAGAATTATGCCAATGTCAATGGATATTGTACTTATTATAGTGTTGCACAAAGTGCTTCATTTACTAAGAATAATTGTCCTGCAGGAGCATCAGGTTCAAATGTAGATTATAGTCAGTCAGCTGGGGTTGTAACTTCAAATATTTCACAAGCTGATGCCGATGCCTTAGGATATTCTAAGTTCATGAATGATGGTCAGTCATATGCTAATGCTAACGGATATTGTACTTTTTACAGTGTTGCGCAAAGTGGCGCGTTTGCTAAGAATAGTTGTAACGCAGGAGGATCAGGATCAACAGTATCCTACAGTCAATCAGCAGGAGTTGTAACATCAAACATTTCGCAAGCTGATGCAGATGCTTTAGGATATTCTAAGTTTATTACTGATGGTCAGAATTATGCCAATTCCAATGGATATTGTACGTATTACAGTGTGGCTCAGAGTGGTTCATTTACCAAAAATAATTGCGCTGTCGGAGCATCAGGTTCAAGTTTAATTTACAGTCAGGCAGCTGGAGTTATGACATCAAATGTTTCACAAACTGATGCTGACGCTTTAGGGTATTCTAAGTTTATTAATGATGGACAGAATTATGCCAATGCCAATGGATATTGTACTTATTATAGTGTTGCACAAAGTGCTTCATTTACTAAGAATAATTGTCCTGGAGGAGCATCAGGTTCAGATGTAAATTATAGTCAGTCAGCTGGAGTTATAACTTCAAATATTTCACAAGCTGATGCCGATGCCTTAGGATATTCTAAGTTCATAAATGATGGTCAGTCATATGCTAATGCTAACGGATATTGTACTTTTTACAGTGTTGCACAAAGTGGCTCGTTTGCTAAGAATAGTTGTAACGCAGGAGGATCAGGATCAACAGTATCTTACAGTCAGTCAGCAGGAGTTGTAACATCAAACATTTCGCAAGCTGATGCTGATGCTTTAGGATATTCTCAGTTTATTACTGATGGTCAGAATTATGCCAATTCCCATGGATATTGTACTTATTATAGTGTTGCCCAAAGTGGTTCATTTACTAAGAATGACTGTGCTTCCGGAGGATTAGGGGCAACAGTTTCCTATAGTCAGTTAGCTGGAGTTGTAACCTCAAATATTTCACAAGCTGATGCCGATGCTTTAGGATATTCTAAGTTTTTTAATGATGGACAGTCTTATGCCAATGCCAATGGATATTGTACTTATTATAGTGTTGCTCAAAGCGGTTCATTTACTAAAAATGATTGCGCTGTCGGAGGAGCAGGTTCAAATGTGAATTACAATCAGGCAGCCGGAGTTTTAACATCAAATATTTCGCAAGCTGACGCTGATGCATTGGGACTTGCTAAATTCTATACAGATGGTCAGTCTTATGCTAATGCTAACGGATATTGTACTTATTACAGTGTCGCACAAAGCGGTTGGTTTACAAGAAATAATTGCGCTATGGGTGGAACGCCTTCAAGTCTATTTTACAATCAGACGACAGGAGCATCAATATCAAATTTTTCTCAGGCAGATGCCGATGCATTAGGATATGCTAAATTCAATACGGATGGTCAATATTATGCCAATATAAATGGAACATGTACATTTTATAATGCTGCAGTAAGTAAAGTGTTTTTTAGAAATAATTGTCCAGCTAACACTGATCCGGGATCATATACTTATTCTGTTTCATACGGAACCTATACAAGTACTATTTCTCAGGAGCATGCAGATCAGTTAGCACAAAATGCTATCAATGCTTATGGACAAAATGCTGCAAATGCAGAAGCAGTATGTATATTTTACAGCGTAGCACGAAATGGCTCGTTTATAAAAAATAATTGTGATGTAGGCGGAGCAGGTTCAAGCGTGACTTACAGTCAGAACAGAGGAGTTTTAACTTCTACCACTTCCCAAGCGGATGCCGATGCTTTAGGGTATTCTAAGTTTATGAATGATGGCCAGGCTTATGCCAATGCAAACGGATATTGTACGTATTACAGTGTGGCGCAAAGCGGCTCTTTTGCTAAAAATAATTGCGGTCCGGGAGGAGTACCATCAAGTGTATCTTATAGTCAGACGGCAGGGGCAGAAATTTCAAATATCTCACAAGTTGATGCAGATGCAAAAGGACTTGCTTTATTTTACTCAAATGGACAAGCCAATGCAAATGCAAATGGAACTTGTACATATAGTAATGCAGCAATTAGTCAGACATTTACCAAAAATGATTGTCCCGCAAACAGTACCCCGGGTACTTACACTTACACTGTTCCCGCCGGAAAATATACTGGAGGATCACAAGTATTGGTAGATAACTTAGCACAAAATGAAATGAATGCAAATGGGCAATATTTTGCAAATATGATAGCGGAATGTTTTTTTTACAATACAGCTAGGTCAGGAGTATTTGTCAAAAACAATTGTGGCGCTGGTTTGACGGGAGGTTCTGTTACTTATAGTGTTCCAAGTGGAAAATATATCTCAAATTCTCAAGAGAATGCAGATAATTTAGCGCAATCTGAGGTAAATAATAATGGACAGGAATATGCAAATACAAATGGCATTTGTCTTTATAATAGTATTGCGAGAAGTGGATCGTTTACCAAAAACAATTGTGGACAAAATGGAGATGGATCAGTTGTGAATTACACTCAGGGCGCTGGCGCAGTTACATCAACAGTTTCTCAGGCCGATGCAGATGCTTTAGGTCTAGCCAAATTTAATACTGATGGACAGGCTTATGCTAATGCAAATGGCGGCTGTTCTGTAGGTTTTAGTTATGAATATTTTTTTAATGCTTCTACCAGACAGCTTAGTCTAGATGTTATGGCTTCCGGTACGGCTCATAATGGTGCTACACTTTATTTTACGATCAATTTCATCCGAACAAGCGGGGTAGGATCTAGTGTAACTCAAACAGTAGTATTTTCTGCAGGTCAGACAAGTAAGCTGGCTACCATTACGTTACCACCTACAAATAGAATTGCTAGTGTAACATTGGATCAATTGATTAGAAATTAATAGTAAAAAGGTAAAATTTAATACTAATGAAACAATATATAGAAATTCTAATACTGTCATTGATCGTTTTTAGTGCCAAAGCCCAAACTTTCAGCGACGATAATTTCATTTATACCATAGCTCCTAAAAAAGCAGTTCAGTCAGCAAATTTAAGCTCTCTGGCCAAAGAGGAAATGACTCAGAACCTGACCTATTTCGACGGATTAGGTCGTTCTGTTCAAACAAGAGTGATTGGACAGGGAGGTAATGGAGAAGATCTTGTTACCCCCTTTGAGTATGACGGTTTTGGCAGGCAAGTAAAAGAATATCTGCCTTATGCTGTTGTAAATGGAGGGACTAATTATGGTCGAATCGACACCAATACGGCGATTAGTACATCAGGTTCCTTTTATAATGGTTTGTATGATAATGGTTCGAATTCTTTTTCAGAAAAACAATTGGAAAATTCGCCTTTTAACAGGGTCTTAAGACAAGCAGCACCCGGAACTTCCTGGGCCATGGATAGCGGTCACGAAATTAAAATAGAGTATCAGACCAATAAATCGTCTGATGCCATAAAATTATATAGTGCCTCAGCAACGTGGAATGCCGGCTCGGGGTTGTATGATATTTCATTTTCTGATGGAGGAACTTATGAGGAAAATGTGTTATATAAAACCGTAACTTATGATGAGAATACATCTGCCAGTCCTGCTGAAGGTTCCGGTTCTACGGTTGAATTCAAAAACAAGGAAGGGCAGGTTGTCTTAAAAAGAACCTACGATGGTGGAGAAAAACACGATACCTATTATGTCTATGATATTTATGGAAATTTGACCTATGTGATTCCGCCAAAAGCAGAAGGAAATATTGATTTTAATGTCCTAAGTGGTTTATGTTACCAATATAAATACGACGATAAAAATCGTTTGGTGGAGAAAAAACTACCGGGTAAACAATGGGAGTTTATCGTTTATGATAAACTGGATCGTCCTGTTGCTACAGGACCGGCGATCTCACCTTTTAAGGGAGAAAGTGCAATAGGCTGGATTATTACTAAATATGATGCCTTTGGAAGACCTGTTTATACAGGATGGAGAAATCAAACCTCTAATTCAGCTTCGCGTAAATCCCTTCAGGATGCACAGAACAGTGCAACGGTTTTATTTGAAAGCAAGCAGGCTTCGGGAACTATCGACGGAATCGAAACATACTATACTAATCAAATTGAGCCTGTAAGTTTTAATCTCTTAACGGTTAATTATTATGATAATTATGTATTTCCAAATGCACAGGTTTTACCTTCTTCAGTAGAAGATCAAATCGTTTTGCAAAATGTGAAAGGAATGGTCTCAGGAAGCTGGACAAGAGCTGTAACTACTGCATCTTCAACGGCAGGAGAGACCAATACTATATTTTATGATGACAAAGCGCGACCAATAAAAAATTATCTTCAGAATTATCTGGGAGGTTATACCTCAAGTGAGAGTAAACTCGATTTTGCCGGAAAAACATTGTATAGCATTACCAGACACAAACGTAGTTCCGGGAATGCAGAAATTATAGTAAGAGAAGAATTTACGTATTCAGGTCAGGATCGTCTTCTTACCCATACCCATCAGATAAACGGTGGAACAATTGAACTTTTGACTGACAATAAATATGATGCTCTGGGACAGCTTGAAAGCAAAAGAGTTGGAAACAATTTGCAAAAAGTAGATTTTAAATATAATATCAGGGGATGGCTCAAAGAAATCAATAATACAGCTAATTTGCAACAGGATACAGATACGGTAGATTTGTTTGCTTTTAAGATTAATTATGATGCTACTCAGACAGATGTATCGGGAGTAAGTCCATTGTACAATGGGAATATCTCTGAAACCTTATGGAAAACGGCTACCGATTTAAACGAAAGAGCCTATGGCTATAAATACGATAAACTCAACCGATTAAAAAATGCAGTTTATGAAAAGAACGGTATCACTACCAGCGCTTATGATGAAAACCTGACTTATGACAAGAACGGAAATATCAAAACCATAAGCAGAAAAGGAGATTACGACCCTCAGGTAGGAAACATCGATATTGATGATTTGGTATATACTTATCCGGCCAATTCCAATCAACTTACAAAAGTGACCGATAACTCGAATAACGTGAGTGGATTTAATGATGCCAATAAAACAGACGATGATTACAGCTATGATGATTATGGGAATATGATTACCGATAAGAACAAAAACATCACAGAAATTACTTACAATCACTTAAATTTGCCAAAGAAAATAACATTTGGAACCACCGGCAGTATTGAGTATATTTACACTGCAACAGGACAAAAAATTGAGAAAATTGTAACTGAAAATACAGTAACTACAACTACCAATTATTTGAACAGTTACCAGTACAAAGACAATGTTTTAGAATTCTTTCCGACAGCAGAGGGTTATGTGAAAAATGAGAATAATGCTCTTTCGTATGTTTACCAATACAAAGATCATTTAGGAAATGTTCGTTTAAGTTATACCCGAAATGCACAAAACGTTCCTGAAATTATTGAAGAGAATAATTATTATCCTTTTGGTTTAAAACATAAAGGATATAATGATTATTTGGCAACGGTGAATAAGTATAAGTACAACGGCAAGGAGCTCCAAGACGAGCTGGGGCTTGGTGTTTACGACTATGGTGCAAGAAATTATGATCCAGCGCTTGGTCGTTGGATGAATATAGATCCTAAGGCTGAAGAAATGCGTAGACATACACCGTATAATTATGCATTTGATAATCCTGTGTATTTTGTAGATCCTGATGGAATGAGTCCAACAGAAGGTCCAGGTCCGGGTCGCGGTGCTGCAATTATCGCTGCAGGTCTCGGTGGTGCTGCTGCGATATCAGTAGCTGGTGTAGGGCCACAAGGAATTGTTTTAGAACCCGCTGCGGGTGTGGTTGCTGTTGGTTCTCTTATAATCGGTGGTGGTGTGATGCTTTGGGATGCATTTACAGGTAGAGATAATTCTTCAAGTAGTAATGCAGATTATAATTCGGGTGCAGATAATAAGGAAACTAAAACCAAAACGGCACCAAATCCTGACGGGGCTAAAGGTAAACCCGATCACCAACAAAAAGTGAAAGATCTAGAGCAAAAAGCAAAACAAGATCACCCTAACGATGATGTGGTAACTGAAAAGAAAATTAAAGTAGAAGGTTCAAACAGAAGACCTGACGTTCAAGTAGTAGATAAAGAAACGGGTAAGACTAAAATGATATACGAAGCTGAAAGAAGACCAAAAAGTAAAAGAAATGTTGAACGTGAAGCGGAATATACTAAATTAAAAATACCACATGAAACACATAAAGTTGGTAATTAATTATGGCTCAATTTGAATTTTATATAAATGATAATGACAGAATAAAATTGGTAAATTTTATTCTGTCTAAAAGAACAAATATTATTCCAGATCTTTTATACGAAAGTAAAAAATATAGGATTTTGGAAGATACCGAAGATTTCAATAACTGCATGAAAAATAGAGATATTAGATATTTTTTATTAGACTCTAGTTATGCTAGTGAAGATCTTAATTTTTTAGAAGTATTAATTGAAAATAAGACTAAGTATAAAATAAGTCAAAGAGTTGGTGGCCCCTATTTAGATTTAGTGTTCTATTTAGGACACGCAGAGGATTCGACAATACCATATAAGCGTAGCGAGTTGGATTTCTATTCAAAATTTATCCATCTAAACAGCACGGATGAGTTTAAAGCATCCGTAGAGTTAAAAGCATATTACTCACAAATTGTTAAATTCATAAAAAGTCAATGCCGATCTGTCAAAAAAAACGGAAAAAATTATTGGATCAGTAATGAGGTTTTACAAGAAATAAGTATTGATTTAGATTAGAGAAACGATAACGAAATTTTTAGAAAAGGGTGACATATGATCGCCCTTTTTTAGAATATTGGAATATACTTTAGGTTTGAAATTAGAAAATAAATGAGGTTGTAACATTAAATTGATAGTAGAATATTGAACTTTATTATCTTTAGAATTAATTTATGAATCAGTGCAAATAAAGACTAGTAGACAGCTAATTAATAAATAACCTAATCATTTAACATCTGAATGACAATTTACAATGAGCATATTTGATATATTTAAAAAAAAACAAGAATACGAACTTCCCCAAATTTATAAAGGAATAATTAGTAAAGATGATTATAATATTATTTTGGATTTCTCATTACTTTACCATAAAGAGCAGAATTTATTAGTTTCTAAAATTGATGAGGGAGAAATTGTGATTGAAATTAATAATGAAATTCAACATCGTTATTTGGACAATTTGGTTAGAGTCCTATCGGGTAATGAAAAGCTAAAATGGAAAGAAATAATTTTCGATCATTTTAATAAATTAAAGTATAATAACTCAGCTTTTGAATATTTATACAAAGACTTCGAATACGCCTCTCAATTTTTAAGGGTTTTGATAAAAGGAAATAACTTTAATTTAGGTGATGATATTTCAAATTATGTTCATAGAATTGATTTTCCCGATACTAATACCTTTTTAGTTTTAGAATTCGAAGAACAATTTCATTATATCTTAAAAGATGAAATTTTGGAATGGGAAAAAACAGAGAATGAATTGTTTGAAACTGCTTTAGAAAATATTCCACAAGATGAAATTGAAATTAAAGTATATGAGTTTGCTGAAAAATTTAAAGTATTTTCTTTTACGAGTGGTGATTATTCATCTTCATTTATGATTAATTTGAAAAATAAGGCTGATTATGTAATTGGAAATTTTGGAAGTTTAGTTGCTATTCCAACTAAAGGGACTGCATTGGTTTATCCAATTGAAACAAATAACATTCTTGAATTAATTGAAGTAATAGATCCCACGATTGAGAAATTTTATAATGAAGACCCAGGAAATATAACTCAAAATTATTATTGGTTTCACAATAACAAATTTCGTTTATTCTCAACAGGAACCGACGAGGATAAAAAATTTATAAAATTGCCAGAAGCATTATCCGAAATGTTTGCTAACAAACTTTAGTTTAAAGAATGTTTATCCAAATGGACAAAATTATACGAGGTTATAATTTTAAATATTCGGATAATGAAAGATAGGTAAGACATATTATTAATTATTTAAGGAGGGATAATAAAAAGTGCAAACTTATTTAGTTACAAAAATATGATACAACAAAAATTACTTTTGTTAAATGACGAGAAAAAAATTACATTTTCACTATTGATATGTGAAAGGCTTTTACCTAACTATGTTTATTTTTCTAAAAAATATAGCTGCGGTAATCCATCGGAACTAAATAATATAATTTCAATTTTATATTAGAATTTACTTGAAAAGATTGAAGATCCTAATATTGATAATTATATAGATACTGTTAAAGCGATTATTCCAGATACTGAGGATTATAGTACTATATTAGTCTCTTTTGCTTTAGATGCTTGTACATCAATATTGAGTACTTTATATTTTTTACAAGATAAAGAAACAGAAAATATTGTCGATGTTTCGACTTATGCAACAGATACTGTTGATATGTTTATTCAGGAACTTGATGATTTAGATATCAGTAATCCTAATTTAGAATCATTGATTTGGGAAAATTCGTTTATGCAAAATGAGATAAAAAGGCAGGCAAATGTCATTGATTATTTAAATAGTATAGAATCAGTAGCGGAAAGGGATTTAGAAGTAATGAGACAAATTGTTAAAGATGATATTATCGACGTAAGTTTGTTGAAAGAGATATAGATCGGTATTGGTTTTGCCAACCAAGACAAAACAAAACAAAAATTAAGGGTGTATTTTTACACCATTAATTTTTGGAACAGTTTTATTAGATATTTATCAAATAATTAAATATATCCATCACAGATAAAAACGAAATTGATAGTGGATAGAATTAAATAATGCAATATTAAATAATGGAGGTCAACAGTGGTTAAGATGCTAAAATTATTAATTAATAAAAAAAATATGTTTTCATTTTTTAATAGAGGAAATACCAAGCCAGATATACCAAACTGGGCTAGTTTTTTTGAAAATTCAGAATATTCAATATTCATATACGAAATTGAAAATTATTTCAATAAGCTAAAGATTCAATTTGAAGTTTATGACGGAATTATAATAACAAGTCAAAACGAATTTGGATTAACTAATTTAGGATTAAGCAATGTTGCTCAAATCTGCAAACAAGATCAACCTAAAAATTATAAAGTGATAATAAAGGATCACTTTAATTCACTGATTGAAGCAAATAAATTTGAAATAGAATTTGAAAAAAAAGTAGACAACTTTGATGAAGTTAAAAAATATATTGGAGTAAGATTATATAACGAAGAATATGTTGATTATACTGGAAAAGAGTTTATAATTGGAAAAGAATTTGAAGGAGATATTTATTGTATGATTGTATTTGATTTTCCTCATAGCATTTCAAGTATAAAACCAGAACAAATAAAAAACTGGGGAAAATCTATAGGGGAGCTTTTCGAAATTGGAATACAAAATATTAGAGAAAAATATCCACTTACAATAACAAAAGAAGATTTTAATACGTTCGACATTTGGTTTGTTAATTCCGATCATTTTTTTACGCCAAACATACTATTTGATGTAGAAAACCTCAAAAAGCTTAGTGGCAGTAATGGTCTATTAATTGGAATTCCTCATAGACATTCGGCAATAATATATCCAATTGAGAATTTAGAAATCATAAAAGCTATGAATGGAATTTTTCCAGCAATTCATAATATGAACATTGAAGGGCCTGGATCTCTTAGTAATAAAGTTTTTTGGTATAAGGATGAAATTTTTACTGAAATTCCATATAAAATTGAAGATGGGAAATTGCAATTTTTTCCTCCAGAAAACTTTCTAAAAATGCTAAACGAACTAACTACTTAAATAAAAATACGGACTTAGGTACCTCTCTAGCCTTAAGTTACGGCAGGCTTAAGGACAAAGCTACACAAAAACGTTATAATATGGACTACAAAGATTTTTTAACAAATTGTTTTGGAGAATTAGAAAAATTGCAAGATAATTTAAATAAGTCTTATGATATTAATTCTTATACAAGGTGGGAGTATGACCAGCCTAGTGGTATTATAACTCTTTCTAAAGCTGATAAAATTATTAATTTCAGATATTATCAAGTAGGAACTTTTTCAACAGAATTAAAAACTTGGAAATGGTCTTGGGACAATGAAAATACATCAAAAAATGTAGCCGTTGATATTGAAAAAATTAGAGGTTTTGGAATTGCAAATGAGTATGAGAATTTAATTAATGGAGAATTTACTTCGTACGAAGAAATAGGATGGGAATTATCTTCTATTTGTTGTAATTTAATTGGAGGTATTGGCGTATATAGACCCGTTATTGATCATTTAAAAATTCACATTGTACTAACCGAAGTAATTGATAACGATTTAGCAGAAAGGGAAAAGACTAAATATGTTGATTGTGAAAATCATGACAGAAGAAGAAGAGCATTTATCTGTCAGCATTTAAAAGAAGGAAGCAAAAATGGATTTGAAGAATCTTTTGAAACATATGAAGACATGGAATTTGAGTATGAAGATGATGATTTTGTGGCTTGGTGTAACGACTGTGAAAAAGTAAGAGATGAAGAAGATAGTTTATCCGGAAAATGTTGGGAAGAAGGCAAATTTAAAATTGTTTGTGAAAAATGTTATTTCAAGATTAAGGAAAGTAACATCTAAAAAGCACTTTATATTTGACATGAAAACCTATATTCTGATTTTATTAGTATTGTTTAAAACCTTGACAGCTGAAGGGCAAAAGAAAATGGAAAATAAATTTATTACTTGGAATAATTTTGTAGATGGATTCGGTAAAGAAATGGTTTACGCTGAAGATGTTTTTAAAAACATGGTTAAAAGTGGATTGAAAGACCATTGCTTAACCAAAATGGATTTCACTTTTATTTCAGACAATCAGGAAAATCTAATCCGATTAGCGGAGTTTCTAATATCCCATTATCCATACACAGTGCAGGAAGTGAAGAAATATGGATCCCTGTGGGAAATAAACGGAGAGACAAATGAAATGCCGATCACGGAAGATAATTTAATGTATTGGTGTCTGGATATGTATAAAAGAGGCTATGAATTTGATTCAACTCTAGACGCTTATGGAGGACTTTTTGACCCTAAAGATCCCAAACTTCCAGACTTAGACTCTTCAAAAGCAGATTACTATTTTGATAAAGGAGTTGAATGTTATAATAATGGAGATTTAAGTGGTTCTTTAATCAATTGGTCATTAACTATCGCGATTAATTCAAAAGATCAAAATGCTTATTACTCAAGAGCAATCGTGAAAAATGAATTGTATACTTGGAAATCAGCACTTAAAGATTATGATAAAGCTTTAGAAATAGCACCAAAATTTGCAAGTGCCTTAATAAACAGAGGCGGGCTTAAAGATGAAAATGGAGATTATCAAGGGGCAATTGCTGATTATCAGAAAGTATTGCAACTCGATGATTCAGAGATTGAGAATAAACAACAAGCATATTTTAATCTTGGTAATACAAAATTCAATTTAAAAGATAAAAATGGAGCTTGCGAAAATTGGAAAAAAGCATTGGAACTTGGTGCTGAATATGCTAAAGGTAAAATTGACGAATATTGTAAATAACAAAGTCAATAAAATATTGATTCAAAATCCTGTGAATTTTTATTGGAATGATTATGAGGTTAATTTATATCAACGGACGGATAAATGAAAAAGATTATTAATTATGTTCTATAACTACGATACACCCGAAAAAGCAATAATTTCTTTAGAAAATGCATTTTCTAACAAGGATATTGTAAATGTGGTTGCTTCTAAAGATTTTGAAGCAGAAGCAAAAATAGTTTTACAAAGAACAAATGTGGAGCTAAATGAAGAGACTATTGATTTGACTGCTAAATTACTTGAACTATCACTTGTTGAGTACATTCTAAATAATGGGTTTCCTGATTTTTCTATGGTAAAAAGGCAATTTTCTGAATTAAGTGAAATAGATAATGATTTGTATTTCATCGAGGAAACATTAATTTACGAGGATGGTAAAACTTACAGCAATATAATTTTTCTAACAGTTGAGGATAACAAATGGAAAGTAGCGATGAATGAGGAAAAATAATTGTTGAAATTACTCATAATTTTCTAAATATATACCAAACAAAAATGAAACATAAATTTACATTGCTTTTAATTTTAGTATCAATGACGCAGTTTGGACAAACAAAAATGGAATTTGAAGGCGACAAAATAAAAGTTTCTTTTGGCAAAAATATTGACAGCGAAAAAACAGCTATAAAATTCACTCAAGGAACTTGGAATGTAACCTTATACAGTTTATTTGAAAATAACCAAATCGTTGAAAATGCTTTCCCTTTAGAAGCTGGAATTTATAATCTGATTATCACTTATTCAAACGATCTATATTACAGTGAGATAGCATTGTATAGGATGTCACCTAAAAAGGAAAAAATATCCTTCGATTTTTATGAAGCCTGCGGAAAAATATTTTGCCGAATAAAATCTGATTATGCTCAAGAATTGAATAAAGAAATTGTTATGAATAAGTTTGACAATGAAATCCAAGAAATCATAAATTCTGTAAAAGATTAGTCTTTACTTGTTTGAAATATATTCCAAATAACGTCTTTATATAAACGATATTGAAAATTGTTACTTAATTGTACTTAGTAAAGTAATAATGTCATTTACGTTGTGAGAAGAAATATAATCTAATATATAATTTTCTGCTTGTTTTTTTAGGTCTGCCGAAGTTGAAAAAGTATTAACATAGAAACCTTCATTTTCATCTTCAATATGAATAATTTCGGTATAGCCTTTAGTAATTAATGTCCCTTTTAGTTTTAATAATTTAAGCTCACTTTCGCTGTCAATTTCTTTCTTTACTCTAAGCTTTATAGTTTTATTCATGGTATTTCATTTTATAATTTATGCAAATATTTAGCAACAAAAAAGAGACTCGAAAGTCTCTTTTTGGAATTAATATATCTTTTATAAAAGCATCATTTTGCTTTTAATAATTTTTCCAAGTATTCGACCTTATCTTTTTCTGCCTGAACCAAGCGCTCGTAAAGTTTGATCTGCTGTTCGTGGGATTCGATTAATTTATCTAAAGGATTAAAATTGCATACATTATTTGCAAAAGTATTATTGCCTGAATCATTAAAAGTATTAAAATAATTAAACACACCTTCTTCAGAAAAATTCTTAATTGCTTCGACGCTTACACCCAATGCTTTTGCTACTTCGATTAGTTTTTCTTCTTCAATCGTTTCACTGTTTTCCATAATAGAAATCGCCTGCTGGTTTGTTCCCATAGCCTGTGCCAGTGCCTCCTGTTTCATGTCTTTCAGTTCACGGATACGGCTGATTTTACGCCCCATGTGATTTGGTTTTGTTAATGTACTCATAGCTCAAAGATAATAATTAAGAATAAAAAAGTAAGTCTTATGTATGATATAGAAATTTTACTGTACGGTATGATACAAATTGATACGGTACAGTACGACTAATCACTTACTTGCCTGTGTGTTAGACAAAAATACAATTTTTCACACAAAGTATTAATTAAAAAATGAAAAATTATGAGTGAAATTCAATTTCAAAAGCAGAAAGAATTGGAGAATGCCGTGAGAGAGCTCCAATCATTTATTGACATTACGGCGGTCACTCTGCATCAGGCAGAGACAGCGGGTAAAAACGGTTATATACTTACCATAATCTTAAGGGAAGATTCACAGCAGATTGCATCGGAAATGTATGCTTGGGCAGATAAGGTTTTGAAAAAATATCCATCCGTACCCTATGTGATTATAAATCTATGGGATGTACTGCATCGTTTAAAAAATGGGAACCTGTATTATTTAAAATGGTATGTATCAAGTATAAGCCTGTTTAAAAACGATGAGTTTGATTTTAAAATCAAAAAAGATATTCCACCCGTATCGGCACTTTTAAAAAAAGCAGTAAAGAAATACAATCAGCACTCAGCTGAGGCAGAATCTCTCAGAAGGGGCTCACAGCATTATGAAGGCACAAACAATCATGGTCTCGCACTCTATACAATCCATCAGGCCATAAACCTGCTTTTTGGCTGTATAGGAGAACTGGTGATGGGAAAAAAGCATTCCGAATATTATATTTTCCATCATCTGAGCATTATTATAGATTTTGCGCCGGTTATGGCTAAAATTTTTGATGCTGAAAATAAGAATGATCTGGAGATTGCAAAACTTATGGATGAAGCAAGAATTAACTTTCCATATTCCGGCGATTTAAAGATTAAAAAAGACAAGGTAAAAGTAGCGCAGAAGAAACTGAGCCAGATTTTAAAAGAAGCCAAGAAAATCTTTCAGGAACAGCTTTCATACTGCGAGCAGAAAGCTGTCAGCTTTTCTGAGCCTGAAAAACTTGAAGAACAGCCTGAAACTGAAATTTGTGATTTCGAAAAGATTATCAGCACTGCTGTTACCGCATATCTTAAAACCGAAGCATTATATTGTTTTAATAAAGTCCAGGCTTCTGCACTGCATTATTACCTGCTGGTATTTGTCAGCGAGAATAAAGCTAATGCGGTTCATGATCTGGCAGGAATCATCAAAAGCAGAACTAAAGAAAAGTGCACTGCAACCCTTTTAATCCATACTATTTCCGAGTTTCATAATGCAACGGGAGACCAAAAGCATTTCTTTTCTGATATTGTTTTAAACGGCACTCTTTTATTTAAAGTTGAATCGGCGGTATTGGAAGCCAAATGCCTTCCATTGCGAAATATGTCTTCTGCAAAAGAATACCTGTCTTACAGAAATATTATTGTAAATAATATGGAAAGCTGGCAGGAAGATTACGACTGGGCATGCTATGCGCCTTTGAAAGCACTGATGCTCCATACCATAGCAGAGCAGATCTGTCTTGGAATGATCCGCCTGTTTATGGGGTATTCTCCAAATCATTTTTCCCTTTCTTATCTATTAGAAATCTGCGGTCATTTTAACCCTGAAATAAGCAGTTGCTTTCCGAGGGTTACAGAACAGGACAGAAACCTGTTTACGATATTAAACAGATCATATGCTTCTCTGAGATACAGCGGTGCAGATACTTTTTTAGAAAAAGATATGGAACTTCTGCAGGATCGATGCAATGATTTTGGCAGTTTCTGCACAGCTGTTGTAAAGGATGAATTAGCACGCATTGAGAATCTTATTTCGGCTGAACTTTAAACAAAAACAGATGCAGTAGCAGATAAGTGAAGTAAAAACAATGTATCAGCAGTACGCTGAGCAGACCAAACAAATATTTAAAGAATATGGAAACCAATGAAAATAAAAAGGCGGATGATTTTATCAAAGAACTGAAAAGCAGTTTTTATTTTAGAACATTGACCCCGCAGAACGAGAAAGACGGCATTTACCATGCCGGCATAAAATTTACGAGCTACATAAAGCTGATTTTTACAGTACAGGATCTGCTCAAAATAGCGCTTCACACGCTGGAGAATTCCGATCTTGAAAATTCCAGCCAGATTGAGGATCCCGCTTTCCATCTTACGAGCATTCTGGAAATTGCGATACAGCTCCTGCCCTGCAGTGAGGCGGAAGGACTGGATAAACTGCACAAACTTTATTTAGAGATCAATAAGGAAAGTAAAAATGAACAAATGGATAATTAATCTTTTAGATCATGAAAAAGAATAAAAAAAACTTTGAGACCAAGTTCTGGGCTGGGTTTGAGGCTGGAAATCCATTTGAGGCATCTGATGCCCTCTTTGATTTTGCGCACCTTGACTACTACAAGCGAAATTTAACGCAGGCAGTGATTTACAGCTTTAAAGAAGAAATCTGTAGTAATAATACGCCAAGCGAGATTTTTATCTTCTACAAAGCAATAGGCTCATTTTTGAAAATATATTACAGCCTTCATAAAAAAAGCAGTAAATGGAAAGTGAAAGAGCCGGTTCGAACAGAAGATGTGTTTCATCTCACTTCGCTGACAAAAGAAGAATATGACAATCCTTTCACAGTATTTCAAAAGGCATTTGCAGAAACCGCTTTTAAGGATTTTGAATTTTTCCTCGCTGAAATAATAAATCTTTCCCTGTCTCCATGTAAAGAAGACTGGAACATTGATCTTATGAGCCCGTATATCCATTTAATTAAAATGCTTGATGCTGGAGAGCTTATGCGTGAAAGAGGTCTTGAAAAAATAAAAAAATGAGACGACTTAGAGAAAATATATACGTTAAAGCAAAAAAATGTCTGCACATTTATAGGGTGTATTAATATGTTGATGGTTAGTGTTTTATTGCGATTAGCTGGCTGTTTTGAATATGTTGAACTAGTATAAAATGATAAAATTAATAATGTGTAAATTATGATATTATGAAAAATGAAAAAGATATAAGATTGGATGATTTCATTGAAGAAATTACCACGTACGCTTATTTTACTACTTTGAAACCTAATAATAAAAAGGATAATCAATTTAATGCCAATATAACTTTTGGGAGATATTCTGATCTGCTGGGTTCAATAAAGGATTTGTTGAAAATTTGTCTGCATACCCTTTATAATAGTGAAAGTCAAAATTCAGGACAGATTAAAAATCCCACGGTTCACATGATAAGTGTTTTGGAAATGGCAGTGCAACTGATTCCCTCTACCGAAGGAGAAGCGCTCGACGCTGTGCACGCATATGTATTGGAATCTGATAAGGATAAGGATAAGGATAAGGAATCTGATAAGATACTCGAAGATAATCAAACACCAGCTTAAAAATAAACGTTATGAAAAAAAATAAAATCAAATTAAGAGATATTGTTGAGAATCCTGAACATTATTTTGTAATGCTTGAGCCTGCGTCAAAAACAAGAAAAGATATATACAATCTGAGCATAAATGTTAGTGGATATTCTGATCTTTTTACCATGATTATGGATTTACTAAAAGCAGGTATGCTGGCTTTAGAGGGAATTGAAATAAGTGAGAATAATCACAAGCAGACAGAAAGATATGTTTACAGTCTTCTGAAAGTAATTGAAATGATGATTCCATTAGAAGAAGGAGATCTGCTGGACATGCTTCACAGCAGATATTTAAAAGAAAATAAGAAAATCAGTGCGGACTGATTCAGGACTAATTGTAATTTAAAAAAAGCCGACTTCGGAGGATTTTTCCAGTCCCGCAGGGCAAGTTGTTTTGAGATGCTGAATTCATTTCAAGCATCTCAAAACACAACTTGCTATTTTCTCTCGAAAATATTATTACAGATGGATTTTAATTGAAAAGGGCTCGAAGCCCTTTTTTTTATGTGTGGTTAAAAGTAATTTGTTTTAAGGATAGGCATTTTGTTCAGACCTGCATGATAAAGCCATATTATTGAAATGAAGTGCACAGAGATAGTTTTCAATAATCTATCTATATCTCTTTGGACAGGTATGCAGGCATTCAGTCACGCCTGCATGCAAAGATTCAGGTATTCAGATGTTCAAGACTGCATGACTTCATGCATTCACATATTCATGCAATCATGTATTCACATATTCATGCAACCATGCAACCATGCAATCATGTATTCAGGTATTCATGTATTCAGGTGTGCATGAAGGCATGTCCGCAGGTAAGCCTGCAGTCAGATATTCAGGAGTCCAATACTGCAGGCATGCTGTCAAGATTGCAGTCTTTATGGAAACAGCAGTGTTCTGGCAGTAAGAAGAAAAATTATTTTCTCAAAGAAAACAGAAAAACGGAAAAAAGAAAAAGAAAGCCGTTTCACTGGGCGGAATGCAGACAGACCAAAAGGAATCGGAATAAGTCCCGAAGGGCGGACTGTGAGGAACGAGCAGGGCGTTATGCCGAAGTCTTTTGGACAGGCTGAAGCATTCCGCCCTAACTTGGTTTTCTTTTTATTATTTCTTTGGGTAAAATATAAAATATCCAGTCCGTAATAAGTAATCCACCGCCTATTAATGCCTAAAAGAGCCAAAAACAAGAAGCATAAAAGATAAGGCATAACTTCTGCCTTAAAATTAAAATCATGAAAAAAGATAAGCACAAAGAAAAAGCGGAGAAAAAGAACAAAAAGAAAAAACAGGATCAGCTGATTACTGAAAAGCCTGAAGAAGAAGGGAAAAAGAGAGAAACCGCAAAGAAAGGCATCAGGCAGAGAAATCCGCTTATTGAGTTAGACAGGGGCGGAAACATTTTTACCAATTTCTTTTCTAATTTTTTCAGACAGCTGAGAAATCCGACAAACACGGGAGCGAGCAGGCTTTTAGCTAAGATGCTTACTGTTAAAATTGATGAAAAGGACAAGAAGGATGCAGAGAAACCTTTAAAGCCAGTGGATATAATGGGGCAGGTAAAAACGGTTCTGCGCCACGTGAACAACAGTAACAGTGATAATATCAGCCCTGCTGAAAAAGAATCGCTCAGACAGCGCACCAACCAGCCTTTAAGGCATGAGAGCAGACCAGAGATGAATGAACCAGAGCAGGAAAATAAACAGCGAAAGAACCGTTTGAAAATGTAGTTTTTGGTTAGAATGTTATGAGAAGACAGGCTTTTGTGAGCCTGTCTTCTGTTAATCAGGGAATGCTAAATCCAGTGATAGGGTTTGTCCTTTCGGTTCAGGTAACAGTACATTTCTTCCTTTTTGAGTTCAGGGAAAAACTTAAGAGCATCTTCAATGGCATAGTTGGGAAGAAAGTAAATTTCATCACGGACAGCGGTAATTACTTTTTCACGGCCGTAAAAGCGGACGATTTCATCGATCTGCTCCTGCGCTCCACGCTCTATAATGCGGGCAATTACCATTTTATAGGAGCGCTCCCAATTGATCGAATCATATACGAATTCCCAGAAAAATTTGGGATGAAGATTGGGGATTTTTTTATGTTTTTTTGCTTTTTTCATACTTTAAATATAGTGATTTTAAGCGGTTTATGCAATAAATAAAAGGGGTAATTGGACGTATAAAGGGCTGTTTATGAGGAAAAAGACATAAAAAAAAATGTTTTTTCAGTCAGATCAGATTTATAGTTTTTTAAAATGAAAGAGGAAGATATTATGGAAGAAAATAACAAAGCCCGACATCACAAAACAGGAAGACCGGCTAAAAATGATCCTGCCGTCCACCGCTATTCGATCAGCCTTACGGCAGAAGAAAATGCCCGATTCCTTTCCTTATTTGAACAGTCAGGCATGAACATAAAGGCGCACTTTATTACAGCATGTATTTTCCAGAAGGGCATCACAACTATAAAGGTTGACAAGACTGCAGTGCAATACTATATACGCCTGACTTCGTTATTCAGCCAGTTTCGGGCTGTAGGGGTTAATTACAATCAGGTCGTGAAGATCATGAACCGTAATTTTTCTGAAAAGAAAGCTCCTGTTTATCTGTACAAGTTAGTACAGCAGACATTGGAATTTGCTCTTCTGGCTCAAAAGATAATACAGCTCACAGCTGAATTTGAAGAAAAACACCTCAAAAAATGATAGCAAAAATAGGCAGAGGAAGCAGTCTGTACGGAGCATTAGCGTATAATTATCAAAAAGTTGAAAAAGAATGCGGACAGGTTTTGTTGACCCAGAAAATTATCGAAGCACCTGACGGAAGTTATGACATTCAACAGCTCTCCCGTTCTTTTGAATTACACTTATTGGCTAACAGAAAAACTGAAAAGCCGATACTCCATATCTCTTTAAATCCTGATCCGAAAGATAATGTAAGCGATACTGATTTTGAGAATATGGCACAGGATTATATGAAGCAGATGGGTTATGGAAATCAGCCTTTTGTAGTATTCAAACATACTGATATTGAGCGCACCCATGTCCATATCGTATCGGTCTGCGTGGACGAGGACGGCAGGAAAATATCCGATAAATTTGAAAAAAGACGTTCGATGGAAGTCTGCCGGACGCTGGAAAAACAGTACGGTCTTATATCAGCTTTAGAGAAAAAGCAGGAAGCGCATACACCAACATTCAAACCTGTTGACTATAAGGCAGGCGATATAAAAAGCCAGATGGCTTCAGTAGTGCGTTATCTCCCTAAATATTACCAATTCCAGACTTTTGGCGCATATAATGCCGTGCTTTCCCTTTTTAATATTACTGCCGAAGAAGTCAAAGGGGAGTATAACGGAATCCCCAAAAAGGGATTGGTTTATTTAGCATTAAATGAAAAGGGAGAAAAAGCAGGTAATCCCTTTAAGGCTTCGCTGTTTGGCAAAAATGCTGGTTATCTGCAGCTTCTTTCCCAATGCGACCAGAACAGAATAAAACTAAAGGACAGTCCCGTTAAGAGATCAGTTAAAGACAGGATCGAATCAATAATACGGACTGCATCAGACGAATCCGAATTTAGGAAAAAGCTAATGGAAGAAAGGATCAATATTGTTGTTAGGCGAAATGCGCAGGGTCGTATTTACGGCATCACTTTTATTGACCACAAGTCCCGCAGTGTGTGGAACGGATCAGAACTCGCTAAAAACCTTTCGGCTAATGTATTCAATGACTGGTGGAATAATGGAAATAAAGCAGATCTGCCTTTAAATAATAACACTGCTGAAAAGGAAACTTTTCCTGCAGATCGTCAGATCAGCCACCCACACAATTTGTCCGTCTTTTCAGGGAAGGAAGATACCTCTTACAGCGAGCAGGAAAACAATGTTATTGAAGTATTTGGAGGCTTAATGCCCCAAGGTCATGGAGAAGATTTTCAGGAAACAGCTTTTGCCAATCAGATGAAAAGAAAGGATAAGCGAAGAAAACCAAAGCTTTAATTATGTTTTTTGGAATGTGCAATCTGCATAAAATGTATGAAACACGATTTTCAATGTACCGTATATAAAGAATTGATAGGATACATTTTTGCGATTTTTTTAATTGCTGGTAATTAAAAAATGTAATCCCAAGTTATGTTACACACAATCCTTTTATTTTATCCAATAAGATCTCCGCCATGCGGGTTTTCTGAATTATGCAAGTCCTCTGCTGGATACACGCATTGATATCATTTATTCCTTATCTGCAAATCTGCAGAGTTATCTTCAGATCTAAAAACAAATTGTCTTGAACATTTTGACTTTAAAAGACAAATAGTGCCTGCAGTGGCTATACTGGAATAACCTCAAAAATGCATATTTATATTTACAGGAAGACTTTATGCTTCTTTGATATAATGCAGTACTGCCAAACGGCTTCGGTCGCCTTATCTCCGAAATAATGCAAAGCATTAAATATCTATGGAAACTTTAGAAACATTATTCCGCTCTTTTGAAACAGGCATCCGAAGTGCCAAAGCTTTGAAGCCCAAAGAATATCTCAAAAGCATCGGACTGGAGTATTCTGATCTTATGATCGGATTTAATTCAGGACAGTTCCACCACCGTAAAACACTTGAATCCAAAGACCAGTTTGAAAAACTGGGCGTAATTACCAAGAGTGATGCAGGAGTGCGGGATGATTCCTTTACGGCTTATACCGTCTTCGGACGATACGGGCTTATATTCCCCCTGCTGGACAGAGACAATACGATTGTAAATTATTTTGCGCTCCGTTTTGATCTAGACAGCCCCAAGGAGGAATATCTAAACCAAAAGGGAATTTATCCTGCATATCCGCATCCGCTTACCAGAAAGCTTTATCTCGCTCCGACAGTTATTGACTGCGCCAGTTTAATTCAGAGCAGAATACTGGATCAGAGGGAAGCAGTGATTGCACTTCATGACGGGGAACTGCTGGATGAACATATTGAAATTATTAAGTCATTATATGAACTGGAATCAATAGTAATCTTTAAACGCTGACAAGATGGAAAAGATCAGATTGCAAATGCAGGAGATAAGACCCGACGTTCCGCTTTCAATAGCGGAACTTCCCGAAGGACATACGCTGAATGATATGTGGGTCAATTATGGAACGGACGGAATATCTAATCTTTTAAAAAGCGCCAAAACAGAAAAAGCAGGCGAAACACTGCAGATTGTAAACGGCTACAAAATAAGCTACAAAGGACTCTCGGGGACTTTCTTCGTTCTGGGAAACCTTCCGATGGATTTAGGAAACCTGAGAATTTCTCTCCAGATCGTGGAATACAATATCAGGAGAAAACACAGGCTTAAAATCGATCTCTTTGATTTTAACAGCGTTCAGAGCCAGTGTACGGATTTATCCGAAAAGCACGGCTTTGATTATGAAAATCTGGAAAAAGATCTCACACAGCTTACCGATCTTCTCGAACAGCACCGTGAAGCACTTTTTGAGGCTGAGATCAACCCCATGACAGAGCGTTATGCTGAAAAGGAACTTACGCCTCAGGCACATGAAAATGCAGTTGCATTTCTGGCAAAACCAAAACTTCTGGAAAACATCAACAAGCTCTTGGAACAGAACGGAATTGTAGGGGAAGAAGAAAACAGGATCGTGATTTTTATTCTGGCATCCAGCTATAAAATGCCCTACCTGATGCACGGTCTAGTTCAGGGATCAAGCGGAGAGGGAAAAAGCCACCTGATAAACGGCATTGCAGGATGTATGCCTCAGGAGGACGTGATGAACATGACACGGATTACCAGCAAGTCACTTTACCATTACAGGGATAAGGAACTTATCAATAAGCTGATTATCATTCAGGATTTTGACGGACTTGATGAAGAGGCGCAGTATGCCTTCAGGGAAATGCAGTCCGCTAAGTTCTTGACCAGCTCCACGGTGGTAAAAGATATATTCGGCAATAACAGGGGAAGAATAAAACAGGTTCAGGCGCATTTTGCCAGTCTTACCACAACCACAAAAGCCGAAGTGTACTACGACAATATGAGCCGTTCTGTGATCTTGGGAGTTGATGAAAGCCAGGAACAGACTTTGCGTATTATTAAGAAACAGAACCAGAAGACAGCCGGACAGGACAGTACCGAGAAAGAAGAACAGGCAAAACAGCTTTTACGAAACGTGATGCGTGTGCTTAAATCCTATGAGGTTGTTAATCCATTTGCAGATAAACTCAGCCTTCCCATGGAAGCCCGAATGCTCAGAAGGCTGAACTCGCAGTTCCAGAACTTTGTTTCGCAGATCACGATTCTTCATCAGTACCAGAGAAAAACAGATTCTAAAGGGAGGCTTATCACTGATAAAGCAGATATTAAATCTGCCGTTGACATTTTCTTCAGTTCAATTATCATCAAAGTGGACGAGCTTGATAAAAGCACCAGACAGTTCTTTGAGAACCTGAAAGAATTTATAAAAAAACAGAAAGAGGGAACGTCAAAGAAATTCACTGCCAGAGAGATAAGACTGGGGCTTAATATCAGTAAAACGGCAACATTCCGTTACATGCACTTACTGCAGGAGCTTGAATACATTCAGGCTGTGGAAGGCTCATACAACAGGGGGCTGAAATTCTCCATTGCCTACTGGGATGATATGAGCAGACTAAAATCCCGAATCCGAAAGGAACTGCACCGCCAGCTTGAAGAGCTCTAAAAAAAACAGCGAAAACTAAAAAACGGAACACCACGGAACACCAGCGGAACACTGGAAGCCCAGAAAATACTGGCTATACGATACTGGCGTTCCGCGTTCCAGAAGGCGCACAAGCACAGGCTTTTAAAAAGCAGGGAAAAACGACATTAAATAAAAGAAAAATACAATGAAAAAAAATATTCAGTCTAAGGACTTTCAAAGGCTCGCAGGAGGATTTGACAAATTTGTGAAAGTCCGGAATTATAAACAGGGAAGATCAAATCTGTATAAAAACATCGTAACGGAATTTCTGGTCTGGCTGGAACAGTCAGGAGTCAGTAAAATCCAGAATGTAACTTCAAAAGAATCTGTAAAGTATTTAGAATATCTGGTTTCAAGACCAAAGAAAAGAGGGAACGGAGTTCTGGCAGAAAAAACAATCAAACTGCATCTTTTTGTGCAGGGGCTTTTTCAGGTTTACCTGCTTGAAAATAAAGAAATCCAGAACACTTATTATGTGCCTTCCATCAGCGGAGGAACACAGAAGCCCAGAAATATCCTCACAATAGAAGAAATAAAGCTGGTGTACCATCATGCGGAGAATGAAATGGAAAAAGCACTGCTCTCCATTGCCTACGGATGCGGGCTGAGAAGATCTGAAATAGCTAATCTTGATTTAAAAGATGTGAACCTTATCAAAGGAATGCTGGTGGTAAGACAGGGAAAAGGGAACAAAAGACGTGAAGTTCCCATGAGTGACACTGTTCTTCAGTACTTAACCAAGTATATCAGGAATGAGAGACCTGAAAGGCTTTCAGGTAAAAACCAGCATGAGGAAGCTTTTTTTATTAACAGCAGAGGCAGAAGATCAACAGGAGAAAACCTCAATGAGATTTTAAATAAAATGATCGAGCAGACAGAAAAATTTGAGCTTGTACAGAAAGAAATCACGCTCCACTGCCTGCGCCACAGCATTGCCTATCATCTGGCAGAGAATAATGCAGGGATTGATTTTATACGCAGTTTTCTGGGGCATACCCAGATCAATACCACCTACATCTATGCAGTACAGAATAAGAAAAGAAAACCGGTTGTAAATTTTTAAAACTAAAACAATGGAGAATCAGAAACCTGATCTTAGAAAATACCTCAGAGGAATACTCTCTGAATCGACGGCGGAAAGCTATCTCTACACCATTAATCATTTTTTGAAGACCAATCCAAAAGCAAAACGATACCAGTATAAGGACATTGTAAGGCACATGGATAAAGTAAGCGGGAAGCAGTCCAATGTGCAGTACAGAGTAAGAATCCTTTCAGCCCTTAAAAAGTATTATGACTATCTTGTGATGTACGGCTTTAGAAATGACCATCCCTGCAGAAAGTTGAATATAAAAATCAAAGGCAACCAGACTATTCAGGTTCAGGATCTTTTCAACAGTTCGGAATTACAGCTTTTAATGGAACGGGAGAACCGGTATAAGCATCTTGACATGAGAAACAATGTTCTGATTTCCCTTTTAATTTATCAGGGGCTTGCCAGCGATGAAATAGCAAGGCTGGCTTTAAAAGATATTGATCTGGACAACGGCACAATCTATATCAAGGGATCAGCCAATCTTAATAAAAGAACTCTGGAACTTGTGCCAAAGCAGATGATACTCTTTCATAATTACATAAATGAAACCCGTCCTGCTTTGTTGCGTGGCAGTACCGATAAATTCATATTGACCAAGCTTGGCAGACCTATTGCAGTGAACAGCATCCTTGCCATGATAGAGCCTTTGAGACCATTATTCCCTGACAGAAAACTAAATCCGCAGACCATCAGAATGAGCGTGATCTGCAACTGGCTCAATGAAAAAAACATTCCTCTGGAAAGGGCTCAGGAATTGGCTGGACATAAATGGCCGGGTACAACTGAGAAGTATATAAAAGTGAACAGTTCTCAGCAGAGAGAGTTAATAAATAGATATTTTCCTGTTATTTAATTTTATTACTTTTGGGAAAACCATTTAAATTATAACCAGATAAGATTGATGAAAGAAATTGCGGATAAAATTTTAGAAACTATTAAAGACTATAGAAATGACGACGGATTTTTTTTAGACAGCGAATATATTCTCAATTGGGGAAAACAGTTTGGAGAAGATGCTGAATTTGTGCTTAATGAATTCAGTGAAATAATACCAAAGGTTTATGTTTCAAAAGAAAGAGCTAAAATTTTTATAGACGAGCATATTCAAGCTTTAATAAAGGAATTCAACTGTTCAAGTATATCACAGTTTTTGATTGATACAGAATTTTTAGATTTACAACTGCCTTATAAAAGCCAACCGGCAATATTGAATATATTAGAAACTTTGTTAAATGAAAAGTATGGGGAATCCTATATTAAATACAAAACTTATCCGAAAGTAAATTATGTGTATTTTGACGATATTTTAGCCTCAGGAAGTACAATCGGAAAACATTTAGTAAATTGGTTAGGAGAGAAAAATTCTGAAAATATAAGTAATATTGAAAATGTTTTAAAAGATAATTATCGATTATCAGTAAATTTATTTGGATTGCACAATTGGGGTCAGGCTTTTCAAGAGTATAGATTAATGAAAACTTTTGAAGATAAAATTAAAAGAAAAATCACATGGTATCATAATTATGAGATTCAAAACCATGCTAAATTGAATAATCAATTATTGAATGTTGCGTTTCCTACTGATGAACAGCCAACAAATGTGAAGTCATACCTAGCAAATTTAAATGCAGATAAATATGAAGATTATGCGTATCGAAAACCTAATCTGCCTGCTGTAGAAAGCTTTTTTACATCCGCTGAAAATAGAGTTCGTTACGAGAATATTATATTACAGAAAGGGATATCAATTATAGAAATGATTCAAAGTGAAATAAAACCTAACATTAGACCGTTAGGATTAATAAATCCAAGTTACAAAACATTTGGATTGGGGACACATTTTTTTACATGGAGAAATATTCCTAACAATAGTCCCTTGGTATTTTGGTGGGGAGTAGCTGGTCACGATTGGATTCCGTTATTTCCTGTTGCAAATAGAGGCTAGTAAAATAAAATTGTTTTAATTTGTATTATGAAAATTAGTGAAAGAACATACAACAAGAATGAAGTAATTACTTTTAGTAAGACTACTGGCAGATTTGGAGGTCTTTCGAATATGGCTCCCGGCTATTCTATATTTGTAAATGAAACTAATATTGCAAATTCTGAAATTCTATATCAGGCATGCAGGTTTCCATTATTTCCAATCATTCAGGAAGAAATCATTTCCCAGACGAATCCAATGGATGCTAAAGAGATAAGTCGAAAGTATAATCAATTTACCAGACAGGATTGGGAGACCGTAAAGTTTGATGTAATGCGCTGGTGTTTACAGATAAAACTTATACAGAATTTCTATAAATTTTCTGAGGTTCTCTTAAGTACAGGAAATAGTACGATTGTTGAGTTTTCAACTAAAGACAATACATGGGGAGCAATGCCTGTAAATAAAGATGAGCTAAAAGGAAAGAATGCATTAGGTAGATTATTGATGGAAATAAGAGAAGTGAATCTAAAAAATTCACAAGACTTAGATCATGTAAAACCATTAAGTATCCCTGCATTTTTACTTTTTGACAACCCGATAGATAAAGCATATAAACCAGAATTTGTCATACATGACTTAGACGATATCTACGCCTATTAAATGAAAAGAATGAAATAAATAAAATTAAAGCCCTCATTAATGAGGGCTTTTTCATTTTATAGAAATATTATTTTACGATTTATTAGGAAAGTAATTAAAGTAAATATATTTTCGTGAGAGAAAAAGTATTATTTTTCTTAATGTAATTATGAGTCAAAAATGACAAGAATTTGTTTTTGCGATAATACAAAGTCAGTAACCTTAATGTTGATATTAAAAAGTAATTTTTAAAATGGTTAATCTTGAATTTTTAATGTGGAATTTAAAAGGTAAGGGTAATAAAATGCTTGGGGCATTGACTGAATTATATACTGAAAGAAAGCCTGACTTTTTACTTTTAATTGAAAGTTCTATTAACGATTCACATATCGTTAAGTTAAGCAGTAATAGTCTTAGATCGGTTATGTTAGATGACAAAAAAAGTATACGCTTATATGTTTCTAAAAATGTGGATGTAAATGTTGTCAACGATCAAGAATTAGAAGAGCTTGCCACTGCAGGGAGGAGAAGACAGATAAAAGAGAGACTTATTTTTTTTAAATTAAAACTAAAAAAAACTACTATACTGCTGGTTGGAATTCATTTTCCAAGTAAATATAATCATACAGTAAATGCCCAGCAACAGATTATAAAACGTTGGAAGCAATGGATTGAAGAGCAAGAAACTATATTAAAAACGGATAAAACGATTTTATTTGGTGATTTTAATTTAAATCCGCAGGAAATTTCATTGTACAGTCATGAGGGATTATCAGCTCATCCAACAATAAACAGTTTAACTAAAGTTAAAACAAAATATTATAACCCCATGTGGTCAACGATGGGAGACTTTATTTATAAAACAAATAAATCAAAAGTTCCAGGAACATATTTTAGAGATATTGGAGAGGATAATGTGGATGAGATTCACTGGAATGTGTTAGATGGTTTATTAATGAAGAATTCTTTAGTTAAAAATTTTTCTAAAAAAGATTTGGAGATTATAACAAATACTGCTAATCACCAATTTTATAACAATAATAAAATTGATTCTGTTGGATATTCAGATCATCTGCCTATTAAATTTAAATTTAAAATATGAGTCCTATAAGAAATATTTGGAATGAAGCTAATGTTGACTTCAATAAAGGTGAAAATGTAACTCCCGTAGATATACTTCGAAAACAGTCTGACGCATTAAACAAGGATACTGATAAAACAAATATTTACAGTATGATAATGTCATTCAGCATAAAGAAAAATAATGTAGTAGACAAAGTTAAACATGTGTTGTATATTTTTCCAAAAAACGGGAATGACTATAATTATAAGTTGATTGAGATATCAAGTAATCCAGAAAATGATTATCCTCTACAAGTTTATGCCTATCAAAGCGGAAATATAAATTTCGGTAAATGTAAAACGGAAGAAGAATTCTATGAGACATTATCTAAAATATTCACTGATCCGAGATTGAAAATTGTATTTGAACAGTTAAGAAATATAGGAGACACTATTGAAAGCTTTAAGCAAGAGGAATGATTTATAAAAAAGAAATTGCAATATTTCTTAAATGAAAAAAATGTCAAGTAAAAAATATAATGATATGAAAGATGATCCCAATGTTGTTTATTTAAAACATATCGGTGAGTTTGAGGAAGCAGATTTAGATGAAATTTCAAAAAAATTATCGACTGCTGATTTTGAATTAGATGTATATAATGGTGGAGGAAAAGTTACTGCCAGTTTAGAAGATTTTAGTTTTATTTCTTTTCTTGCTTTAAATTCTCCCATTATGATAGAATTTCTAAAGGGAGTTGGAACTAATGCTGGATGGGATGTAATGAAGCAGGTGATAATTTTAGCTAGAAGTAAAGTTTTAGGTAAAAAATACCATAAATTAACATCAACTACCAGAGAAGAAAAAGAAATTACTTTTGGGTTGAAGATAAAACTTGATAAAAATTCTAAGTTTGATTTTGAGCTGAAAGGGAATTTAAGTGATGAAGTAATTGGAGAATCTTTGGATAAAGCATTAGATTTTCTGAAAGCGCAGATGAAGACTACTGAATATAAGCATCCCCCATATTTAAGGTATTCAACAGAAGAAAAAAGATGGATTACTGTAGATGTATTGGAAGAAATTAGAAAAAAACACAAAAAACAAAACTTATAAAAAAAGATTATGGCTATTTACGGAGTTGGTGCATATTATGACAAAGATGTGAGTGGAGATTTTATATCACAGAATTTAGTAGGCGTTGGATGGGACGATAAAGATGCTCCAGAATTAAAAGAGTATTTTACATCTTTAAAAACTGGAGATATTGTATATATCAAAGCAACCTTTGGACAAAATGACATTACTGTTAAAGCAATTGGAGTAATAAAAGACAATATAATTATCCAAAACAATGGGCTTGTATCAACAGGAAGAAATGTTAAGTGGATTTCTACAGACAAATTTATAATAGCTAGACCAAAAGAAAAAAATAATGTGCGTGCCAATACAGTTTATGAAGAATTTCATCCTGAGGTTCTAGATCAGATTATTTCTCGAATTAATTAAAACTAAGCATAATTACGAAAGAAACCTGCTATGAAAAAAGCAGGTTTTTCTATTTGTAATGTTTAGGATTTGTGCTTGATTAATAATATTTTCGTTAACACAATTTCTTCTTTAAACATAGATTTTCCGGGGGTATATTTTTCTCTGAAAAAAGGTTTACTCTTTGTAAGTTACTTTGCAATATATTCAAAGAATATTTTGAACAAAAAATATCTATGAAATAGAAAGATGCAAAAAAAAGAATTCGTTTTTAACCAATAACATAAAAAAAAAATTTAATGAAATTTACCGCGTACATAAATGAAACAGATAAAAAGCAACTTGAATTTGAGGTTTTATCTCAAGAATTTTATGCGTTTCTAACTCGTTTTTTGATGCATTGGACTGAAGAACCAGAATTTGCAGAATCCATCATACACAGAAAGAATGTTATTATCAATCTTTCAAATACAATACTAGGGATAAGTATTTATCCTCTTCAGCCAGATGATGATGGAGGTTTCCATGATGGTGAATATGCTTGGCACGACAGTAATTTATTTCTCGCACTCCGCAGACTTAATACTATTCAATTTATTGAATTTGCAGGAGATTTAATTGAAAAAGAAATTTTTGATATAGATTTTTTAAATGGAACTCTTAAAAAGGAAAATGCAACTTTTGTTTTTGTGAAAACATCTCATGAATTGAAGGTAAAAGTGTACTCAATTAATGAGCTTGATGAAGAGACTTTTGATACTGAACATCCAAATATTAGGTTGCTTGTTTTAAGAATGGAATCTGCTTTAGAAAGCGGTGATTTTTCAAATTTATTACATGCAAGTGCTAGTATTTTTGAAACTATGGCTAAGTATGTCATCAATACAGAAGCAGTTCAAAACGAAACATTAGGAAGAATTTTTAATATGTATAGAATCGACTCGAAATTACCAGATTCCATTTTGGACTTTATCCTGGATACTTATAAAAAAAGAAATACCACTCCTTTAGCAGGTCATGGCAGTTTAAATGTGCCAACCATAACGATTCAAGAGGCTACCGTCTTATGTGAAATGACGAAAGCATTTGTAAAAATAGAATCTAAATTGCAGAGAGAAATTTAAAAAAAAATTATACAATTGTTTTACTTAATCTTATCTTTTAAGCATGAAATTAACAGCTTATTCAATTCAAAAACTAAAAGAAATTATTTCAGGAGATTTAGGTTTAACACCTTATCAGAGCGGAAGTAATTTAGTTGCTTTGTTTAATTCGTTTGGGAGTCGGGAAGTTTATAATGGATCATTACCTGATGGGCTAAGCCGTAATAAATATGCTGAGAAAAAACTTTTAGAAATTAATGAAACAGATAATTTGACTAAGATTATTGAATTCATTGTTTCACCCGCATATTTTAACGGATCTGAGCTTGATGCAAAAGAAGCAGTACATTTCATTAATCAGATAATTAATGAAGAAAAATATAATTTATCATTAATTGGAGGTGCATATCAGATAACAGGTAATATTGCTGAAGCAAAGCAGGAAGTTAAAAACCAAGTTCATTTTGAACAAATTCAGAAACAAATATTAGCTGAATTAGACAAAGCAAGGTTTACAATATGGATTGCCGTAGCTTGGTTTACAGATCCTGTACTATTTAGTAAGCTCATCGAAAAAAAGAAGCAGGGATTGAATGTGCAGATACTTATCATAAATGATGCTATAAATTCTCGCAGTGGAATTGATTTTGAAAGCCATTTTCAGATTATAAGGTTAAAACCAACAGGATATTTTGGAAATATTACTCATCATAAATTTTGCGTAATAGATTTAGAGAGAGTAATTAATGGTTCTTATAACTGGACTGTGAAAGCGCAATATAATGATGAGAACATTACAATAATGGAAGATCGTAGGGTTGCTCAGGAATTTGCAGAGAAATTTTTGGCTATAAAAACAGAATAATTCTAAATATAATTATTACATAATAAGTCTTTCAAGCCTTTTTTAACTGATATTCGTAGATTTTGATGAAAAAAATATTTAGTAGATTACTAAAAAAGGGAGATGTTTTTTTTAGGATTTTGTTTTCTATTAGTTTGATTTTCTGCTGTATAATATTTCTTCATCCAAAAACAATAAAAACGTTTAGAGAGTTTGGCATATTTGTTTGGGTTATTATACCTGTAATGATCTATTGCTGTACGATATTGTTAGTGTGTTGCATAAGTTTTTTTATTCTAATTCTTTCGCACTTCTACTCAGAAATTAAAAAATCAATAATTAATCACGAATATTTAGCAATAGTTGCCACTTTATTTGGAGCTGTTATCTTTTTTCTTATGATTTTCCCCATTCTTAAAATAGCTTTTTATGTATTTGTAAATTTTATATTCGGAATCAAATTTAAAAACATGTAAGAGAAAATAATAGAGATTTTAGGTAAATGAGAGCTTGTTTATTAAATTAGCTTCGTAAATACGTTCTTTATATAGAGATTTTGCAAGGGAGTTTTTTTTCTTTAAAAAAAAGTTTGCAGACCCTTATAAGTATAAGTACAACGGGAAAGAACTCCAAGACGAACTAGGACTTAACATATATGATTATGGCGGACGTAATTATGACCCTGCACTTGGTCGTTGGATGAATATTGACCCGTTAGGAGAATTGTTACGAAGATTTACTCCCTATAATTATGGCGTAAATAATCCAATAAGTTTTGTTGACCCAGATGGTATGCTTTCTCAATCGTTTATGGACATTTTAAAGAATTCTGCTAGTGGAACAACTTGGACTAATAACAATAATGGAACATTTTCGAGCAATAATGGAGAAACTGTAAGTGATGGGGAAAACAGAGATGCTCCTTCTGATGATATAACTGTTAATTCAAGTGGAATAGTTACTAATGTTGTTAAAAATAAGAAGCCTAATAGATTTTTTGATGAAGCTGGAAATGAGTTAAAAGCTAATGATTATGGCTTCGATAAAGAAGTTTTAAATTTTGATTGGCAAGTAGGTAGTAAATTGTATACATTAATTCCTGTATCTAAATTTTTTAAATTTATTGCTAAAGCAGGTATTATGCCTCCTTCTATTTTAGGACTTCCAAGTAGGTATTTTGCAACAGGTTATCAGTCTCATAGCACCGCAGATTTTGGTTATAATCAATTAATGGAAGCCTATAATGAAGATTATGCGAATACTGAATATGGTGGAAATACTGGAAATGGAACACTTTATAGATTTCAAGGTACCAATACTTTGTACAATTTAAGTGATGCTGGAAATTTTCTTTGGGGAGCCTGGATGTCCTTCAATAATTTTTCTTATGGAGAAGTTTGGGCAGGCTCAAACTTAAATAGTATTTTTACTTTAAACGGGTTCGATACATCAGCAGACCAAAAAGCAATTAAAAGCGGATTTAATTACATAAAAAAATAAAGACATTATGAAAGATAAAGTATTAAGAACATCATATATTTCCTTTAGTATCTTACTAGTTCTTCTGATTTTAGAGATTACTATAATGAACAGTAAAATTAATAGTTATGGTACAAATGTTAGAGGAATTAAAGTCATACTGTCTTACTTTGTTCATTTACCACTTTTCATCATTAATTTAATGTTGACCATAAAAGTATTTATGTTTTACTATAAAAATAAATTTCAAAAACCGCTGAAAGCGTTTTATTTTGTAATGCCATCTATAATTTTTTATATATTTTGTATAGTATACTTTGTAATTGGATTGATTAAGATATTATAGTTAGCTTCTAGGCACTTTAAGCATTAAAGCCATTCCATAACGGAGTGGCTTTTGCTTTCATGACACTTTAAAGTGTACCAAACTGTTAAAATAGAATTCATGTTATCCTGCATCTGCTGGCGAACCTCAATAGATTTGAAAAAACAGTATTCGGAACATCCGTCCTCCCTGTATCAGCTGTTTCGATACCAGAGACCGAGATTTTTAGTGTCAAGTTACTTCCCCGTGATGATGTGGAGCACATGAACTTCAATAGCTACCATCGATGCTTTAAGCGAAAATTTTCTAATTTTTGAAACTTCCAAGACTAGTGTTTCATTTTGGAACACTGATTTACCAAACAAAAAAAATATTTTTGAAAAAAAAGTGCCAAAAAGCTACACTTTTCAAGATTCGTTAGTATTTATTGTAAAGATGCTTGACTAACCTCCTTGTATGGACTTCCTGCATCTAACGAATAATGAGATACTAACCAACTAAGAAATGAAATATGAAAATTTAAAGAAATTTATAAAAAGCACAAAATCAAGTAAAAGCACCATCTACCGATTTTACAAAAAGAATGAAGACTTATTTTTAGAAACTAAAAAACCAAACAGAGAAAGACTTTTCCCTGTTGACCATGCAAGATACTTTGACAGCGAAATCATGTTCGATGAGAACAAAGCGTTAAGACAGGAAAACCTATCTATGAGAAACCTCATTGATTGTCTGACAGACAAAGAAAGCTTACAGCATACCTTCTGGCAGATGGACTGGAGTTTTTTCTTTACGGTAGCCTACAAAGCAGACCGCAACAAGACAAGCTGTTTTAAGCAGATGCACGGACTGCATGATTATCTGAACCAAAAATACGGAGCATCAACAGAAGTGCGACTATTCTTTACTACTGAATCTTTCACAAACCGAAAAGGCTTTCACAATCATTTTGTGGTCTATATTGCTGATAAAAAACTTCATGAGCAGATTGTAACGGATATTCAGGACTACTTCAACTACGACAGAACCGATGTAAGCATTTATGACCGATACAAAGCAGGATTGTTCTACATGTCCAAAGACGGTCTGAGCGGAGAAGACTGGGATTTTATCAGTAACACCACAAACACTAAAGACGATGAGAATTAAGCTTAAACTTTCTCAGCTCAGACAGGTATTGAAGTCACAACCGCTCAAACTGCCAATCAGTTTTAAAAGAGAAGATTTTACCGACCAAGAATTTTCAGAGTTTTCACGATTGATACAATCCAAAGAACGAGGCTAACGACCTCGTTTTTTTGTGCTCTAAAATGCCCCAAAAATCCGTGAGCCCAGGAAATCCATGATTTTTCTTGCTTAATCCAATTTAGACCTGGACATTTGTTTCACTTTTAACAATAAGTGAAAGTGAGCATGTAAACCCAATGAAATCAGTGGTTTACGGAACATGAAGAATCGACCGCTTTCAGATAAATATATTCAAGGTAGAAAAGTGAAACTAAAATCAAGAATTATGGCATTAAAAGGACAAAAGACAACAAGTGATTTTTTAGAGTGGGAAAAGATGCAGAGCATCGTTTTGAAGCTGGAGCGAGACAATGACATGAAATTTGCGCTACTCATTGCAACAGGTTCTTACATCGGTCTTAGAATTTCTGACCTTCTCCAGCTTCGTTGGAATCAGGTTCTGAATCAGGATTACTTCACGATAACGGAGAAGAAGACCAAAAAGACCAGAAAAGTGACCATCAACCCAGAACTGCAGACCATCCTTAGCCGTCTGTTTATCCAGCTCCATGCTAGCGAAACTGATTTGATGTTCGCCAACCGCTCTGGAGATAAGCCGTTCAGCATCCAGTATGTGAACAGCAAGCTGAAAGATATCTTTGCCAAGTACAACGTCAGAGGTCAGTACTCCAGCCACTTTATGAGAAAAACCTTAGGAAGGCGTGTCTGGGAAGTTAACAAGTACTCTGACCAAGCTTTGCTATTGCTGTCTCAATTATTCAATCATTCGAGCGTATCGACCACTAAAATCTATCTTGGAATCAGAGAACAGGAAATCAGCAACCTATATCTGAGCGTTTAAATGTAAGAAATAGGTTGCTTTTTATCTGACATAACTAAATTGAGTTAAGTAATACGCAATTAATCTGAAATTCATAGCGTACAACTTAGTTAAATAAATGTTAAATATTGAATAATCTAGCAAATTATTTCAACAAATAAGAGTAAAGAATGAAGAGGCAATTGATTTAAAATCAACGATTTATATCTCCTTAAGACCTAAGTCAATTACGTTAAGTCGTTTTACATAACGTGATTGAGTTACATAAGAAAAAAGTCTCAAAAATATCACTTACCTTTGTCAAACAAAACAAAAGGAAAAAGATTATTGCAAGAATCCTTCGCCATTCTGACAGCTAAAGAATGGAATAAGAGCAAGTTGTAAAGCTGAACAGCAAGCTCTAAAAATCACAAACATGTTTCAATTGAATATTCGACCTAATAATCGAAGCAGGATACCTATGTCTATACGTTACTGCCAAAACCTAAAAAACTAAACTTATGAAAAATACATTAGAAACACTTTTCCAGTCTTTTGAAACTGGCATCAGAAGTTCCAAAGCGATAAGACCAAAAGAATACCTTAAAAACATAGGATTGGATTATGCAGAGCTTAGAATTGGCTTCAATTCTGGACAATTCCATCATAGAGAAACCCAAGAGTCCAAAGATGAATTTGAAGCCCTAGGAGTGCTTAAAAAGAGCGATGCAGGTGTCAGACAAGAAGACCTGACGGCATACACAGCATTTGGCAGATATGGACTTATTTTTCCACTGATGGACAAGGAGAACAGAATCGTAAACTATTTCGCTCTACGCATCAAGCTCGAAACCGCAAAAGAAGAATACCTCAACAGTGAAGGCATTTATCCAGCATATCCCAGTCCGCTCACCAAAAGGCTCTATCTCGCTCCAACGGTCATCGACTGCGCCAGTCTTATGCAGTCCAAAGCACTGGAGAACAGGGATGCTGTCATGGCGATGCACATGGGAGAGCTTCTGCCACAGCACATAGAAGCCGTAAAATCACTGTGCGAACTTGAAGAAATAATAATCATAAAAAACTAAAACGATGCAAAACATAAAAACCCAGATACAAAATATCAGACCAGAATTGCCAGTAAGAATGATTCAGCTCCCAGACGGACATAACATGAACGATATGTGGCTGAATTACGGAACGAGTGGAATTACTGACATGTTACAGAATCCAGTAAAAGAGAAGATAATCCCAGGACTGGAGATTCTAAGCGACTACAAAATCAGTTTCAAAGGAAAAACGGGAACTTTCTATGTGATTGGTAGCCTACCAATGGATTTAGGAAATCTAAGACTGACCATTCAGATAATCCCAAATGACAGCCAGAAAAGACTGCGTGTTAAGATAGACTTGTTTGATTTTACAAGCGTTGAGAACCAGTGCAGGGAACTAAGCGAAAAACACGGATTTGACAGCACACTTTTAGAAGCTGACCTCTTGCAGTTCACAGACCTGCTGGAAGACTACAGAGAAAACCTCTTCAACGCTGAAATGAACCCAGTAACCGACCAGTATTCAGAAAAGGAACTCACACCCAAAGCCAGTGAAAAAGCAGTACAGTTCCTCTCTAAACCCAAGCTTTTTGAAAGTATCGACAAATTGCTTGGACAAAGCGGAATTGTTGGAGAAGAAGACAACAGGATTCTGATGTTTGTATTGGCATCGAGCTACAAAATGCCCAATACCCTGCACGGACTCATACAGGGAAGTTCTGGAGAAGGAAAAAGCCACCTCATCAACGGAATTGCGCAGTGCATGCCTCAGGAAGACGTTCTTAATATGACCCGAATTACCAGCAAATCGCTGTACCACTACAGAGATAAAGAACTCATCAATAAATTGATACTCATACAGGATTTTGACGGATTGGACGAAGATGCTCAGTTTGCGTTCAGGGAAATGCAGTCTGCTGGATTTCTGAACAGCTCAACGGTGGTCAAAGACCTGCTTGGAAACAACAGAGCAAAGATGAAAAAGGTTGAAGCCCATTTTGCAAGCCTTACCGCCACGACCAAAGCAGAGGTTTACTATGATAACATGAGCCGTTCGGTAGTCTTGGGAGTTGATGAAAGCCTCGAACAGACCCTGAGAATTATCAGTGTGCAGAATCAGAAAAATGCAGGTATTAGCAACACGGAACGTGAACAGGAAGCCAGACAGTCACTGAGAAACTGCATGCGGGTTCTAAAGAGCTATGAAGTCGTGAATCCGTTTGCCGATAAGCTTATGTTACCGCTGGAAGCCAAGATGCTCAGAAGACTCAATGCACAGTTTCAGAGTTTTGTCGCTCAGATTACAATCCTGAACCAGTACCAGCGAAAAACAGATGATAAAGGAAGACTCATAGCGACTGAGGAAGACGTGAGAAAAGCCGTTGAGATTTTCTTTAGTTCCATCATTATCAAAGTGGATGAACTCGATAAGAGCACCAGACAATTTTTCGAAAAGCTGAAAGGATACCTAAGAAACCAGACCAACGGAACAACACACCGTTTTACGACCAGAGAAATCAGACAGGAACTCAATATCAGCAAAACGTCAGCCTTTAAGTACATGCAGACCCTGCAAGAGCTGGAATACATTCAGGCAGTTGAAGGCTCGCCAAATAAAGGATTTAAGTATGTGATAAGTTACTGGGATAATCTGGAAAAGATGAAAGCAAAGATTAAGGAAGACCTCAACAAGCAATTAGACCACATGAAAACCACCTAAAAGAACACGCCAGCCCCAGTAATAACTGGCAATATAACGCTGGTGTTCCCAGAATTTCAAAATGCTCATAAGGAAAGTTTTGAAATGATGATTAAAAAACAACAGACAAATGAAAAAAACGATAAAAAATACAGCATTTCAGAATCTGCTTAATGATTTTGACAGCTATGTAAAAGTTAAAAACTACAAACAAGGAAAAGGCACAATGTACCAGAATGCCGTATCAGAATTTCTCATCTGGCTGGAAGATTTGGGAATCACTAAGATAAAGAGTGTAACAGGCAGAGAATCGGTAAGCTATTACGAGCATTTAACCAGTAGACCCAAACACCGAGGAAACGGAACGCTCTCAGGGAAAACCATCAAATTTCATCTTTTTGCTCTGGGTCTTTTTGTTCTGAACCTTTTGGAGAACAGGCAGATTGAAAAAGCTTTCTACATTCCAAGCTATTCAGGAGACAGCGGAAATTCCAGAAATGCCCTGAGCGTTGAAGAAATCAAAATGCTTTACCAGCACTGCCAGAGTGATTTACAGCGGGCTCTATTATCAGTGGCTTACGGTTGCGGGCTTCGCAGGTCGGAATTGGTGGCTTTGAACACACGGGATATTCAGCTCTCAAAAGGTATGCTCATTGTCCGAGACGGTAAAGGAAGCAAGAGACGTGAAGTACCTATGAGTGATATGGTTGCGTGTCACGTCAAAAGATACGTAGCCGAGGAACGTTATGAGAAGCTGAAAGGCAGTAACCAGATTGAAGATGCATTTTTTATTCATGACAGCGGTACACGAATGAATGGCGAATACCTCAACGATACCTTGAAGAAAATGACCGAGCAGACCAGCAGTTATGAGCTAATCCAGAAAGACATTACGCTCCACTGTCTCAGGCACAGTATTGCCAGCCATCTGATGGAAAAGAACGCAGGTATTGATTTTATACGTGGTTTTTTAGGTCATTCCCAAATCAACACCACATACATCTATGCCGTTAAGAACAAAAGAAGAAAACCAGTAACCACCTTTTAAACAGACCAGCCTATGACTAAACCGACAATTGAAGATTTCCTGCTCCAGAACTACAGCGAGCAGACCGTAAAGAGCTACACGTTTGCCATTAATCACTTTTTAGTGATGAATCCCAAAGCCAAACGATACAAATACAAAGATATCGTTGAGTACATGGAAGAAATAGGAAAGCAACAGCCTAATGCCAAATATCGGGTCGTTATCCTCTCGGCTATCAAGAAATACTACGATTATCTGGTCATGAGCGGTTACAGAGAAGACCATCCGTGTAGGAAGCTCAATATCAAGGTCAACAGCAATCAGGCAGTTCAGGTTCAGGATTTGTTCAGCTCAGAAGAACTTCAACTGCTTTTAAGCCGTGAGAACAGGTACGAGAATTTGGATACCAGAAACCATGTTCTTATCAATCTGCTGATTTACCAAGGTCTGACCAGCGATGAAATTATACGGCTCAGTGTTCAGGATGTTGATTTGGATGCAGGAACAATCTACATCAAAGCTTCCAAGAATCTCAACAGGAGAAAAGGCAAACTCTTACCTCAACAGATAATGCTTTTTTTTAAATATATCAACGAAATAAGACCCAGAATGCTCAGAGGTGCAACCGATAAACTCATCATTGGAAAACTAGGAAAGCCAATAACTGTTGATAGTATACATGCCATGATTCAGCCGTTAAAAGCATTGTTTCCAGATAAAAACCTCAACCCTCAAACTATTCGAATGAGCGTTATTTGCAACTGGCTCAATGAACAGAAACTGGCTCTGGAACATGTTCAGGAACTGGCGGGTCATAAGTGGCCTGGAACGACTGAGAAGTATTTCAAAGTAGATAGTTTTCAACAAAGAGAGTTGATAAATAAGTATTTTCCTCTTTGAAAAATTGACTATATTTGAGATATCTAACCAACTAATTTTTTAAATTATGGCACTTAAAACAGGACCAAAAAGAATAGCAGATTCAACAGGAAAACCAGACCAACGTCAGCGTGATAACAAAGGTACGCCTGGAAATACACCATCGTTGAAACCATCCAAAAATTCTCCTAAAAAGTAAAATTTCAATTATCCGAATAGACGGATTTTAAAGCAGATGCATTATAAACCTATCATTGATTTGATAGGTTTTTTTTATGCCATATAGTTAGGAATTTCGTAAGATTACTTCTATTTTCGTCACGGAAAGTAAGTTCTTTGAATTATATAACGATTGGCTAACCGCACTAATTATCATTAAGGAAATTTTGTAAATCCTTATAAGTATAAGTACAATGGAAAGGAGCTTCAAGATGATAATATTGGCGGGAATCAGTTAAATGTTTATGATTATGGGGCAAGAAATTATGACCCAGCTTTAGGAAGATGGTTTAATGTCGATCCAAAAGCAGATAAATATAAAAACATGGGACCTTATGTTTATGTAGGAAATACTCCAATAAATGCTATTGATCCTGATGGAAAAGAAATTATTTTCATCGTAAGGGATAATAAGGGAAATACTATTGATCAGCTAAAGTATAGAAAAGGTAATTTTTGGCATCAAGATGGAAGTAGATATAACCCTGGAAAAGAGAGCTTGAGTCCAACTTTGTATAAAGTTTTAGCTTCTTATAGAAAAATAGAAAGTTCAGGTGACAAAACTTTAATTAGGAAGCTCAAACAATTAGAAATTAGCAGTAAATTACATTATGTTGAACATGGTGTTAAAAGTGTGGTTGGTGAATATGACTACTATACTGATCCTAAAGAATTAAAGAAATTAGTTGGAAAAGGAATAGGAGTAGGTAGTCTTACTTATTATAATTTTTCAAAGGAACAGATAAAACAGTTAGAAGAAAGTACAGGTGTTCCAAGTTCTCATTATACCACTGTGGCACATGAAATTCAACATCAGTATGATTACGATCAGGGAAATAACTGGGACTCACAAAATGTTGAAGCTAGCTCTGAATCCCCAGCAGAAATTAGAGCAGTATTCTTTGAAAATCTAGCACGACAATCAGATAAAAAACTAAAAAATTTTTTAAGAATCAGATACGGAAAAGAGATAATTCAAAAATCAAAACTAGAGAATCCACCTAATAATAACTAATATGAATAAAATTAAAATATTTTTTTTACTAGTATTTATTTTTTGCTCTTCATGTAATAAAGAAAAGCAAAAATTTAGTCCTGAAATTGTTGAAATAATTTCAAATGAAAATCCAAAATATCCTTCCGTTTTTGCAACAGTATTATTTTTTGGTAAAACTAAAAATGATGAAATTATTATTTTGTATGTTCAAGAATTAAGAAGGATACACAAAATGAAATATAAGACTTTAGATTTTAGAGATTTTGTTGATAGTGTTTTTAATGAGAAAATCACTATTGATTGTCAGGATGAGAGTTATTGTTTCGGTATTGACCCTCATGTAGAAGATATATATATAAATAAAAGTTTTGATGATTTTAAGAAAAAATTTTGTGATATAAGTGATTCAAAAATAATAATGTTAAAAAAGAATATTTCAAAAAAGCAATTTAATTCAATTAATTATTTCTTTTTCAGGAATAATTATTTGTCTTACTTTGATGATAACACAGGAAGATGGTATTTTATAAGTACTACAGATGTAATTAAGAATTTGGGTAGTGTATCAGATTAGGTGTTTTTGGTAATGTATCAGATGTGTTGGTGGTTAATTATTGCATCTAACATCTACAGATTATCGGTAGTGTTACAGATTAGGTGTTTTGATAATATATCCATGTAACTAACTGAAAAAGAATATTAAAATTAAATTATTGAATAGAAAAAGAGACGACCATCAGGTCGTCTCTTTCGTTTTTTGTCTTTTAATAAGCCTTTGAATGCTTTTGCCTTACCTTAGTGTTTCAAATTAGGTCATGAAAATAAAATGTAATTTTTGCAATGGTAAATGCATAAAGAATGGATTTCAATCTAACGGTAATCAGCGTTATAAATGTACTATTTGTCAAAAACGACAGCAGACTTACTATAGGTACAATGCTTACAACGGAGATATCAATAAGGAGATAGTGCTGTTCACCAAAGAAGGTTTAGGAATAAGAAGCACGGCAAGAGTATTAAAAATATCAGCAACAACGTTATTGAAAAGAATTGTCTCCATTGCGAGAAATATAACCAGACCAATTGTCAGCAGAGGCAAAACTTACGAAGTAGATGAACTGTGTACTTATATCAGACACAAGAAAAATTATATCTGGCTGGTTTATGCTTTGGAAAAGAATTCTAAAAATGTGGTGAGTTTTAATGTAGGCAAACGAACTAATAAAACTCTGAATCGTGTTTTGGAAACTCTGAAATTGGCAGAAGCAAAAAAGATATTTACGGACAGACTTAAAAACTACAGATATCTGGTTGGCGAGAAGCTGCATTCTGTCAAGCGTTTCGGAACTAATCATATTGAAAGGAAGAATCTGACGCTCAGAACTCATCTGAAAAGACTCAACCGCAGGACAATCTGCTTCAGTAAAAGTCTGGTTATTTTTACTGCTGTTTTGAAGATTTATTTTTGGATTTGAGCAATTAAACAGTAAGTTTATCCTTCAAAATCATGTTCTTAAAATTTTTGTATTTAACAGGTAAAAACTTGTAAAAAAAGTCGTAAACCCTTATACGTATAAGTACAATGGCAAAGAATTGCAAGATGAGCTGGGACTTAACTTCTATGACTATGGAGCAAGGAATTATGACCCTGCTTTAGGAAGATGGATGAATATTGACCCATTGGCTGAAATTTCAAGAAGAAATTCCCCATATACTTATGCTCTTAATAATCCTGTCTATTTATAGGGGGGAAGATGGATTTTAAAGAAGCGGATGGAAGCGACAAGTAACTTCATCTAATCATAAGATATTAAATTGATTGTGAAACTCTTTCATTGTCATATTTCCAAGTGCTGAATGCCTTCTCACTGTATTGTAGAAATTTTCAATATAGTTACTGATTGACTTTCTGGCTTGTTTTACGTTTTTATAATTATGCCGGTATACCAGTTCTGTTTTCAGTGTTTTGAAAAAACTCTCGGCGACAGCATTATCGTAGCAGTTTCCTTTCCTGCTCATGCTCTGCTTGATCTGGATGTTTTTTGATAATGCGGACAGAAAGATTCTGCAGGAATATTGGATTCCCCTGTCAGAATGAAATATGAGGGTCTGGTCTGAAGCTAAAGGTCGGTTCAGCAGGGCTTTTCTTAAAGCCGCGAAGCTGGTGTCTATTGCTTTCAGAGTTTCGCTTAATGACCAGCCTATAACTTTTCGGTCAAACAGGTCTATAACTGTAGTGAGATATGCCCATCTTTCTGCTGTTCTGATGTAGGTGATGTCCGAGACCCATGCCTGATTTTGTCTACTCACCTTGAAATCCTGATTTAATAAATTTTCTGCAGCAGTATATCTTGGGGAGGAGAGGGTGGTTCTTTTGAATTTTAGTTTAGCAATCCAGTGCAGCTGCTGCTCGGCCATAATCTTTCTGACTAGGGAAGGACATGCTTTTATGCCCAGAGAGGCCAATTCTCTGGATATTCTCAGACTGCCGTATCTGCCTTCGCTCCATTGGTAGATTCTTGATATTTCTGATGTTATAAAAATTCTGCGTTCCGTCCTGTTGGTGGCAAGCCCTTTAAGCCACTTGTAATAGCAGCTGGGATCTACCTGAAAAGCCCTGCACATCTTTCCAACGGGGAATCTGCCGGTATTTTCTCTTATAAACTGGTAAATGGCACGTCTACCAAGATGGAAAAGCCCTGAGCCTTCTTTTAAAATATCCCGTTCCAGCCGTATGTTTTTGAGTTCCTTCTGAAGTTGGACTATTTCATTTCTGTTCAAATCCGGAACTGAGGACTGATGCAGGGTTAGCTTTCCGTTCCGGAAGAGGTTTTTCCAGTGTTGCAGGCTGTTTTTGTTGATCTTAAGTTTATTGGCGGCCAGACGCACGCTTTTATGTTCCATGCAGGTCTTGACGGCCCAGATTTTAAAGTCAATGCTGTATTTCTTTCTGCTGTTTTCCATCCTGTCATAAGTTAAGTTCGTTATTCTGCTAAAAGGCATTGAAAATCATAACGTAAATTTTTTAACTTTTTAAACGGTTTTGTCAGAATTCGCCTTAGCTGTTTGTGGCAGAAAAAGTATGCATTCCAAAACAAAAGTGCCACGATTCTGCCATAGAGATTTTGGGCGGTTTTAAAAAATATGAAAAGCAATACAAATGAAAAAAGCCTGCGAATCTTACGATTTGCAGGCTTTACCACGTTTTTTGAGGGTTTTTGAAAAGATTGAAAAACTTTCGTTTTGGCTTCTTTTACCCTTTTTGTGGGGAGAGCAGTATAGGAACCTTTGAGTAAACATTAAAAATGTTAGCTTTTTACTTTAATTGGGACTGGATAAATTGTGACTTGAACAGTTAATTTTGAGTTTTCTTCACTATGTGGTCTACAGTAAAAAAAAAAATCGATTTTACATAAATTAGCTATCTGGTTCGATTATTGAAATTGTCCTTTTGAACTATATCAAGTAATTCCTGTATGCTCGTATTTATCTTTAAAATGGATATTTTACTTGATCAAAACAATATTTATATCTTTATCATTATTGCTTGAGTTTTCGAAGGGAGCAATTTAACTTTGACAGCTGGAAAAGATATATATCGCAATCGTTGGCTGATTTATTTTCAATGCTAAATTTAGCTTAAAACATTATAGGCGAAAGGACCCCAAATAAGGAGTCTTCGCTTTATATATTGTAAATTAAATTATTCAATTTCAAAACTAGATTCAACTAAAATATACTCTTTTGAACCGTTAGTTTTTTTAACGAAAATTATAACAAATTTGTTAAGTTCTTCATATAGGTTGTAGTCATTTAACTTAGGGAGCTTGCTTTTATTATAAAAGATGGAAGAGCGTATAAATTTTTTAAGACAGATTACTTTTGCTTTTGACTTAGGCCCATTTATATTTCTTATTTTTGTAAAGTAGAAATTACCTGAACTTGTCCCGCTTGCATCTTTTATGTAAAGATGTTTAGGAATTTCAACATAGGTTTTAATGTATTTATTATCGTATTTAAAATAAATTGTATCTTTTGATTCCTGTTGTGCCTTTATGCTAATTGAAATTAGAAAGGCGGTTATAAGTAAATAAGTTTTCATAAATAGAATTTTATTTGCAAGGTGTGTTTTTAGTAAGCATTGGAACTCTGGATGCAAGAGCCTCTATAGATGCTTTTTTATCAGCTGGTAAATCTTTCCAAGCCTTAACATCTGCATCTTTTAGACCGCCCCATGCTAATGCGTTATAAAATGCATCACTTGGTTTTTCACCGTAATAATTAGTATAATTTTTATAGTCATCTGGAAAAGCACTTTCGTGAAATTCTTTCAATGCTTTAGCCATGCTTGAAAGATAAAGATCGGCCATTGCACTATGCTGGTTTCCATATGCCTCATAAGTACTTTTGAAGTCTAAGACGCCATTTGGAGTTGGGATTTTTGTATTTAGTTTTCTAAAAATGTCGGCATGAATATATTCATGCAAAATTGTACGTGCAACATCCAAAGCACTGCTTCCTTGTGCCATACTATTGTTTATTTCAATATATATTGTTTTGTTTTTAGGCGGTAGAGTTCTTCCGTTAATTTCTCTTGTTGCACCATTCTTTACTCCATACACGTGATCTTTCGAACTTAGTATAATATCAAATTCAGATTTGCCTTTAAAATTACTTAATAGTTTTTCAACAAAGGAGTTTCCTTTTTGATTTAGTAAAGCGTTGAGACACTTTTCTTTGCCTTTAAGATTGTCAATAATCTGATATATTAAAGGAAAATTCAAGGTGCCACCGTTAAGATAGATAAATCTTATATTGCTCCAGCTTAAATCAAAGATTGGATTAGTATATCCGTTTATTATCGTTACGCCGCCCAGATGAATTCCTCCGCTGCAGCCACCTTCCTCGGTAAGACTGCCCTCTAGATGTGTTGTAATCTCACAGTCAGATGTTGGATAAGCAACAGAAGTTAGAATCCATCCGCACATGATTTGCTCATCATTAAGAAAAGATTGATTGTTTTGATTAACAGAACCTGATACAAGTTTGGAAGCGTCAGAGGAGCATGCACCAACTCTGCACGAGTAAGGAAGATCTATTCCATGTTCTTCTGCTGAATCAAGTATAGTCATGTCACTTGGACACTCGATATTTTCCTCTCCTGAGGGTGTATTCAGTTTTACTTTGTATGTGCTCATCGCTTTTGACGTAATGGAGCCTGCTATTTTGGCTGATGAAATATTAATACTGGATTTCAGATCATCTTTCGAATTGTTTTCATAGTATATGAATTTATTTAAAATATGTTGAACTTCATCTTGACCATTAATGAAATCTAAAATTGCATTTTTACGAAGAGTATAGCTGATTTTTTGAGCATCTTGATCTTTAAATTTGTTTGAAAGATTTTTACGGCTTACTTCCATCATTTTAAATACAAGCAGTTCGCTGTTTTTCTTAGAGAGCTTATGATCTTGTTTTTTTAAGATACTTAAATTTATTAACTTCTCTTCTTTTGGACTTATTATGTTTTTACTTTCTTCAAGTATATTATTTTCTATATTATCTAATGCTTTGTTGAACATTGCAATGGAATTGCTGAGATCATGAAGCGTATTATGATTCGGTTCTTCAATGGAGTTACTGTATTCTACAGCATTTTTCTCGCTGTCGCAACTTAATGTAAGAGATAAAAGTATTAAAACTGCAGCTGCAAGTTTTAATGATGATGTAATTTTTTTCATTTAATTTTAAAAGGATTATATGGGATTTTAATTTAATTTAGAAATCTAATCATTCACATCTTAATAGTTTGACACCGAGTTGGTATGTCTCCTTACCAAATGCATTAGAAAAAAAATCTATCAGTATTAGATGAAGATGATTATTGTTTTATTTTGTAGGTTTATTTTGCAAAAGTATATCAAAATAATTGCATTAAACATTAAAATAACATTAGAATTTTAAGTTTATTCTCACGGTATTTGATTTTCAATATATTGTCTTGAAATCTATTTTATGAAAACATCGTTTCATTTTTACTGTTGTAAAACAGGTTGTTGGAATTTCGACAAGTTTTCGAAAGATAAATCCGAAGTACTTAAAAAAACTGCTCCAAAATATATAAGACAGACTTTTTTAGCTGTTAAGGCTTTTAAATATTGCAATTCAATGATTAAAATGCGAACTGCTATATCTCTTTTTGATTTCCTGAATTTCTTTTTCGAGCCTGTTCAAACTGTCCATATCTTCAGGAGAAACTTGTGGATTTGTCAGATTTAACTTTTTATTCAGCAGTGACATTTCCCTGCCTATAGTAGTCTGCTCTGTTATGGCATAAGCTTCTGTCTGCTTGACAGAAGAATGTCCAAGCAGTTCTTTTACTACATTGATGGGAACGTTATTGTTTAAAGTCACCGTGCTTCCAAATGTGCGGCGAGCCATATGGGTGTTAAGGGTAAATGAGAAGCCGCATAGTGTAGCAATTTCTTTAAGGTAGCCGTTCATCTTCTGATTGGAATAAACCGGCAGCAGGGTTCCGCGCTTAATGCACACAGTATGATCTCTATATTTCTCAAGAATTTTTAAAGCTTGTGGCAGAAGCGGAATCTTTGCCGTTGAATTTGTTTTCTGTCTTTCAGAGATAATCCAGGGATTTCCGTCCACGCCGTCTTTGATATCGGCGCTTGTGAGCTGATAGGCATCAATGTATGCAAGTCCGGTGTAGCACTGGAATACAAATATATCCCGTACAATACTGAGTCTTTCTATTGAAAACTGATGCGTTTCCAGTTCTGCTAATTCTTTTGCAGAGATAGGCTTCTTTACAATTTTAGTTTTCCGTCCTTTAAAATTCTTAAAAGGATCTTTTATAATGATCTCCTTGTCAATTGCACGTATGACAATTTTTTTAAAGTTGGCAATGTACTTGAGGGTTGTGTTGTTACTGCACTTACGGACAGATCTGAGATAAAACTCAAAATCTTTTACGAATTCAAGATCTAGATCGGCAAATTCAAAATCATCAGCATTATATTTGAATTTTATAAAAGAGGACACATGATTTTTGGTTATGTTAAACCTTTCCAGAGTAGCACCTGTATATCCATTGCCAATGAGAGCTTTCAATTCATCATTATGTTTTTGAAATTCTTCAAGCACTTTTATTCTCGGCGTTATTCTTCCCATTACATGATCCATGATTTTCTGGGAAGTCACCGGTTTTCCGCTGTAGAGTATCTCTGTTTTGATATCATGGATTTTCGTTGTGAGTGAGTCCAGAAAAAAATTAAGGGACTTTGCGTCTTCTTTTGTACCGACGGCTCTTTCATTTTTCTGGTTCCAGCGCTCAATATCCCACTGGCGTCTGGTAGATGCTTCTTTCGGAATTCCGTCAATGGTTATCCTGAAATAGACACTTCTAATTTTACTCTCATTGCGGGGCACTTTCAGATAGAAAATTAACCCAAAGCTGTTCTCTAGCATAATTCAACTTATTAGATTAGTAAATGTAGAATTATAACGTGATTTAAACAAGATGTAAACGTGCTTAACCCCTTTTTTTACGGGAGCTAAAGGCTTTTTTTGTGGCGCACCGCTGATTTTTTGCTCTGCGCCACGAGTGCGCCACAAAACTTTTGTGCGGTTTTGAAAATATTGAAAATGCATATAAAAGAAAAAACCCTGCAAATCGTTTGATTTGCAGGGTTTTCCGTGAATTTTGGCCTTTTTTGTAAACTTTGAAAAGTCTCTTTTTAAGCTCTCAGCGGAGGAAGAGGGATTCGAACCCCCGGACCTGTTACAGTCAACAGTTTTCAAGACTGCCGCATTCGACCGCTCTGCCATTCCTCCAGTAAGACGCAACAACATTTATCGTTTGCGGGTGCAAATATAGTATGTTTTTTCGATTTTAGAAATTTTTTTTAGATTATTTACAAAAGATATATGTGCTATTTCGAATATGGAATTTTAATCGCTATTGAATCTTTTTTATGTAAGTTAATATTTATTTTTTTAAAGAAAAGCCTTTTATTATTTAATGAATATTTATAGTTTTTTCTTTATGTACAATATTTTTACCTTATAGTAAAAATATATAAATTTTTTAATATTACTGATTAATGTTTTTTAATTATAATATGTTCTTTTTTAGTGTTTTGTGATTTAAATCAGGTGTAAATACCTACTTTCTTGTGATTTGTTTCTTTTAATTTTGGATTGATTTAATAATTAAAAACAAAAATAAATATGGCAAATCAAGAATTTCACAGAGTAAGTGTCGTATCGGAAAATTTTGATGCAGAGATATTGGATGCACTCGAAAAAAGGAACGTTTCTATTTCAATAAAATGGAGTTCCGGAGGACCAATAAGAATTCATAAGATTAATTGGAAACTAAATTCAGGATCTTGGAATATGGCAATTAAATATGTGGTAAACAGTACCTCAGGGAATGAGCTTTTTAATCTAGGGACTTTTGACCTAGGTGCAAATTTAACTATTAAAGTTAAAATTGAGCCTTTCGCAAATATACAACAAGCTATTTGTATGGTAGTACAGACTAATCCAGGAGTAATAATTGAAAGAGAACCTAGGCTTGGTCTTAAGTCCCTTACAAATGGAGAGTTGTGGAATATTGACTTATCGGCTGACATTAAATAAAATTACTATGATAAAAAAACTACTATTTATTTCTTGTGTTCTCACTAATGCTTTGATGTTAGCACAAGGTGATATTAAAGGGAGTTCGTCTTTTAGCATGATGTCTTCCTCAATGCCAAAGCCAGAGCTTTTTGATGAGATTAGTTTTGGAGGTTTTGATCTTATATCCGCCAGTCTCAAGTATTCAAAAGATAATACTTTACAAAAAATTGTATTTTCACCATTTAAACTGGTTAAAACTGATATAAATGATACTTTAGATAAATTAAAAATTTCTCAAATTTTTATCGACAGTAAAATAAATTTTGCTCAAAAAGATGGGATTTCAACTTTTGGGATTGCTCTGGGATTTGATAGCACTAATCCTTTTGGACCATTTAGGAGTCGAATTAAAAGTAAATTTGATTCAATGCCTATAGCAGAAGCTGAGCGTGAGCAGAATGAAGGAGAGACTAAGGCTCAATATGAACAATACAAAGCAGAACGGCAAAAAATAATTGACCAGCAAAGAATAAATTATTTTAAAGATATTGCGAAAAATGGAGTTGCATTTAACATTGGGTATAACGTTTCTTTTTTTGAAATTTTAGGTGGAGATAAAGTGCTTAATGATGAAGGAATAATTACTAATAAATATGCCGTTAAAGCATATAGTTTGTCTTCGGATATTAGTTATTCACTTTATTATGATCTCATTTTTACGGGCGGAGTTGCATATCAACGTAAGCGTAAATCAGCCGAAGAAAATCAGAAACTAATCAATTACTATGGGTTAAATGCATCAGTAAGTTTTAGAGCAATTAAATTCCTATCTGAGGATGAATTACTTAATAAATCAGATCAGAATTATGTGAAAGATTTTTTCATCCCCTCTATACTGATAGGTGTATCTTTTGAATATCTTAAAGCTAATGGTGATATGTTGTACTATGAAAATGATATAAAAAAGCAGACAATAACTATGCCTTTTTTAGATTTTAAGATAAGTCCGACAAATCAGTTTCGCCTTGGTTTTCCAATTAAGAGATATCAATCAGTGAGTGAAACTCAAATTGGACTAGGTACCTTTGTACAATACAATATAAGTTTGGCTGATAAAAGTAAGTAGAAAAAATGGTGAAATAGTAGGGTTAAACTAAACTATAGAGATAGCTAGACCAATGGAAATTTCAAGAAGACTAATTATTTAAAACAGTAAATTAGCTCAAATTAACAACTTAGATAATGACAAAGAAAAAAATTATTGCCTATTATATTAATGAGGCCGAACGGGATTATATTTATAAATATTTAGAAGTCAAAAAAGTAACCGATAGTTTTCTTATCGGGGATATTGATGAAAATGGAGAAAAGGATTTAGTAGATTTTGGTATTATCCTAAGGAGTATTGAAAGACTTCATGATGAACAATTTTATAAAGAAGACTTATTCCTGTATAGAACATTTTTTAGTGATTGGGACTATTCCACAGAACGGTGGCGGGATTATTTTAACATCAAGGCAATTTTTCCGGCTTATTTTTCACTAAGAATTTTAGGGCCACTGCTTGAAGAGTACAGTGACTATTTAAATATAAATGGTATTGCTATAACGGAGTTTCGCTACCCTGATTTATATGTGGTTCGGATTGAAAGTCAGGAAGTTTTTGCGACGCTCAGGGATTCCGATTTTATTGAAAATATTATCCCCATTACCATTTGGAGTACCCCTTTGACACTTCTTTACAAGTTTAGAGAAAAAGGGTCTGATGATTTGAAAAAACTAGGAAAGCAAATGTTGACCTACGATGTCCTTTTACACAGGGAGGAAGATATGGAGGAATTTTTATCATTTTTAGAACAAAGGAATATTGCTGTTGCGGGTCATGACGGGATAAAAGTCAGAATATATTTACTGGAGTCTGAACCAATTATGTTTTCTATTATTGATCATTCTTCTGTAAGGGAAATGTATGAATATATTCCGCCTAAACTTCACAATGATAAAGCAAAGGAAATTATAGGCCTGCATGGTGCTGCTGTTCTTCCCAGTACATTTCCGTATTATGGTGCAGGACAGCTCATCGGGATAGCTGACACAGGAATTGATGCCAAACATGGAGATTTTACTGGCAGGATAAAGCATATGCAGGACTGGGGAGGTTTGGGCACAGGTGTCGATACAGATGGGCACGGTACTCATGTCGCAGGAACTGTACTTGGTGACGGGGCCCATTCAGCGGGTGTTTATGCAGGTGCGGCGCCAAAATCAGATCTTTATTTTCAATCACTGCTTAACAATCTGGGAGATATTACAATCCCTTTTAACCTAAAGGATCTTTTTAATCAGGCCTATAAAGACGGAGTTAGGATACATAACAACAGCTGGGGTTCTTCAACTAATTCCCGTATTACTGCTCAGGCTATAGAAGTAGATGAATTTGTTTACGAAAAAAAGGACATGCTTTTAGTCTTTTCTGCAGGCAATGAGGGAAAGTCAGTTGGCGCATCAAATTCAGCAGTAGGATATCCTGGTCTTTTAAGTATTGGAGCACCGGGTACTGCCAAGAACATACTTACTGTTGGATCAAGCAGAAGTTCAAGAACAAGCTGGGGATATTCCACCTTTACCTATAGTACTATGTGGCCATACAACTTTCATCCATCCCATTATTACGGAGGTCAGAATGTTTCAGGAGATTCTGATTCTCTTGCCGGATTCAGTAGCAGGGGGCCATCAGATGATTATCGAATAAAACCTGATATTGTTGCCCCAAGCACAGATATAGTCAGTGCAAGATCTGCCCAGAGTAGTCCATCGAATTTCTGGACGGCACATCCCTCTAACAATCAATATGCTATTATGGGAGGCACCAGTATGGCTGCGCCTCTGGTGACGGGCTGTGCGGCCATTATAAGGGAATACTACGAGAAAAAGTGGAATCATCAACCAAGTGCTGCTCTTTTAAAGGCGACTATTATCAATGGTGCAAAAAAGCTCAAAGGAACTGATGCCTGTATCAATCATCCAACGGGACCTAATTTTGATCAGGGCTTTGGTATGATTGATATGCAAAATAGTATCCCACTGGAGCCAGAGAATTTCTTTTTTCATTATGTGGATAATTATCTTGAGCCAACAGAGCATCTAATTACCGGAAAAAAATCCTTAGTGACTATTGAACTTAGATCCCTGGGCTGGATCAGGGTATGTCTGGCATACACGGATTTACCTGCCCGTGCGCTGCAGAACGATCTGAACCTGATAGTAGACTATGCTAATCCTGTCAAAAAGTGGTTGGGAAATGAGGATGCGTATTCCTTTTTGAAAGGATTGGACAGCAGGAATAACGTAGAGCGTGTCATTATCGAAGACGCGCCCGCGGGTCGTTACAATATTTCTGTAATAGGAAGTAATATTATAAAAGGGGCTCAGGATTTTGCGCTTATTATTACCGCTTCATCCGATACCATAATTGTCTAACTAAAAAGTAATTTAAAATGCTAAAACTACATGTTATCCAAGCAGCTTTCGGGGATGCACTGCTGATGGAATATGGCACACCTTCGAAATATATTTTAATAGACGGAGGTCCAAGGGACATCTTTGAAGGTTCACTGCGTCCTGAAATCGATAGAATAATTAAAAATGGTGAACTTGAAGCATTGATTGTCAGTCATGTTGATATGGATCATATCAAGGGTATACTAGATCTTTTTATTGAATTAAGGCGCCAGACAGACGCAGGAGAACCACACTTTATTGCCATCAAAAAACTTTGGCTAAACAGTTTTAACAAAACAGTTGACCTTACCCAGGAGATTGAGACCAGACTAGAGGGAGTGCAAAGCAGTTCTGCAAATGCTTTAGTGCAGATGAAAGGTACTCAAATTGCATTAATGGGTGTAAAAGAAGGATTTCAGTTAACGCGCTTGGCCGGTATGCTTGGTATTCCTCTAAATACAGACGCTCATGATGGAGTGTTCACTGTTGACTCAAGCCAGCAAGATATCAGTTTTGGCGAGCTTACTTTTACTATTGTAGGTCCTACGCAAGCAAATCTAGATGCTTTAAGAGTAGAATGGCTTACGTGGCTCAAAAAGCGAGAGCAGGAAATTGCAGATGGAAAGTTTAACGTGCTCTCCTTTAGTGATAGAAGTATTCCTAATCTTAGCAGTCTTATGTTCCTAGTAAAAGATAGTGGGAAGAGTATTCTTTTTACTGGTGATGGGAGAGGGGATCATTTGCTTGAGGGTTTAAAAATGAAAAATCTCTTAATAAACGATAGAATGCATGTAAATATCTTTAAGGTGCCCCATCATGGCAGTGACCGAAACAGCAATAGAATGCTTTTTGAAAACATTACGGCCGATACCTACGTCATCTCAGCAGATGGAAAAAATGGGAATCCCGACATCGCTACCCTTATATGGATTGTAGAATCGGCCAAAGCTGAGGAAAGGCAGATCAGAATCGTGGTTACTAATGAGACAATCACAACAAAAAAACTGATTGCTGATTATCCTATGCATCAATGGAATTACACAATGGACTATATTGAGCAGGGCAAAATGTCAATAACTCTTTAGAATTAAGACCGCGCTTTATTAGTTGTTTTCGATAATTTTGTGTGATATTTTGGTATAAAGTTTCGAGCCTAAGGCCATAAAACTTTGATTTTTTTACAAAATTTAGATAGGTTAAAAATCTGTAAATCACCTAAACTTTCTATGGCAAAATTGTGGAAATTCCAATAGTATTATGAGTCTTATTTGGGATTTTATTTATATTTCTAATTGCATCCGCACTGTGGACGCAATTAGAAATATAAGAAAGAATTGGATTTATTCATTTTGTCGATTGCTGTTGAACAATTCATGGATTTTTTGCTGGAGAATAGTTTTATCTGGTAGATGCATTTGATATTCAGCCACCATAGTTGGAGAAAGACTTAGATTCTACAACTTCACTATCCTTATCTTTACAAAGTAAAATTCCGATACTTGAATTTTTGTTCTCTTTTTTTTTCATTTCTGTCAAGGGCTTCTAAATAAAAAATTATCTGATCTAAATGCTCTGGCTTAAACTTATCTGATTTTAATTCAAAAGCCACAAGGCACTGCAGTACACTGTGGTAAAATAATAAATCAATATAGAAGGCACTGTTTCCGTCCTGAACTTTATATTCTTCGCCTACATACAGAAAGTCTCTCCCCAGCTAAAGAATAAAATCTTTCATCTGTTTGATCAACCCTTTCTTAAGATCTTTTTCATTGTGAGGCTCAAAGAGATTTAAAAAATCAAAAATATAGCTGTCTTTGAGTGAATTGATTGTTTTGGGGTTATTTCTCTCAACGCTGTTGAGAGTTTTGCATTTCTGAGCATGGTGCGTTCAAAAAGTCCAGAGGAAATCTGCCTCTCAAGTTCTCTAAAGCTGTAGCTTTGCCATTTAGCAATTTTAAGCTAGAACTCCTTTTTTCCTATACTTTTACATCTGGAAAAAATAGAAAGATTGTGTGACCAGCTATCATCCCGGAATAACATTTAATACTAAGATGAAAAATAGTCTTAAAGGAATTGGTTTATTTCTTTAAGACTATATTAAAATCATTTTTTGTCTTTTTCAAAATTTGCCAATTCTTTTTTGACTTCTTCAAGTAACTGCTGTTCGGTTGGAAGGTATAAATGGTACTTGCTTGCAATAATGCTTTTGTTACTTTCGGGTAATGTGAATTTTACTACTCCGTCATTTTTATCAGCACATAGTAATATTCCTATAGTAGGGTTTTCGTTGTTATTTTTTTCAATGCGGTCATAATAGTTGACATACATCTGTAATTGTCCTATGTCTTGATGGGTAAGTTTGTGTGTTTTGATTTCTATTAGAACGAAACACTGAAGTAATCGATTGTACAAAACCATGTCTACAAAAAACTCATCTCCATCGATATGTATTCTTTTTTGTCTTGAAACAAATGAAAATCCATTTCCAATTTCTAATAAGAACTCCTGAAGATGAGTGATAATTGCCTGCTCCATGTCTTTTTCATAGTATGCGGCTTCGCGTTTTAAGCCTAAGAATTCTAAATACATTGGATCCTTTATAATTTCTCGGGCATCTGAAGGTAATTTTTCATTTTGTGCAACTGCCAATACATTTTCTTGATCATTACTCATTATAAGTCGTTCAAATAAACTGCTATTTATCTGGCGTTCCATCTGGCGTGATGTCCAATTATTTTTAACGCTTTCTGCAATATAGAACTCTCTTTTTTCTTCATTATCAATTGATAGCAGGAGTTTATAGTGTGTCCAGCTCAATTGTGTCCGCAGTGCGGACACAATTGGAAATGTCCTATAAAATTTTCGATACCAATTCAATTGGCGGTATGAAAAGCCAGTTCCATAATGAGGTTGTAATTCTTTTGCAAGATATTGAATTAAGTAAGTGGCGTAGTCGGCTCTTTCTTTTCCCTGTTGTTCTTCCTCAAAAATACGTTTTCCGATGGACCAGTACATCGTAGTTCTTTCATTATCGACGGCTCTAATTGCACGTTCTTTTGAAGTCTCAATTATTGCTTTTATATCAGGGATTAAGGATTGGTTTTGAAGCATTTTTTTTTAATTTAATAGTTAGGCGTAGTTGATTAAAGTTTTAAAGAATTTTCAAATTAGGAAACTTACCTAAACTTAGATTTCAGTTTTTCCATATCTTCCATGATGTTCACATCCAAAACTTTTGCATAATGCTGAGTCTGTTTTGTGTTTGTATGTCCCATCATTGCTGAAACATTCTCGAGTCTAACCCCATTTCCTAAAGTGACAGTAGTGGCAAAGGTATGTCTGGCAACATACCATGTAAGATGTTTGTCTATGCTGCAGGTATCAGCTATTTCCTTAAGATAAGCATTCATTTTTTGGTTGGATATTTTCGGGATAAGACCTTTCTGCTGATTTTTATATTTTGAAATAATTTTATCAATGGTTGGTAATACAGGCACATTGGCTCTAATGGCAGTTTTAGCTCTGCTGGTCATAATCCATAAATTTCCATTTGAATCTTCGGATAAGTTTCTTTCGGTCAGATCCATGGCATCGACGGGCGCATATCCTGTATAGCAGCTGAAAAGAAATATATCCTTGACCTTTTCCAAACGGGGCGTTGAAAATATTTTATTCTCGATTGTATTAAGTTCCTGTTGGGTCAGGAAAACAGCATCTTTTACACTCAGCCTTCCGTCATAAACGTTGAATGGGTTCTTTATGATCAAATCCATTTTAATGGCATAATTGCAGGCAGTTTTATACATTTTCATATACTTTACCACCGAATTGTTTTTGATACCTGTCTGGTCTTTAAAACTGCTTTCGTATTTAAGGAACTGTTCCAGTTTAAACACAAACGAGCTTGATATTTCAGATGCAGGCATATCTTCCTTTTTGTAGGCGCTGGTGATGAAATCCAAAAGTAAATCCTTTGCTCTTTTGTACTTCTGCAGTGAAGCCGCAGCGCGTTCTCCAGAATTGACTCTTTTGGTGAAGAATATATTGTATGTTTCCATAATTGAAATTATGGAAGGCCCTTGAGGCTGGCCGATTTTGGCTTTTCCTGTAAGTTCAGCTTTTAGCAGTTCCAGATCAACCTCAGGATCAATTCGGAAGAGTTCTGTAAACTTCTTTTCGGCATTAAGCTGCATGAGATCAAGAGAGCTTTTGATTACCTTTTCTTTTTCCGCCTTCAGTGTATTTTTCAGATGGTTTGTCTGGATCCATTTTTCTTTCGAAATATATTTTCCCGAGGCGATTGTAATTGTTTTGGTTTTATAAGAAAGCCTTAGGATAATAGAGCTTTCTCCATCTCGATTAACTCTGCCGGATTTTAGCAGAAAAATTGTTTTTAACATGTTATCTAATTTTAAAATTAATAATCAAATTGAATTAATAATTTTAAGAGAGCCCATTAACAGCAGGGAATTCCCAGGGAATTCTTTTGTTTTAGTGGTCCAATTTTGAGAAAAAAGATCTCAAAAAAAGTGGGACACTGATTGTGCCACCATTCTTTGATAAAACATGTGCTTTTTGAAAAGTGTGTAAAATCGAAAAAGCCTTTAAACACTAGTGTTTAAAGGCTTTTGATTTTTAAAGTTTCTTTTGAAACTTCTACTGGCGGAGGAAGAGGGATTCGAACCCCCGGACCTGTTACAGTCAACAGTTTTCAAGACTGCCGCATTCGACCGCTCTGCCATTCCTCCAGTAACATGCAATCATTTTCTCATTGCGGGTGCAAATATATAATGTTTTTTTGATTGCAGAAATTTTTTTGACACTATTTATAAAGAAAATAATATCACGTCTTAAATACAATTGAGACATAAGTAAAGTTTACGAGTGTTGCGTATTTAAAATATATTTTATGGGTTAATTGATTGAACAATTTACAAACCATTTCTTCCAAAATTTAAAGAAATTCTTTACTATGCTATATATGCTGATTTTGATTTTGGCAGACGAAGGAGAAGGCTGGTGAAAAAGGTTTTTCATTAAAAAGGGAAAATATTTTTTTCTTGTTTAAAATCCTTATAATAGATAATTATTTTTTAACTACGCAGAATAACTGCGTACTGCTTAAGTATCTTTGGTATTGTTTAGTAATCATAACTAAATTAGATCCCGTAATTATTAAAAAAAGAACGCGGGAAGAATAGTAAGCTGATTTTGTATTTAGAAAGATTTGTCAATTCAGAAGAATGGAATTAGTTTAGTACCGATCCCGCTGTAATACCAGTACATTACTAACCCCTATAAAAGAAACTAAATGGAAATAACCGAATTTAACGGCGAATTATTTAAAGATTTTATTGAAATTGTTCATCGTACAATGGAAGAGATTCGTATTCATCCAGAGTATAGCTTGTCCAAAAACAATCATCAGTTATTTAGTCCAGAAGGTAAATATGCTAATAAAGTTTTTGACATTTATTCTAAAATAAATGAAATCAAAGGGGATTTTAAAAAAATAGAAGTCTTTCTTCGTCGTTTTCCATTAAAAAATTTTTATGAGGAAAATGAAATTACTCATTTAGATTATATTAAATATCATACCGAAGTTTTTTATCACAAATCCAATACACTCTTAGATTTGTTCAAATTATTTACGAATGAAGTATATGAACTTGGATATTCCGAAAGGAAATGTACATGGGGTAATTTAATGAAATCGGAAGTAGTTAAAGACTCATTATCAATAAAAGTTATAGAATATTATCATAAAAGTTTTGAGCACATTATTAAAGCCAGAAATTTAAATACTCATCGCGGAATATTCAAAGATTCCGAAAAAGATGATATCGAAACTCCAATGATGATTTATAAAAATTCAGAAAAATTTAATATGGAATTAGGTGATGACTTCAGAAAAATGATGCCTAAATTTTTATTGGAATATAAATTGAAAAAATACAAAAATGAAAGATTATTGTACATTAAAAGTGGAAATAATGCAGCTGAACAATACATCAATTTTTATATGAACGTAACAATTCCTGAATTTTTAAACAGGGCTAAAGCGAAACGATAACGGCAACTAACACACATCTTATGCAATTTGGGAATTTAGTAGAATTACCGTTTATAGCATGTTTTAGTTTAGCTGAAAAGACTCTATTACGAAAGTCGCGAATTGAGCAAGGCGATGAAATATTAGCTATAATGCTCTCTCAAGAGGCTTTAAAATAATAACTTATATGAAAGAAATAAATTATTTACAACCTGATGAAATCTGGGAAGTATTTGATATAAAATCTGAGGATGATTTTAGAGAAAAGTATTTACTAAAAGGAAAATTCCATTCTTTAGTTCCTGAGACGATAATTAATGATTACAAAAGTAGTTGAGAGGCTTATGTATTATAGCTATTTTAATTATCCATTAATAGATGAAGCATTTTCAAAATCGACACGAATTTTTGAAGCATGTGTTACCTTAAAACTCGAAATTTCTGGTTTAAAAAGAGATGGTTTTGAATCATTACATTCAAAGCTTACACGATTAAAAGAATTATGTTCGAATGATTTATTTGAACAATGGAGAGGAGCAAAAGAGTTAAGGAATCATTTTGCGCATCACGAAGCTGGTGTTCTTATGGGTATTTTTCTGATGAATGGATTCAAACATAACTTAAATCTAATAAATTCAATTTTTCTTGAATCTACAGCTATATTAGATAAAGAAAAAAAGCTTAAAGATTTGCTTCAACAGAGTGAGCATTTAGTTAAAGGTTTATTTATTTTAGAGTATAAAACGCAAAAAATATTAATCTACGGAGCCAAACTTTTTGCAACTGGAATTATAAATAATTTAGGTAAATCACTATGGGTTTTTATTCCGATTACAGGTGATAAGATTATAAAGCACGTAAATGATTTTCCTGCTTCACTAATTTTAAAATTAGAAAATGTACAAATTAATGAGAAAGGATTAAATGCAATAGATGCTATAACAAAAGAAGTAATTCAGCTTACAGTAACTGAGAATGCTGAAAATGTTGAGAAATTCAATTTACACAATAAACGAATTGCAGAAATCGAAAAGATCTCGCCAAATATTAGTTTAGAGTATATGTCAATGTTAAAGCATGAAACAGCGAAAGAAATTTCAGATTTTCTATATGAAGATTGGTAATTGCATAACAGCTGACTGCTGCTGAAACGGATGTAGATAATGGCCTATTTGAAAAACGATTTTGCATGCGGCGTAATGAAAACTTAACTGAATTCGAACCATATTCCTTGGGAAATAGAATTGTTTAACTTTTTTCCAATTTAGATCATAAGGAATTATAATTAATCAAAAGAAAAAAAATGAACTTTCAGCCTACATTTGAAAATAGACAAATTGCAATTGAAAAAGCTCTTTTCTTTGAGTCATTAACTTCTAAACTTATAAAGCACATGATGGGGCTGGAGTTACTGGGTAGTACGAAGTCACTAGATAATAAATCTTCTTCGATAAGTTTGCGTGCTAAAATTGATCTGCTTGTGGATTGCGGTAAAATTGACAAATTGACTTATGCCAATTTATTACATATTATCAGCATTAGAAATCAGTTTGCACATAATTTTGAATGCAATAATTTTGAAGATTTACCAAAATTTATTGATGGTATTGATAAACCATTGCTAAAATATAGTCCAGATTTAAGTGCTTCTGTAGAAGAAAGCTTAAAAAAGGGATTTTTGAACATGGCGGATCAAGCGTTCAAATTTCTTTTAAATGAATTCGGAGGAGTTACAAAAGAATATCAAATTGATACAGAGAAACTAAAAATACGCATTACAGAGGAAGAGGAAAAATTATTGGATCAATACGGAATCGAAGGAGCTAGAAATAGGGCGCTGGTTTTAAATAAAGTAAGACAGCTTCTTAAAGAAGATGAAAATGAAGAATTGAATTCGAAAATAAATGATGAGATTATCAAATTCAAGAGCAAAAATCCTGATCTGCATTAATTCTAAAATTATGTAGTGTTTTATTCCTTATTTGCGGTTAAATCAAAGTCGAAATTAATCAATTTCTGACTTCATTTGAACAACAGTCAATTGTATATATATAATTTGAATTGTGAAAAAAACTATTGCAAAGTAGAGAATAAACAAGAGCTTCAGACTCCGCAACTTAAAGATAACTTGGTGAATTCACTATATAATTGGTAACGGTTGGGGTAAATGGATAGGCGAAACATCTGTAAAAAGTACCTTAGTATTTTGTGGCAAAATTGAAGGCAACTGCAAACTAGAATCCTTTTCTATATATTTTTAAAACAGCCTTAACTTTAGCGGTAAAAAAGGTATTCATTCCAATAAGTGAATACTGCATAAACAGGTATAAATACTTAGTGGGTGATTGTTACAAATCAATATTTTTGAAAGGATATTATTTTATACTATCAAAAGATTTTTATTTAGTAGTCATTTTTTAGCTTTAAAAAGATCAGTTATGGAAAACCGTAAAGTTATTCAGTAATATCTTGCTAAGTTTGGCATTAAACATAAATGACCTGCTATGATAAAATTAATATATTTTAATGTTTTGTTCTTTTTTTTGATTTCAGCTGTGAGAGCACAGGACAATAAGCTTCTGGCAAGCTGTTGCGATTCTAAACCTAAGGAAAATGGACGATGTACTGGTAGTGCATATTGCAGTGCCTGTTCGAACTGCAGTAGATGTGCACACTGCTCTAATGGTGGGAGCTGTGGAGTATGTGCGTCATATTCACCACCTGTTAGATATACTGCGCCACGCAATGTCAGCGGTAATAGAGTTAAAACTCCTTCAAAAAATACTGTAAATGCTTCTTCCAATTCGAACTTTTATTGCAAGCCTAAAAAAGAAGCAGAAAATAAAAAAGTGATTAATAATTATCGTTCTGAAGACATGCTTGCAGTTGATTCAGAAATTCTTAATTTACGAGAAGGACCTGGTACTGAATACGAAGTAATTGAAGTGCTGGAAAGGTATGCTGTGATAAAGTTTATAGCTATTGATGGTGAATGGTTACAGGTTAAGGTAATAGAATCTGGTAATTATGGATTTGTCAATGTAAAACATGTCTACAAGATTTAGTCTAACCGTCACTTTCAGATAGTTTTAATCTATTCACTGAAAAAATCAGTAACTAAAAAGTTATGGAGATAGTTCTACTAATTGTACTTTTTGGACTAATTTTTATTTTTAGTCTTTATAAGGTAAAAATTAAAGGAATAATAGGAGAGAAAACAGTTTCATTAATATTAAATCTCTTAGATAAGTCAGATTATAAAATCATCAACAATATCCTTTTAAAATCAGGAGAATTTACCACTCAAATAGATCATGTGGTAATTTCAAGTTTTGGAATATTTGTAATCGAAACCAAGAACTATAAAGGATGGATTATTGGATATGAAAATTCAGAGTATTGGACTCAGGTATTATATAAATACAAAAAAAAGTTTTACAATCCTATCCGCCAAAATTCGGGACATATAAGAGCCTTGAAAAGCTGCTTAAAGGAATATCCTGATCTCGAATACAAATCGATTATTGTTTTTTCGACAAAAGCAGAAATAAAAATAGATACTAAAATCGACGTTATTAATGTATATAATCTTACAAGAACGATTAAAAATTACTCTACAATAAATCTCTCTCAAACTGATAAGGATAATGTTTTTCAAAAAATTAATGCCGCTAATCTAATTGATTCATTCAGCCGACGAAAACACGTTAGTTCCATTAAACAAAGAATGATCCATCGCGAGAAAACAATTCAAGAAAAGAAATGTCCAAGATGTGGTAATAATCTCGCTGTACGAAAAGGAGAATACGGAAGTTTTTTTGGGTGTAAATCTTATCCAAGATGTAAGTTCACTCAAAAAATATAATTATAGAATTTGTTTTTGTTCCTTATCCTTTTTTTATAATTGGAATTTGCTGTACAATTAAGAAATGCACATTAAGAAATTAGAAAATTATTTGAGAGTTTATTATCAAAATTTTGTTTGAATTCCAAATTAGTAGTTTAAAAAGTTTAACAATAATAATCTAACCATTAAATATAAATTATAATGAGAATTGACTTTATAAAAATTAAGAATTTTAGAAAACTAATTTCTTGTAAAATTGAGTTTTCTGAAAATGAAACAATATTTGTCGGCGCAAATAATAGTGGAAAGACTACAGCTATGGATGCTTTAATAACTTTTTTGAAAAGAAAGGAATTTAAAACTCAAGATTTTACGATATCTAATTGGATTGAATTAAATAAAATAGCTGAAACTTGGATAACAAATCCCAATTTATCTGAAGAGGATAAGAGTATAAAAAAACTGGAAACATATTTACCTTCATTGGATTTATGGATAAATGTAGAAGATTCAGAGTTGCGATATGTAAGTCATTTAATTCCAACTCTTGAGTGGAAAGGTGGCTTGTTAGGAATTAGATTGATTTTTCAACCTAAAAATATAGACGTATTAATTGAAGAGTATTTTCTTAGTAAAACGAAAGTAAATAAGCTAAATAATGATTCAGGTAAAAAAGTTGATCTATGGCCAAAAGATTTTTGGCAATTTTGTGATAGAAAATTAAATTCTTTATTTGAAATCAAGACATACATTTTGGATCCGGAAAAATTTAATGAAGACCAAGAATTGGATCAATACAATATTGCTTTAGAAGGAAATCCTCTTAATGGATTAATTAAAATTGATACAATAAATGCTCAAAGAGGATTTAGTGATCCCAATTCGGAAAATCCTGAATCAACAAATTCTAAAAATCTCTCATCTCAATTGCGTTCATACTATGATAATCACCTTAATCCTTTAATAGATCCAACAGAAAATGACTTAGATGCATTAGGGAAATTGAATGATGCTCAGTTAGTGTTTGATGATAATTTAAAAACTAGATTTAAAGATCCTTTAGAAGAGCTACAAAATTTAAATTATCCGGGCTTTGGTAATCCTCAAATAACTTTATCCTCACTCATTAAAGCTGCGGATGGATTAGAACACGAATCTGCTGTTAGATATGAAATTGAAAGTGGATTATCTTTGCCAGAAAAATATAATGGATTAGGGTATCAAAACTTGATATCAATAATTTTCAAATTAATGCGATATAGGGATGAATGGATGCGTAAAGGGAAGGCTATAAGTGAAGATGATGATATTATAGAACCTCTTCACTTAGTTTTAATTGAAGAACCTGAAGCTCATTTACACGCTCAAGTTCAACAAGTATTTATTAAAAAAGCCTATAGTGTTTTAAGAAAACATTCGGATTTGGGAGAAAATAAAGATTTTATTACCCAGTTGGTTATAAGTACTCATTCCAGTTATATAGCACATCAAAAATTTGAAAGTCTTAGATATTTTAAAAGGAACAATACACAGTTAATACCTACGTCTGAAGTCCTCAGTTTAAAATCAGTTTTTGATAGTTCTAAACGAGAAGGCAAAGAAACTGAAAAGTTTGTTGTTAGGTATCTTAATACTACTCATAATGATTTATTTTTTGCTGATGCTACAATATTGGTTGAAGGACCTGCAGAAAGAATGCTAATACCACATTTTATAAAAAATAAGCATGAAGTACTGGATAGCTGCTACATTACAATTTTAGAAATTGGTGGAAGTCATGCGCATCGATTAAAACCGCTAATTGAAAAGTTAGGAATAATTACATTGATTATTACGGATATTGATTCTCAGGAAAAATGTGTTGATGATTCACAGAGTCCACCAACAGAAAAATTTAAAAAGTGTCAACCCAAAAAGGAATCTAATCAAGTAACCAATAACGATACTTTGAAAAGTTGGAATCCTAAATTCAATAATATTGATGAATTGTTAGATTTAGAATTTATACATAAAGTTTTAGAGGATAATCCTATTAGAGTAGCATATCAAAGCGAAATAGATATAAAAGGTACAAAGATTTATCCCTATACTTTTGAGGATGCATTGGTAGTCGAAAATATTGAAAGATTTAAATCAATTTCTAAATCATCTGGTTTGTTAAAAAAAATGGCGCAATCTGCTAAAGAAGCAGAGGTTATAGATATCGCAAAAAAAGCTTACGATGCAATTAATGCAGAAGGAGCCAAAAAAGCAGAATTTGCATTAGATGTTTTATATTTTGAGAATCCAGAGAAATTAAATATTCCAAAATATATTGAAGAAGGATTAATTTGGCTCGAAGAAAAATTGAAATCAAACCAAAATGTCACTATAACTTAATCTTAATCACGATGACTACATATAATAATAATATTGATGAAAATGTTGATGTTGAAATTTACAAATGTATCAACCCCGTAAATCCTAAAAGTTTTTTTCTTTTTGCAGGAGCAGGATCTGGTAAAACACGTACACTTGTAAATGTACTCAGCCAGTTTAAAGAAAGTAATGGTAAAAATTTTAAGTTAAAAAATAAAAAGATTGCAATAATAACTTACACTAATGCAGCAGCAAATGAAATTAATCATCGGTTAGCTTACGATCCAATTTTTAATGTTAGTACTATTCATAGCTTTTGCTGGGAATTAATTCAAAACTTTACTATAGATATAAAAAAATGGCTAGAGATAGATTTAAATGAATCTATAATTGATTTAAATGTACAGTTGTCAAAAAGTAGAGATAGTAATAATAAAACATCTGTTGGAAATAGAAAAAAAATGGAATCTAAAATCAAGAGACTAGACTCATTGAACAAAATTTCTAAATTTGTTTATAATCCCAATGGCGATAATCTAACTAAAGATTCATTAAATCACTCTGAAGTTGTTTCTATTGCTTCTCACTTTATTGCTTCAAAAGATTTGTTTAAGCAAATTTTAGTGAACAAATATCCGGTTATTTTTATTGATGAAAGTCAGGATACAAAAAAAGATCTGATAGATGCTCTTTTTTCTTTACAATCCGTGAATATGGAAAAATTCTCTTTAGGATTGTTTGGAGATACAATGCAGCGTATTTACAGTGATGGGAAAGAGAAATTAGGAGAAGATTTGCCACCTGATTGGTTGAAACCAGTAAAAATGATGAACCATCGCTCAAAATCTAGAATAATTGAATTAATAAACAAAATAAGAGAGGATGTTGATAAACAGAAGCAATTTCCAAGAATTGAAAATTCAGGAGGTGTTGTAAGATTTTTCATTGTACAAAGAGGGATCAATGAGCTATTAGTAGAGGAATCAATCAAGCAGAAAATGTCATTAATTACTAAGGATGATAAATGGATAGATAAAAATATTCCAAAGAATAAACAGGAAATTCCAGTAAAGACTCTAACTCTTGAGCATCATATGGCAGCTGTTAGAATGGGGTTTTCAACTTTTTTTAATCCATTATATACTATTGAAAAAATGAAAACAGGTTTGTTAGATGGCAAATCTGCTTCAGTGAATTTTTTCGTTAAAACAATTTTGCCTTTATTATTAGCTTATAAAAGCAACAATAGCTTTGAAATAGCGAATATTATTAAAAAGCAATCATCAATTTTAGATAAAGAGAATATCAAAAAAGAAAGTGATAAAATAGGAATATTAAAAACAGCTAAAACTAATGTAGAGAAATTACTAAGCCTTTGGGCTGAAGATCGATCACCTAAACTGTTGGAAATATTAAAAAATGTCTATGAATCAAAATTATTCGATTTACCTGCTGATCTGAAGCTTGCATTAGAACGCTCTTCGAGCACTTCTACTCAAGCTGACGAAACGGAAACAGAAGATGATGATGAGTTAATGCTTGCTTGGAGTATTGCTTTAAATGCTGATTTTGATGAGATAATAAAATACAATGATTACATATCTGAGAACTCAGGATTTGGGACACACCAAGGTGTTAAAGGTTTAGAATATGATAGAGTAATGGTTGTCATCGATGATGCAGAAGCGAAAGGATTTATGTTTAGTTACGATAAGTTATTTCGAATAAAATCACTAACTCCGGGAGATAATAAAAATATTGTAGAAGGTAAGGAAACAGGAATAGATCGTACATCAAGACTTTTTTATGTTGCATGTAGTAGAGCCAAAGAAAGTTTAGCTATCGTAGCATATACTGATAATCCAGAGGTATTAAAAAATAGTTTATTAGATTTTGGCTGGTTTAATGATGAAGAGATTGAAGTCTATAAATAAGAATAGTTATTATTACTATAAAGAATTAGATTCTACAAATTCAGAAAAAAGAAAAAAAACAGGTATTTGTACTTGGTCCTTGTAGTTATTAAAAAGCTAATTTACCATTTTTGAATATTTGTGTCTAATGCAAAAAACTAAAAATTGTATTTTCAACCTCTTGTAGCGCCAAGACAATATAACCTATTTCTCATGACGTCAGCAATATAATAAAAAACTAACGAATATCAAATTTTATGAAAACCATTAAATCAATTTTTTTGACAATTCTCTATACAATTATTTTAATATTTATTTTAGGAATTTTAAATTGGATAATGTATAAAATGATTGAAAAAGTAGTCGGTCCATTATTTTTTTGGTTTTATGATTTACATTGGTTTTGGAAACTTTTACTTCTTTTTTTTGGTGGAAGCATCGTCATCACCATCTTCCTAAATATAGTAAATTATCTTGCCGCCATTATAAGCACCGTGATTAACATTGTTTTTCCATACAACAAAATAATGGTAGTGATTTCATCAATTATAGTAATTATAAATATTATATTATTAGAGATTGATTTCTGGAAACTTTTAACATGGGATTTTTGGATGATTTGTTTGTGGTTAATACTCACTTTCTTTATAGTTCAAGTAAATATTGTCTTTATTTTTAGAAATCCAAATGAAGTATAACATCCTTTCTACAATCTGCGTAATTCTTTGTGTTTTATTTTTAGGATGCTTGCTAAAAATGCCTTACGGTTATTTTCAACTAGTTCGCTTTGTTGGAATGATTGGTTTTGTCATTTTAGCGATTAACGAAAAGGAAAAATTACAAAGTAAAGCTTGGCTTGTAATTTGGATTTCCTCAACATTATTAATTAATCCATTTCTTAAAATATCGCTTGGCAGAACAATCTGGAATATTGTTGATGTCATTTGGGTGATTTTTTTATCGCTCTATATTGTTAAATTAAAAAGCAATAGAAACATCTTATGAAACTTGCTATAAAAGATTGATGTTATTGGCTTTATTTCAGAATTGTCTTGTATTTGAGAAGTTTAAGTAAATCTCAAGACAAGGCTTAATTTAATCTCAAATATCTTTTAGCAAGGAAAAGTTACCTACTATACAATGACCAAAAAGAAAAACAATAAATTGAAAATAGATAAAAATTAAAATATGGGTTTACTAAAGCATTATTCTACCGGACAATTGACATCAGTAATGAAGATTGGTTGAAAAATGCTGTTTTATTTTAGGATGAAATAAACACAATTGTTCCATCTTCAATTGCAAATACTTATTAAGAGAATACGACACAGTATTATAAGACGAAGGAATTTTGAAACCAATACCAGTAAATCCCAGTAAGGACTTGCTTTATGTTTTCCCCATTTGCTCTAATGTTATCTGATGCTTAGGAAAAATGGTTTGTTTTTTCTGTTCATTTTGTTAAATGTTCATTATTATGAACAAGAATAACGTTTATGTTCATAATAATGAACATTATTATTTGTTTTTATTTTTTAGAAGTTAAAAACTATATGATCTTTTAGGACTATTTATAGTAATTGTTTTCTTTAAGAATTATTGTTTTTACTATTTCTTATCTTCATTTTCTCTTATGATCAGTTCCTTTTTCATATGCGGTTCCAATTGGCACGATGTCCAATTGTTTTAACGCTTTTAGTATTGTAGAAATCTATTTTTTTTCTTTTTCATTATCAATTAATAGCAAAAGCTTATATTGTTTCCAGTTCAATTGTGTCCGCAGTGTGGACACAATTGTAAATATTTGCAAACCTGAAGATTAATCATGAAAATTGTTATTCGGAGATTAATATTAAAAACCATGGAATTGCTGCATATAGAATTATTTACGGTTGGGATTTGGAGGTTTAAATCATCAAAATCGACGGTATAAGAACTTTGACAGGCATTTAATCTTACCTGACTTTCTGGTTTTTTCTGAAGTTCAATTAATACCTCTCTGGTTTGACCATCTTTTTTTAAAAGATTTTTATCCAGTTTATCGCATTTTTGAAAACCTCTTCTCGGAAGTTTCAAATACTGTGTCAAGTGCTTTTTCTGCTAAATGTTTTCCTAATAATCCTAATGATATGAAGATTATGGGGGGCTATATTAAAGATTGTTTGGAATGTTTTAAGTCAATTATTGTTGATTTTTTATACTATAATCGGAAAAATTCCGATTATCTATGAAATTTTTCGCAATAAATAACTAGACGCAATCTAAAATAGAAAAAAAAGGGATATACTCGATGGTGATCTGGGTTGTCTTTATGACCTAGATCACTATTGCCAATACACTTTCTTTATCACTGCTTATTAAAAGATGTTCATTTAAACTGATGTTTATCTGGTGTTCCGGCTGGCGCGATTTCCAATTGTTTTTAATGCTTTCGGCAATATAAAACTCTCTTTTTTCTTGATTAAGAAGAGATATTAAATGTTTATATTCTGTCTAGTTTAATTGCGTCCGCACTGCGGACGCAATTGGCAACGTTAGTTAATTACTACTAAAAGAAATAAAATTGTACTTAATGTATTTATTTTATTATTATATTTATTTTATCTTTTAACATAGAAAATCGTTCTTCTCTTATATAAGCGCTTATATGCATTGACAATATTTCGTCAGATTGTGGATGCTTGGAGAGCTTTGTTAATTCGTTTATTAAGAAGTTTTTGACTAACTCGTCGGATTGCAAAATCTCGTCAACAATGTGGATTCGATTATCAAGTACGTATATTATGTCTTCATAGTCATGACTTCCATGATAATCTTGGCCGCCCCCACGTTGATTAAATGCTTCAAATTTTGTAGCAAGAAAATATGATACAGGCAATATATTTATAAATATTCCGTCAGAAATTTCATATTGCTGAAGGTATTTAAAACCTGGAATATACCATGAATTAGAAGGGCCAACAGGACTGTCACTTGCAGGCATAATATCAACAGGGATATTTTTGTATTTATAACTACAGATTGAATGTCCTTCCGGATCAGGGAAAAATTCCAATTCACGTAATCTTTCCTCTGCTTCAACAAGATTTATATACTTGTTGCCCAAATTTATTGTAAGATCAATGTCTTGGGTTGGCCTTATTTCATCTGCTGCTGGGTCATCGGTATACAGGCTAATCACTGCTCCCCCGATAAAAACCATTCTTTCTCGTAATTCTTGAAGTCCGTTTGCAACTTCAATGACAGTTGCCATATTTATTTCTTTGTTATACATTGAGTATTAGTTTTTCAAGTTCTTTTTTAGCGATTTCTTTTTCTCTTGTTTTCCCTACTCTTATCGCATCAACTAGGGTAAGTAAATTATATAATTTTTTATCTTTTAATGATGCCTCAACTACAGTGGTGTAAAGTGGTTCAATAGCTTGGCCTTTGTCTTTGCCCTTTGCGGATGGCCAAACATATTTTTCATTAGAATTGATAAACGCGCTGAGAGGTTCTGCAGAGTGAGCAGTTAGCATACCTCTTACAATCGGCCCTGGACGTTGAGGAAACACATATGAAATTCCATGTATTAGGAATTCTTTTAATGCAATTCTATTTACTTTTTTTTTAGTGACATCTAATAAACCAGCATAATTTGATCTTGTCAAAGATTGACTTATTTCAGACTGGCTCATGTAAAGATCTTCAGCCAATGTATGATGGAACCATGATTTTTCATTTAACGCTACTATTTTAAGTAGAATTAATACGTCTTGAGGTTTTAAAATATATTTAATTTGTCTCATTTGTTTTAATATTGCATATTGCGATATGCAATATTAATTTATATTTAATTGAAAAACAAATTATTAATATATTATATCGCATATCGCAATATGCGATATGATTTCATGAGAGGTATATACGATTCACCTAAACTTAGATTTAAGTTTTTCCATATCTTCCATTATATTAACATCTAAAACCTTTGCATAGTGCTGCGTCTGCTTGGTATTGGTATGGCCCATCATGGCTGATACGTTTTCCAGTCTTACTCCATTTCCTAAAGTAACTGTGGTTGCAAAAGTATGTCTGGCAACATACCAGGTAAGGTGTTTGTTTATGCCGCAGACATCAGCAATTTCCTTAAGGTACGCATTCATTTTCTGGTTGGAAATTTTTGGGATAAGACCTTTCTGCTGGTTCTTATATTTGGCAATAATTTCTTCAACGGTAGCCAGTACTGGAACATTGGCTCTAATAGCAGTTTTGGCTCTGCTTGTCATAATCCATAAGTTTCCATTTGAATCTTCGGATAAGTTTCTTTCGGTGAGCTCCAAGGCATCGACAGGGGCATAACCTGTGTAGCAGCTGAAAAGGAATATATCCTTCACCTTTTCCAGACGGGGAGTTGGAAATATTTTGTTCTCGATTGTATTCAGTTCCTGCTGGGTTAAGAAAACAGCATCTTTTACGCTCAGCCTGCCGTCATAAATGTTGAATGGGTTTTTTATGATCAAGTCCATTTTAATGGCGTAATTGCATGCAGTTTTATACATCTTCATATATTTTACCACCGAATTGTTTTTGATGCCTGTCTGATCTTTAAAACTGCTGTCATATTTAAGGAACTGCTCCAGTTTAAATACAAACGAGCTTGATAACTCAGATGCTAGCATGTCTTCTTGTTTGTAGGTGCTGCTAATGAAGTTTAAAAGCAGATCTTTGGCTCTTTTGTATTTCTGCAGTGAGGCTGGAGCACGTTCTCCCGAGCTCACTCTTTTGGTGAAATATATATTGTATGTTTCCAAAATTTCAATTATGGTAGGTCCTTGTGGCTGTTCTATTTGGGCTTTACCTGTAATTTCAGCTTTTAATAATTGAAGGTTAACCTCAGGATCAATTCTGAAGAGTTCAGTGAATTTTTTGGCTGCATTAAGCTGGAAAAGATCTAGTAGATTTTTGATTACTATTTCCTTTTCAATTTTAAGCTGGTTTCTAAGGTTGTTAGTGCTGGCCCACCTTTCTTTTAAGATGGATTGTCCGGTTGACATTGAAATTTGTCTGTCATTGTAACTCAAACGCGCATAGATGGGAGATTCGCCGTTCTTGTTTACTCTGTCGGATTTCTGGTAAAAAATTACTTTTAACATGTTATCTAGTTTTAAAATTAATAATCAAATTGAATTAAAAATTTTAAGAGAGCCCATTGATAGCAGGGAATTCTCGGGGAATTCTTTCTTTTTAGTTACCCATTTTTTAGAAAAAAGATTCAAAAAATGACTGGGTAACTAATAGGGTAACCGTTCTTTGATAAAACATGTGCTTTTTGAAAAGTCTGCAAAAACGAAAAAGCCTTTAAACACTAGTGTTTAAAGGCTTTTGACTTTTAAAGTTTCTTTTGAAACTCCTACTGGCGGAGAAAGAGGGATTCGAACCCCCGGACCTGTTACAGTCAACAGTTTTCAAGACTGCCGCATTCGACCGCTCTGCCATTTCTCCAGTATGTCGCAATCATTGCCTGATTGCGGGTGCAAATATAAGACGGTTTTTCGGTTATAAAAACTTTTTTCGGACTTTTTTTTGAAGTTTTTTAAGATAATTTTTAAGTGCTTAATTACCAGTGTTTCCGAAAGTAAGTTTTTTTAAAATTAATTTAAATCGTCTAAAATTGGTGTTGGTTTTTTGTTTTCATCTACTGCAACAAACGAAAAAGTTCCGGAAACTACCGTTTCGCGAAGCTCGGAATACATTTGTTCCATGAAAATATCAACGTGAATTTTACAGCTCGTTCTTCCAACGCTATCTACTTTTGCGACTAATTCAATCAAAGTCCCGGCAGGAATCGCTTTTTTAAAGTCAATCTGACCTGTTGAGATTGTAACTACTTTTTTACGGCTGAAGCGTGTAGCGCAAATAAACGCTACTTCGTCCATTAAGTGGAGTGCTGTTCCTCCAAATAAAGTATCGTAATGATTAGTCGTGCTAGGGAAAACAGCTTTAAAAATTCGTGTTTCCGATTTTAAAATTCTTTCTTCTACTGTTCCCATATTAGTAATTAACGTATTCTGTAATTTCAAGACCATAACCAATCATTCCGACGCGTTTTGTTTGTTCAGTATTAGAAACTAATCTGATTTTAGAAATGTCTATATCGTGAAGGATTTGAGCTCCAATTCCATAGTCTTTACTGTCAATAATCACTTTGGGAGCTTTTAAGGTTCCTTGTGACTGAAGTGTTTTAAGCTCTGAAATTCGATTTAAAAGATTAACTGCTGTCATGTCTTGATTAATGAAAATAACAGCGCCTTTTCCGTTCTCGTTAATTACTTTGAACATATCGTCTAACTGTTGTTCTGCATTATTGGTCAAAGTTCCTAATAAATCGTTATTCACCTGAGAAGAGTGGATTCTGGTCAAAATAGGCTCTCCAAGGTTCCAGGTTCCCTTAGTTAGTGCAATATGTATTTGTTTGTTGGTAGTCTGTTCGTATGCTCTTAATCTGAAAGTTCCAAAACGGGTTTCAATATCAAAATCCTCTTTTTTGACGATAAGACTGTCGTGCTGCATTCTGTAAGCAACTAAATCTTCAATCGAAACTAATTTTAGATCGAATTTTTTAGCTACTTTTATTAATTCTGGTAAACGAGACATTGTGCCGTCTTCATTAAGGATTTCGCAGATAACACCAGCAGGTTTAAATCCGGCCAGACGTGCAAAGTCTATAGCGGCTTCGGTATGGCCTGTTCTTCTCAAAACACCACCTTGTTTAGCAATTAAAGGGAAAATATGTCCTGGTCGGGCTAAATCATGTGGTTTTGTATTTGGATCAACTAAAGCTTCAACTGTTTTGGAACGATCTGCAGCAGAGATTCCGGTTGTAACTCCGTTTCCTTTTAAATCAACAGAAACGGTAAAAGCGGTTTCCATATGATCTGTATTATTGGTAACCATGGCGCGAAGATCAAGTTCTTTGCAACGGCTTTCTGTTAATGGTGTACAGATTAAACCGCGTCCATGAGTAGCCATAAAGTTGATCATTTCTGGTGTTATTTTTTCAGCTGCAGCCAAAAAATCACCTTCATTTTCGCGATCTTCATCATCGACTACAATGATTACTTTACCTTGACGAATATCTTCTATAGCTTCCTCAATGGTATTTAGTTGTATTTTTGTTGTTGACATAATTATTTTTGCTTTTGAGCAGGTAAGAACCGCTCGGAAATTTTCTGAAATAGTTGTGAAATCGGAGTTGTAATCGCGTCAAAATTAATTAATCCATTGTCGTTTGTTGCGCGATAGGTTAAAAGAATCGCTAATGGCAATAAGATAAACGATGACATCCATGATCCCATAAACGGAGTCATACCACCTTCTTGCGATAATCTTTTTCCGAAAGTATTAATAAAGTGAAAAGTGATAAAAATTAATACAGCAAATACGATTGGAAGTCCAAGTCCGCCTTTTCTGATAATAGCACCAAGTGGAGCTCCAATAAAGAACATTAAGAAACAGGCGAAGGCAATCACGAACTTTTCATATAATGCACTCAAATGTTTGTTAATTTCGCGTTGTTTGTCTTTTAGGTCTTTTTGTGTAGTTTCGATCGAATAAATGTTACTGGTAACATTACTTCCTGCCATTTTCAAAATATCTACTTTGTCTTTGTTGGAATACATCGACATAAGATTGCTTGGTAATTGTTTTTTCTTGGCTTGTATGGCAGAAGAAAATTTGCGAATTCCAACACGCTGATTGATGTTTTCAGAAAAAGAGACAATTTCATTATCCAGATTTTTGTTTAATGAATCTAAAGTATAACGTAATTCATTAACATTCAGCATGGCATTTGTACCAGCAATACTTTCTTTACTGTCGTCAACCTTGTTTAATTCAGATAAGTCAATATTGATAATCTGTTTTTTAAATTTTCCTTTTATGAAGGGTAGCTTTGCACGATCTTCATATTTTTTAGGAGTAACATCCTGATAATAATAGCCATCATTTAAAACAAGTTTCAGAATGCTCGATTTTTCGCTGCTTACCAGTTCACCGGTTTTCGATTTAATAACTGTTTTGTTTTCGCCCATATTATTAGGCTTTTCATGAATGGTTACTTCCGTAAGTTTGTTTCCGTTTTCTCCCGATTTTTTTACAACTTTAATGTTATAAAAGCCAACGTCATTAAATTGTCCTTCAACAATAGCCATAGCAGGTTTAGCTTGTGCAATGTTTTTTCTAAAGTTTACGAATTTATATTCTGCATACGGAATAACATTATTGGCAAACCAAAATGCAACAATACTTAAAACGAAAATAAAGATAATCAACACCCGCATAGCTCTCTGAAGTGAGATTCCTGATGATTTCATTGCAGCAAACTCATAATTCTCTGCTAAATTACCAAAGGTCATAATTGAAGCCAATAAAACGGATAAAGGAAGTACTAGCGGGATAATACGAGGCATAGAAAAAAGCAGGAATTTCACAACCAATATTAAGTCGAGATCTTTACCTGCTAGTTCTGATATAAATAGCCATACTGTTTGCAGTATGAATATGAAAAATAAGATTACAAATACCGTGGTAAATGTAAGTAAGAATGTTTTTAATAAGTATTTGTCTAGAATTTTCAACCTTCTGATTAATCTAATTTATTAATGTAGTATTTCGGGTATTTACTCGCTACAAATGTAAATTGATTTTTTGATAATGGCTGATTGGTTTTAAAAGAATTAACGGTTAAAGTTGTTTTTGTTCCGTTTTTTCCAGTTTCAATCAAATTATAAATGTGTTTGGTCTGAACATCAACACCTAAAAGAATTTCTTTTCTTTGGTCTTTTCCACTTGTTGGAACTAATTTGATGTATTGAATTTTTCTCCCTTTTACATTTTGTACAATATCCATCGTGTATTTATAACCTGAATTGAAAAAAGTAAGCATTTTTGATGGAGTGATGGCATTGTCATCTTTCTCGTTTACTTTAGAAATAGTAACTTCTTCGTCTTCAGGAACGATTGTATAGGTTTTTTGACCATCAAAAATTTTAGTCACACCCATGAAATTCAAAACATATTGATTGCCTTTCATCGTAACGTTTCCTTTACTGTCCTGGTTAATGTTTTCTTTAGCATTATTCAAAGAATATTTAAAGTCAATAACAATATTGTCATAACTTTTAATTTTTGAAGTTACTTCGTTCAATAAATCTTTAGCTTTTTTATCCTGAGCCTGAACAGAAGTGAAACTCAAAAGCAAAATAATTGCTAATTGAAAACACTTTTTAGTCATGTTTGTGATAGAATTGTTGTTGATTTCTTGAATTTTTACTTTCATGATTGGATTAATTTTGTTCATTATTAAAAAACTGATCAAGAGCACTTAAATCTAAGATGTTTACACTGCGTGCTTTACTACCCTCAAACGGACCAACAATTCCTGCTGCTTCCAGCTGATCAATTAAACGACCGGCTCTGTTGTATCCTAATTTTAGTTTTCGTTGTAATAAAGAAGCAGAACCCTGCTGGGCATTGACAATTATCTCTGCCGCTTCTCTAAATAAAGTATCTCTTTCGGAAATATCTATATCAAGATTAATGCCAGTTTCTTCTCCAACAAACTCTGGAAGTAAATAAGCTGTAGCATATGCTTTTTGTCCGCCAATAAAATCCGTAATTTTTTCAACTTCCGGAGTATCAATAAAGGCACACTGTACACGCACAACATCATTTCCATTGGTATAAAGTAAATCTCCTCGTCCAATTAACTGATCAGCTCCTTGTGTGTCCAGGATAGTTCTTGAATCGATTTTCGAAGTTACTCGAAAGGCAATTCTGGCAGGGAAATTGGCTTTGATCAAACCTGTAATTACGTTTACAGAAGGTCTTTGTGTCGCGATAATTAAGTGAATTCCGATAGCACGAGCTAACTGAGCCAAACGGGCAATTGGGATTTCAACTTCTTTCCCGGCTGTCATAATTAAATCAGCGAACTCGTCGACTACCAAAACGATATAAGGTAAAAATCGGTGGCCGGCTTCCGGATTCAGTTTTCTGGATTTGAATTTTTCGTTGTATTCTTTAATATTACGAACCATCGCATCTTTTAATAAAGAATAGCGATTATCCATTTCGGTACAAAGTGAGTTTAAAGTGTTTACGACTTTTGCATTATCAGTAATAATAGCATCTTCGGTATCTGGAAGTTTTGCTAAATAATGTCTTTCAATTTTATTGAAAAGCGTAAGTTCTACTTTTTTTGGATCTACCAAAACGAATTTTACTTCTGCCGGATGTTTTTTGTATAACAATGAAGTTAAAACCGCATTCAATCCAACAGATTTTCCTTGTCCGGTTGCTCCTGCCATCAATAAATGGGGCATTTTGGCAAGATCGACAACAAAAGTTTCGTTTGAAATGGTTTTTCCTAATGCAATTGGTAGCTCCATTTCTGCTTCTTGAAATTTTGCAGCTCCAATTACGCTCTTCATAGAAACCATAGTTGGGTTTTTGTTCGGAACCTCAATACCGATAGTACCTTTTCCTGGAATTGGCGCAATAATACGAATTCCTAATGCTGATAATGACAACGCAATATCATCTTCTAAACTCTTAATTTTTGAAATTCTGATTCCGGCTTCCGGAACAATTTCATACAAAGTAACCGATGGTCCAACAGTTGCTTTGATTTGTGCAATTTCAATTTTGTAGTTACGAAGCGTATCTACAATTTTGTTTTTATTTTCTTCTAATTCTTCCTGGTTGATTGTAATTCCTCCAGTCGAATACTCTTTTAATAAATCGATGGTTGGGAATTTATAGTTGGATAAATCCAAAGTTGGATCAAATAATCCAAAATCGGCAACTAAGCGAGAAGCCAGATTTTCTTCAATAATATCTTCTTCTTCGGCTTTTTCAATTACAAAAGCTTCGTCAGGAGAAACTAGTGGTAGTTCTTGTTTTGGGGTAATTGGTTTTAAAACAGGATTTAACTCAATTTCAGACGAATGAGAAATGGTTGGTTTTAAGGCTTCTTTATTAAGTTCGAATTGAGTGTCAACCGTTTTGATGTGAATATCATCTATTTCAGGATCACTTTCAATTTCTTCTTTAATAGCAAATTCTTCTAAGTTATAAGCGCTTTCAGGTTGGTTTACAGCTGGTTTTAAAGTGTCTAATTCCGATTTGAATTCTTTTTTAGTAGAATCAAAATAAGATTGAATTTTTTCCGGAGATAATTTGATTTTGAAAATCAGATATACAATTAAACCAAAAAGTAGTGTAAGCAGAGTACCTGTTTTTCCGATATAATCCTGAAGAAATAAGTTTAATTCGTAACCAATTGTACCGCCTAATTCAGGGGCAGAAGTGGCGAAAAAACCAAATAAAATTGAAACGATTATGATGGCAAAAATGTCCCAAAACCAGGTGTTTTTTAACTTTTGAGTCGAAAGCTCTAAAGCCAAAAACATTCCGGTAAGGAAAAACAAACGTACAAAAATGAATGAAGCAAGTCCGAAACCTCTATAGATAATCAAATCAGCTAAATAAGCTCCGAATTTTCCGAGCCAATTTTCTGCAACTTCTGTACGGTCACCAAGCTGATTTACGACACTTTGGTCATTTTGCCATTGTCCATTTACATAAAAAGAAATAAATGCAACTAATAGTGCAATGGAGAAAAGAACCAAAAGGCAGCCCAAAACAAATTTCTGTGGTTTGTTCATCTTCCAGGATCTTTTATTTCCTTGTTGTTTGTCGTTTTTTTTATCTACAGTTTCTTTTTTATTTTTTGCCATTCTTGCGTTTTCCTTTGCCTAAATAAATTTTGGAATATAAATAATCAAGCCTATTGCTATTGCAGTCATTGCAGCAAAAAATACTGCCCCTGCAGCAATATCTTTTATAAAACCGATTCGTTTGCTGTAATCAGGATGGATAAAATCGGCAATTTTTTCAACTGCCGTATTTAATCCTTCAATGCTTAAAACCAAACCGATGGCAAATGTCTGGGACAGCCACTCGGTTTGTGAAATGTGAAAATAGAACCCCGCAATGGTCATGATAATTCCCAATGAGAACTGCACCATGATACTGTGTTCTGTTTTAATCAATTTTACAGCTCCTTTAAATGCATAAGTCATGCTTTTTAAACGACCTGTAACAAAAGTATTGTCTTTTTGAAACTCCATTTAAGGGAAAATATTATAGCGCAGCCAAAGCAGCTTCGTAATTTGGTTCGTTTGCAATTTCGGCAACTTGTTCCGTGTGAACAACTTTTCCGTCAGCATCAACAACAATGATTGCTCTTGAGTGTAAACCTGCAAGAGGCCCGTCAACGATTTCTAGACCGTTTGCTTTACCAAAAGCACCAGTTTGAAAATCTGATAAGTTTACTACATTTTCTAAACCTTCGGCACCGCAAAAACGTTTTTGAGCAAAAGGCAAATCTCTTGAAATACATAAAACAGTAGTATTTTCTAATCCGCTTGCACTTGCGTTGAAAGTTCTAACAGATGTTGCGCAAGTTCCTGTATCAACACTTGGGAAGATATTTAAAACTAATTTTTTACCAGCGAAAGTACTTAAAGAAGCAACTGATAAATCGTTTTGAACTAATTTGAAGTCAGCTAATTGTGATCCAACTGCTGGCAATTCGCCTGATGTATGAACTGGATTTCCTCCTAATGTGATAGATGCCATGATTTTTGTTTAAAATTAATGAGGTTCAAAAGTAAGGATTAATATTTGAATCTAAAAGTATTTGTTATGGGTTTAAGGAGAGATTAAGGAGATGGATTTCTATCCTAGTTTGCATATTGATTGGACACGGATCACACAGATTTGCTTACACAAAAACGCGGATCTAAACGGATTTTTTTATATAACATTTTCTCATAAAAACAAAAAAATCCGTTTAGATCCGCGACTTCACGAAGTGAATCCGTGTCATCCGTGTGCCATTTACCACAATACAAAAAAAGCGTCCTAAAATTAGAAACGCTTTCTCAGCCTTGTTTTTTGTTTATTCTTGGGAAGGAGGTCGATTTATTTATCGATTGAACCTAATACACGTTTCATGAACGTATTTAGAGCCTCTTTTTTGTCTGTTCCTTGTGCTACAAGTTTTTGAACTTCAAGAGCACCATACATATTTGAAATCAATTCACCTATCACGTCTAATTCTTCATCTTTAAGAGAAGGAATTTCGGTCATTGCTTCCAGAACTTCGATCGTTTCAATGATATAATCCTGATCGTTTTCTTCGATGAATTGCGTTAAATGCTTAATTACTGGTAATTTCATGTTGTGGAGTTTTAAATGATGAATTAAGCAATTGCGTTTACAAGATCGATTAAAACTTCTTGTTTGTTGGTTTGTGTTTCGCCAACTAATTGTCCGTTTACGAAAGTTGCGAATGTTGGCAGGTTGCTCACATTAGCTAATTTTCTTGATTCAGGAGAATTTTCTGCATCAACCAAAACAAAAGTGATAGCTTCATTTTCTGTTGCTAATTTTTTGAATTTTGGTTTCATAATACGGCAATTTCCACACCATGAAGCTGAATATTGTACTACTACTTTTTCGTTTTTAGCAACTAAATCTGCTAACGTATCTTCGTTTAAGTCGATTAACATAGTTTTTATTTTTAAGACACTAAGTTGCTAAGGTTCTAAGATGCTAAGTTTGCTCTCGAACCGAATAACTTATGTGGATTTATTTGATAGATTTTTTTAAGTCTTTGAGATTCTAAGATCTAAGTTTAATCTTAGAATCTCTCGACTTTTATTGTAGAATTTTTATATAAGATTCAAAAGTTAACTTAGCAACTAAGAACCTTAGAAGCTTAATTAGCGCTTAAGTATTCAGCAGTACTAACTCTGTCTGCAGACATAGCTTCTTTACCAGCTTCCCAGTTTGCTGGACAAACTTCACCTTTAGTTTGGATGTGAGTGTAAGCGTCAACCATTCTTAAGTATTCGTTTACGTTACGTCCTAATGGCATATCGTTTACGCTTTCGTGGAAGATTTTTCCAGTTTCGTCAATTAGGTAAGTAGCTCTGTAAGTTACGTTTGAACCTTCGATGATAACTGAATCAGTATCTTCGCTGTAGCTTGTAGATTCGATATCAAGAATACCTAAAATGTTAGCTAAGTTACGGTTTGTATCTGCTAAGATTGGGTAAGTAACACCTTCGATTCCACCATTGTTTTTTGGAGTATTTAACCAAGCAAAGTGAACTTCGTTTGTATCACAAGAAGCACCAATTACGATAGTATTTCTTTTCTCAAATTCTGGTAATGCAGCTTGAAAGGCGTGTAATTCTGTTGGACATACAAAAGTAAAATCTTTTGGGTACCAAAATAAAAGTACTTTTTTATTGTTGTTTACTGCTTCTTCAAAAATGTTGATTTTTAAATTGTCACCCATTTCTGAGATAGCATCTACTGCAATACTTGGGAATTTTTTTCCTACTAAAGACATAATTTTCGTTTTACGTTAAATATTTATTTCTGGTGCAAAAATAGGGTACAAGTGCAGGTTTTTACAATAAGATATGATTATTAATATTTATAAGTTGATAAATTTTGACTATTTTGTGTTTTAACTTATTGAATTTCAATGTTTACGGGTAAAACGCCGTTTGAACTATTTTTTGCTAAAAATTGAATTCCTGCAGTTTTTTGAAATTCTTCAAAATCCTGATAGGCTTCCACCAGTCCTGAAGCCTTTTTCAGATTTGGAATTAAGGGTAAAGAATATGGATTTCCGAAAACGTAAACGATACATTTTTTGTTTTGAAGTAAATCAGAAAGCAATTCTAAAACTTCATTGTCAATTTCAAAATTGTTGAGCGGTTTTGCCTTTGGAACAAATAATGAAATTAAAATAGTTTCAAAATTTTCTAATTCTTTTTTGATAGATGAAATCTCTGAAACTTCTAAATTTTCAAAAGCAAATTCTGGAGAAGGTAATTCTGAATTTAAAGTTTTAAAGAATGTATTTTCAGTATTTTTATATAAACTAAGTTTGGCTAATTTGTTGTTTTTATGAGCTTCAAATGCTAATTCTGAACTTGAATTATCAATAATCGTTGTAATCGCATTTTGAGCAATTTCTAAATTTATTTTTGATGTTTTTTCGAAATCTAATTCGCCTGAAACAGCTGTGTTTCCAGAAAGAATTCCAGCTTTTTCTTTAGCTTTCATAATTCGGTTAAAACTTTCGAAAATACGGTCTGGAGAAGCATTTTTATAAATCGTTTCAATTCCTTCAGGAACATTTTCAGCAAAGCATAAAACATCATTTCCTGCATTAAAGGCTTCCCATTCTAATTGGCCTTTGGTTTCATACAGTTTCGAAACGCTGTGCATATTTAAAGCATCTGAAATTACTAAGCCGTCATAACCTAATTTATTACGCAAAAGATCCTGAATAACAGCTTTTGATAAGGTTGCCGAAGTATCTTTTCCGTCATTTAAACTTGGAACAGCCAAATGTCCAATCATAATCGAATCGACATTATTTTCGATTCCTTTAATGAATGGATACAATTCGTTTTCCATCAATTCTTCTAAAGTCTCCTTTAAAACTGGTAATCCTAAATGCGAATCGACATTCGTATTTCCATGTCCGGGAAAGTGTTTCAGACAACCTAAAACGCCAACTTCCGACATTCCTTTTAGATATTCAACAGCAAAATCGGCTACTTTTCCTTTGTTTTCGCCAAAAGAACGATACCCAATAACGGGATTATTTGGATTATTGTTGATGTCTGCCAAAGGCGATAAATTATACTGAATTCCAGCAGCTTTTAAATCTAAACCAATTTGTTTTCCAACTTCGTAAACCAAATCAGATTTGTTTTCTGGTAAAGCACCAAGCGTTATTGCATAAGGATATTGCGGTGTTTTTTCGATACGCATTGCTAAACCCCATTCCGCATCAATACTAATTAAAAGTGGAGTAGGTGCGACTTTTTGATAACGAACGATTAATGCTTTGATTTTTTCGTAACTGTCATCGTTGAAAACAATTTTTTTCTTGCTTTCATAATTGGTTGCAGCGCTCGCACGGCTGTGGAAAAAAGTCAGTCCGCCAATATTATGTTCTTTGATTAAACGTTCCGTTTCCAGAATATTTTCTTCGGTATCGTTGATGAAAACGGCAGGGAAAAAGAATTGCCCTATTTTTTGTTTTAATGCTTCGGCAGTGATTTTCATTATTATAAAGTCTTTTTCATGCAGACACTATTATCCATTTTTTCGTAAGGCGGATAATTTGGAATGATGGTGTAATTTAATTTTTGATATAAATTGATGGCTTCCGGCTGATTTTTGCCAGTTTCCAAAATGGTATAAGTATAACCAGCTTCTTTAGCCCAAATTTCCAATTCGGCTAAAATTTTCGATGCAATTCCTTTATTTCGAAAATCAGGATGAACATACATTCTTTTGATTTCAGTCGTACCGCTTTCTTTCTCTCTAAAAGCTCCACATCCAACAGGAATTCCGTCTTCGTAATAAACAATGGTATGCTTTATTTTATCTGTTTTATTGTACTGATTGTAAAAAGCATGATCTTCACCGTCTCTAACGGCTAATTCTTGATCTAATATAACAACTAGATTTATAAAATCAATATCATCTGAGTTTGTTTGTTTTATGTGAATCATGATTTTATAGCTTTTTTGTTTTTGCGTTAATTTTTGAAAAATAGAAATAGTTTTAGAGCAGTTAAAGGCATAGCTATGTTTTGGGAAACTAGTTTCTCTTTTTTTTCTCTTTTTTAAATAAAATAATTCTATGTTTCTATGTGTTTAAAAAACTATTTCAATTTTGCCTTCTTTTGTTTGGCTAATTGCTTTTGGGTTTCAATGGCTTTTTCCAATCGGTTTTTGAATCGGAAAAGTTTTGGTAAACCTTCTAATCGGTCTACAAGTGTGATTTCTTCGTAAACCAAAATGGCTTTTTCTAAAACCCTAATTTCGTTGTCGAGATCGTTTTGATTTTTGTAAATCGTTGCCAGTCGATCGTAAGGGTGATTTCCTTTAAAGCTTTCTGCGACATTTTCTTCATACAATTCAATTGCTTTTTCAAGATTTCCATTTTTCTCGAACTCAGTTCCTTTCAGATTTCGTTCGGCCTGCAAATTTTCATTGATTTCCATATGTAAGAGTTTGATTTGGGATTTAAACTTCTTATGATTTTTTCCCAAAATCTTTCGGGAAAACTAAAAAACGTGATAAAATAAGACCTGGAATTGTCGCTATTAAAACCCAAATAAAAAAGTTTTGATAGCCTAAAAATTTCTGAATATAACCGCTCAACATTCCCGGAAGCATCATTCCTAATGCCATAAAACCAGTTGCCAATGCATAATGTGCTGTTTTGGATTCTCCTTCGGCAACATGAATCAAATACATCATAAACGCTGTAAAACCAAAACCGTAACCAAATTGTTCTAAAATCACAACGGCATAAATGTAATAAATTGATGTCGGGTGAAAAAATGCTAAAAGTATAAAACCAATAATGGGTAAATGCATGGCTAAAAACATTGGAAACATCCATTTGGTAAGACCATGTCTGGAAATAGCAATTCCGCCTAAAATCCCGCCTAACGTTAATGCTGCAACTCCAAATGTTCCGTAAATAATTCCAACGGCTTCCGTATCTAATCCCATTCCGCCAAGTTCTTTTCCATCCAATAAAAAAGGACTTAACATTTTAAGCAGTTGTGATTCTCCTAATCTGAAGACCAGAACAAAGGCTAGGATTAATCCGATTTGTTTTTTCTTGAAGAAACTAATGAATATGGTTCCAAAATTTTGATGAGGAGTTTCTTTTTTGCTTTCTACAGCATTAATTTCATTTTTTGGTGTAAAAATGAAATTGTAAACCGTAATAAATGTCATTAACAAACCAACACAAATCATTGTGTAAGACCAGGCTTTTGTGTTGTCTCCATATTTATGTTCCAAATATCCTGCAAAAAGTACCACCAATCCGTTTCCGGCAAGCATCGAAAGTCTGTAGAAAGTACTTCTAATTCCGATAAAGAAAGATTGCTTGTCTTCCGGTAAAACCAATAAATAGAAACCGTCTGTTGCAATATCATTGGAAGCCGAAGCAAAAGCGGCAACCCAGAATATGGCCAGCGACATCATGAAAAATCCGTTGGTTGGAATGGCTAATCCGACCAGTAAAAAGGCGGTCGAAATTAATAACTGCATTGATAAAAACCATTTTCTTTTGGTTCCGATTAACTCAATAAGCGGACTCCAAAGCGGTTTTACTACCCACGGAAGATATAATAAACTGGTGTAGACTCCGATATCTTCATTTGAAATTCCCAGATTTTTGTACATAATTACCGAAACTGAAATAATTATGGCATAAGGCAATCCAGATGCAAAGTTCAGAAGTGGAATCCAGAACCAAGGTTTATTATCTATTTTCATTTGGTTGTGCAGGTGTATAGTTTTTAAATGGTTTTTTTAGATCGATTGTAGTTGGCGAGCTTTCGTTGGCGTAATAATCAATGAAAGTCACAGCGCAGGCTTTGTACAGATTTAGTTTTCCACCAGCAATTGAGAAAGTAATTTTTCCGTCAACTTCTTTTACGGTTACTTTTTCAACAATTTTTGTAGCATCGTTAATGTCGATTTTTGAGATATGATCGCCTCCATAAACCACCATATAACGAACTTTCGTATTTAGCGGACTTTTTATTGTAAAGTTGTATCGAATACTGTCTTTGTTGTATTCAATTAGTCTTGGTGTATCAATAATTACATGTCTTAAGTTTGGAACTGCTGCAGGAAGTGCCGGATATTTATATTGATTTTCTTCTAAATGACGAACCACATCGAAGTTTTTACCCATGAACCACTTTGAGCTGAAATAAGCACTTCCGGACACGTTTTTAAAGGTTCTCAGAAAATCAACCTGTGTTGGGATTTCAGTCATAAAATTCCAGCTTTTATCTGAGTCGCCTCTAATTTTATAAGAAGCATGACCAATGTAAATAGCGGTGTTTTTTGCATTTTCTGACCACCATTTTACTAATTTGGAGTAAGATGCTCTTGTATTGTTCATACTCCAATACAATTGAGGCAGAATATAATCAATCCATTTTTGATCCATCCATAACATTGGATCTGCATATAAATCATCGTAATTAGAAGTTGACTGTGTTTCAGAACCTCTTGGATCCTGAGATTTATTTCTCCAAACTCCAAAAGGACTAATTCCAAATTGAACCCAAGGTTTGCTGTCTTTTATTGTTGTCGAAATAGTGTGTACAAAGTTGCTCACATTGGCACGACGCCAATCGGCACGGCTTAAACCTGCACCATATTTTTGGTAAGAAGCGTTGTCGTTAAATACTTTCCCGGGAACAGCATACGGATAAAAATAATCATCAAAATGAATGGCATCAATGTCGTATTTGTCCACAACTTCTTTAACTACTTTTGTTAAATGCGCCTGAACTTCCGGTAAAGCCGGATCGTAATAATATTTTCCGCCGTATTCAATCATCCATTCCGGATGTTTAAAAAGATCATGTCCCGGACTTAAAAGGTTTTTGTTTAAATCGAAAGTCGCACGATAAGGATTTAACCAAGCGTGAAATTCAAATCCACGATTGTGCGCCTGCTCAATCATCCATGCCAATGCATCGTAATACGGATTTGGAGCTAAACCTTCTTTTCCAGTTAAAAAACGAGACCAAGGGGCAAATTCAGAAGGATAAATGGCATCGCCCACACTTCGAACCTGAACGATTACGGCATTGTAATTTAATTTCTTGTATGCTTCTAAAATCTCAAGATAATCAGCTTTTTCTTTCTCTACGTTATCAATGCTTGTTTTTGGCCAGTCAATATTGACTACAGTGGCGATCCAAACACCTCTAAATTCGTTTTTAGGATGCATTGTATTTTCCTGTGCGGCAATCGTCGAAACGAAAAATATAAATAGAAAAGAGAATATTAAATACTGATTTTTATGCATTTCAATGTTTTTTAACAAAAACCAAAAGTAGTTTTTTTAGATGATTAAAGGAAATTTAAATTTCGCAATAATAATACCATTCTTTCTGAAATACTAAACTTTGAAGATCAGTTTTCTTTTATGCAAAATCCATAAGATAATTGACCAGAAAAGGGCATAAGCCAGCGCATAAGCTAAAGATGCGTTTAATGGATTTTCAAAATGAGGAACAATTCCGTATTGGTATAGGTAAGCTTGAAAACCAATTTCTTCGCCTCCAATTTCCGGATTTTGCATCTTGATAGAACTCATTACTCTTGGAATTATTCCAGAAAAGTAAAAGACAATCATTGGATTTACACCCCAGATTAAAAACAATTTGGCCCACTTTTTATAATTCGCCACATCGATAACATAGTACAGAAACGTCAAACATAAAGTAGCAATTCCTCCTGTATATAAAACATAAGAACTTGTCCAAAGAGATTTGTTAATTGGGAAAATAATATTCCAAACTAATCCTGAAATCAATAACACGATTCCGGAGATTGCCAGTTTTTTTACAATTTCGATTTTAGAAACAGATAAATTTAAAATTTGCCCGATAAACATTCCTGTAATTCCAGTTGCTATGGCTGGTAAAGTACTTAAAATTCCTTCCGGATCCCAAGTTTTAGAAACGCTCCAAAGGTGTCCGTTTAAAAGTAAATTATCAAGCCAGGCCGCAAGATTGGTGCCTTTTTCAAAGTTGGCTTCTCCAATTCCGGGAACAGGGACAAAAGCCATGAACAAATAATATCCAACCAGAATTGAAACTGCGGTTATAATCTGTGTTTTTAAATTGGTTTTTAAATATAAGAGAGAAGTAAAGAAATAAACAATACCAATTCGCTGTAAAACTCCTGGAATTCTAGTGTCTTCAAAGTGTTCTAAACCGCTGTAGGCTAAAAATAGTAATACAGCTAAGATTCCGAAAACAAGATAGGTTTTGACTTTTAAGCTGAAATCTCCCAAAAGCGCATAAGCGATTCCGAAGAAAATAACGAGTCTTACTGCTAAAAGAGGAAAGCCTTCCAAACCAAATAAATGTATTCTGCCGAAAAAAGCTAAAGAAAATCCTAAACAAAAAATACGCAGTGATCGAACTAAAATTTTATTAAAAACAGCACCATCAAGATGTTTAACCGGCATGGCAAAAGGGATTGCTGTTCCCATGATAAAAACGAAAAAAGGAAAAACTAAATCGGTTGGAGTACAGCCATGCCATTCTGCATGTTCTAATGGCGGATAAATAGAAGACCAGCTTCCGGGATTGTTCACTATCGTCATTAGAAAAATAGTAAATCCTCTAAAAACATCCAGTGAGGTTAAACGTTCTTTTGTCATGGTTTTGGTTATTAATAGTTTATTGTTTGTGGTTTATTGTTTGTGGCTGGTTTTAAAAATTAATCAGGAAATGAAATTTTCCCCATAGTTACTGATGGAATTTTTACAGAATTAAATTTAAAATCTCCTCCCGCAACAGTTTCATTGGCTAAAACAGCAAATAGAATCGCTTCTTTGGCATCACTGTTAATTCCTAAATCATCGCTTTTGAAGAAAGAGCAAGGCAGTAATTCTTTTAACCATTGTACGATTAATGGATTATTGGCTCCGCCGCCGGAAAGATATATTTTAAAGTCTTCAATTTTATAAGAAGAGTTTTTAACAGCAAATTGAATCGCTTCTGCAATAGTTTCGGCTGTAAAACGTGTTAAAGTCGCCAATAAATCGGGAGCTAAAATATCGGTAAGATTACTTTTTGAAAGTGCTAATTCTACATATTCAGCATTAAATAATTCCTGCCCGATCGTTTTTGGGAAACCTTTTTTGAAAAATGCATTGTCTTTCAAATTGTCTAATAAAATCTGATTTACATTTCCTTGTTTGGCTATTTCAGCATCTTTATCGTAGCTTTTGTCTAGGAAATATTTCTTCACAAAAAGATCAATTAAGGTATTTCCTGTTCCGGTATCGGTTACAAAAGTATCTTCATTTTTTATGTCTGATGGCAGATAAGTAAAATTGGCAATTCCGCCAATATTCAACATAATTCTGTTTTCGCCTTCTTTTCCAAATAAAAAATAATCGCCATAAACCGCTAACGGAGCACCTTCGCCACCCGCAGCAACGTGTTTTTGTCTAAAATCAGATAAGGTGATAATTCCCGTTTTTACTGCAATATGATCGCCGTCTCCAATTTGCAAAGTAGCATTTGGAAATTTCTCCTGCTGATGCAAAAATTTTGGTGCATGCAAAACCGTTTGTCCATGAGAAGCGATTAAATCAATTGCTGAAGCTGGAATATTCCATTTTTCTAAGGTTGCATTTACCATTTCCGTATGAAGCAAGCCAATCCATTCGTTGAGCAAAGCCAAATGCTGAAAATCGATATTTTTTTGAGCAAAGACTTTACGAATTTCTGTTTTGATTTCTTCAGAGTAACTAATCGTTTCAAACTGAGCCAGCTTTACATTGGTATTTACACCAGATCCTGAAATTTCGCATAAGGCAATATCCAATCCGTCAAGAGAAGTCCCCGACATCAGTCCAATAATACGTTTCGTTTCTTTTTGAGCAATTTGATAAAGTGCTTCAATATTTTTGTTCATGAAAGTTTGTTTAAAATGCAGCTAAAGTTAATTAGTTGGAAGCGATTAATTTTATTAAACACATAGAAACATAGGTTTTATATTATTTACCATTAAGGCATTAAGTTAATAAAGCTAAGTCTTAATTTTCTTTTTATCATTTAGGATTAAGTTCATAAAGTTTAGCTTAATTTTCTTAATGTCTTAATGGTAAAAAAAGAAACTTAATTTTAAGGAGCTATGTGCTTTATTCTAAGTGAAACGACTTTTATAAGCTAATAAAATCTATGTCTCTATGTGTTTAAAAAATAATAGGCAAAGTTATTTTATTATAGATTCATAAATTATCTTCTGAATATCTTCACGAATTTTTTCTTTCGCTAATTTATTGCCTTCTTCGCCAACTTCGGGATACGTTCTGTTGGATAAAAACACATAAACAGTTTCGTTTTCAGGATCAACCCAGGCCATATTTCCTGTAAAACCAGTATGACCAAAACTTGATTTCGAAGCACATTGACAAGTCGGCCCGTCTTTTCCTAATCTTTTGTCGAAACCTAAACCTCTTTCTACGCCCTGATCACAATAAAAGCAAGTATTAAAAGTATCAAATGTAGCTTCAGAAAAATAACGTTCACCGCCATAACTTCCTTTTTGAAGAAAAAGCTGCATCATTTTGGCAACATCCATCGCATTGGAGAAAATTCCTGCGTGTCCGGCAACGCCGCCTTCCATCGCTGCTGCCATATCGTGTACATAACCTTGTATCAATTGATGTCTGAAATAATTATCAATTTCGGTTGGAGCAATTACATTTTTGTCAAATTTCAACAATGGATTATAGGTTGTATAATTCATTCCCAACGAATTGAAAAAGTTCTTCTGACTTAAATCTTCCAATTTTTCATGTGTGGCTCTTTCCAGATAATCTTTTAAAATAATAAAAGTAAAATCGCTGTATTTGTATTCTTTTTTAAGAGAAATAGGGGAGTCGGCAATAAATTTCATGATCGTGTCATGATAATCATTTCTAATGTAAAGACTGTCGGCTACTTTAGTTGTGAAATTGTTTTCTGCAACTTTTCGATAATATTTATCAGAAGGAAACCCCTTGGCATCTAATGTCGATTTGTAAAACGGACTCCACGCAATTAATCCCGCATAATGATTTAAAAGATCTTTAAACGAAATATCTTTTTTGTTTGATTTAGCAAACATTGGAAGCATGGTTCCTAATTTGGTGTCTAACTCAACTTTATTTTTATCGTATAACTGCATTACGTTTGGAAGCGTGGAAATCATTTTTGAAATCGAAGCAACGTCGTATAAATCAGTATTCGAAACTTTTACTTTTTTGTCATAAGTTTGATATCCGTAAGATTTCTGAAAAACGACACTGCCTTTTCTTGCGACTAAAACCTGCATTCCAGGAGCCATTTTTCCGTCAATTGCTTTTTTGGCAATCGCGTCTATTTTGTCAAGAATTGCCGAATTCATTCCGACATTTTCTGGTGTTTCAAAACCTAAACGATCGATTTTTTCGGTATCGATTCCATCATTTACTTTAAAATTATCGTTGATTGAAACGGGTAATTTTCCTTTGGCACTTTTTGCTCCAAATAAAATTTCGGCAGAAACAATCTGAGAAATCGTTGAGTTTTGGTACGAAACCATCAATCCTTCAATAGCATCAAAATTTTTGATAGAAAGAAGCGAATACGGTTTTGCAAAAACGTCTAGAATTACTTTATTATTTTCGGCAATTTTATTTAGAAAAAACAATTCATTTGAAGAGAAATCTTGTTTTTCCCAAGCTTTATTCACTTTGTGATAACTCACAATAACTAAATCGTATTTCTTTAATTGTTTGTTTAAAGAATCAATGTTGGTATTTGAAACTTCTGTTATTTCAGTATATTTTTTTAAGGTTGAAACAAAAGCACTGTTGACATCTTCTCCCAGTTTTACGTAAGCAATTTTCTGATTCAGATTTTTAATTGGAAGAATGTCTTTTCTATTTTTTAAAACGGTAGCCGCATTTTCAAACAAATTGTATTGAAGCGCATCTTTATCTGGGCTGGTTAAATCTTTTTGCAGATTTTTTAAATCAACAGGTTTGTATTTATTTAAACCTGCTTTGAATTTGTAATGCAGAATTTTTTTAACGGAATGAGCTAAACGTTCTTCGGTAATCTGGCCATTTGCATAAAAGACTTTTAATTTTTCTAAAGCGGCGGGAACATCATCCGGACAAAGGAAAATATCATTTCCTGCCTGTAAAACAGCCAATTCCAAATCGCCGATAGGTTTAAAATTACTGGCGCCTTTCATGCCTAAACCATCTGTAAAAATAAGTCCTTCGAAACCTAATTGTTTCTGAAGAAGTTCGGTAACAACATTATAAGAAGCAGAAGACGGAACATTTTCTTTTGGTTCTAAACTCGGAATATTAAGATGCGCCACCATGACAGAAGCCAGACCTTCGTCAAAAAGCTGTTTATAAGGATATATTTCCACTTCATCCAAATGTTCTTTCGTAAAAGAAACGGTTGGAAGTGCTTTATGCGAATCGACTGCCGTATCGCCGTGACCCGGAAAATGTTTTCCTGTACATAAAACACCTTGGCTTTGAATACCTTTCATAATTGCCGAAGCACGATTGGCAACATTGGTTTTGCTTTCGCCAAAAGAACGATTTCCGATAATGGGATTCAGCGGATTGGTATTAATGTCTAAAACGGGAGCAAAGTTGAAATGAATGCCCATTCTTTTGCATTCGCTTCCCATTTGTTTTCCGACTTTTTCAATAAGATTTAAATCCTGAATCGCGCCCAAAGTCATGTTCCAAGGATAAGCGTAAGTAGAATCTAAACGCATGCTTAATCCCCATTCGGCATCAAGTCCTATAAACAGCGGCACTTTGGCTTTTGACTGATAGATGTTGGTTAATTTCGCTTGACGAACCGGCCCGCCCTGAAAGAAAATAATACCGCCTATTTTGTATTTTGAAACCAGTTCTTTTACTTTATTAACATGTACAGAATCTTTGTTAGAATAAGCATTTGCAAAAAATAATTGACCTAGTTTTTCGTCTAGCGTCATTTGGCTGTAAATACTGTCTGCCCAACGATTTTCGGCATCACAATCGGGAACAAAAGGTTTTTTTTCTGATTTGCTTTTTGGTACGTAAACTTCTTTATTTTCTGTAGAAATAGGTTCAGTTTTATTAACAGTCGTTTTACTTTTTTTAGAAACACCGCAATTGATGATTAAAAAAAGAACAGCAGTAAGCAAACCTATTTTTATAATAGTATTTTTCATGAAATCATTTTTTTGCATTCAGATAAAATTCTGAATTGCTTTATTTTGGCTTTTAGAAAGAGATTTTTTCTTCTGTGCGTTTACTGGTGAAATAAATTCCGATATAAGTAAACAATCCGTTGATGATAATTAATTCGTTATCAAAAGTGTATCCGAATAATTGTGCTGAATTTTCACTTAAGAAATACGTGAATATTGGAGAAATAAGACAGATAATCGGAATTAGTCTGTCGTTTACTAATCTTGATTTTTGCAATAATCCAAAAGCGTACAATCCTAATAAAGGGCCGTAAGTGTAAGATGCTGCTCTGAAAATTAGTGCCACAACAGAAGCGTCATTAAAGGAATTTAAGACAATAATTACCAGAAAAAGCAATATTGAAAAAGCGAAATGCACCCAATGTCTTATTGTTACATTTTTGTGATTATCCAGATTTTCAGATTTATCCATTCCAAGAAAATCGACACAAAATGAAGTTGTCAAAGCCGTTAAAGCCGAGTCGGTTGTTGCAAAAGTCGCTGCGATAATTCCTAAAAGGAAAACAAAAGCCGGAACAATTGACAAATGATTTAAAGCAATTTCTGGAAAAAGTAAATCGGTTCTTGGTTTTCCTGTCGCTAAATCTAATGGAATTTCAACATTGTTTTTTGCAGCGTAGATGTATAATAAAGCACCTAAACTCAAGAAAATAATATTGATTAAAACAAAAATTCCTGTAAACGTAAACATGTTTTTTTGTGCTTCGCCGATGTTTTTACAGCTTAAATTTTTCTGCATTAAATCTTGATCGAGCCCAACCATTGCAATAGTAACAAACATTCCTCCTAAAATCTGCTTTACAAAGTGGTACTTGCTCGTAAGGAAATCATCAAAGAAAAATATTTTAGAATAATTACTTTTCTGAATGGTTGAAACCGACTCAAGAACAGTCAGGTTAAGACTGTCACAAACAAAATAAATGGTTATAAACACGGAACTAACTAAAAAAAACGTCTGTAAAGTATCGGTAATAATAATCGTTTTTAGACCGCTTCTAAAAGTGTATAAAAAGATAAGCGCCAAAGCTAAAAGTACCGTTACAGGAAATGGAATATGAAAATCGTTGAACACGTATCGCTGTAAAACAATAACCACCAAATACAATCTAAAAGCAGAGCTAATGGTTCTGCTGACCAAGAAAATCGAAGCTGCCGTTTTGTAACTTCTAATTCCCATTCTTTGTTCGATGTAGCTGTAAATCGAAGTCAGATTCATTCTGTAATAGAGTGGCAGCAGGACTTTTGCAATAATGATAAAACCAATTGCGTTTCCTAAAACAAATTGGAAATATTTGAACTGTTCTCCGTTTGGCGAACCGACTTCTCCAGGAACCGAAATAAAGGTCACGCCAGAAAGTGCTGTTCCAATCATACCAAACGCAACTAGATACCATTTGGAATTTTTATTTGCTTTGAAAAAAGAATCATTGTCTTGTCCTTTTTTACTGATTACATTTGAAATAAAGAGTAAAAGGCCAAAATAAACAAAGATAAAAATGAGAATTGTAGTAGAAGACATTTTGGTTTTGGTTTAGTTTTTAGGTTATTTTTTGCTGTTATGATCTAATAAAACAGCGCGTACACTTTTATGTTTTTGCAGTAATTCTTCGGCTAAATCATATTCAATTTCTAATTCTTCCATAATCATTTTGATGCCTCGTTTTACTAGTTTTTCATTAGACAACTGCATGTCGACCATTTTGTTGCCTTTTACTTTTCCAAGTTTAATCATTACTGAAGTCGAAATCATGTTCAAAGTCAGTTTTTGAGCTGTTCCTGCTTTCATTCTTGTACTTCCGGTTAGGAATTCTGGCCCAACGATTACTTCAATTGGAAAGTCAGCTTCTTGTGCTATAAGTCCATTGCTGATACAAGAAATACTTCCTGTTTTAATATTGTGTTCTTTAGCTTTTTTCAAAGCACCTAAAACATAAGGCGTATTTCCAGAAGCAGCAATTCCGATAATAAAATCCAGACTTGAAATTTCAAATTTAGCTAAATCTTTCCAAGCTTGTTCGGTATCGTCTTCTGCATTTTCAACCGCTTTTCGAATCGCAGTGTCGCCGCCGGCAATAATTCCGATAATCATATCATGTGGCACACCAAAAGTTGGCGGGCATTCAGAAGCATCTAAAATTCCGATACGCCCAGAAGTTCCAGCTCCAATATAAAATAATCTACCGCCCAATTGCATTTTCTTAACGATTGCTTTAACCAGTTTTTCAATTTTAGGAATCTGTCCTTCGATAATTTCTGGTACTTTTCGATCTTCTGTATTGATGTTGGTCAACAGCTCTTTCACTGTCATTTGATCTAAATCTTTGTATAAAGATTCTTGTTCGGTTTCAGGATTTTTATTCTTCATTTTTTTTCTTTTTTTGGTTGAGAAATGACAGATTTTCTTGGGATCTTTCATTTCGATAATTTATATAGGAAATCTCTATTTTATTAAAAAATAGTCAGTTTTGGGGTTTTTGGCGGGGAATGAAAAGTTATATTTAGTAAAGTAAATACGGTTTTCTCATGATTTGAAAAGCTTCTAAATCTTTTTTCCAGCTTGCGCGAATTTCTTTTTCAGAAACACCCGATTCAATTTGCTGTTTTAATTTTTTTGTTCCGGCCAGTTTGGTAAAAAAGACATTAAAAAATTTAGATTTGTCGCTGGTATTTTGATAGGCTTTTAAGAGCCATTTTAATTCTAATTGTTTGAGTCTTGGGTAGGAAGTTAAATCTTCGCCAAAACATTCTTTTCCGTTATAAAGAGGATCTTTGGCTCCAAAATTGGGTTTCGGCGTAAAGCTGAAATTGGTTTTGGTTAAATAAGGAGAACCGTAAATCTGAAATTGCTTTTCTGTTCCACGCCCCATGCTTACATTAGTTCCTTCAAAAAGGCATAAACTGGCGTATAGATTAATAGACTGATCGTTTGGTAAATTTGGAGAGGGTTTTACTAATAAGCTGTATTCCATTGTACGTTTATAATTGGAACATGGAATTACAGTTAGTTTACATTGAGCTCCATCTTTAAGCCATTTTTGTCCATTAATCATTTGGGCATATTCTCCAATTGTCATTCCGTGAAGAAGTGGAATAGTGTGCATGCCGACAAAACTGGTAAATTCTTTTTCTAAAAGCGGGCCATCAACAATACTTCCATTCGGATTTGGTCTGTCCAAAATTAGAAGCGGGACATTGTTTTCGGCGCAAGCCTCCATTACATAATGCAAAGAAGAAATATAGGTGTAAAAACGAGCACCAACATCCTGGAGATCAAAAATCATAATATCGATCCCGTTTAATTGTTGAGGTTTTGGTTTTTTATTGTCTCCGTAAAGAGAAATGATGGATAATCCTGTTTTTGGATCTTTTCCGTCAACAACATGTTCTCCTGCATCGGCAGTTCCTCTAAAACCGTGTTCTGGCGCGAAGATGGTTTGAATGGCAATTTTTTTCTCCAGTAAAAAATCAACTAAATGGGTTTTGTTAGATAAAATCCCCGTTTGATTAGTTACAATTCCTATTTTTTTGTCTTTTAAAAGCGGTAAATATTTCTCGTAATTATCTGCTCCAGTTTTTATTGCTGGAGGATTAATTTCTGATGTGCCGTAGTTTACAGCTGTTGAGAACGAATTAGAATACAAAGACGTAATAAACAGAGAACTTAAAATAAAGACACTTTTTGAGATGAATTTTATCATTTTAATTACAATTAATAGTTAGGCAAAAATTGACTAATAAAATTAAGCTATTATTTGATTGGTTGTTGTTTTGATTGATGATGAGAAATGATGATCTGAAATTTCAGATTGAGGGTTTTAACTTCTCTCTTTTGTCAATTGATTATACATTGAAAAAGAGTGTTTAAATACTGCCTCTGGTTAGATTGGTTCCAGAGGCAGTTTTTATTATAAAGGACAAATAATCTATTTATTGTTTTGAATTACCAGCCTGGGTTTTGTTTTAATTCAACACCTTCTGCAGCATATAGATTAATGTCATTTGTTGGGATCGCACTTAGATAATTTTTTGGCGAAACAAACAGTCTAGACACACCTGCAGCATAAGGAATTACATATCCGTCTGAATTTACTCTTGTCTTAGAGTTAGTTCCAATTAAAGCAGGTATTCTAGCTCCTAAAACAACATCTGGGTTGGAATTAGTGTCCAGATAATCTCCTTTTTTCCAACGCATAAGATCTTCTTTTCTCATTGTCGTCCAAGCCATAAATTCGATTCTGCGTTCACGACGAATCTCCCATATAATTGGATTAACAATTCCAGAAATTTGTTCTAATGCAGTTGTTCTTTGCGGGTCGTTTATTTGTACTCCACTTGCAGTAGCATTTGTACCATCTGTAGTCAAAGTAGCGATTCCTGCACGTGTACGAACTTTGTTTAGTGATAAATCAAGATCAACATTAGTAATTGTTCCTAATTCTGCACAGGCTTCAGCATAATTTAAGTAAACTTCACTTAATGTAAAAACTGGAGCGTCAATTTGATTTTGCCCAATTGTTGAAACGTCTGTACCTGTTGTAGCAGGGTTATTATATAATTGAAATACATAACCTGTGATAGAGGTTAAACCATTATACGGTTTATCAGAGTAAGCATAATCTGCTGTACTGAAAGCTTTAGCAAACCTTGGGTCTCTGTTGGCAAAAGTATTAGCAATAGTATTGTCGCCTAAAAATTGAGCATTTCCAGCTTGCTTGATAGGAAGTCCATTTGTAGTTACATAACTTTCTGCAGCAAATTTTGTCAACCCGTTTTGAACTGTAGAGGTATTTGTATAAGCTTGCACTGAATTTCCTAAAACACCTTTAATGTATCTTTTGGTTAAAATTACCTCAGTATTATTCATTAACTCAACAGAGTTGTAAAGTGCTTTCCAATCTGCATTTAGTTTGAAAGAATTATTATTCATTACCGCTAAAGAAGCTTCTTTTGCTTTTTGAAGATAAGCATTTCCGTTCTGCCCTAAATTATATTTTCTGTAAGTACCTTCGCTCAAACATACTCGGCTTAATAATGCATAAGTGGTATATTTATTTACAGTAACATTGCTATCATCAACGTTTAATAACATTGGAATGGCTTCTTCCAAATCTTTGATAACATTGTCTATTACTTCAGCTCTCGATAACGCCGGTTTGTAAACATTAGGATCACTTTGCGCTAGATACTTATCTGTATACGGCACATCGCCAAACTGCTGTGCTAAACGAAAATATGTATGAGCTCTAAAAAACTTTGCAACACCTATGTAGTGATTTTTCTTTGTTTGATCCATAGGTACATTTGGCACTCTTTCTAACATAAGATTACAACGGCGAACCAAAGTGTAATATTCGTTCCAGTTTGCATTAGTTGCATTTGGAGCCGTTAAAAAGTTAGTAAAAACGTTCATGGCTAAATTGTCGTCTATTAATCCTGTAGACGAAGCGTGAAAGTAAAAATCAGCGGTAGTACCAGCATTATTTCCGTATCCATTAAACGTATTATAGTTTAACCAAGAAAACGTTTTTACGTTATTTTCTGAAGTCCAAAAGTTTGCATCTGTAAATACATCTTCTGGTGGTGTATCCAAAAAATCTGAACAGCTAACAGTCAAACTTGCAAAAGTAAGTAAGGCAACTGAAAGTTTTATTCTTGAATTTATTATTAATTTTTTCATCTTAATTAAATTTTAATTTTTTAATACATTTTTTAAAATGCAAGTTGTATACCTACTGACCACGTTTTAGAATAAGGGAAAGTTCTTCCCCATACTGCTTCAGTTTCGTTAATTTCAGGATCTACAGGTAATTTACTGCTTTTCCAAGTCGCTAAGTTGAAACCTGAAACATAAGGTCTGATTTTATCAAATCCAGCTTTTTGAGAAAGGCTTTTTGGAAAAGTATATCCAAGAGTCATCGATTTTAAACGTAAATAAGACATATCTAACAGATAACGTGATTGCGCCACAAAATTGTTTGATCCAGGAGCATAAGCTCCAAAAGCATTACCAGAATGCCCAGGGTAAGGATTAGGGAAATAAGCATCTGTATTTTCAGTTGTCCAGTAATCATTCATGCTTTCATACATAGCATCTGTTCTGTTGTAGAATGGTAAAACTAAGTCAGAAGTTGTCCAGTATTCACGTTTACCAACTCCTTGAAAGAAAGCATCAATATCAAATCCGTACAATGCACCACCTAAACGAACTCCGTATTGGTAACGAGGAGTTGAATTTCCTATCACTTTTAAATCTCCAGGATTAGCAGCCGTTCCATCTCCTCTTGAGATAACTCCATCTCCGTTTAAATCTTTATACATTACATCTCCAGGACCGTATCTAAAAGCACCTGTTCTTATATTTTTATAATCAACACCATTTACTATTAATCCTGTCGCATCAATTTGATCTGTTGATTGAATTAAACGGTCTGTTTCTAATCCCCAGATTTCGCCTAATTTTTGACCTGCATAAAAAGATCCTAAAAGTTTAGAAGAGTTGTTCCATTCTGTTACTTCTGTAGTATTATCTGAAAGTGTAAGATCTGCATAAACATTTATGTCTTTGTTTATTTGTTTATTAAAGTTAAGCGCCAATTCCCAACCAGTTGTTCTTAAATTTCCTGAGTTTGTATTGGCAGCAGTCTGACCAAATGAACCTGGAAGTGTTTTCCCTGGAGCTAACATTCCTTTAGTATCACGTTGATAGTAATCAAAAGTTAAACCTAGCATATTGAATATTCTAATATCAATACCAATATCCTGAGTAGTTACTTTTTCCCAAGTTAAATTCGGGTCAACGTTTGTAGGCTGGTTAACAGTAGGAGGAACGGTTGTACCGCTGCCTATCCAATAAGGGTTAGGATTAGTAGTAACGTTAGTCATAACTGGTAAAAAGGCATTGTTAGCGATATTTTGATTTCCAATTGAACCAACAGATCCACGGATTTTCAAATCATTTAACCAGCTTCTTGTTCCTTCCATAAAACTTTCTTCAGAAATTCTATATCCAACAGAAGCAGAAGGGAAGAATCCCCATTGTTCATTAGTAGGAAATTTTGAAGAACCGTCATAACGTCCGTTTATTTCCACTAAATATTTTCCTTTGTAATCGTAGTTTACACGTGCAAAAAATCCTGCAATGGCATATCTTGATAAGCCTGGATTTAAAATGTCATTAGCAGCAAGAGGCGAAGTAAATTGATCGCCAATAGCTAAATTAAACTCTGGCTTGTTTTTGTCCAAAAGTGTATTTCTACGAGCGTAGGTTCTCTCGAAATCATACCATTCCGAGTTCAAACCTCCTAACACTTTGAAATTATGGTTTTCGCCTAATGTTTTAGTGTAGTTTGCATAAAAATTAGCTACATTTCTTGTAAAAGATGATTTGGCTTGTGCAACAAAATCATTCGCAGTTTCCATTGATGTTGGTTTTCCTGCAACTAAGTCAGCTGCACTTGTCCAAAAGTCCCAAAGAGGCACCTGCCCACCGTTCATTTTTAGACTTGAAAAATTAGTGTTAAAACTATATTCCCCAATTATATTAAAGTCTTTTGTAATTTGAGCAGTAAGTTTTCCGCTTAACCTTATATCATTTGATTTGCTTTCATTTTGAGAGGCATTTGCCATATAACCTGGCGCATGTCTAAAATAAGTACCATTATAAGTTCCATAAGGAAAATAAGAACCCCAACGCATATAGTAGCCAAAATATCCGTTACCGGCAGTATCAAGACCACTATTGTAGTAATTAAAAGGAGAGTCATATTCCTGGAAAGTCCCTAATACTTTAAAATCTCCAGTAAGCCAGCTTGCTAACTCAGTTGTTAGACCAAGGTTAAGATTGAATCTTTGGTTGGTTTCGTTATTGATTTTCATTACACCGTCCTGATTAGCAAGTCCTAATGAAACAATAAATGAACTTTTTTCACTTAAAGAACCTTGAGCAGATAAATTGTGAAGTGTTTGCACCGCATTCTTTTTTAACATTTCATCATGCGGATTCCAAATTCTGTAGAAATATTCTTTTCCGCCAATAATGTCAAAATCTTGTCCTAAGATCATGTTTTTGTCATTAGGGTTTCTTGATGCAGCATATTTTTCCTTCCAGTTAATGATACCAGGTAGTAATGTTTTGTAGTTCATACCGAAAGATTCCGGGTTCGCATTACCAGCTCTGGCTTGTGCTTCGATCATTACCGGAAGTTCTACAGTAGGGTCGTTAAATTGAACTAAAGAAATTGGATTACTCCAACCTGTGTTGTTGCTGTAAGCGAATCTTACTTTACCTTTAGAATTTTTACCACTCTTGGTAGTAATTAATACAACTCCAAATGCAGCACGAGCACCATAAATAGACGCGGAAGCGGCATCTTTAAGAACAGACATCGATTCTACGTCTTCTGCGTTTAGCATTGATAAATCGCCTGGAACACCATCAACTAAAATAAGTGGCGAACCTGAAGCTTGTCCATTCACAATAGTTCCTGCTCCACGGATATTAACACTTGATCCTTTGCTTATATTACCTGAATTAAATGTAATATTAAGACCAGGTGTGGTTCCCTGTAGACCTCTTGTAATATCAGTAATAGGTACGCTTCCTAAAGCCTTTTTAACATCGACCTTTGCAACTGCTCCGGTAAGATTTGCTTTTTTCTGAGAAGCAAAACCTACAACAACAACTTCATCCAATTTTGAAGTACTTGGAGAAAGGTCAATGTTGACTTTTTGTTGCCCTTCAATTTTTACAGCTACGGTTTCAAAACCCATATAACTGAAGCTAAGGCTTCGTCCTGGCGCTATACTGATACTGTAGTTACCGTCAAAATCAGTAGTAGTTCCATTAGAGGTTCCCTGAATCATTACGCTGACACCAGGTATGGGGAATCCGTCTGCTTTGTTTTTTACCGTTCCAGTGATTGTTTTTGTTTGCCCAAAAGTTGCTTGAATGAACAAAACCAACAATGAAATAAGAAATAGTTTTTTCATGATTACTTGGTTTTTTTAATGGTTGTTGAGCAAATATATTTATTTATTGCATACAAATGCATTTTTATTGTTAATATTTTTTTAAAATCTTCTGAATAACGCAAAATAACGCATTTTTTAAGTGTGTAATTTTTCTTGTTTTATTTTTTGAGTTAAAACATGCAAACTATTGCAGTAATTCGGCTTACTTTTATATTTCAATAAAATTATTTGATATATTTGCCTGAATTTAAACTTTTAATAATATGCTGAAAGCCGAAAGACATAAATATATCATGACTAAACTTGTTGAAGAACAGAAAGTTGTCACAACTGATTTGGCTTTGGCTTTAGATTTGTCTGAGGATACCATAAGAAGAGATTTAAATGAATTGGATAGCAAAAAGCTGTTAGAGAAGGTTTATGGTGGTGCTGTGCAGGTAACAGAAAAATCTGCAGACGTTTTTAATATTGCTATATCGGGAGAAGATGAAAAGATAAAGATTGTTACAAAAGCACTGTCTTTACTTCGTGATGATCAGGTTATTATTATGAGTGGAGGAAGTACTAATTTGGTTTTTGCAAAGTTAATTCCGGCCGATTTAAAAGCAACAATTTATACTTACAGTCTTCCTATAGCAATGCAATTGTCACAACATCCTAATATTGATTTGATCTTTATTGGAGGGAAAATGCAGAAAAATGCAATGGTAACAATTGGTATGGATGTAATTCAGGTAGTGTCAAAAATTAAAGCTGATATTTGTTTTATAGGGGCCAGCAGTATTAATGTAAAACAAGGATTGACGGAGATTGGCTATGAAATCTCAATTGTAAAAAAAGCCATGATAGAAGCTTCTGATAGAGTAGTTTCTATGTTTTCTTCTGATAAATTGAATACCAAAATGCCTCATGTAGTTTGCGATTTAAAACAATTGGATACCATTGTGACTAATCTTGATCCCGAAGACGCCAGTCTTGAAGAATATAGAAAATCGGGGGTTTTTATATTATAAGAAGGAGTATTATATAATTATTTCTGCATGTTTTTGCGTTATTTGTGTTTTATTTTGTTAAATAATGCAAAATAATGTATTCTGTTTGTTTTTTGTATATATTTGTTAAAACTATTTTCTAACAAAACCATATGATATGAAAAACTATTCCTCTACTCCAAATAGACTTCAAAAAAGTGAGGAAGCTTTATTTCGAAATAAGTATAATTTAAAAGTACTTTATACCTTATTCTTAATTTTTTTGTTTTTTTCTGCAAAAGCTGCTACAGTTGATACAATTCAGGTTTTCAGTCCTTCAATGAATAAGAATATTAAAAGCTGTATTATAGTTCCGGAGAGTTATAAAAAAAGCGATAAAAAATTTCCTGTAGTTTATCTGCTTCACGGATATAGTGGAAATTATGGTTCTTGGGCAAAAGATTTCAAAGAACTTAAAAATCAGGTGGATCAATATAATTTTATTGTAGTTGGTGTAGACGGGAATTACTCAAGCTGGTATTTTGACAGTCCAATCGATCCTAATTTTAAGTATGAAACTTATGTTATAAAAGAATTAGTGCCTTATATAGACAAAAAATACAAGACGATTGCCAATCGTGAAAATAGAGCAATTTCAGGTTTAAGCATGGGCGGACATGGCGCTTTGTATTTGTCTTTCAAACATCAGGATGTATTTGGTGCGGCAGGAAGTATGAGTGGCGGAGTAGATTTTAGACCATTTCCTGATAACTGGGATATTAAAAAACGTCTTGGCACTATAACGGAGTTTCCTGAGAATTGGGATAAAAATACCGTTACCAATATGCTTGATTTGGTAAAAGACAATAATTTAAAGTTGATTATAGATTGTGGGGTTGATGATTTTTTCATGGAAGTAAACAGACAACTTCATGCTAAAATGCTAACCTTAAAAATAAATCACGATTACATAGAACGCCCCGGAAAACATGACATTAAGTATTGGGAAAACTCTTTAAAGTTTCAGTTGCTGTTCTTTAATAATTTTTTCAAAGACAATATCAAAAATTAGATAAGTAAGTGTGTATTGCGATTTTACCCATAAAAAAAGTAATGCATAAATTTTGGTTGGTTACCTATCCTAACAGGTTTTCAAAACCTGTTAGGTATTTATCAATAAATTAGAATAACCAAAGATTAAAAGTATTTAAGATTTTTTTTGCATAAAACCGAGCGATAGTGAATTACTGAAGCAAATCCCCAAGAATTAAATCTGCTGAATCTGCAATCCCGATAGCTATCGGGAGCGTGAGAAAAAAGCACATAGACATATATCGTAGAGATGCACTGCAGTTCATCTAACACAATGTAATTACAACATAATTTAAATGAAGTTTTAATAAATAAAAAAACATCTATGAAAAATCTATTTTCAAGAATATTATTGCTTTTTATAATAGTTTCCGGTTTTTCTCAAAATCCAGAAAAATCAGAAAACATCAAATTTGTGCAATTGACCGATCTGCATGTTTCATTAGGAAATGATAATGATTTTTTACTGCAGAATATCGTAAAAGAAATCAATAATTCTGATTTTGAATTTGCAATTGTAACGGGAGATTTAACCAATCGTGGTGCAGATGATGAATTAAAACAAGTTCATTCCATACTTTCTCAGCTCAAAATTCCTTATTATGTAATTTCAGGAAACCATGAAACGAACTGGAGTGAAAGCGCTGGATTAACTTATAAAAAAATATTTGGCGAGGATCGGTTTGTGTTTTCAAAAGGAGATTATGTTTTCATCGGATTTCCATGCGGGCCTTACATGAAAATGGGCGACGGATTTGTGAAACACGAAGATGTGCTTTGGCTGGATAAAACCTTAAAAGAAAATCTTAAAAACAGCACTAAAAAAGTGTTGAATTTTGCTCATTATCCATTAGATAATAGTGTAAGCAATTATAAAGAAGTACTCTCTGTTTTACAAAAATATCCAACAGTTGCCACTTTTTGTGGTCACGGACATACCTTAAGAAAATATGATTTCTCTGGTTTGAGCGGTATAATGGGAACTTCTATTACTTCGCTTGACGGAAAAACACAAAGTTATAATGAAGTAATTATCAGCAAAGACAGCATCAGCATTTATCAGAAAGAAATTGATAAACCGGGAGTTTTTAAATTTTCAGTTCCGTCAAAACCTTCTAAAATTGAAATTCCGAAAGATAATTTGGTAATGCAAACTCCCTTTTTTAAAGATATTGCTTCGATTTATTCTCTTCCTGCATTTGATAAAAAGAATCTTTATTTCACGAATTCTATAGGAGAAATAAAATCAATAAATCTGAAAAATAAAGCCCAGAATTGGAAAAGGGAAATAGGAAACTCCATTTATTTTTCACCAATAATTGTAAAAAATAATTTAGTTATTGGTACTATTGAAGGAAATCTGAAAGGTTTTGATACACAATCAGGAAAACAAAAATGGACTATTCCTGTTGGGGGCGTTTTAGTAGGTTCGCCAATTGCAGAAAACAATAAAATTTATACAGCGAGTTCAACAGCGTTTATTTGTGCAGATGCTGTAACTGGGAAAGTGATCTGGCAGAATAATTTGCCAGCATCTTATTCGCAAGGAGTACCTTTAATACAGGGCGATAAAATAATTTTTGGAGTGTGGGATTCGTACGTGTATTGCTTGGACAAAAACACTGGAAAACTAATCTGGAAATGGAATAATGGTAATGATAAGCAGATTCTGTATTCGGCTGGAAATGTCAATATGGTTGCAACAAAAAGCCGACTTTATTTTGTTACGCCACAGCGTTTCTTAACTATCTTAGATCTTGAAACGGGTAAAACACTTTTGAGAACTCAGAAATGGAAAATCAGAGAGTCTATGGGTAAAAGCCAAGACGGTAAATGGTTTTATGGCAAAACAATGGATGGAGAACTGGTAAGAGTACCAATGAACGATACTATTGAATTAACAGAAGAAAATCTAATTGTGCAAAGTAAAGTTTTGGATCTAAAATTAGGATACGAGCACAATCCTGCAGGAATAGTAGAAAATAAAAATAAAATTTATATTGGAAGCCGAAAAGGAGAAGTGATAATCGTCGATGCAGCCAAATTTGAAATCATCAAACAAATTAATCTGGGAAGTTCAAGTGTAAACGGTTTTACAGTTGATGATAAAGGACAAGTTTGGGCATCACTTATCGAAGGCGGAATCTTTTTGTTGGAATAATTTTTTAAGAGTTTTTTTCTAGCCAACAAATTTTCTCGCAAAGTCGCAGAGTCGCCAAGTTTTTTTTCTTTCATAAACTTTAAGTAATACTTTGCGACTCCGCGACTTTGTGAGATTAAAAATAAAACTTAGCAAACCTTGCGTAAATCTTAGCGAACTTTGCGGTTAAATTATTTAACAACAATTAACTAACCAAAAATGCAACCTTATGAAAAACCTAAAATTCATAATCCTAATATTGCTCTTTCAAGCAAAACTTTTCAGTCAGGAATCGCCAAAAAGAGAAATGCGTGCAGCGTGGATTTCTACCGTAGACAATATCGACTGGCCATCAAAACCAGGTTTGTCAGACAAACAGATGAAAGCTGAAATGATTATGATTTTAGATAATCTAAGATCAAATAATTTGAACACCGTAATTTTTCAAATCCGTCCAACTGCTGATGCGTATTACAAATCGACAAAAGAACCTGCATCGCATTGGATAACCGGAACTCAAGGCGTTGCTCCCGGATTTGATCCGTTGCAAATGATGATTGATGAAGCTGGAAAAAGAGGAATGAATGTTCACGTTTGGCTGAATCCGTATCGTGTACAAAAAGACACTGTAAAAGATGTATTGACTAAATCTCATTTATATTTTAAGAAACCAGAACTGTTTTTAACCTATGGGAAATCAAGATATTTTAATCCGGGTTATAAAGAAACCAGAGATTTTGTGTCTTCTGTAGTAGGCGATATTGTTCGAAATTATGATATTCAGGCCGTTCACATGGACGATTATTTTTATCCATATAAAATAGAAGGACAAGAATTTCCAGATGAAAAAGCTTTCGCTAAAGAACCTCGTCAGTTTAAAGACAAAGACGATTGGCGAAGAGATAATGTTGATTTAATCATCAAGCAAATCAGAGATACTATTATTGCCAATAAACCAGAAGTTGAATTTGGAATTTCGCCTTTTGGCGTATGGCGTAATATTGCGAAAGATTCTCAAGGTTCCAACACTAAGGCAGGAGCGACTAATTACGACGATTTATATGCCGACATTTTAAAATGGCAGAAAGAAAACTGGATCGATTATGTAACACCACAATTGTACTGGCATATTGGTTTTGACAGAGCTAATTTTGAAGTTTTGGCAAAATGGTGGGCAGAACACAAATATGGAGCAAATGTTTATGTGGGTCATGGCGATTATAAGATTTCAAATACCGCAAAAGAGCCAGAATGGAGAAGTCCGGATCAAATTGTAAAACAAATAGAAATGATTCGTAAAATGCCGTTAATAGACGGTTCGATGCATTTTACAGCAAATTCATTTTTCAAAAAAGGCGATACGTTAAGAAATGCTTTAATTGAAAAAGAATACAAGTATATCGCTTTAACTCCTGAAGCAAACAGAATTACAAGAATAAAACCAAATGCGCCAACCAATGCGGTAATTGCTAAAAAAGGCGATACAGCAGTTTTAAGCTGGAAAGCCGAAATGCACGATAAGAAATATGTGATTTATAGATTTCCAAAAGGGAAAATTACAGATTTCTCTAATTCGGCAAATATTTATTACGTGACTACGCTTACAAAATTGGAAGTTCCAAATCCTGATTTAGAAAATTATGTTTATGCTATTTCAGCTTTAAGTCAGACACAGACAGAAAGTATTCCAGTAGAATTTGCAACAAAATAAAAATGCATAATGAAAAACAGAACATTTAAAATTGTATTCGCTTTTTTGATTTTTTTTGGAATCAGCAGTTATGCCCAGAAAAATTCCAAAAAATCTTTTGATGTAAAACGAAATGAAGTTTATATCGATTCAATGATGACCAACGCGCTGGAAAAAGGATTCTTTCCTGGAGCTCAGATTATGGTGGGAAACAAGGATGCTGTTTTTATTTCGAAAAATTATGGTTTTCAGGATTATTCAAAAAAACAAGCTGTAAAAAATGAGGATGTTTACGATCTGGCTTCGATGTCTAAAGTTTTAGGTGCAACGTTAGTAACCATGCGTTTGGTGGACGAGGATAAAATAAAATTGACGGACAGAGTAGGCGATGCAGTACCTTTTTTTAAAAATACTCCAATTGCAGATTTAACACTTTTTGAATTATTAACACATACTTCAGGATTAAAAGCCAGCATTACTTTTTATCAAAGTCTGCTTTCAACACCTGATGGAGCTCCGCTTTTGAGTGATAAAAAATCCGCAGAATATCCGGAATTGTTTGATACCATGTATGTAAACAAGAATATAATTTACGATGCCAATTATCTTTCGTTTACACCAAAAGAAAATTGGATTCAGATTTATAAAAATATGTGGCTGAATCCTGAATTTCACAAAACAGTTTATGATCAGATTGCTAATGCAAATGTTAATCCGCGAGGAAAATACGTTTACAGCGATTTAAATTTACTTTTGGTAAAGGAAATGATCGAAGCCAAAACAGGAAAAAAACTCGATCAATTGACTAATGAAATTTACACAGAATTGGGTATTTCTAAAATTGGATACAATCCTTTAAAATGGACAGCTATTGAAAATGTAATGCCGACAGAATTGGATAATTTCTTTAGAAAAGACACTATTAGAGGCTATGTTCATGATGAAGCCGCTGCGATTTTTGGAGGTGTTTCAGGAAATGCAGGTTTGTTTGCCAATGCTCAATCCATTTCTGTTATCTGTCAAATGTTATTAAATGATGGGAAATTTCAAGGGAAACAAATTCTGAAAGCAAAAGTAGTAAAGGAGTTTACGCAATCGCCTTTAGCAAAAGGGGGCATCTACCGTGGACTTGGTTTTGACAAAAGAAAACCAGATGAATTTTTCAAAGCAGATGATTTTGGTCACACAGGTTTCACAGGAACTTTTTTCTTTATGAACCCAGACAATAACAGATTTCTTATTGTTCTAACCAATCGCGTAAATCCAACAAGAACCAACAGATTAATGTACAAGGATGATTTTATGGCAAAAATCTGGAAGCAGATTAATAAGTAAAAGTTTTTTTTGCCACGAATTCACGAATTAATTTGAAAATCTGTACGTGAAAATAATTTTGAATTACACCAATTTATTTGAAATAATTCGTGAATTCGTGGCGGAAAAACTTTGATTCATACTTTTATTTTAATCACATATAATAGAATATAACTATTGAAATTACAGTAATTTTGTAATCTCATCAACAAAAATAAAATCAGTTTTAGACAACAAATTAGAATATAATGTCAAACCAAGAGTTACAGCAGTTATCCGAATCATTAGAAGGAACACTTTTATATGATGATCTTCATAAAACACTTTATTCTACCGATGCATCGGTATACAGAATTAGGCCAAATGCTGTGGCATTACCAAAAACTACGGCAGACATCAGTAAATTAATTCAATTTGCTTCGAAACACAATATTTCTGTTACGCCAAGAACAGCCGGAACTTCATTGGCAGGTCAGGCAGTTGGAGATGGATTGGTAATAGATGTTTCGAAACATTTCACTAAAATACTTGGATATGACGAAGCAAAGAAAACTGTTACGGTGCAGCCAGGTGTGATTCGTGATGAACTGAATTTATTCTTAAAACCTTATAATGTATTTTTTGCTCCAATCACTTCGACTTCAAACCGAGCTATGATTGGCGGAATGGTGGGGAACAATTCTTCAGGAACCACTTCGATTCGTTACGGTGTAACGCGTGATAAAATTGTTGAGGTAAAAACGATTTTGAGTGACGGAACAGAAGTAGCTTTTGGCGAACTGACTTCTGCTGAATTTATGGAGAAGACAAAAGGAGATACTTTAGAAAATAAAATCTATAAAAGCGTTTACGACGAACTTTCGGTAAAAGAAAATCAGGAAGAAATTATAAGAGAATTTCCAAAACCGGAAATTCACAGAAGAAATACGGGCTACGCTGTTGATATTCTGCTAAAATCAGAATTATTTGGAGGAACTGAACCAACTGTAAATCTTGGAAAATTACTTTGTGGAAGTGAAGGAACTTTAGCTTTTACAACCGAAATCACTTTAAAAGTAGATGATTTACCGCCAGCACATAATATTATGGTTGTGGCGCATTATCATACGATTCAGGAATCATTGGAATCAGTTGTCGTGGCAATGAAACATCATTTGTACACTTGCGAAATGATCGACGACACGATTTTGGATTGTACTAAAACGAATCGTGAACATATTAAAAACCGTTTCTTTTTAGTTGGAGAACCAAAAGCAATTATGTTGTTTGAAGTGGCGTCGCATAATTTAGAAGATGCAGAAAATCAAGCGAATGCTTTAATTGCAGATTTAGATAAGCATAATTTTGGTTATGCCAGCGTTAAAATTTATGGGCCAGATATTGATAAAGCTAACGAACTTAGAAAAGCCGGATTAGGTCTTTTAGGAAGTATTGTAGGCGACGATAAAGCGGCCGATTCTATCGAAGATACAGCAGTTGAATTAAGTGATTTGCCAGCTTATATTGCAGAGTTCTCAGCCATGATGTTGAGCCACGGACAGGAAGCAATTTATTATGCACATGCCGGTGCAGGAGAATTACACCTTCGTCCTGTTTTGAACTTGAAAAAAACATCTGACTTAAAATTATTCAGAACCATTGCGACGGATGTGGCGCATTTGGTTAAAAAATATAGAGGTTCATTAAGTGGTGAACACGGAGACGGAATTGTACGTGGTGAGTTTATTCCGTTTATGATTGGGGATAAGAATTACGAACTACTGAAACGACTTAAATTAGCGTTCGATCCAAACTCAGTTTTAAATATTGGAAAGATTGTCAATGCTTTGAAAATGGACGAAAATCATCGTGTCATTTCGGGAAGGGTAGAACCGGATATTAAAACGTTTCAGGATTTTTCAGATAGTTTAGGGATTTTACGTGCTGCAGAAAAATGTAACGGATCGGGAGATTGTAGAAAAATGCCATCTGCTGGAGGAGCAATGTGTCCGAGTTATCGAGCAACCAGAAATGAGAAAGAAACCACTCGCGCACGTGCAAATGCTTTAAGAGAATATTTGACGTATTCTGAAAAAGAAAACAAATTTGACCAAAAAGAATTATACGAAGTTTTTGAGTTGTGTGTAAGCTGTAAAGCCTGCGCCAGCGAATGTCCAAGTAATGTAGACGTTGCGACTCTAAAAGCCGAGTTTTTATACCAATATCAAAAAGCAAACGGATTCTCAACCCGAAGCAAGATTTTTGCTAATAATGCCAAACTGAACAAAATGGGAAGCTTGTTCCCGTCAATCACAAATTTTATTTCGAACCAGGCATTGGTTAAAAAATCAATGGGAATTGCTCCTGAAAGACAGGTTCCGCTTTTAGCGAAAAAAACTTTTAGAAAATGGTATCAAAATCATAAACCAGAAACGACTGATTTTTCAAATGGAAGATTGTACTTGTTTGTGGACGAATTCACGAATTATTATGATGTCAATATTGGAATTGATGCTTTCGAATTATTGACAAAATTAGGTTATCAGGTTTTAGTAATAGATCATGAAGAAAGCGGTAGAACGTATCTGTCAAAAGGTTTTTTAGAAGAAGCGAAGAAAATTGCCAATCATAATGTAAATGTGTTTAAAGATTTGGTTTTAGCCAATGCACCTTTAATTGGAATTGAACCTTCGGCTATTTTGACTTTCAGAGACGAATATCTCCGTTTGGCAGATGATAAAGAAGCTGCGGAAAAATTAGCTCAAAATGCGTTTACAATTGAAGAATTCTTTAAAAAAGAAATCATCGACGGAAAAATAACTCCAGATTCATTTTCAGAGGAAACTAAAGAAATTAAAATTCACGGACATTGCCACCAAAAATCATTAAGTTCTGTTGAAGCTACTTTCGCGATGTTGAATTTGCCTAAAAATAATACAGTGACAATTTACAATTCAGGTTGCTGTGGAATGGCAGGTTCATTTGGATACGAAAAAGAGCACTACAAAGTGAGTATGCAGATGGGAGAAGATACTTTATTTCCGAAAGTAAGAAACACTGCAGAAAATGTAAAAATTGCAGCAGCAGGAACCAGTTGTCGTCATCAAATTTATGATGGAACAAAACGTGAAGCACAGCATCCAGTTAGTATTCTGAGAAATTGCTTGAAGTAGATTTAACTGGAAAGAGCGCTAAGAATTACGAGAAAAGGACGCAAAGTTTTTCTCTCGCAGATTTGGCAGATTCCGCGGATTTTTGATTATACAAAAATAAATCTGCTCAATCTGCCAAATCTGCGAGAGAAATATAACTATTACAAACTTATTTTTTTGCCTGTTTCAGCAGCTTTATAAATTGCATTAATGATTTTAACATCTTTGATGCCTTCTTCGCCGGTAATATGATTGGGAAGTTTTTTATTGGCTAAAATCACTTTGCATATTTCATCCATTTGGGTTTGCTGTTGGTTGATAACGGGGAAATTAAATGGTTTTCCATCAGATCTTTTTCCTATAAAAGGGCCATAGCTCACAGCAGGACTCATCTCAAAGAAACCTTCATCTGCAGCTGCGTAAAATCTATCAATGCCAAAGCCACAAGAACTGCTACAATTCGCAACAGCACCGCTTGGGAATTCCATTTGCCAAGTGATATTTTCCTCAACTTGAGAAAACATATTTTTATTATTGACATGTCCGAATTGTGCCGTAACTGAAATGGGTTCTTCGCCTAAGACATAACGCGAAACCTGAATGCAATAAATTCCTAAATTAATCAAACAACCGCCTCCGGCCCATTTTTTAGTCAGTCTCCATTCGTTACGGGCATTTAAATCGACTGGTTTATTAATATCGTGAACATCATAAGTGCTATAACCAAGACCAGTTTCAATATAACGAACCTGTCCCATAACTTTTTCTTGACCCAATCGTTTTATCTCTAAATGATTTGGTTCGTAATGCAAACGATATCCCATTGCTAATTGCACATTATTATCATTGCAAACTTTAATCATTTCTTCACAATCTTCGGCTGTAATTGCCATTGGTTTTTCAACAATAACATGTTTTCCAGCTTTTGCTGCACGAACAGTAAACTCTTTGTGCAATGCATTTGGAGTTACAACATAGACTAAATCGATGTCTTTGTTTTTGACAATGGAGTCGAAGTTTTCGTAATTGTAAATATTCTTTTCGGGAATATTATATTTCTTCTTCCATGTTTCAGCTTTAGCAGGAGTTCCGGTAACAATTCCGGCAAGCTGACAATATTCAGAAACCTGAAGTCCTTCAGCCAGTAAAGAAGCATAGTTTCCTAAACCGCATAAAGCAATATTTAATTTTTTTCCAGTGTAAGGCACATGAGTTTTTTCTGTTTCAGTCAAAAAAGAAGGAAGCGTGGTCATTACAACTGAAGCTCCAACCCCTATACCAAATTTGTTTACAAAAGAACGTCTTGAAATTTTTTCCATAAAATGATTCTTTAAAAATTAAATGCTATCTAATCAGTATGCTGATTTTGAGAAATGTTACATTTGTGATCGAAGAAAAGGGTTTCACGCAGATTAGGCAGATTTTAGCAGATTTAATTAAAAAATGATCTAATCTTTTGTATCTGCTTAAATCTTTTTTAAATCTGCGTGAAATAAAAAAGTAATCTGCTTACATATAGTTATCAAGAGAGTAGAAAAATTTGTGCCTTTGAGTCTTAGTGGCAAAAAAATAATTTGTGGTAGAAAAAAGCACCACTTAAAACAAAATCGTTTCATAAATTTGATTTAACGATTAAATTTGCATTATTTGCAAAATAAAACAAAAACGACTGAATTAAATTAATTTATAACAGCAAAACATATATGGCATTTTCAAGTTTATTCCGAAAGAAAACAGTGCAAGATATTCTAAAGCAGGTCGCACAGAACGAAACAGACGGTCATAATGCATTAGGAAAACATTTGACGACAAGAGATTTGACAGCTTTTGGAATAGCAGCTATTGTTGGAGCGGGAATTTTTAGTACAATTGGAAAAGCCAGTGCTGACGGTGGTCCGGCAGTAATATTTTTATTCTTATTTACAGCTTTAGCCTGTAGTTTTGCTGCTTTCGCTTACGCAGAATTTGCTTCGATGGTTCCAGTTTCAGGAAGTGCTTATACCTATTCTTATGTAGCTTTTGGAGAATTAATTGCCTGGATCATTGGTTGGGCATTAATTATGGAATATGCCGTCGGAAATATAACGGTCGCCATATCGTGGAGTGATTATTTTACGGGTCTGCTCCAGAGTGGTGGTATTCATCTCCCACAATGGATTCAGATGGATTATCTAACGGCTTCAAACGGATTTAAAGATGCCGAAGCTTTAATGAGAGGTGGAAAATCCTTCGAAAATTTAAGCGCAGCTTTACAACAGGCGCACACAGCCTGGACAACGGCACCAACAATTGGATCTTTCCATTTTGTAACCGATCTACCAGCTTTGTTTATCATTATCCTAATTACAGCATTGGTTTATAGAGGGATGAAAGAATCTCGTAACGCCAGTAATTTAATGGTTGTAGTAAAACTTTGTGTGGTGCTTTTAGTAATTGCCGTTGGAATATTTTATGTAGATACAGCAAACTGGGATCCGTTTGCGCCAAATGGAGTTGGAGGAGTTTTAAAAGGAGTTTCTGCCGTTTTCTTTGCTTATATTGGTTTTGATGCGATTTCAACGACTGCAGAAGAATGTAAAAATCCACAACGTGATCTACCACGCGGTATGATGTGGGCGATTATCATTTGTACAATACTTTATATTGCCATTGCTCTAGTTTTAACAGGAATGGTAAAATATCACGAATTAAATGTTGGAGATCCATTAGCTTTTGTATTCGATAAATTAGACTTAAAATGGATGTCGGGGATTATTGCGGTAAGTGCAGTAGTGGCAATGGCGAGCGTTTTATTGGTTTTCCAAATGGGACAGCCTCGTATCTGGATGAGCATGAGTCGCGATGGTTTACTGCCAAAGAAATTTTCTACCGTTCATCCAAAATTCAAAACACCATCTTTTGCAACTATTGTTACCGGTTTTGTAGTGGCAGTTCCAGCATTATTCTTAAACTTAACAATGGTAACGGATTTATGCAGTATAGGAACTTTATTTGCCTTTGTATTAGTTTGTGCAGGAGTTTTGGTTTTACAAAACAAACCTGAAATTCCGAGAGGAAAATTCAAAACGCCTTATGTCAATTCAAAATTCATTTTGCCAGTTTTAATGATTGCAGGCTTGTATTATGCTTTTGCATTCAACAACAAAGCGACAATGGCGTTTATCAATAACGAACCACAGATTTATGACGCAACTTCGATTGTAACTTCTTTAGATAAATCAGAATCTGAGAAAGTTTTTAAATATTTAGAAAGCATCGAAGTAAATAATAAAACGGCCGAAACATCAGATTTAGAGCATTTATTAGGACAATATCAAGATGACGAAGCTAAATATGCTGAAGTTGTAAAAGGATTACCAATTGCTGATTCTGCGAAATATGAATCAGGTTTTAGCTTATTCAAACACAAGATTCCAATGTGGATTTTCTTATTTGTTTTAGTTGGATTAGCGGTTTGGGCATTCAGAAAAAACCTTTCTTTAATTCCGCTTTTGGGCTTAATCTGCTGTTTGTACATGATGGCCGAATTAAGTGTTTGGAACTGGATTTATTTTACAATTTGGTTGATAATCGGATTGCTGATTTATTTTGGCTACAGCCGAAAAAATAGTAAACTGAATACTGAAAATATAGTTTAAAAAGTAAAATTTTTATAGAAAAGCCGTTCTGAGTACTTCAGAACGGCTTTTTGTTTTTTGGAATTTTTTATAGAAATATTCTTATGTTTTAAAAGCACTTTTTCTTAAGTTTGTTTTAAGTAAAAAATTAAAATTAATAAGTAATACATGGGTTTTCTTGATAAAATATTGGGCAAAAAAGAAGCTCCAATACAATCTAATGCTGATTTTTGGAATTGGTTTTTAAAAAACGAAAAAGAGTTTTTTAAAATTGTTAAAGATGGAGAAAATATACATAAAGGTTTTTTAGATAAACTTGCTCCAAAACTAGATGAAGTTCACGACGGGATTTATTTTTTAACTGGAATGTTTGATGATCAAACTGCAGAATTAATTCTAACGCCAGATGGAGCAATTAGAAATATTTATGCGATAGAGGAATTAGTAAATGAAGGGCCTGAAATTAAAGGTTGGAAATTTACAGCCCTTAAACCAGCTTCAGATATTAAGGATGTTGGTATTACTTATGAAAATTTCGATTTTAATAAAGACAATTTAAAATTTTATCCCAACATACATAAAAACTATCCTGATGAAATTGATTTGACAATTGTTTATGATCATTTTACAGAGGATAAAAAACAGCAAGTTACGAATGGAGTTTATATTTTTCTGGATAACTATTTAGGCGAATTGCATTCAGTTACTTTAATAGATAATATGAAAGTGTTGGGGACAAATGACATTTCGGAAGAATTAATTCCAATCGAAAAATTAAAAGATTATTTAATCTGGAGAGAAAAAGAGTTCGTTGAAAAATACGAGGGAACAAGACATAATACTGAACAAGACAATTATTCTGGTTTCGAAGCAACAGCAAAAGATGGAACGGGCATTATCGGATTAATGAATACCGATCTTTTACAATGGGATAAAAAAGCATCTCATCCGTGGATATTTATTATTACCATTCTTTTTGATGGTAGTAATAATAATGGAATGCCGGATAAGGAAACGTATCAAATATTAAATGAAATAGAAGATGAAATTACATTAGATATTAAAGACTTAGACGGTTATTTAAATGTAGGAAGAGAAACATTGGCAAACAGAAGAGAAATATTTTTCGCCTGCAAAGATTTCCGAAAACCAACGAAAGTAGCAGATGAATTAATCAAAAAATATGCAGGTTCTTTTGAGATTAGTTACGAAATCTACAAAGACAAATACTGGCAAACGTTTAGACATTACGAGCCAAGATAAAGTACAGAAAGCCGTTTTGATAACCTTCAAAACGGCTTTTTTATAAAAAATCCGCTTAAAGAAAATCTCCAGCGGATTCAAACAATCAAATAAAAAATGTGCAAATTTATTTATAGAGGAATGTTTGCTTTTATAGTGAATAATTTTTCTCACGCAGATTCTTCAGATTTAGTTTTAAAAATAAATTTGCTAAAATCTGCCTAAATCTTTTTAAATCTGCGTGAAAAAAAAACTTAGTGAATATCTGTGCAAACTTCTTTGCGAATCTCGGCGGAACTCAAAACGTCAAGTTCAACCATGCAAGCCCTCATCATTTCGTAAGTACGTTGAATATCATTATCCAAACCAATAGAAAACCGAATCAATCCATCTGTCAATCCCATTTCTTTTTGTTCTTCTAACGGAATCTCGCTGGAAGTTGAAGTTCCCGGCGCGCTAAATAATGTTTTATAAAAACCTAAACTTACTGCCAGATATCCAAGGTTACGTTCCTGCATTAATTCCATTAATTCATTGGCTTTTTCCAAAGTTCCAACATCAATCGTCAACATTCCCCCAAAACCATATTCAGGATTAATCATCGTTTTATACAATTCATGACTCGGATGACTTTTTAATCCCGGATAAACCGTTTTTAAACCGTCTTTTTCAAACATATCGGCCAAATAATGTGCATTATGACTGTGCTGTTTAATTCGGATATGAAGTGTTCTAAGGTTTTTCATCACACTTGCAGAACGCAGACTGTCCATCGTTGGTCCCAAAAGCATACTAGCACCAGAATTCACATTTTTAAGGGAATTAATAAATTCTTTAGAGGCACAAGTTACACCGCCAACCGTATCACTGCTTCCATTAATGTATTTGGTCAAACTGTGAATTACAATATCAGCGCCTAATTTTGCTGGAGAAACTGATAAAGGAGAAAACGTATTATCAACAACCAATTTTAAATCATGCTTTTTGGCAATTTTAGCCAAACCAGCAATATCCGCTACTTCCAAAAGTGGGTTACTTACCGTTTCGCAATACAACACTTTCGTTTTTGGCGTAATCGCAGCTTCAACAACATCCAATTTAGTAATGTCAACAAAGCTCGTTTCGATTCCGAATCTCGGTGTAAAATTTTTCAGGAAAGCATAAGTTCCGCCATAAATAGTTCGGCTAGAAACAATGTGATCACCCGCACCGCAAAGTTGCAATAGAGTAGGCGTAATCGCTCCCATTCCCGAAGCCGAAACATTAGCCGTTTCTGTTCCTTCCATCGCTGCCAAAGCCTGATCCAAATATAAATTACTTGGCGACGAATGGCGAGAATACAAATAACAGCCTTCCATATTTCCCTCGAAAGTATCAAACATAGTTTTCGCCGAAAGAAAAGTATAAGTAGAAGAATCAGAAATCGACGGATTAACACCACCAAATTCGCCAAAATATTGCAAATCCTGAATTTTATCTGCTGGATTGAAGTTTTTCATAATAGTTAGTTTTTTTGTTTCAAGTTTCAGGTTTCAAGTTGATTGAACCTAGTGTTAATTTTTAGGAGCTATTTCCTGCTATCCGTTTCAATCTTTTGTACCGAACCCCGGTACAAAAGGATTTCCACTTCTATCAGGGCTAGGGCACTCGTTTTCAAAAGAAATCCTGTTCAAAATAAGATTTAATTAGAAAATTAATCAACTGTAAAATGAATAATTAGATTTTAAAACTATAAAAATCTGTTTATAATGATTTTTAATCTAAATTTGATTCTGGAATTGCAATTCACTAGATTTTCTTTCTTTTCAATAACCATCAACAATCAACCAAAAACAATCAATTATAATGACTTTAGACGCCACTGATAAAAAACTTCTGGTTTTACTTCAAACCGACAGTAAAAAAACAACCAAAGAATTATCCTTAAAACTGGATCTTTCGGTTACAGCAGTATACGAACGAATAAAAAAGTTAGAACGCGAAGGCATAATAAAAAACTATGTCGCCTTAGTCGATAAATCCAAAATCGAAAAAGGATTTGTGGTTTTTTGTCATTTAAAATTAATTCAGCACACGAAAGAATTTTTGACCAAATTCGAAAGCGAAGTCATTAAACTCAATGAAGTTTTAGAATGCCATCATGTAAGTGGCGATTATGACTATATTCTGAAAGTTTTGGTAAAAGATATGGAAGCTTACAGAGAATTTCTAGTAACCAAACTGACCTCATTACAACATATTGGAAGCACACAAAGTATGTTTATGATTAGCGAAGTGAAGAATTCGACGGTGATTTCTTTTTAGAAGGTTCAAAGGTTCAAAGGTTCAAAGGTTTCTTTTTTAATCTCGCAATCCCGATAACTATCGGGAGCAGAGTCGCAAAGTTTTAATTGAATTGCCTCCAGCTTCAGCTGGAGGTTTTATTTAGATAGAAGAGGGCTTTAGACAAATCTACAACAGTTTGGCTAAAGCCTCATGCTTGACATCGATAATCCATCCAGCTAAAGCTGGACGCTATTAATCTTTATTCTTTAAAAACTTTGTATCTTAGAGCCTTTGAGGCAGAAAACAAGTTTTAACATAATTGAATGATTATAAATCTTAAATTTGAATTTAAATAGAAACAAAATGGAAGCGAAGGAATTAAGACTTAAGCTTATAAAAGATTTTGGTAAATTCATAGATGACGATTCTAAATTAGAAATTTTGGAAAGCGTTTTCGATGCCATTAATCATGACGAAAAAGATTCAATTGTTCCTGATTCACATTATAATTTAGTTGCTGAAGAAAGAGAAAAATATCTGTCTGGAGAAATACAGGCAAGTTCGTGGGAAGAAACAGAACAGCGATTGAATGCTAAGTATGGTTTTTAAAATTAAAATTTTACCATTAGCAGAAAAAGAAATTAATGCATCTATTGAATTTTACGAAAGCAGAAGCAAAGGCTTAGGTAAACAATTTCTAACTTATTTAAGATCGTATCTCAAGGTTCTAAAAACAAACCCAGAATTATTTGAGATTAAAAAACAGCCAGGTTATAGAGAAATGACTTTGGTTAAATTTCCATTTGTTATCATTTATGAGATCATTAGAAATGAAATAGTAATTTATTCTGTATTTCATACCTCAAGAAATCCAGAAAGAAAACCTTCGTAAAGAGGGACAAAGTTACAGAGAAACAAAGGTTCAAAGGTTTTTTTTTAGAGGCGCACAGCAGTGCGTCTAGCGCCTAGTTTGTCATCCTGAGGAACGAAGGATCACACACGAAACTCTACAAAGATTGGCGATCTTGCATGCGGAGCTTCTAGTGTGATCCTTCGTTCCTCAGGATGACAAGCTTGTGGATAAACTTTGTGGCTCTGCGTCTTTGCGAAACAAAAAAACAAAAAAACTTTGTGTCTTAGAGCCTTCGTGGCAGAAACCTATCGCTTCAAATTTCACACAAAAAACATTGAAAATTAAACTTCAAACAAAACTTTATTGCTTAATTTTGTAACCGCTAAAATAAAAACAAAATACTATGAGTTCATTTGACGTAGTCATTATAGGTTCAGGTCCTGGAGGATATGTATCAGCAATTCGTTGCGCACAATTAGGTTTCAAAACTGCAATTGTAGAAAAATATAATTCATTGGGCGGAACTTGCCTTAACGTAGGTTGTATTCCTTCAAAAGCATTATTATCTTCATCTCATCACTATGCAGAAATAGCTCATTTCGCAGATCACGGAATCGAAGTTTCCGGAGATGTAAAAATCAATTTAGAGAAAATGATCGCGCGCAAACAAGCCGTTGTAGATCAAACTGTAGGTGGAATCAACTACCTAATGGATAAAAATAAAATTACTGTTTTCAATGGTTTAGGTTCTTTCGTAGACGCAACTCATATCGCTGTTGCAAAAGCTGACGGAACATCAGAAACTATCGAAGCAAAATATACTGTAATTGCTACAGGATCAAAACCATCTTCTTTGCCATTCATCAAAATTGATAAAGAAAGAATCATCACTTCTACTGAAGCCTTAGCTTTAAAAGAAGTTCCAAAACATTTAGTTATCATCGGTGGTGGAGTTATCGGAATCGAGCTTGGACAAGTTTACCTTCGTTTAGGAGCTCAGGTTTCTGTAGTGGAATTCATGGACAGAATTATTCCTGGAATGGACGGTTCTCTTTCTAAAGAATTAACTAAAGTATTGAAAAAACAAGGAATGAAATTCTACGTTTCTCATAAAGTAAAATCAGTTGAAAGAAACGGCGATGCTGTTACGGTTCAAGCTGAAAATGCAAAAGGAGAAACAATCACTCTTGAAGGAGATTATTCATTAGTTTCTGTTGGTCGTCGTCCTTACACAGACGGATTAAACGCTGACAAAGCTGGAGTAAAAATTTCAGACAGAGGACAAGTTGAAGTAAACGACCATTTACAAACTAATGTTCCAAATATCTATGCAATTGGTGACGTTGTTCGTGGAGCAATGTTAGCGCACAAAGCAGAGGAAGAAGGAACAATGGTTGCTGAAATTTTAGCTGGTCAAAAACCACATATCGATTATAACTTAATTCCTGGTGTTGTTTATACTTGGCCAGAAGTTGCTGCAGTTGGACAAACTGAAGAGCAATTGAAAGCTGCAGGAGTGAAATACAAATCAGGAAGTTTCCCATTCAAAGCGTTAGGACGTGCAAGAGCAAGTGCTGATTTAGATGGATTCGTAAAAATCTTGGCTGACGAAAAAACAGATGAGGTTTTAGGAGTTCACATGATTGGTGCTCGTACAGCAGATTTAATTGCTGAAGCGGTTACTGCAATGGAATTCAAAGCTTCTGCTGAAGATATTTCAAGAATGAGCCATGCGCACCCAACTTTCGCTGAAGCGGTAAAAGAAGCAGCCTTGGCAGCTACAGAAAATAGAGCTTTACACGTATAATCTGCGTAAATCATATTTATAAACCGTCAGAGTGATCTGGCGGTTTTTTTTATGAGATATTTTAAGCTATATATAATATAATAATCAAAAATAATTTTGTAAATTAGATGTATAATTCAAGTGGTATCTTTATGATGATTAAAAAGATATCATTATGAAAAGTAAATATATAGTTCCAGTTTTAGTTGGAGCAGGGATAGGAATAGCATTGTACTCTTGCGGTGGCGGAATTCCTAAAAACGCACAAGCTGTTACAAACTTTGACAGCTCAAAATATCTCGGAAAATGGTATGAAATTGCCAGATTAGATTACAAATGGGAAAGAGATTTGAACAATGTAACTGCCGAGTATTCATTAAATGAAGATAAAACAATAAAAGTCGATAATAAGGGCTATAATGTCAAAAAAGACAAATGGGAACAAAGTGTCGGGAAAGCTAGATTTGTCAAAAAAGACAATATTGGTATGCTGAAAGTCTCATTTTTTGGTCCTTTTTATTCTGGTTACAATGTAATTGCAGTCGATCCTGATTACAAATATGCATTGGTAGCCGGAGAAAGCTTAAAATATATGTGGATACTTTCCAGAGAATCGACAATTCCGGAAAGTATAAAAGCAGATTTTCTCATTAAAGCACAAGAAATTGGTTATAAAGTAACCGATTTGGTTTGGGTGAAACATGATAAAATGAATTAAATAAAAAAATCCGATAACTGTTAAAAGCTATCGGATTTTTATTTTTAGTTTAAAATCATTCTCATGGTGTAAAAATACTTCTGTAATTATCCCAATATCTGTATATCAGAAATACATTGCCTATAAAAAGTAAGACTGCGATCGGGAGTCCTTCAGGCGCTAAAAAATAATTGATAAAAAGGATATTGATTGTGATAGGTAAAATCAGAATATTGGCAAGAGTTACAAAACGACCGCTTACAAAGGCGAGTCCGCAAAGTAATTCTACTGATTTTGCCAAAGGCATTAAATATGTCGCAGCCATTAAACCAACATTAAAGGCTTTGAAATTTCCGGTAGTTTCCGGTTCGGGCATCAGGTGGAAAAAATAACTGATCGATGCAAAAAGCAACAAAAGACCAATTAAAACACGGACAATAATGGTGGCAATTTTCATATTACTTAGGATTTTTTAAGGTTAAAAAATATAATTAAGTTATTGGAAAAGATGCTATTTAAAGTCTCAAATTAGAATTACAAATTACTTTTTTTGTGGTCTGTTTTTGAGAATTTTACAATCAAATTAATACAATTTTAGGATTAATCTAAATGTATATCAAATATAACGAATTTTTTCTTGCTAAAATGCTGTTCTTTAACACTTTTAATTATTTTTTTAATCGTAAACTACAGCCTCTTTTTATTTAAGACTTTCGTTTATCAGCCTTTCCATTAGTTTGTTTAAATATTCGACCTGATAATCACCTACGGATGCAATTAAATGATCATTGCCAATACCGCTGTCATTTGTAATAAATACATAAGTACCATTCGTGGCAATTGCCATATAGCGCATTAAAAATTCAGTTTCTTTGTCAATACCACTTGCAGTAATAGGAATAATTTTAATTCCTTTTTTGCTTGCTGTTTCGATCAAAGTATGAATTTCAGATACAATTTGATTTTCATAATGAGGAGGAGCATCCAAAACTAAAAAAAGTATCCTGGAAGTCGCATTTTCCGACCATTGTAAAGAGTTAATTGATTTATCTAAAGCAGTTTCAACTGCTTCAGGAAAATCACCGCCGGCAGCAGCTGATTGTTCTTTTATAAATCCGATCGTAGTGTCAGCATTTGAAGAGAAATCAGAAACTTTCGTTACATATTCTTCTCCCTGATCTCTGTAAAAAACAGCGCCCATATTTATTTTTGTATTCTGGTTTTGTTGTTTTACTTTTAAGATTACATCTGATAATTCTTCTTTTAAGTATTCCAGTTCATCTCCCATTGAACCTGTTGCATCAACCATAAAAGCAATGTCGATTTTCTTTTCAGAGTCGCTTTTGTAATAATTTTTAAGAGATAAGATATTGGATTTTAATTTGCTGTATTTTTGAATATTATCAAAAACCTCATTTCCAACTTTCACTTTTAAACTTTGTAAATCAGATTTTTGAGTATTCTTTAAAAGAGGCCATAATTCAGCATTTCCTTTATTATTGGTTTTGGATGTCCAGATAATTTCATTTTGTGAATTAAGTAACGATACAGGTATGTCTACCATATTTTCTGAACCTGATTTTACATTGACAGAAATTCTGTCTCTTAGGTTATATTTCCAATACGTACTCATTTCTGAGAATTCAGAGTTTTCATTTAACGATTCCCAAAAAGACCAATTGTTTAAGTCGTTCCATTCTCCTGCCGTAATTTGACCAGCCTGAATTTGTAATTGCTGTTTTGGTCCTTCGCTTTCAGAATTAGTTGCATCTGTAGTTGCTACAGCTTCATCTCTGCTGGCAGATTCAATTTTAATATCTGCGGATGATGTGCTATCTGCTTTTTTGCAGGAGAAAAGTAAAAAAAGTGATAAAAAGCTTATGAGGCTTAATTTTATAAGTGTTTTCATAAAAGTTAAAATTGATTAAGATTTTGGTTGTTAAATGCACGTGAATTATTACAAAATCGATACAATAAAAAGCGTGCCAATAATTTTAAACATTAGTTTTTTTTTGTTGTAATTTTGTAACTTAAAAAAATATTCATTTTTGAGAGTTTCTATTACCAAGCCTATTTCAAATCCTGAGCAGTTTAAAGAACAGCTTTTAAATTGGGCACAACAGTTTCGGGAAATTGTTTTTTTAGACAGTAATTCGTATCCACAGCAATATTCCAGTTTTGATTGTTTATTGGCAATTGATGCTTTTACGTCTTTAAAGACCGATTATTATAATGCCTTTGAAGATTTAAAACAGTATCAGCAAAATACAAAAGACTGGCTTTTTGGATATCTTTCTTATGATCTTAAAAATGACATCGAAAATCTTCATTCTAATAATTTTGACGGATTAGATTTTCCGGATTTATTTTTCTTTCAGCCTAAAAAGATTTTTATTTTGAAAGGAAATGAGCTTGAAATTCAATATTTAATGCTTTGTGACGATGAATTGGAAGAGGATTTTGAAGAAATAGTTCAAAGTCCAAATTCTAAATTCCAAAGTTTGGAGTCTTTAGAAATTAAACAACGCATTTCTAAAGATTTATATATTGAGAAAGTAAATAAAATGCTGGAACATATCCATATTGGAGATATGTACGAAGCTAATTTCTGTATGGAATTTTATGCCGAAAATGTGGTTATAAATCCGTTAGAAAAATTTCAAAAACTAAATGAAATTTCGAAGGCTCCTTTTTCTGTTTTCTTTAAAAACTACAAGCAATATCTGCTTTCTGCTTCGCCGGAACGTTATTTAAAGAGAGTCGGAGAAAAAATTATTTCGCAGCCAATTAAAGGGACTTCGAAGCGTTTTTCAGATTTGGAAGAAGATGAAAAATCGAAATCAATTTTGGTCTCAGACGAAAAAGAGCGTGCCGAAAATATTATGATAACCGATTTAGTTCGAAATGATTTATCGCATACAGCTCAAAAAGGATCGGTTGAGGTTGAAGAGCTTTGCGGTATTTATTCGTTTTTACAAGTGCATCAAATGATTTCTACAGTAACTTCAAAATTAGATGCACAATATTCGGCTGTAGATGCTTTGAAAACAACTTTTCCGATGGGAAGTATGACTGGCGCTCCTAAAATTTCGGTAATGCAAATTGTAGAAAATCTGGAAGAAACTAAAAGAGGTTTATATAGTGGTGCGGTAGGATATTTTACACCAGAAGGTGATTTTGATTTTAATGTCGTTATTAGAAGTATTTTATACAATCAGGAAAATAAATATATTTCATTTTCAGTTGGAAGTGCTATAACATCACTTTCAGTTCCAGAAAAAGAATATGAAGAATGTCTCTTAAAAGCGAAAGCAATGCATGAAGTTTTGAGGTAATTTTTTTGCCACGAATTCACGATTTTTTTCAAAATAATTCGTGAATTCGTGGCGAAAAAACCTCGCTTAACATTTCATTTAAAAATAGATCGAATTTAATTTTTTACTTTTATCAGATGTTTTCAAAATTTCAAAATCATATCGCTTCTAGATTTCCTTTTTTAGCAGAAAAAAAACTCTTTCTGGCTGTAAGCGGTGGACTGGATAGTATGGTTTTACTGCATTTGATGGCCAAACTTCCTTATGAAATTGCTGTTTTGCATTGCAATTTCCAACTTCGAGGATTAGAAAGTTTTGGAGATCAGGAATTTATTCAAAAGTATTGTGAGCAAAATAATATCCCAATTTTCACCACTCATTTTGATACGGAAGCTTTTGCTAAAGATTATAAATTATCGACGCAGGTTGCTGCAAGGGAACTTCGTTATAGCTGGTTTTATGAATTATTAGAAGAAGAAAACTTCGATTATATTTTAACCGCCCATCACGCCGATGACAACCTGGAAACTTTTATTATCAATTTGACACGTGGAACCGGTTTAGAAGGTTTGACAGGAATTCCGGAGCAAAACGATAAAATTATTCGTCCGCTTCTGCCTTTTTCAAGAGAGGAAATTTTGAAATATGCTGAGGAAAATAATATCAAATGGCGTGAAGACAGCAGTAATGCTTCAAATAAATATTTGCGAAATAAAATTCGTCATGATTTAGTTCCGATTTTAAAAGAAATCAATCCTAATTTTTTGACCGCTTTTGAGAAAACGCAATCTTTTCTAAAAGAATCAAAAGAAATGGTTGAAGATGCTTCAATTATGGTCTATCAACAAGTGGCAAAAGAAGCAGGAGAAGATATTCATTTTGATTTAAATCAATTGAAAAAACTTCCAAATTATAAATCTTATCTCTATCAATGGCTCAATGAATTTGGATTTTCTGCCTGGAACGATATTTATGATTTAGTGGAAGGGCAGTCGGGCAAGCAAATTTTTTCTTCGGAATTCAGGTTGCTTAAAAATCGGGAAATGCTGATTTTGAGCCCGTTTTCTGAAATATCAGAAAAGGATGAATATGAAATTAGTGAAAACGATGCAGAAGTTAATTTTCCCTTAAAAATGTCTCTTTGTAACGTTAGTCACATAACATTAGATTCAAATAAAGCTATATTTGTCGATGCCGATAAAATCGGTTTTCCGTTAGTATTGCGAAAATGGAGAGAAGGCGATGTCTTTCAGCCTTTTGGAATGAATGGAAAATCGAAAAAAGTCAGCAAACTTTTTAAAGATGAAAAGCTATCATTGATTGAAAAAGAGAAAACCTGGCTTTTATGTTATAATGACCAAATAATCTGGGTTGTTGGAATGAGACAGGACGAACGATTTAAAATAAAGAAAACCACAAATAATATACTAAAAATAGAATTGCAATAATGAACTTTACTCAAACTCTAAAGGACAATCAGTTTAAAAACGTTTGGACTAAAACTATTTTACTTTTCTTGTTTTTCTTTGCTTTTGCAAAAGGTAACGCGCAAATATTAGAACCGGTAAAATGGACTTCTAAAATTGAAAAGAAAGGAAATAATGCTGTATTAATTTTCGATGCAGTTATCGAAAAAGACTGGCATATGTATTCGCAGTTTACTCCTGAAGGCGGGCCTCTTGCTTTGGAAATTACTTTTAAAAACCAAAAAGGAAATTACGAATTAGTTGGCAAAGCCAAAGAAGGAAAAACAAAAACTTCTTTCAATGATGTATTTGGTGTAGATGAAACTTATTTTGAAGGAAAAGCTCATGTAGAGCAGGAAATAAAAATCATTAACCCAAACTTAAAAACGGTAGATGTAGATTTTGATTTTCAGGTTTGTAAAGAAGTTTGTATCAATTCGAGTAAGAAATTCTCTATTGCGATTCCATCGACTTTTAAAATAGAGGAAATACCGGTTGTAAAAGAAGATAAACTGGACGAAACTAAAACAGTTGGAATTGCTGTAGATACTGTAAAATCAGTAGTTGCAGAAACAGCAAAAGAAGAAGTTAAAGCGGTTAATAAAGAGGTAACTTCTCAAGAAGGAGTTCCTGCACAAGCTCCTGCAAGAAGTTTGTGGTCGATATTCTTTATTGCCTTTTTGTCCGGATTTGCTGCGTTGTTGACACCATGTGTTTTCCCAATGATTCCAATGACGGTAAGTTTCTTTACCAAACAAAGTAAAAGCAGGGCAAAAGGAATAAGAAATGCTATTATTTACGGATTTTCGATTATCGCTATTTATGTGATTTTAGGTTTAATTGTAACTAAAATTTTCGGTGCAGATGCTTTAAATGCTTTGTCTACAGATGTTTGGTTTAACTTGATTTTCTTTATTATTCTGATCATTTTCGCGACTTCATTCTTAGGAGCTTTCGAAATTATGCTTCCAAATTCATGGGCAAATAAAGCCGATCAGCAAGCGGATAAAGGTGGAATAATCGGAATATTGTTTATGGCTTTGGCTTTAGCAATTGTGTCTTTTTCTTGTACAGGACCTATTGTTGGAACTCTATTGGTTGAAGCGGCTTCAAACGGAGGAATTGCTCCGGTTGTCGGAATGTTAGGATTCTCTTCTGCATTAGCACTTCCATTTATGTTGTTTGCCATGTTCCCGGGCTGGTTAAATTCGTTGCCAAAATCCGGAGGATGGTTGAATACGGTAAAAGTGGTTTTAGGATTTTTAGAATTGGCTTTGGCTTTCAAATTCTTATCAAATGCTGATTTGGTTTTACAATTGCATTTCTTAGAAAGAGAAGTTTTTATCGCGATCTGGATTGCTATTTTTGGAGCATTGACTTTATATTTATTCGGAAAAATTACGTTGCCTCATGATAGTCCGATGCAGCATATCTCAGTTGGAAGATTATATTTAGGTTTACTGACTTTTGTATTTACTATGTATTTAATTCCAGGACTTTGGGGAGCGCCATTAAAATTAATTAGTGCTTTTCCGCCACCGCCGCAATATAGTGAGAGTCCGTTTGGAGTTGGAGGATCAGGTCATGCAGCAGTAAATACGGATCCAAAGGGTTTGCCTGCTGGAGCAGAATTAGGGCCACACGGAATTATGGTTTTCCATGATTATGAAGATGGTTTAGCTTATGCAAAAGAAATTAATAAACCAATCATGCTTGATTTTACAGGTTATGCTTGTGTAAATTGCAGAAAGATGGAAAACAATGTTTGGTCAGAACCAGAGGTTTTACCAATTCTAAAAAATAATGTTGTCTTGATTTCACTTTATGTTGATGATAAACGTGAACTTCCAAAAGAAGAACAATTCACCACAGCTGCAGGAGATAAAATTATTACTGCAGGAGATAAATGGACAGATTTTATGATCTCTAAATATAAAACGAATACACAGCCTTTGTATGTGATTACAGATTTAGAAGGAAATAATTTAAATAATACTAAACCAACAATCAGCTACGTTAGTACAGAAGAATATTTACAATGGCTGAAAGAAGGAATTTCTAATTTCAAATAAGATTTTTAGAATTAAGAATTAAGAATTAAGAATTATTAGCTTTAAAAACTTTATTCTAACAAATTAATTTTTCTTTGGGGGTTAAAATTAATTCAAATAAGAAGGTTGTCTCGATTTTAGAGGCAACCTTTTTTGATGTAATTGGCTTCTGTTTTTATTGCGAACTATTTACAGTGTGAGTCAATTCCGAGGAATGTTTCATTGGTAAAAAGTTCAAGTAAAAAAGACTGTCTCGATTTTTGAGACAGTCTTTTTTTATGTAATTGTTTTTTTTGCTTTTAGGTAAAAACTATTACACCGACTTACCATTGTAGAAATGTTTCATCGATAGAAATGTTTTATCAGTCGGATATTTTATTTGCAAAATGTTTTGTTTGTGAAATTTTTCATAGGTGGAATTTCATTAGCTTGCATCAAAAAAAGCGCCCTAATTGCTTAGGACGCTTTTTTATTTATCAAGCGAAAGTGAAAATTAATATCTTATAAGAATTCCCCGTGTTGAGAGATATCTAATCCTAATTCTTCTTTTTCTTCAGTAACTCTTAGAGGTGTAATTTTATTTACAACAAAGAATAAAACATAAGAAGCAACAAAAGCAAAGATTGACACTGCAACAAGAGCGGTTAATTGGTTAAGGAATAAAGTTGGAGTTCCGAAGATTAAACCTTGATTGTCTCCAACAGCCGGGTTTATAGCTTTTGAAGCAAAAACTCCAGTTAATAACATACCTACCATACCACCAACACCGTGACAAGCAAATACATCTAAAGCATCATCAATTTTTCCTTTAGGAAATTTACTTACTACAAGGTTACTTACAATTGCAGAGAATAAACCAATAAAGATTGCGTGAGAGATACTTACGAAACCAGCAGCAGGAGTAATAGCAACAAGACCTACAACCGCTCCGATACAAGCTCCAAGCGCAGATAATTTGTGACCTAAAATTTTATCAAGGAAAACCCATGCCATTGCAGCAGCAGCAGCAGCTACAGTAGTTGTTCCAAGAGCCTGAGCGGCAAGTCCGTTAGCTCCTAATGCAGATCCGGCGTTGAAACCAAACCATCCGAACCAAAGTAAACCAGTTCCTAATAATACGTAAGTAATTCTGGCAGGGTTAACTTTTTGAACTTTTCTTTTTCCTAAGAAGATCGCTCCAGCCAATGCAGCCCATCCTGCACTCATGTGTACTACAGTTCCCCCGGCGAAGTCAAGAACTCCCATTTTGAAGAAAATCCCATCAGGATGCCAAGTCATGTGAGCAAGCGGTGTATAGATGAATAAGATGAATAAAACCATGAACAGTAAATAAGCCCAGAAACGTACACGTTCTGCAAAAGCACCTGTAATTAATGCAGGAGTAATGATAGCGAATTTTGCCTGAAATAATGCGAATAATATAAAAGGAATAGTTGGTGCTAAGCTCCATGCTGTATTTGTTCCAACTCCTTCAAAGAATAAATTATAAGATGGATTTCCAATAATTCCTCCAATGGTTGGTCCAAAAGCTAATCCAAACGCAACAACTGTCCATAGTATAGTAACAATTACCATTGCCATGAAACTTTGAAGCATAGTACTAATTACGTTTTTCTTACCTACCATTCCTCCATAGAAAAATCCTAAACCAGGAGTCATTAACAATACAAATGCAGTTGCAACGATCATCCAGGCAGTATCTCCTGTATCAAACTTAACAGCTTCGGCAGGGATTGGGTTGTCTGCAATGATAAAGTTTGAAATAAAGGTTAGTACCAAAATCGTGATAAGAATCACACTTAAAATAATTTTTCGCATAGTTATTTAGTTTTAAAATTTTTTATAAAAGTATAAAATGATTTAATACCCCCTAAAAAAATAGGGTTCAATGTTTAATTTTTGTTAAATTTAAAATTTGACCCCTTAAATTTTGCGTGAATTTGTTAAAAAGGACTTAAAATTTGTAATTCAGCAACATTTTTTTTCTCCTTAATAAGACTTTTGATAATTTTTGGGTTAATTGATTGTTACTTTTTGCGATATATTGGATATTTGTTGGGTAAAAACGTATCGTATTTTTAATTGGTAATGTTTTTTTAATGTTTTTAACAATTTTAATGATTAAAATATAAGAATGGAAAAAAGAAAAATTAAATGGGGAATTATTGGTTTGGGAAATATTGCAAGCCAGTTTGCTTCTGACTTACTAGTACTGCAAGATGCAGAACTTACAGCCGTTGCTTCTAGAGATTTTTCAAAAGGACAGCAATTTGCAGAAAAGTTTAATGCTTTCAAAGTATATGATTCTTATGATTTGATTTTTGCAGATCTGGAAGTTGAAATCATTTATATTGCCACACCTCATAATTCTCATGCTGAATTATCAATTAAAGCTTTAGAAAATGGCAAACATGTTTTATGTGAAAAACCAATGGCTTTATCTTATCAAGATGCAGTGAGAATAGTTGAAGCTTCTAAAAAGCACAATAGATTTTTTATGGAAGCATTTTGGACGCGTTTTATTCCTTCAATTCAAGATGTTTTACAAAAAGTGAATAAGGGAGTAATTGGAGACGTAAATTATATAAATGCCGATTTTGCTTTTTATGGAAGTGAAACCGAAAACAAAAGACTTTTTGATAAAAAACTTGGTGGTGGCGCTTTATTTGATATTGGAGTTTATCCTTTATTTCTCTCTTATATACTTTTAGGTAATCCTAAAGAGATACTTGCCAAAGCAGTAATGCATAAAAATGAAGTTGATTTACAGACTTCCATTATTTTACAATATGAAAGTGCCCAGGCAGTTTTACATGCTTCTATAGTTTCAGATTCTGATATGAAAGCGTCTATAAGTGGAACGGAAGGAAGAATTCATTTAAATTCTCCTTGGTATATAGCGGATGGATATTCTTTGTTTGAAAATGGAGCAAAAGAGGCTGTTTTCAGTCTGTCCTATTTAGGAAAAGGATATGCACATGAAGCGATTGAATGTCATGATTGTATTCGAAATAATCAAATAGAAAGCGAGCTTTGGTCGCACCAGAATAGTTTGGATTTGAGTAAGATTGTGGAGGAGATAAAAACACAAATTAAGTTGTCGTTTTTATTTTAAAAGCAAAAGATTATTCCCAATCTTGAAGACTGAGAATAATCAAATGAACACAACTTTTTTCAGTTTTCCAGTGATAAAATTTTAGCATACATTATTTAAATTAAGGACAACTTTGGATTGTTGTAAGAGCATTACGTTCCAGAAAACTTCTTAATGCAATCATCAAAAGTGCCAATGCGCCAAAAACAACTCCTAACCAAGGATTATATTCTACGCCTTTTGTAACGATTATCCAGCCTCCTAAAGTTGTACCTAATGTTACGCCCAAATTTCCAAAAGAAGTAGCGAGACTGTTAGCAAACTCTAAACTATCTGGTACAGAAGAAATCATATAAGTTGAAGCATTTAAGAAGCTCGGAGAATATAGAAATCCCCAAATTCCAATTACAATAATGGTAGCCACATTATTTCCATCAGAAAAATATAATAAGACAGGAATTAAAATAGTTCCTGAAAGAAAAAACGCCGTAGTTTTTGCAATATTTCTATTCAGCATTTTACCGGCAATCCAATTGGCGAAAACTCCAATAATACCAAATAAAAACAGCATATAACTTACCATTGTAATGTCCATACCTTTAGCTTTATTTAGGTATTCTGCAAAATAACTATAGGTTGAAAACCAAGCAGTAATCATAAAAAAATTCATTGCCGTACTAATGATGAAAGTAGGCTGTGTTAAGATTTTCAACTGACTTCCATACGATTTTTTTTCTTTTACAGGCATTGAAGGTAGTACAAAGTAAATTCCTGCAAGAGCTATAATACTCACAATTGACTGTACCATAAACGAATATTCCCAAGACCATAATCCTGCCAGCCAAGTGGCAAAAGGAACTGTGGTTACCATAGCAATAGCTACACCACTAAATACAATACTCATCAGTTCGTTTTCTCTTTTTTTATCTGACTGTGAAACTGCTACAGCCAAAGCCGTTGCAATATAAACAGGCTGTAAAAATGCGGGCAAAATCCGAATGAGCATTAATAACCAAAAAGGAGGCGAAAAAGAAGAAACTATTCCTGTTATTAAAAAAATAAAAATTGCTGCAAGCATGACTTTTTTACGGTCAAATCGAGAGGTAACTAAAGTCATAAAAGGCCCTGTTAGTGCGATGACTAAGGCAAAGGCACTTAGTAAAGATCCAGCCTTGTCTATTGTGATTTTATAATGTTCTGCAACTTGTGGCAAGATGCCAATGATACCAAATTCTGTTGTAATGACTGCTAAAAAACCAAGACAACCAATGTATGCGTATTTTTTCATTTATATTAATTTTGTTAAACAGGGCAAAAGTATTTTTAATCTATTAATTTTGCATAGTACACATTTAAATGTATGGTACTAACAAATTTGTAAGTAATGGGAAATAGAAAAGAAAACTCGACCAATATGCTAAACGAAAAATGCATTATTGAAGGTTGTGATTTAACGTATGCCGTTTGTAAAATAGGCGGAAGATGGAAATTGTTAATACTTTGTAAACTTGAAAAAGGTAAGCTGAGATTTAGTGAAATAAGAAAACAGATTCCAAACATTACAGAAAGAATGCTGACATTGCAATTACGTGATTTAGAAAAAGAAGGGCTGTTAAAGCGAACTGTTTATGCAGAAGTGCCACCAAGAGTAGATTATGAACTAACGGAAATTGCCAATGATTTGATTCCGATATGGCGCCAGTTGGAGAATTGGGGGGCAAAACATAAAGGTTTGGTTAAACAATCCAATTAAGGAAAGTAAGACTCAAATCCAGATTGATTTACTTCAATATAAGATTTAATAAAAATCGCAATAGTAAAGCCATTCTCCTGTTTTATTATTTTTGGCAAAGTAAAAGTTTCCTCCATCTATAATGTTTAAATTCGCTTTTTCATCAGAAGAAATTTGAAACACAAATTCAAAATCTTTACCATAATAAATCCCAGATTGACAGTAACTTGCATATCCTCCAATTTTATGACCGTAACTGTTTTCAAAAAAATCATAATAAGAGCCTATCTCTTTTGAATCTTCAAGTTCATTAACTCTATTACCAATATTATCTGGTATGTTTTGATCTTCCCAAACAGGAAAATCTTCTTCGATTAGTTTACTTGATAAAGGAAAAGGTTTAATAAATGATGATTTATTTTTTAAATCTTTAAATACTATTCGATCCTTACTTTTGTACTCTCTCAAAACCCAATTATTTCCATTTTGATTTAAATCCATTGGATAATCTTCAGAAATGAAAACGGTAATGATTTTAGTCTCTTTCAAAATTTCTGGAACATAAGGAAGATTATCAAAACAAAGCTGAAATAAAGGGATCATTAGTTTTCGATTATTATCAATTGGAATCTCCTCATCTTCATTGTATAGATAAACTCTGCCAATCCAGCTTTCGCTTGTAGAATGTGTGGGTTTAAATCCTCCAGCAATAAATTCTGTTGCCTTTTTAGCTAATAGTTTTCTCGTATTATGAATATCATTCATTGTATTATTTGATTTTTTAGCGGTAGATTAAAATTTAAAAATAATTGTGGAAATTGAAATTTACCCAAATAGCAAAGTAATAAAATATTTACAAAAAATAACTTTTTTAATTCTAATTTAAATACTTTTACTTTTTTTATAAGAATTTATTTATGTTAGTGAAAGTTTACGGCAGTGCCGTTTTTGGAGTAGAAGCAACAACCATTACGATTGAAGTTCATATGGACAAAGGTATTGGTTATCATTTAGTAGGATTGCCGGACAATGCTATAAAAGAAAGCAGTTTCAGGATTGCAGCAGCACTTAAAAACAACGGTTATAGTCTACCTGGGAAAAGAATCACCATCAATATGGCTCCCGCTGATCTCAGAAAAGAAGGTTCTTCGTATGATTTAACCTTGGCAATGGGAATTCTAGTTGGTTCGGATCAAATAAAAGCGCCTGAAATTGAACGTTATATTATAATGGGGGAGCTTTCTCTTGATGGAAGTTTACAGCCTATTCGCGGGGCGCTTCCCATTGCAATTAAAGCAAAAGAAGAAGGTTATAAAGGATTTTTTCTTCCTATTCAAAATGTTAAAGAAGCGGCAATTGTGACAGGATTAGATGTTTATGGTGTTGCCAATCTTAAAGAAATAATCGATTTCTTTTCGGGCAAAGGAACTCTGGTGCCGACTGTTATTGATACAAGAGCAGAATTCTACAAAACACTGGATTTTCCTGAATTTGATTTCTCTGATGTCCGTGGACAGGAAAGCATCAAGCGGTGTATGGAAATTGCGGCTGCGGGAGGTCATAATATTATTTTAATTGGTCCGCCTGGTGCAGGAAAAACCATGCTAGCAAAACGTGTTCCGAGTATTCTGCCACCTATGACTTTGCGCGAAGCTTTGGAAACTACTAAAATTCATAGTGTTGCAGGAAAATTAAAAGAAGTTGGGTTAATGAATCAAAGGCCATTTAGGAGTCCGCATCATACTATTTCAAATGTAGCTCTGGTAGGAGGGGGGAGCTATCCACAACCAGGAGAAATTTCGATGGCGCACAATGGTGTTCTTTTTTTAGATGAACTTCCGGAATTCAAACGAGACGTTCTGGAAGTAATGCGCCAGCCGTTAGAAGACCGTGAAGTGACTATTTCTCGTGCCAAGTTTACTATAACTTATCCATCCTCTTTTATGTTGGTTGCCAGTATGAATCCAAGTCCGAGTGGTTTTTTTAATGACCCTGGTTCGCCAAATACCACTTCTCCGCACGATATGCAGCGTTATATGAGTAAAATTTCAGGACCGTTATTAGACAGAATTGATATTCATATAGAAGTTACACCTGTTCCGTTTGAAAAATTAGCCGATGACAGAAAAGCAGAAAGTAGTGTTGAGATTCGTAAACGTGTAACTGCAGCCAGAGAAATACAAACTAAGCGATTTGAAGCAGTAGAAAATGTACATTATAATGCTCAAATGAGTAGTAAACTTATACGTGAATTTTGCGGGCTTGATGAGCCTTCGAAAGAATTACTTAAAACAGCAATGGAAAGGTTAAATCTTTCGGCACGAGCTTATGACAGGATTTTAAAAGTTTCCAGAACCATCGCCGATTTAGAGCATTCAGAACATATTATTTCGCATCATATTTCAGAAGCAATTCAATATAGAAGTCTGGATCGAGAAGGATGGCTGGGTTAATTTTTTTCTTCTTGATTTATATATGCTAATTGACACTGGTATCAATTAGCATATATTATCAAGTAAAATATAATTAAAAGAAAGAATAGCCAACAATTAAAGAAGTAGTTTGATAAGAAGAACCCCAGTTTGGATTTTCGGCCAAAAGACCTCTTGGAGTTTGATATCTTACTTCTGCACTAAATTTATCTAAAAACTTAGCTCCCAGACCAAATCCAAAATTTATTCCGGATTTTACATCTAATTTATTGAGCTCACTGCCGTCATTTCTTGTAACACTAGCACTGGAATTGTTGTTAATGTCCATTACAAGGGACCCGTTAGCAAATATCTGAACGTTTTTATTAAGAAAGAAATAACGTCTAACTCCAATTGGTAATTCAATTGATTTGTAATCTACTTTACCGGTTAATGTACCACCAACAACCTGAGAGCTTTGTATTGTTTGTTCGCCTTTGTAATATTGATATGTCGGTTCTACAATAACAGACCATCTGTTTTTATTAAATGGTAAAATGAATTCAGCCTCAATTCCTAAACCAAAAGTTGATTTTCCTCCAAAATCAAAATCCAATCCTTTAAAAAGAGAATTATTCATAGAAAGAGAACTATTATTATATCTAGGTCTAAGCGTAAGATTAAATAAATCTTTTTTCTCTTTTACTTCAAGATCAACAAATTCAGAATTAGTACATTTATTATACTTTGTAAAAATACGTATTAAAGCATTTTTGGTGTAGCTTAAGCTCTCGTACTCATTTTGTTGAATATTATCGCATTTTAAATCCAGATAAAGCTGTTCTCTAAAGTAATTGTTTTTTGCAATTTGGTCCGTATCGTCATTTAAAAAGTAAGTTTTGTAAACAAGTTGTTTTATCTCCGAACTGTTTGTTTTATAAAAAAAACGTCTTACTGTTCCATCATCATACAAATACAAAGAAGCATTTCCTTCCATAAGAACCTGTAAAAACAAGTTTTCCTGACGAAAAACAGGATCTTTGCCTTTTGTCATATTTTGAAGGTTTTTTGTTGATCGGTCTATATTGACAACCGCTCTAATAAATTTATTTTGACCAGTGATGCCAAATTCTTTTACGCTTCTAATATCTGCATTAATAATTGGAGAAGTATCAGATAGGCGGTATCTGAAATTAACCGGAGTATTTTTCCAATCCATATTTTCAATCAAGCATTCTGTTTTTGGATTGTTTTCGGTAACAATGAAACCTTTTTCGAAACCGATTTGAGAGTAACTTTTAAGAGTTAGAAATAAAATTAAGGCAATAAATAAAATTTGTTTTTTCATTAAATTATTTAGGTTATAGATTTGTTTTATTTTGGTTGGCATCTAAAAGAATAGTTATTCTTTTTTTAATTGAGAGATAAAGACAAGCAGGTTTTAGGTTAAATTATTTTGATTAGTTGTTAATTTTTTTGATCCAAATATACAGTAACAATAATCTATTGTCTTTACGGGAAACCGTAATGTTGTTTGTTTTTTTTTGTTTAATATATTTAGGCTGTTGGTTTCTTTTTAAATTGTGCTTTCTTTTGTTTTATAGGTGGTTATAATTGTTTTAAAACAAAAAAATCATAAAAAAAAGAGTTTCTTTTATGATTTTTGATTAAACAAAAGAAGTTGTTTTTTAAAACATTTTTTTATTCTTTAGCCTGAGGATAAAAGAATTTAAAAGAGTTAGCAACTGCCGGATGCAGAATGGTACCATGGTTTTCTTCTGGGAAATAATCGAAATAAACTTTAATGTTTTTGCTTTTAGATGCTTTTATTTTTTCAGCCAATACATTTGCATCAACTTCCATAACTCTTGGAATTTCTGTTGGTGTTAATCCTTCTTTTCCAACGGCAATATAAATATCGATCTGTTGGTTGAAATTTTCCTTCAGTATTTCAGAGTCTAAATCAAGTAAAGAACCGTTATTCCACCACAGACTTGGGCTTACAATAACATATCTATTAAACAGGAAAGGTTTTTTAAGCAGGATTTCTGTTTCTAATAATCCGCCTAAAGATTGTCCGATAATTGTTTTAGATTCGTTGGTCTTGTATTTTTTCTCAATAAAAGGTTGCAATTCTTTTTCGATAAAAGTTATAAACTGATCTGAATGACCTGTGGTTGGAAAGCGGGTTTTATCATTTTCAATGTTTGTCGGAAATGTAAAATCTCTTCTTCTGTCTACTGTTGCAATACCCACAACAATTGATTTTGGAACCTGATTAATCCATTCAAAACTATTAAATTGGACTAATCCTGATATATGGATAAAATCCTCATCAGCAGAACCATCAAGCAAATAAATGACAGGATATTTTGTTGTTTCAGCAGGATTATAGCCTTCCGGCAAATAAATATTCAGAATTCTTTTTTCGTTTAATTCTTTGGATTGAATTTCTTCAATAACACCTAAAACAAAAGGCTTAGGAGTTTCTGTAATTTTAGTTTTACTTTTTTGACCGAACGTTAAAGTAAAAGAAAAAAATACAAAGGTTAGAGTAAAAAGTTTTTTCATTATCAAATGATGTAAAATATTAAGATTATATCAGCTATTCTTCAGGAACTTCTATACCAAAGCTATGTACAGGAAAAATTAACCATCTATCGGCCAGCTTCATTGCTTTATTAATTTTAACAAGACGTTCTTTATTATCTTCAAGTTTTAATGTAATGGTTAAGTCATAAATTTCACAATTTGCTTCCGATTTATCTTTCATGTGATGAACCTTTTTGCTTTCTATTAAATTAGACTCAACTTTAGTTATTCTTACTTTGTTCCAGTCTAACATCTTATTAAAATGATCAAGGTACTGGTTGATAGTTTTAATTTCAAACGCTTTATTTTTGTTTGATTTATCAATTATCAGTTTAAAATATTCTTCAGGAGATTTTAAATTAGCCATTTCTTCAGAACTGATTGCTGTAGTTTCAAAACCATAAATTGCCGTTTCTTCGGGTGTCATAAAAAGAGCATAGATTTTTTCTGCATCCTTATTTTTAATATTGTCTATAATTTTTTGCGAAAAACTGTCAGCAGTTTCTATATTGCTTTTGCAGGATAATAATGTTATAAGGCTGAAAAAAAGTAGAATATGTTTCATGAATTATGGTTTTAGAATATTTTAAAATTAGGATACAATAGTAAGGTTTTAATTTAAAGAAACTAATTTGTGTTTAAAAAAAAATCCTGCGTAAATGCAGGATTTGAAAAACGGTATTTTTTATTAATTTCTTAAGCTTTTTCGGCAAAAATTTCATCCAAACCTTCCATTGCAATCGTAAAGCCTTCTTTAAAGCCCATTTGAATAATTGCTTCCAAATCAGAAAGTTTATCATGTTTGATTATGATATCAACAAAAGTTGAATTTCCTTCTTCAGAAAAAGTCACATCCCAATTGGAACGTGGAAATTCTTTGTTTAGATTTCCTTCGCTGTCAGAAAAGGCGTCCAGATATTTAAAATTAGTCTTTGGACTTATAGAAGTAAAATCGGCAATTGCCCAATGTTCTTCTCCCTGAGGACCGACCATTGCATATAGTCTTCTTCCACCTTCTTTAAATTCCATACTTTTTGTTCGCGATTTCCAGGGAGCTGGTGCCCACCATTGATCTAAAATTTCAGCTTCTGTCCAGGCAGACCAAACTTTTGCCAGTGAAGCATTGAATTCTCTTTTTACATTCACCGTATTATTTTCCTTATTTACAGTAAAATTCATTAATAGATTCGATTTCATTTTCTTTAGATTTTAAATTTATTAATAGTTATTTTATGAAATTGTTTTATTTTTTTGTCTCCAGAATTTTATCCAGGGTTTGCATTGTACTTGTAATACCTTCTTTGAACCCCATTTCAATTACTTTTTCTAATTCTTCCAAACTGCCTCGCTTAATAGCAATGTCAACAATTGTAGAATCTTTGTTTTCTGAGAAAGTAATATCCCAATAAGAACTTCCTAAATTCGAATTAGGAAGACCTTCGGCATCGCAAAAGGTAGCGGAATGTTTAAAGTTTACTTTAGGAGAAATCGAAGTGTATTCAAATATACTCCAGCGTTCTTCGCCTTCAGGGCTCACCATTGCATACAATCTTTTTCCACCCACTCTAAAATCCATAAACTTTGTTTTGGATTTAAACGGAGCTGGTGCCCACCACAAATCCAGAACTGAGGCATCTGTCCAGGCAGACCAAACGTTAGATAATGATGCATTAAATTCACGTTTTATATTCACTGTTTTATTTTCCTTGTCAACGGAAAAATGCATTAAAAGATCAGCTTTCATTTTCTTTAGATTTTAAATTAAGTAATACTTGATCCAGCTGATCAAAACGCTGTTCCCAAATCTTCTTGAATTGTTCCAGCCACTGATCAACTTCTTTCATTTTATCAATTTTGAGTTGATAATAAATTTCTCTACCCGTTTTTTTTTCTTCCAGTAAATCACATTCGTTTAATATTTTAATGTGTTTCGAAACGGCTTGTCTGGTGGTTTTAAATTGTTCTGCAATCGCATTTGGCGTCAATGCGGTCGAAGAAATCAAAACTAAAATCGCTCTGCGGGTCGGATCGGCAATAGCCTGAAAAACATCTCGATTCATCTTTTAAATAAAATTACGCAACTAATTAATTGCAAATATACGCAACTTTTCGGTTGCGCATTAAAAAAAATGTTTTTTTTCTGAAAAAGATCGAAAACGAAAAAAGGCGCAATAAAAATGCACCTTTTTTTAGATTACCATGTTACATAATTATGGTATTATTTTATTTCTGATTAAAAAATCAGCAATAAAAAGGAAATTGTTTACTTAAACGTTTCAATAGCACATCTTACGTTAAAACTAAAATTATTTCCGTATCCATAGCTCCAATAAGAAACGGGCTCATAACTTCCCAAAACTTTTAGTCCTTCTGTAGTAATCATTGGAAATAATGGATATAATTTTGTGTCAATAACTTCGACAAGTTTGTAGTGTGAATTGAATTTATGAATCCTTTTTTCACCCTGTAAAGCAGCATAAATATTATTATCAGCATCATAGGCATATTGGAAATAACGTTTGCCTGTAATATCATATAATCTTATTTCAGGCTTTAATGTATTTACATCAAAGACAACACCATTGATTGAAGAAATACATTTTGATTTATCAGCATTCCATGAGAAAATATTCGCATCAATCGAATTTGGTTTTACAGAACTTGGTGTTTGATAATAATTTACAGGAGAACAGCTTGTAAAATCGGGACAATTTTCGCGAGTATATCCCAGAAAGTACATGGCACTATATTGCTCACTTTCGCAGTATAGAAATAAGGTTTTGTTATCGCCAATATACTCTATATAGTTGGCACTATTTACATAACCGCTTCTTGCGGATTTTCCTGTAGAAGAATCATAAATACACCATTGTTCATCATCCTGATAGTAAATACGATTCTCTGAAACAAAAAAAGCATTCATATTGTCTGTAACCAGAGGAAAGTAAGTGCCTAATGTTTTATAATCATCGGCATTTATCTTTAATACCTTGCCTTTTGTATTTGCAATATAAATTTCATTATTGTTTATAATATGAAATTTATGATTTATAAAGAAAGCGTCTTCAAATTTTGTTCTATGTTCGATAGTATTCTTTAAACCATTATATCTTACTAAAGAAGCATTGTTTTGTCTGTTAAGAATGTGAAAAATATTTGGTTGAAGAGGATCTTTTTGTACCTGATAAGGAGGTTCGTTGAATTTTACAATTTCACGAATAAATTTTTTTTCTTCACTTTTCATTTCTTTACGAATGGGGTCTTTTTCTCTTTCATCTCTGTAAGAAATTCGAACAGAATAAGAAACTTCGTCTTTATAAGGAACATCATTATCCACAAACGAAGTCTCATTTGAAGGAAGGTTTGCTACCAGCTTTTCCAGATAAAAGCCAGATTCGCCGTTTTTTTCTATTCTGTATATAATTAAATCGTCAATAATAACCCCTTTTGGTCTTTGAAGTTCCCAGTCAAGTTTTACTTCGCTGTAAGAAGTTTTAAAATTAGTAATTGTTATTTCTAATGGCTTATGAGATTCTTCATCAGCAGAACATCCCAAAATAAGTAAACTTAAGAGAATAAATGTTGTATATTTTTTAAAGTATTCCATTAAAAAAATCTTTTTTTAGTTTTTGAGTATAGGTAGTATTTTGATAATATACAGACCAGCTATTTTTTAGATAATATATTTGATTATTTAAAGTGAAAAAATTACTGGTATATCCAAACAATCCATAAACATCTAAAGTTTTGTATTGATTTGTTTCAATATTAAAAAGTAACTGATTATAATTTACATTTTGACCAATAATAGTATTTCCATATTCAAGATACAAGCGATATGGATATTCCGTAACATTAAGATTTGGATTAATTTTATAAGTTTTATAATTCAGCCCATATGAAATGTAAATGTTATCTCCGTTAAATAGATATTTACATTTTCCTGAACCTTCTTTACTGGTTAGCGGAAGAGTTGAAAATGAGGAACCTGGTAATGTCGTCCAGGTGCCTGTAGTTTTTGAATATTTGTATTTCTGATCACGAACCGAAACTTTTCCATCGACATTGTTTAAACCATTTATCATATAAAGATTGTCACGATAAGCAAATAATGTTGGACCAAAAATTTTATTACTAGGAAGATCTATTTCAGATTCTCTAAATGTATTTAAATCTAATTTACTCATAGTAAATGACTGATTAGCAACAGACATTTTGTACAGATAAAGCGTGTCGTCATTATCAAATACAGCATCTACAATATTACCTGAGTATTTAAAAGAGGTTAATTTGGTCCACTTTTCTGTTACTGGCGAAAATTCAAGTAAAGAATAACTACGGGTAAAAACGTCATTAGAATTGATAACTACAGAACTGAGTACATACGCTTTATTGTTATGGGTAAAAATCTCGTGTTCAATATTTGAATCATCAATATGATCAACCAGAATAAAATCATTTGCGATTTTGAGATTTGTCTCATAACTTGTTGTTAATCCTGCAGTTTTATAAGTAATATTATTGATTGCAAAATTCTTATACGGTCCGGGAGGTACTGTAATTTCAACCTTTCCGTTTGAAAAGTTAAAATAAGCCGGGATATCATTAATAAGTATTTCGCCATATTTACTATCCGGATTAAAGTTTTCAACATCAATATATAGATATTGTTGTAACCATATTTCACTTTGCTGAATATTCTTAATAATAGGTTTTTTTAATACCAAAGAAACTGATGAAGTAGTTTCCTGAAGTTGAGACTTCACTTTTATTTTTAAATCGGATGAAATGATTTGCGACGGAATTTGTACTTCTATTTTGTTATAGTCACTATTCAGGACTATGGCTTTTTCATCGTTTACAAGTACAGATACAAGATCTTTATTGGAATCAAAATTTTCACCGTAAATAGTTAGGGTTTCATTAAATGTAATAGCATCACTATTGTATTTGGAAATGATCGGTTTCTTTAATAAAAATGTTTTTTCGAGTATTGTTTTGTTTTCATTTAAGTCAATAATCTTTAATGTTGGATTACTTCTTTTAAGAGTAGGAGGAACAATAACAATAATCTCATCCTCTGAAAAAGATTGTATATAGGCCTTTTCCAAATCGAAAAAAATCTGTACTTTGTCTACTTCAAAATTTTCGATTTTTATTGATATAGGTTTTCCTAATAAACCTGTTTCTTCAAAACTTACAAGTGTAGGAGGAGTGTATTGCGAATGATCTTCTGAATTGCTGCAGGAATTTACAACAATAGTTAATGATCCAAGTAAAACAATAAAAAGTTTTTTGGCAATCTTCATCATTAGGAATTAAGTTACGGTAAAGCAGTGCGAAAATAGTATATTCCTATATAAATGTTAAAATTTATATGAAATAAATACTAAAAAATTAAGAAGAAAAAGAATATTTTTTAGGAAGTGTTATCGTCTAATTTTATTTCTCACAATAATATCTTTTAGTTTGGCTTTCAAATCTTCACCCGTATCATAAACCATTTGCTCATTATTTGGAAAAGCAACAGCCCCTCTGGAAAAATAATTCATATAATTTTCATCACAGGCATTGCGGTCTCCTTTATATTTCGAATAAATATTTTCGAAAACAAATTCACTGCTAATTGGAAAAGTTTGTACTAACTGATTTGTTTTCAAATCCACATAATCAACTTTTGCCGTTACCTGACAAGATTTAAATTGTCTGAACTCATAAACCGTAGCGCGAAGAATTTTAATATTATCCACTTTAATTTCTTTGCCTAAACTATCTTTTACAGGTCTTCCTCGACTATCCAAAAGTGTTTTTACGCCATCTTTTACCTGACGTTCTTTTATAAATTCTTTTTCTTTAATCTGTTCCGGCGAAATAAAAATAGCTCTAAAATTAATTATCAGACTGTAATCGTAGATTGTGTTTTTTTGCCTTACGCTATGATAAACCGTCCATTTATCATTTAATCCATAGGTTTTAAAATCCAAAAGATCTTCCTGAAGCATTTTCGGAATCACCATATTGGTTTCATTTTTTGCGTACACATCTACAAAATCTGTCCCTTTAAAAAGAGCATCATCCATTAATTTTTTGGTATTTTTATAACCGGGATTAATACTTTCCAGATAAGCAAAATCGTCGTATGCTTTTCTAAAATCCATTTTATTTGTTGATTTTAAAAGGGCAGAAGCATTTTCATACAAATATTTTGAAAGGGCATTTTTACTGTTTACAATTTCATTTGAATAATTATCAAATGGGAAATAAGCATTTTTACCTTGCTTGATCAACTTCAAAGGTAAAATAGGTCTGATTTTCTCCTGACGATTATGCAGTTGTAAATAAGTATTATAAATACGTTCAGCGTTGGCAGGATTTGCATCTTTAGAGAGCATTTCCAAATCGCGTAAATCTCTTTCTTTAGCTTTAGCAAAAGCCTCTTCCAATAAATACACGTAATCTTGTTTTCCCTTAGAATCTTTGTTTGATCTTAAAGCTTCGACTGCACGATCAATAGCTCCATCATAATTTCCGTCACTTATTAAGGCTTGAGTTGTTTTTACGCCGCAAGAAGAAAGGACCAAAAAGAATATAAAAAAGAGTAAAGTAGTTTTTTGCATAATGTTTCTTTTGAAGGTGTAAATATATTTCTTTTAACTTTCAACAACTATGCCTTTTTTTAGATTTTTTTAAGGAGCAGAAATTATCATTTTTACAATAACTTTCAGTCCCGCTTTCGCCTTTATCTCTCCTCCCGATAGCCATCGGGATACGAGGATATCGGCTCTATCAGGGCTAGATAAGAACGTTTAGTTTTTATAAGAAGTAAAGTAAAAAACTTGTGTTAAACAGGAAAGATTATAAAACATTATTTAGGTTATTTAAGCAATTTTACAATTTCTGTCAATTTCATTTTCGTTGCAATTTGGATAGGTTTTTTACCATAAGAAATATCGTCGCCGGCGTCAAAAGTTTCGGGTTTATTTTTGTCTGCACCTTTTTTCAGGAGGTATTTTACCATTTCGGTATTCTTAGTTTTTACGGCAATTATCAAAGCAGTTTCCCCGTCGTAATTATGAGAATTAAGTTCTTCTTTGTTTAGTTTTAAAGCGTTCAGGACCTCATAATCAGATTTTCTTACCGCTTGTTCAAACACCCAGAGTTTACCTCTGATGTCTCCTTTTTCCTGACTGGCACCTTTTAGCAAAAGTAATTTGGCAGAATCGTAAAAATGATTGAATCCGGCAGTATTAAAAGCTTTATTAGAAATAGGTTCGCCTTTTTGAATTAAATATGATAAAATTTCAAGAGTTCCTTTCTCTGCTGCAACATCAATTGCCTGAGAATTTGAGCTGTTTACATTCGCTCCTTTTTCAACTAAAGCTTTTACAAGCACTAAATTATTTTGCCAGATTACAGCTTGCAATGGTGTAACTTTATTTTGTGGTTCGTAATTAGCTGGAAATTTGGTACCAATCATTTTTAAGGCTTTTGGAGTATCATTTGCAAAAATAGCATCATAAAATTCCTCAACTGTTTCCCTTGAAGGAACAACCGACTTTGTTTTTGTTTGTCCAACCGATTTAACTCCAAAAGTAATTGCAAGAATTAAAAGAATAGTTTGTATGTTTTTCATCTGTAATGTTAGGTTTGTCTGTTTCTAATTTTCCCAGTTTTCCATAAGATTTTCGTTCCATAATTTACGGGCGAATTCTTTAAAAACTTTTGGGCCATTTGTAAAATTTTCATCAAACTTAAATTTACCGCCTATAAATTGTTTTTCGCCATTATCGTAAACTCCCACCTGAACTTTATTTTCTCCACGCATTGCATATTTCTGTGTTTCTTCGTACATAATAATTTTCATGTCACACGGACTCACATCGCCGTGACAAATCGTTTTATACATTAACCAGATTTCAGCAATTCCGTTATGGTTTAAATCTGTAACCTGAAAAGTGTCTTTCACAAATGACGCCACAATATCAACCGGGCAATCTGCAATATAATCGTAAACTTTCCAGGTTTGTTTGGCTTTATTTCCGGAAACTATAAAATGATAAGCAAATAATTCAGCATCAGAGCCGTCAGATTCATGTTCGAATTTAGGATTAATATGATAACCCGTTTCAGTTGTAACCACAATATTATCACCTAGTTTGTCTTTCCAGCGAACAGCATTTTTAATAAAACCTTCGTATTTTATGGATTCAGGAAACTGTGTCGAATCTATTTTTTTAACATTTAAAACAAAAGGAATCTCTTTTATTACCTTCTCTTTTAAAGCAACTGTTTCTTCCTCTTTTTTGTCTGATTTACAATTTGAAAATAAAATAAAGAGAAACAAGAATGGGATATTTTTCATTGAGTAATTTTTAAAAATCAATAATTTAATCGATTAGCATACCGCTTTCGGCATCAAATTGTTTGCGTTCTTCTTCACTCATTCTGTTTCGTAAAACTTTTATAGTATAACCGCCAAATAATTTTCCATTTTCCAGATACATCCAATCGCTAATTTTAGAAGGGTCAATATCTATTTTGTCACCAGATTTATATTCTTTAACATATTCAGGATCATTGTTTAAAATTCCGGAATATTTACCATCCTTAAAAACAATATCTCCAACCCACATATGTTCGGTTCCGCTTGAATTTGTAAAATGAACCTTTAAAGCCTGACTTTCAGCTTTAGGATTCAGTAATCCTGCATTAAAATCCTTTAAAGTTTCATTTGCTTTTAGTATCGCCGCATTCATTTCTTCATCCTGACTTTCAACACTGTAAATTGTAGGTTCGTTTTCTCTTTCAATTTTATTAGAATCTTTACAACTTATCAGGCAAATTATGCTTAGTAAGGCTAAAAGTTTTGTTTTCATTTGTTCGTAGTATTTAAGTTTAAATAAAGATTGTTTTCTCTATTTGTATTCCTTACCATTAAAAATCAATTTGGAGGTCTCTTTTTTAATCGTTTCTTTAGAGACACAATCGTCATTTTTATAAGTGTTTTTTGTTTTAGTAATCTTTGTTTTTACAATAAGATTATTAAAATTATTGGTTTGCAGTTTATCGATATCAATAGTTGAATCATTGTCTTCAAATTCGCCATTACACTTCATGTCCCATTCTCCTCGGTATCTGTAAATAGTATAGTTATGAAGCACAGGTTTTAAAGTGTTTTTTTCGACAACATATAGCGATAAGTTGGTTTCGTTGTAGGGGTTTGGCTGGCTCTGGGTACGATAATCTGCCCTAACTCCAAATGCTCTTGTGGTTTTGTTTAAATGATATAATCCAGTATCAATAGTAACATCGGTTAAAATTACGGCATCAGATGTCCATGCATTGGGTTCAATAAATTTGGAAATTATTTTTCCTGTCGCATTATCTATTAGCAATAGGTAAGCGTCCAATACGAAAGAGCCTTCTTCTATATCAGAAGCATATTTTGGAATCACTAAAATGCTTTTGCTTTTATCATAAGGCAATATTTTTTCAGTAAAAAGCTCAATTCTTATCTGGCTTTCTTTTAGTTTTAGCTGTTTCAGAACAGTATTGAGATGATCCGTATTTTGCGAAAACGAAAACTGCACACAAAATAGTAAAGTGAAAAGAAAATTTTTCATTAGAGTTTTTTATTGAAATTAATAGCTCTCACGTTCTTTTTCATATTCTGAAGTAAATACACCACTTACTTGTTCGCTGTATTTTTCTATCCATTTTTTGTAATAATACTGAACATGTAAAACATTGTTTTTAAGAGTAATTTTCGAAAATGGCTTTCCAATTTGCGGAATCTCTTTTAATCCGAAAGTTTCATCTGTGCCATTATCAAATTTACAGTCCATTTCTCTTGCCCAGATCATTTCAAACTCCGTATCACTTATTTTGCGAACCGGATAAAAGTAAACGCACTGTCCATGATATTCAAAAGCCAGAGAAGTCTTTCCAATATTAAGTGAAACCATACCATTTTCCCATCTTCCGGTAAAATCATTTGTTTTCTGAAAACTTTCGACAAAACTATCATAATCGAAACCTTCCAGATAGGATATTTTCCATTCGTTATTTTCTTTTACAGCTTTAATATTATATACAATGCCATCGCCCCAGCTCCAATTATAAAAGGCTTTGTTATTTTCTATAGAAAGGTGCATAATCCAGATTTTATCCAAAAAATGATCAGGAGTATCCTGGCAATTACACCATGGACTTGCTCCTGTACCAAATGGAGGAAGTTCACCAACATCCCATTTTAAATTCCCACTTTTAAATTCACTGTCAATTTTTAGTGCAATTTTATTATAGTTATCAATAAAATCCTTTGAAAACAAATGAGTGTTTTCAAGCTCTTTAAGTCTGGCCTTATGAAGTTTTATGTCGATTCCGCTATAAATACTGTCTGTGCTTTTATCTTCAACAGGACTAAAGTCTGTTCCAATACTTTTTTGTTCCTCCCATTCGTAAAGTTTCTTAGTGAGTGCTAATAATGCAGTACTGTCATTTTTAGTGTCAACGATATTGGTTGTATCTTCGACAATACTATTTTCTTTTTTTAGGAATGTTTTGTCTTTTTTACAATTTATGAACAATAAGAATAAAGGCAGGAATAAAATTAGTTTCTTCATTTTGGCACGTAGAACTTATGTTTAAAAGTTTCGGTTTTAATTATTCAGCATTTTTTTGATCAGGACAATTTGTCCTAAATGGTAATAGCTGTGTTCAATCATAGCATCAATATTTCTTTGGTAGCTTCCATATTTCTCATCAACAAAAAAGTCATTTAATTTTTCGTCAGACATTTGTTCAACAAAAGAAATAAACTCTTCAGAAGCAGTCCAAAATCTAGTCAAAAACATTTCCCAGTCTTCCTGTGAAGAAATAGGAGGAAAGTCAAAACTGAATTTATCTTTTATATCAAGTGTTCCGCCTTTAAAGACATTGTTTATTCCATCAATGTAATAATGAATATGCTGTGCCAGAAGCGCAATAGTATTTAAACTTTGAACAGGAGTAACAGCAATTTTCCAATCCAGATTTTGAAGTTGATCTTTGTAATTCGTGTTGGCAATCCAGGTTCCGTTTAAAATAGTTTCTCTAAAACGATTGGCAATTTCTAATGCATTTTTCATCTTTCAATATTTTTAGAATTATATAGAATTGGAAAAACTTATTCTTGTTGAACCCACTCGTATTTTCCGTTCTTCAGATAAATAATACCACCACCACAGCTTTCTTCGGCATGAATAAAGATTCCGTCATTTGGGAGTGTTATTTTATCTTCTTCTTTAATTTCTTCGTCTCCCATAATTTCACCGTTGTCGTTTACATTATTCCAGACGATTTTTCCTTTTGGGGCTTTCTCGAATATTCCAGCCCAATCAATTTCGTCAAATCCCTGATTTAAAACATTATTACCGAATCCGAAATAGTCGGTTCTTTTGTTATTACCAAAAGTTATTTTTAAACCGCTTTTGTCATTTTTTGTACTTCTAATAATTTCTACCATTTCGTCTTTTCCATCTCCATCCAAATCACAGCTAATTTGGTTGGGTTTATGTTTTTTAGAAAGCACAAGAGTATCAGCTTCTTCAACATTTATTTCAGCATTAACTTTAGGTTTTAATGTGGCTTCTAAAATGTCTTTTTGAGTAGCTTGAGTAGTTTCAGTTTTGCTTTCGTTTTTACAAGAAACAGCAATTAAGGATGCAAGAAATAAAATTCTGATTTTCATTATTTAATTATTTTGGCTTAGAAAATTTAAAAAGCTAATATAAAAAAATACGTACAGAATTTAAAGCATTTGTATTTTAACTTTTAATGAAATTTAAATGTATTTAAGCCACCAATGTTGATTTTTAGCTTTATATTTTCCAAACCATTTACAAGGTTTGTAAAGCAACGCTACTACAAAAATCCAAATCAGATAAACTGTCCAAAGAGGAAAACCGCTTTCTGTATCTTTAGGTCTTCCAAAAGTTCCCGTTGCAAATTCAAATTGCGAAAAGCTGAAACCCTGCGCAAAAAGCATAAGAAGTGTTAGAATATGGATGACATAAAAATGAACCACAAAATAAAACAAAGGCACTTTGCCATAAACCAAAGCCACTTTTTTGATTCTGTTTGAGAATCGTTCTGCAAAAGCAATCAGTAAAAATATAATACCTAAAGTAATCAGGCAGAATAGGAGTGAAGGAGGATATTTGGTCACATTGATAAAAGACAAAAAAGTAAAAACAAAATCTTTTTGTGTTGTCCATAAAGCAGGATCACCATAAATATTTACGAAGCGAATGATGGTAAATAAGGCTAAAGCACTGAAACCAATTTTAAGGATTAGTTTGTTTCTTTTCTCTTCCCCCAATTCAAAGAATTTCCCTGTTGCAAAACCAATGAGCATAATTCCAAGCCATGGGATTGGAGGATAACCTATAATAAAGACTCTGCCTGAAAACGGGAAGACAGCCGGACTAAAAAATGGTGTTAAAGCACTTTTTAGAATTGAATTTTCTGCAAATGGAATAAGCGGTAAGAGATTGTGAAGAAAGAGTATTAAGAGTCCAATAATGCCTAATGTTTGGGAGCGGATTTTCAGTAGCAAACTTAAAGTCATAAATCCCAAGCCTATTGCAGCTATAACCTCAAATAAAAGAGAGTGAAAACCAATATCGAAAAACAAACCAAAATTAATAAGGGTAAATTCAAGTACAATTAGCCATAATCCTCTTTTGAGTAAAAACGTTCTTGTCCCGGCTAAATTATTTTTGTTTTGAAGCGAAAGATAAACCGAACTTCCTGCCAGAAAAACAAAAGCAGGTGCACACAAGTGAGTAATAAAACGCGTAAAAAACAACAAAGGCGAAGTGGTTGACAAATCGGTTGGACTTTGTGTAATCGAGTCAATATGCATCAAATCCCGAACATGATCCAGAGCCATAATAATCATTACTATGCCACGAACAATGTCGATTGATGGTTGTCGTTTCATGAGTTTGATTTTTAAATGCTTAAGGTAAATCTAATGATTTTTTTTTAAAGTATTTAATCAAAAGTTTTTTAGGATAAAGAGATAAAATGAGTTTTTATGAAATAGTTTTAGAATGAATTGCCTCCAGATTTAGCTGAAGGTGCAATATTGATATTAAAAAAGGCTTTAGCCAAAAACTTATAAGTCTGACTAAAGCCTTTTTTGAAAGCCTCTTATTTACCTTCAAGTAAAGTTGGAGGCATTTGAATTTATCTTTTTATGATTTTCTAATTTTTATCTGATACACAATTTCCCAAAAAATAATAGAGAAAACGGCATTAGCAAATATGGCAGTCTTAACCTGATATGGATCGTAATCTATTAAAAGATGCAAATTCGTAAACTGCAAAGCTAAAAATAGAGACAAAGCGGCAATTCCAATAGCGAAAAGTATATTTAATAAAGGTTTCCACTTTAAAGCTAAAAAAGCATAAATAAGATTGAAAATAGCAAAACCACACCCTAAAGTAATATACGGATCTGTTTTTAATTTTTGCCCTACAGAAAGGAAAAATGAAGTCGCTGTAAGATATAAAAAGAACAAGATAGAGTAAAGTAGGATTCGTATTTGTAGTTTCATTTTTTATATTTTTTTTTTAGCTGGTAAAATTACTCATTTAAAATGAAGCTTTGATTAATTTATAAATTATTAGGTACATTATACAGATGTCATGCAGTTTCAAAAACATCTTTTTTTTCGAGTAAACAGCTAGTTTAATAATCTTCAAAAGATTTGTCTTCATCCCATTTTTTTTTGCCCAAATATTTTCCACAAGAATTATAACGTTTTATAATTGCGGTTTTGTAGTGGTCTCTATTATATTTAAATATGTATATTTCATTTCCTATAATTTTAATGCGCCTAAATTTTATATCATCACAGGCATCCATTGAGCAAATATGTATAGTACGTTTCTTTACTATTATTTTTCCATCTGTATTAATTACTCGATCAGTGATTGTTATTTTTCGATGTGGTAATCGCCAAAAAATAAATTTTCGATCCTTTTCAATTCTATCTGTTTTTAGTTTTATGTTTTCACTTAAACATTTCTTTTCATTTTGAATTGTATCTTTTGTGGATTTGGAGATGTTGTTGCCAAAAACAGAAAGAGAAAAGATGCAGAATAGAATTGATGTTATAAATTTTTTATACATAATTTAAATTATTGAGAGCAAACTATTTTACTCCAAAATAGCCTCTACTTTAGCCTCTGATTTTTCTTTTAATGGGCTATCAGCTTTTAAACTCCAAATCACTAAGAATTTACCTTTTGCAATATATTCTTCCGGATGTTCATCTGTCGGCTGACCATCTTTTCCCCAAAGTAATCCTTGTAAGAAACGATCACCTTTAAATACATGATCAAATTCAAAATACATAATTGAGCCTTTGTCTCCTTTGTTTTTAAAACTTTGAATAGCTTTACTTTTTACAGTTCCTACAATATTACTGTAGGTTTCAATATCAGTATAAAAATTACAGGCTTGTGGGTTTACACATATTTGACCGTCATTTGCTATGTAGCCTTTGGGAATTTCTTTTGGTTTTAGTTTTAAATCGGCAAGGGTTTGGCTGAACGAATTGGTTGTGAAAAGTAAGAATAATGTGAATAGGGGGATTATAGGTTTCATTAGTTTTGGGGTTTGATTTGACAAGTTAAAAATAGCTTTTTTATTTTTTTTGTACTTTAACTATTTTCTCTTTTTCGTCATAATACAAGAGATCTTTGTTTTTCTCAAACCAGACTCTCCATTTCTTTATCGTTTTGTCCGGAGGAAAGACAGGCATATCAAATGGCTTTTCCATTTTATAACTAATACCGGTGATATCGATTAAAAACTTTCGGGCTTCGTATACCGTGTTTAAATTAATCGAAGCATTTTCGTTTGCCAACCGTTAAAAGCTCCAAGGTTTTCCAGAAATATTTCCTGAGCATTTTGTGCGTTTAATTTGGCTGAAAATGAAAGAATAACAAAGAGAAATAGAGATAGTTTTTTCATTGGTTATTTTTTGGGTTACAAAAAAAGCACAAAAATAGAATGTTATTTGTGCTTTTGTAAAATTTATAGAATTGAGAAATTATTTCCCTTTTAGTAATTTTTCTAAATATTCGACTTTATCTTTTTCAGCCTGAACCAAACGTTCGTAAAGTTCTATAACTTTATCGAGCGGATTGAAGATACAATTGTTATTAATTCCCTGAGCACCATTTATTGAACTATGATCATGAAAGTTATTAAAGAAATTAAAAACAGATTCTTCAGAAAAATTTTCAATTGCCTCGATTGTAACTCCAAGTGCTTTAGCAATTTCAGCAAGTTTTGTTTCTTCAATAGTTTCACTTCCTTCAAGAGTAGAAACATATTGCTGGCTTACACCAATTGCAATTGCAAGAGCTTCTTGTTTTATACCTTTAAGTTCTCTAATTCGGCTAATGTTTCTGCCGATATGTTTTGGTTTGGTTGCTGTGCTCATATTTTAAAGGTATTTAATTTTTTTACTTTATAGAAGAGTAAATATATGATTTTTCTGAGGGAAGACTAGATATTCTAAAGTTTTAATTTAAAGTCCCAATTCTCTGCAATCTTGTCATTTCAGAAATGATAAAGATTGTGGTTATGTTACGAAGGCTTCGACTCCGCTCAATCTTGCATTACGTTTGTAAACAATCTAAAATCTAAAGTCATAAATCTACAATAAAAAAATTCCACCTCAATTAAGAAGCGGGATGATTAATATAGAAAAAAAACTAAATCCCGATTTTCCTCTATAGCAATGTCAAAAATATAATCAAAATCTTCTTTAAGAGCTTTTAAAGTTTCTTCATTTATACCATCAAGCTTTTGAATTGATAAAAAGAGATCTTTTTCTTGTTCTAAATCATTATGATAAATACTATAAATTTCTGGAAAATCGCTTGAAAAAGGAATTGAAATAAAAGCTTTGTGTGTAAGCTTTGGAATTTCCCAATAATATGTTGTCGAATACTCTTTATTAGGAGGAAATATTATTTCTCCATAATATTCACAAAGTAGTTCATAAACATAACCATACATAAATGCTAATTCAGGAAATCTAACTTCTCCATTTATTATATCAGTTAGTATTTTTTGAGACTGTTTATTTTCAGTTACAGCATAATCAAAACTTCCATTTAACGAATCTAATTCTTCGGAAAGATCGTTTAAAATAACAGTTAGTAATTTTTCGTCTTTACTTCCATATACTTTTTTTATCTCTGAGCTGTTTGTAAGATAACTAGTTACATAATATCCCATAATTATTTTTTTAAGATTATTGCTTAATTAAAAAACAATTATATAATTATTTTCTTATAAAAATATTTTTTTTATGTTAAAATTCTAAAACAAAAAAATCCCGCCTCAATTAAGAAACGGGATTAAAGTGATATTCTCTTTTTTTCTATTGTTAAACCGCAGCAGCAACTTCTTCTGGCAACGGAATTTGATTTTTAAGTAAATCTTCGAAAGTTTCATGAGCACGAATCAAGATTCCTTTTCCGTCTTTCCATAGCACTTCGGCTGGTTTGTATCTTGAATTGTAGTTCGAAGACATGGAGAAACAATATGCTCCTGCATTTCTGAAAGATAAAATGTCTCCTTCAGTAATTTCCGGTATTCTACGATTGTTTGCAAAAGTATCTGTTTCGCAAATGTATCCTACAACAGAGTAAAAACGCTCTTTTCCTTTTGGGTTAGAAATGTTTTCAATGTGGTGCGAAGATCCGTACAACATTGGACGAATTAAGTGGTTAAAACCACTATCAACTCCTGCGAAAACAGTTGAGGTTGTTTGTTTTACTACGTTTACTTTTACTAAGAAATGACCTGCTTCGCTCACCAGGAATTTTCCGGGTTCGAAAATCAACGTTAAATCTCTGCCGTATTCTGTACAGAAAGCATTGAATCTTTTAGATAATTTTTTACCTAATTCTTCGATGTCTGTTTCGATATCGTCTTTTTTGTAAGGAACTTTGAATCCGCTTCCGAAATCTAAGAATTGTAGATCTTTGAAATGTTTAGCCGTATCAAATAAGATTTCAGCAGCATACAAGAATACTTCGATATCTAAGATATCAGATCCTGTGTGCATGTGAATTCCAACAATACTCATTTTTGTATTTTCGACAATTCGCAAGATATGCGGAATCTGGTGAACAGAAATTCCGAATTTACTATCGATATGTCCCACAGAAATATTAGCATTTCCACCCGCCATTACGTGTGGATTAATGCGAATACATACCGGAATATTAGGGTGTTTTGTTCCGAATTGCTCCAGAATAGATAAATTATCGATATTGATTTGTACACCCATTGCGGCAACTTCTTCAATTTCTTCCAGAGAAACGCCGTTTGGTGTAAAGAAAATTTTGTCAGGATCATAGCCAGCGTGAAGTCCTAACTGAACTTCCTGAATTGATACAGTATCTAAACCAGACCCCATGTTCTTTAATAACTGAAGAATCGCAACGTTTGACAATGCCTTCATGGCATAATTAACTCTTAAGTTTTCTACCTTAGAGAAAGCTTTAGTTAATCTGTTGTACTGAGATTGGATTTTTTCGGCATCGTAAACATACAATGGACTTCCAAATTGGTCTGCTAACTGCAGTAAATCTTTTGCTTGCATTTTTAAACTTATTTTGGACAAAGTTATTACTCTTTTGTGTATCAGCAAATAAATTATAGAAAAATAACAAATTATAACAAATTGTTTGTTTTTGAACAAAAAGTTGCTGTTTTTGGAATTTTGTAACGCACTAGGAGGTTCAAAGGGACAGAGGTACAAAGATACAAAGGTTTTCTGCCACGAATTTCACAAATTTCACTAATTTATAAATGCTGTTGAGAATTTTTTGCCACAGATTATATGGATTAAATGGATTTCTTTTTTAGCCTAATTTTTAAAAGAAGCCAAATGTTTGAGTTTAGCCCCGATTGAGGCGGTATCCTCGCAGTGGAACGGAGAGATATAGCCGAAAGCGGGAACTATGGTTTATTAAAATGCCAATTGTGATGCTTCAAAATGCGAGGTTTTTTAGCCACGACCCGAGCGATAGCGAATAGGCGAAGCAATTACACAAATTTCCACAAATTTTGGTTTTTCGCAAAATGCTAAAACATAGCCCGTGGTTTCAACCACGGGAAACGTGCGGATTGGACGCAATCATATATTGCGTTCCCGTGGTTTCAACCACGGGCTATGTTTGAAATAGAAATCGCTCGAAGAATAAAAATTTGTGGAAATTTCTGCAATTTGTGGTAAAATAATAATCTGTGCAAATCTGTGAAATCTGTGGCTAAAAAAAAAACAAAACCCCTGAATATCAATTCAAGGGTTTGTTAGTAGTTATGTTGTTTATCGGAAAAGATTAAATAAAATGCTAAGAAAAAAAACTTAGAACCTTAGCATCTCAGTATCTTAGCATCTATAAAAAATTATAGACTAGGAAGATCTCCTTTTCCTTTAGTAGGCAAGTTTGTAGATCCCATAAGGAACAAATCTACCTCTCTTGCTGCTTCTCGACCTTCTGAAATAGCCCACACGATTAATGATTGTCCTCTTCTCATATCACCGGCAGTGAAAATGTGAGGTACGTTTGTCTGATAGTTATGCGCTTTGTAATTGCTTCTCATATCAGTTTCTATTCCTAATTGCTCGCTTAATGTTTTCTCCGGACCTGTGAATCCAAGAGCCAATAAAGCTAAATCGCAAGGCCAGATTTTCTCAGAACCTTCTTTTTCGATTAATTCAGGACGCTGACCTGGAGTCATTTTCCATGCCACTTCAACCGTTTTTAATCCAGTTAATTCGCCTTTATCGTTAGAAATGAATTCTTTAGTGTTGATCAACCAGTTTCTGTCGCAACCTTCTTCGTGAGAAGAAGATGTTTTTAACTGCAACGGCCAGAAAGGCCATGGAGTTGACTCGCTTCTTCCAACTGGAGGTTTTGGTAAAATCTCAAAGTTAGTAACCGATTTAGCTCCGTGTCTGTTAGAAGTTCCAATACAGTCAGAACCAGTATCTCCACCACCAATAACGATTACATCTTTACCAGTTGCTTTAACCTGATCCGGAATTGATTCTCCAAATAAAACTTTAGTCTGTTGTGTTAAGAAATCCATTGCCTGAACAACGCCTTTACTTTCGATTCCTTTAGTTGGCAAGCTTCTTCTTTCAGTGGCTCCCCCGCATAAAACAATAGAATCGAATTGGTTTAATTCTTCTACACTGAAGTTAACACCAACATTTACATTTGTTTTGAAAGTGATTCCTTCCGCTTCAAGAACTACTACACGACGGTCAATAATTCCTTTTTCTAATTTGAAATTTGGAATTCCGTAACGTAATAAACCTCCAATAGCATTGTCTCTTTCAAAAACAGTAACGGTGTGACCCGCTCTGTTTAATTGTTGAGCCGCCGCAAGACCTGCAGGCCCTGAACCAATAACGGCAACAGTTTTTCCAGTTCTTGTTTTTGGTGGCTGTGGTTTAATCCATCCTTCAGCGAAACCTCTTTCGATGATGCTTTTTTCGATGTTTTCGATAGAAACCGGATCTTTGATGATTCCTAATACACATGATTTCTCACATGGAGCAGGGCATAAGCGTCCTGTAAATTCTGGAAAGTTATTAGTAGATTGTAAAATCTCTAATGCACTCTGCCATTCTTCCTGATGCACCATGTCGTTGAAGTCAGGAATTAAATTTCCTAACGGACAACCACTGTGGCAAAAAGGAATTCCACAGTCCATACATCTTGATCCTTGTTCTTTTAATTTATCTTTTGGTACCGGAATAGTAAATTCGTTGTAGTTCGAAACACGTTCTGCTACTGCTAAGTTACTTTCATCGGCTCTGTTATATTCTTTAAATCCGCCTATTTTACCCATGACATTTTAATTAAATGTAAATGATAAATTCTAAAGTTCTAATTTTTTTAACCGCAAAGAACGCAAGGTCTTTTTTGCTTTTTTGAGTGTTTTAAGTTCGCAAAGCTTTGCGGTTAAGTTTTAATCTAAATCTGAACTCTAAAATCTAAAATCATTTATCCCGCTATTAATTCTTCTATTTTTTTCTCTTCTGCAATTCTTTGTAATGCTTTTTTGTAATCAGTTGGCATTACTTTTACAAAGTGCTGTTGTTGGTTTTCCCAGTCTGCTAAAATTCTTTTTGCTAATGGACTGCTTGTGTACAATGAATGATTTTTGATCAGTTTTCTTAGTTTCGTAAGATCTTCTTCTTCCATTGGGTCGAATGCAACCATTTCCATGTTACAAACTGTAGAATCGAATTTCTTATTTGGATCGTAAACATAAGCTACACCACCGCTCATACCAGCTGCGAAGTTTCTTCCTGTTTTTCCTAAAACTACTACTGTACCACCGGTCATGTACTCGCAACCGTGATCTCCAATTCCTTCAACAACTGCTGTTGCTCCAGAATTTCTCACACAGAAACGCTCTCCGGCCATTCCATTAATATAAGCCTCTCCGGTAATAGCTCCGTAAAGGGCAACGTTTCCAATAATGATATTGTCTTCAGGTTTGAAAGTTGCAGTAGGAGGTACTTTTACAATTAATTTTCCTCCAGAAAGCCCTTTTCCTAAATAATCATTACAGTTTCCGTGAATTTTAAATGACAATCCATTTGTTGCAAAAGCACCAAAACTTTGTCCGGCAGAACCTTCAAAATCAACTAAAATAGTGTCATCAGGTAATCCTTGCGCGCCGTAGATTTTTGAGATTTCGTTACTCAAAATAGCACCTACAGAACGGTCTGTATTTTTAATTTTAAAGGTTACTCTTGTTTTCTCTTTTCTATAGATAGACGGAATAGCTTCTTTGATGATGTCAAAATCCAATACGTTTTCAAGTTGGTGATCTTGAGTTGTTGTATTATGATTTGGCTCTGTTTTCGCTTTTTCCGGTTTGTATAGAATGGATGACAAGTCTAAACCATTTGCTTTATAATGTTTGATGGCTTTGTTCACATTTAATTTTTGTGATTGTCCCACCATTTCTTTTAAAGTTCTGAAACCTAACTGCGCCATGATTTCTCTTAACTCCTCAGCAATGAAATACATGAAGTTGATTACGTGCTCTGGAGTTCCTTTGAAATTTTTTCTCAATTCAGGATCCTGAGTTGCAATACCAACTGGGCAAGTATTTAAGTGACAAGCTCTCATCATGATGCATCCAGAAGCTACAAGCGGAGCCGTTGCGAAACCGAATTCTTCAGCTCCTAATAAAGCAGCTATCGCCACGTCACGACCTGTTTTCAACTGTCCGTCACATTCTAAAACTACACGGCTTCTTAAATCGTTTAAGATCAAAGTTTGTTGTGCTTCCGCTAAACCAAGTTCCCACGGAATACCTGTGTGCTGTAAAGATGTTAATGGTGCAGCTCCCGTTCCTCCGTCGTAACCAGAAATTAAGATAACGTCAGCTTTTGCTTTGGCAACACCGGCAGCGATGGTTCCAACTCCAACTTCAGAAACTAATTTTACGTTGATACGAGCTTCACGGTTTGCATTTTTCAAATCGTAAATCAACTGAGATAAATCCTCAATGGAGTAAATATCGTGGTGAGGAGGAGGCGAAATCAAACCTACATAAGGCGTAGAGTTTCTAGTTTCAGCAATCCAAGGCACTACTTTTTCTCCAGGTAACTGTCCACCTTCTCCAGGTTTTGCTCCTTGAGCCATTTTAATCTGGATTTCTTTAGCGTTTGTCAAATAGTTGATCGAAACACCAAAACGTCCTGATGCAACTTGTTTGATAGCAGAGTTTCTAGAATCTCCGTTAATTTCTTTCTGGAAACGTTTTGGATCTTCTCCACCTTCTCCAGAGTTACTTTTTCCGCCAATTCTGTTCATTGCAATCGCTAAATTCTCGTGTGCTTCTCTACTGATAGATCCGTAAGACATTGCACCCGTTTTGAATTTCTTTACAATTTCTGTCCAAGGTTCTACTTCGTCAATAGAAATTGGATCCAAATTATTGAATTCAAATAAACCTCTAATGGTCATTAAATTTGAGCTTTGCTCGTTAACGGCATTTGAGTATTCTTTATAACTTTCTGGGCTGTTTAAACGAACTGCTTGTTGTAATTTAGAAATCGTTGTTGGGTTAAACATGTGTTTTTCACCACCACGTCTCCATCTGTAAATACCTCCAATTTCAAGAGAAAGCAAGTTTGCAATTTTTGAATTTGGGAAAGCTTTTTGGAAACGTTTTTTCACTTCTTTCTCCACTTCCATTAAACCAATTCCTTCAATTCTTGATGGAGTGTAAGGGAAGTATTTGGATGTAAATGTTTTGTTTAAACCTAAAATCTCGAAAATTTGAGCAGCTCTATATGAATGCAAAGTAGAGATACCAATTTTGTTCATGATTTTCACGATTCCTTTTGCGATCGCTTTGTTGTAATTAACAACTGCATAATCTGCTTTTACTTTTGTAATGAAACCTTTTTCAACCTGATCGTGAATGATTTCGTTTACCATGTAAGGATTGATGGCACTTGCACCATATCCAAACAATAAAGCAAAATGATGAGGTTCTCTTGGCTCTGCAGATTCGATGATGATTCCGAATTTAGAACGAACTTGTAAAATGTTCAATGAATGGTGAATGTAAGAACAAGCCAATAACATTGGAATTGGAGCTAATTCTTCGCTCACACCTCTATCTGATAAGATAATGATGTTGCATCCTTCTTCAACTGCTTTAAAAGTAGCCTGAACACATTTTTCAAGTGCACGCTCTAAACCGTTAACTCCTTTTTCTATTTTATATAAAGTAGAAATTGTAGCCGATTTGAAATCCGGGTGATCTATATTTCTAATTTTATCCAAATCCTCGTTAGAAACAACTGGATTTTGGATTTTTAATTTTTTACATTGTTTCGATTCAATTTCGAAAATATTGAAATCTCCACCAATCGCTAAACTGATATCAGTAATAATTTCTTCACGAATACCATCCAACGGCGGGTTAGTAACCTGAGCAAATAATTGTTTGAAGTAATTGTACAACAACTGTGGCTGATCAGATAAAACAGCTAAAGGTGTATCGTTACCCATAGAACTGATTGCTTCAGCTCCGTCACTTCCCATTGGGTTGATGATTGTTTTTAAATCTTCGATTGTATAACCAAACAAACGCTGTCTTGTTAAGAAATCTAATTTTTCAACAGGAGTAGGGTTGTTTGTGTAAGGAACTTTAGCAAGTGGTAATAAGTTTTCGTCAACCCATTGCTGGTAAGGACGTTTTGTAACTATCGCTTTTTTAACTTCTTCATCTTCGATGATACGACCTTCGTTCATATCAACCAGGAACATTTTTCCTGGCTCTAAACGTCCGTGCTGAATTACATCTTCTGGATCGATATCTAATACACCAATTTCAGATGACATAATTACGAATCCGCTTTTCGTTAATGTATAACGAGAAGGACGCAATCCGTTTCTGTCTAGTAAAGCTCCAATTACGTTTCCATCTGTAAACGGAATAGAAGCAGGACCATCCCAAGGCTCCATGATACAAGCATTGTATTCATAGAAAGCTCTTTTCTCCGGAGACATTGTCTGGTGTTTTTCCCAAGCTTCAGGAACTACCATCATCATCGCTTCTGGCAATGAACGGCCTGTCATTAATAAAAGCTCCACCACCATATCCATAGAAGCAGAATCTGATTTTCCTTCTAAGATAATTGGGAATAATTTTTTGATATCATCGCCAAAAACTTTGCTTTGCATAAGCTCTTCACGAGCACGCATACGGCTTACGTTTCCACGAAGTGTGTTGATCTCACCATTATGACACATGTATCTAAACGGTTGAGCTAAGTCCCAAGACGGGAATGTATTTGTAGAGAAACGTTGGTGTACAAGTGCAAGACGAGTCACCAGGTCCGGATCTTTCAAATCTATATAATAACGGCTGATGTCTTCCGGCATCAATAGACCTTTATATATTATAGTAGTTGTCGATAAACTAGTAAAATAAAACATGTGGCTTTCTGAGGTTTTAGATCCTCTTACGGCATGTTCGGCAATTTTTCTAGCTGCAAAAAGTTTTGCATTAAATTCTTGTTCAGTTAATTCCTGACCGTTTTTAGAAACGAAAACTTGTTTAACTGTTGGTTCTTTTTCTGCGGCAATTTGCCCTAAATTTTCAACGTCAACTGGCACATCTCTCCAACCTAAAACTTTTAAGTTTTGGTCTTTAATAGTTGCCTCAAATGCATTAATGCAAAAAGAAACCTGGTTTTTACTTTTTGGTAAAAAAACCATTCCTACTGCATACTCACGCGCTTCCGGGATTTCAAAGTCACAAACTTTCTTAAAAAAATCATGAGGAATATCGAATAAAATTCCGGCCCCGTCACCAGTTCTTCCATCAGAACTTACGGCACCACGATGTTCCAATTTAATTAAGATGTCTAATGCTTTGTGAATAATATCATTTGATTTAATACCATTCAAATTACAAATAAATCCTGCACCACAATTGTCGTGTTCAAATTCAGGCAGATAAAGCCCTTGTTCTTTAACTCTCATTCTTGATATTTTTTCTACAAAAATAAAGATTTCGTTAAATATAATGTAGTGAAATTATATATTTGCTTTCATTTTTGTTGTTATATTAGAAAAAGGGTTCTTAAATGATAATATTATTAAAGAAACGATTGCGAATTATCAAAATCATAATTGAGAATAAAATATATTAAGAAAAATCGTCGCTTAGGTCTTGAATTCAGTGAAATTTTTGTTAAATATCAAACGTTTTAGTGGTTTTGTGTTAACATTAACAAAGTATTTCGTTAACGATTTGTTTGCGTTGCAAAATAATCAACGGTTAATACCTATAGGTAACATTTATTTAATTGAAAAAGATTTTACTATTAAGTTGTATTTTGTTACTTTTGTCGCACTTTTATTCTGAAATAAATTCAGAACCAGACAAATTCAATATTATGAACATACACGAATATCAAGGAAAAGAAATTTTAGCGAGTTACGGAGTACGCGTACAACGCGGAATTGTGGCTAACAATGCGGTTGAAGCTGTAGCTGCTGCAAAACAATTAACTGCCGAAACTGGTACAGGATGGCACGTAATAAAAGCACAAATTCACGCAGGTGGTCGTGGAAAAGGTGGTGGAGTTAAGCTGGCAAAAAACTTACAACAAGTTGAAGAGTTAGCAGAACAAATCATCGGAATGCAATTGATTACGCCTCAGACTCCGCCGGAAGGTAAAAAAGTAAACAAAATTTTAGTTGCTGAAGATGTTTACTATCCTGGAGAAAGCGAAACTTCTGAATTTTATGTTTCTGTTTTATTGAATAGAGGTACAGGACGCAACATGATCATGTATTCTACTGAAGGTGGAATGGATATCGAAGAAGTTGCTGAGCACACTCCACATTTAATCTTTACTGAAGAAGTTGATCCTTCTGTAGGACTACAAGGTTTCCAAGCTAGAAGAATTGCTTTCAATTTAGGTCTTTCTGGAAATGCTTTCAAAGAAATGGTTAAATTCATCGACGCACTTTACAATGCTTACATTGGTTCTGATGCTTCTATGTTTGAAATCAACCCGGTTTTAAAAACTTCTGATAACAAAATCTTAGCGGTTGATGCTAAAGTTAACATCGACGATAACGCTTTATACAGACAACCTAAATATGCTGAAATGAGAGATATCCGTGAGGAGAATCCAATCGAAGTTGAAGCTAAAGAAGTTGGTCTAAACTATGTTGACCTTGACGGTACTGTAGGATGTATGGTAAACGGAGCTGGTCTTGCAATGGCAACTATGGATTTAATTAAATACGCTGGATTTGAACCTGCTAACTTCCTTGACGTAGGAGGAACTGCTGATGCAAAACGTGTTGAAACAGCTTTCAGAATTATCCTGAAAGATCCTAACGTAAAAGCTATTTTAATTAACATCTTCGGAGGTATCGTTCGTTGTGACCGTGTTGCTCAGGGGGTTGTTGATGCTTACAAAAACATGGGTGATGCTATCAATGTGCCAATCATTGTTCGTTTGCAAGGAACAAATGCTGAAATTGCAAAAGAATTAATTGATAACTCTGGTATGCCAATCTTATCTGCAGTTCAATTCCAGGAAGCTGCTGACCAAGTTAAAGCTGCTCTTTCTTAATTAAAATTGTAGAGATGTACTGCAGTGCATCTTTCTGAATATAGAAAATCCCTCCGGTTTCGGAGGGATTTTTTTTTTTGGAGCCTATTTAACCGAAAAGGTCGCAAGGTTTTTTGTTAAGAATTATGAATACAAACGCAAAGTTCGCAAAGCTAAATCAATAAAATTTTACGGATTTTATTTCAATATAGCCCGTGGTTTCAACCACGGGGACTAAGAGAAGCATCGTATGATATGCATTGTGTTCCCATGGTTTCAACCACATGGGTGTTTCGTAATATGCAGATTTGATAAACAGATTGTTGATATGCATTGTGTCCCCGTGGTTGAAACCACGGGCTATGTTTTAAAATTAGGAACTTTGCGTATCCCGATAGCTATCGGGATTGCGCTCTTTGCGGTTAAATCATTAAGTTTATTTCAAAACTGTAGATAGTTCTACAAGTTCAAATGTAGGATCATGTTCTATAAATTCTCTAATTAAAGCAGCATGGCCAGCGCCAACTAAAATCATTATTTTAGTATCTGCAGTTTCAGTTAATTTCTGAATTAAAGAATACATATATAAGTTCCTTTTGTACCAATTTGAAACTAAAGACGGTCCTGTAAAATCATCTGGATTTCCAGCTCTATTGGCTACTTCCAAATACCATTGGATGTTTTTATTTTCGGTTTCTTTTTTATTGTAATGTAGCATGAGTTCTTGTAACGAGCTTTTTGTTATTCTTTCGTTATGATCTTTTTCATTCTTTTTTTTCCACTCATTATTTCTCTTCAATAAATCTTGTTGGTTTGCTTTTTCCATTGCCATCATTAAACTGTCATAACGAAAAGAAGTATAAAGATTCATTCCGTATAATTTTTTATGATTCAGTTTTTTGGCCGTGCGAAGTGCCAGTTGCGTTATTTCGTTTTTATTAGTTTTAAAAAGACTGTCGGTGTTTTTATTGTAAAACTTATCTAAATCGACTTGTTCGTTAAATTCCCATTCTACAAAAATTTTATCCGGGCCAAATTTTTTGATTTTGTCACTCATTATTTCAAGTTCCTTTTGGCTCTTTTCAGACAGGATATCAAAACTGTTTAGTTTGGCAACATCAAGACCAGGATTGGCGTAATGAAAAGTTCCAACCAATAGAATTTGCTTTTTCTTAGTTTGAGCAGATGCCATGTTAAATGTTATAAGAGCTAGTAATAGAATAATTTTTTGCATGATTTTTTGTTTTTACGGTTAATGTATATCGTAGAGGCGCACCGCAGTGCGTCTACGCAAAGTTTAATGATGTGGTTAGAAAATTACTATTTCAAAACAGTCGCCAATTCAACGATTTCAAATTCTGGGTCATGTGCTAGAAATTCTCTTAGCATCGCAGCGTGCCCGGCTCCAAGTAAAACCATTATTTTAGTATCAGTGCTTTCGGTTAATTTCTGAACCAAAGAATACATGTAAAGGTTTCTTTTATACCAATTTGAAACTAAAGAAGCTCCTGTAAAATCGTCTGGATTTCCAGTTCTGTTGGCTACTTCCAAATACCATTGAATGTTATCTTCATTAGAAGCTTTTTCATTGTAGTAAAGCATAAGATCTGTTAAAGAACTTTTAGCCATTCTTTCGTTATTATCTTTCACAAACCTTTCTGTTGACTCCGTATTTTTTTTCATTAAATCCTTCTGATTTGCTTTTTCCATTGACATCATTAAACTGTCATAAGGAAAACGAGTACGATAATCAATTCCAAACATTTTTTTATGATTCAGTTTTTTAGCAGTACGTAATGCTAACTGCGTAATTTCATTTGAGCTATTTTTAAGTAAACTGTCAGTATTTTTATTGTAAAACTGATCTAACTCGGATTGTTTGCTAAATTTCCATTCTACAAAAATTTTATCCGGACCAAATTTTTTGATTTTGTCACTTATTATTTCGAGTTCTTTTTGGCTTTTCTCAGACAATACATTAAAAGTATTTATCTTGGCAACATCATGACCTGGATTTGAATAGTGGAAAGTCCCAATTAATAAAATTTGCTTTTTCTTAGTTTGAGCAGAAGTTAAGTTTAATGTAATAATTGCGAGTAATAAAATGATTTTGTGCATGACGTTTTGTTTTTAAATTCATGACAAATGTATTCCGTCTTTTGACCTCTGTTTTTTGTTTTTGATGAACATAGGATTTCATTTTATAAACACATGAAATCTGCAGTGTAATAATTTCATGTAAAGTTTTTGACAGTTCATCCCTAAAAAAGCATGTTTTAAATAAATGTCATTTTCGATTAAAGGCTTAATTGTATTTTTGAGCTAATTATCATAAAACTATGAAATCAAGAATCCCTTTTTACTATCACATTGTTTTTTTCTTATTATTATTTCTAACATACATTTTCTGGGATATTGGACTTAATGATCAAAAAATAGAAATTGTAATCAAAGCAATATGTTATGGAATTACGCCAACTCATTTATTATCAATATTTTGTATTTATATTCTCAATTTTTATTACTTCTGTGAATGGTTTTTAAATAAGAAGAAATTACTTTTTTATATTCTCACAATTCCAGTTTCGCTATTGCTTTTTGCGGCTGTTCGTTATTTTTTGCAAGAAGTTGTTATGTTTAATATTACCGGAATGCACAACTACTATGAAGAAGCTAGAGAAATAACCTATTACATAAAAGACAATTTTTTCTTCGGATTACCAGCTGTACTTTTAAGCGCATTAACTTTTTTGTTTTGGCAGTTTCATACTACGCAACATCAAAATCAGGAATTGCTTCTGGAGAATAAAAAGGCAGAATTTCAAATGTTGAAAGCACAGGTTAGTCCACATTTTTTGTTTAATACGCTGAACTCTTTTTACAGTCAGTTGGTTTTAAAAGAAGACGAAATGGCTGATGATATTTTGGTTCTTTCAGATTTGCTTAGATACGTTATTACCGAGACAGATAAAGATGAAGCGATACTTTCCAAAGAAATTCAGTTTATTCAGAACTATATTCATTTGCAGAAAAAACGTTTTGAAGACCAGTTGTATTTAGATTTTTCTGTTGAAGGAGAATATTCAAATGAAAAGGTCCTTTCTTCAGCCATAATTCACTTTGTAGAGAATGTTTTTAAACATGGGAAACTGAATAATGAAAATGAAAAAGCTGTTATTTCAATCAAAATAAAAGAGGATTTTCTAGAGATTTCAACTTTCAATTATAATGTAAATGGAGAGAATTATTCTTCTACCGGAATTGGCTATGAAAATCTGACCAAAAGACTCGAATACATGTATAAAGACCAATTTGTACTTGAAAAAACAGAAGAAAATAATACCTTTAAAACCTACTTGAAAATACCGCTAAAAAAATAATTTTATGGTTTTTAAATGCATTATTGTAGACGATGAACCGCCTGCAACACGAATTCTCGAAAATTACATTGGGAAAGTAAATTTCCTTGAAAAATCAGGCGTTTTTAATGATTCTCTAAAAGCACTGGAATTTTTAAATACACAATCTGTTGATGTGATTTTCCTGGATATTCAAATGCCTCAATTGACAGGATTACAGCTTTCTAGAATCATTTCGAAAAACATAAAAGTCATTTTTACAACAGCTTATCCTGATTTTGCTTTAGAAGGTTTTGAGCTAAATGCAGTCGATTATTTATTGAAACCCATTTCGTTTGAACGTTTTTATCAGGCTGTTTCAAAATTGAATTCTGAGCCTAAAATAGAAATTTCAAATCAGAGCAATCTGCCAGATTTTCTTTTCGTTAAAACAGACGGAAAAAATAAATTTCAGAAAGTATTTTTGACGGATATTTTATATGTAGAAAGTCTCCAGAATTATGTTTGCATTCATACTTCAAAACAGCAGATTATAACGCATTCATCCTTGAAAAATGTAATTGAATCGCTTCCGGATAATGAGTTTATTCAGATTCATAAATCGTATGTTGTTTCACTAAAACATATCGAATCAACTGATAATTTCTCTGTTTTTATAAATGGAAAAGAATTGCCGATTGGAGCTACTTTTAAAGAGGCTTTTTTTGATAAAATAGAGGAGAATAAAATTTAATTTTTTTTTAACCGCAAAGTGCGCAAGGATTTTTGACTAAGTATTGTGAATACAAATGCAAAGTTCGCAAAGCTTTGTGAATAAAACTTTGCGAACTTTGCGTAAATCTTATCGTTCTTAGCGGTTAAAATCCTCAATTACGATTTTTTCTTATTACCGTTTTTGAATACTACTTTTTCTACCACAACTGGTTTTCCGTTTCCTTTTGGGAATGATTTCTTTTTAGGTTTTCCAGCAGATGAACCTGATTTTGATGCACTTTGATCACCTCTGTATTTTTCTGAATCTTTTGGTGCGGCTTTAAATTCCGGTCTTTCTTTAGAAGTTTCCTTTTTCGGAATTTCTGATTTATGTTTTGCTAAAACATCATTTGGATTTTTCGGATTCTCTTTCGTTCCTCTTAAATGAATTACTAATCCGTTTAAGAAATTACGTAAAACCTGATCGCCACATTCCATGTAGTTTGGATGATCTTCGGCTCTGAAAAAAGCTCCTAATTCTGATTTTGAAATTCTAAAATCTACTAATTCTAAAATTTCAACTATTTGGTCATCACGGAGCATCAAAGCCACGCGAAGTTTTTTAAGTATATCGTTATTTGTCATAATTTTTGTTTCATGTTTAAAGTTTAAAGTTTCAAGTTTTTGTGATCTTTACTTGAATTTAAAACTCATTATTTACTTTTTGCAAAGGTAGTTTTTTAAAATGATTAAAAACGAGAATTAAAATCATTTAAAATGTTTACAAGTTTATCTAAATCCTGTTTAAGGTGATTTGCCGTAATTACAATTCGATTTAATGGTTCTGCTTCTTTGGTGTATTTGAAACTCGCAATAATGATTTTTTCCTGTTGTAGTTTTTCTACTATTTCATTTGATAAAAGATAAATTAAAGGATAGTTTTTATCAAATTTTACATTGCCATTTTTAACTAAAATCGAATCAATATAATTTAAATTATCTAACAGTTTTTGATGCTGTATTTTGTAAATTTCTTTCGCATCAGAAAGTGTCTGCACAAAAGCGGGATTCATTCCGGCGGCACTTGTAAAAGTTTCGATTTCTTTTATTTCTCTAATGAATTCAGAATCTGAGGCAATCACTCCGCCTGTTAATCCGAAGGCTTTTCCTAGAGAAGAAACCAGGATTTTTCTTTTAACTGGAAATTGAACGGAAGCATAAATTCCTGAACCATTTTTGTTTACAATTCCTAAGGAATGCGATTCGTCAATAACCAATGTAACTTCTTTATGATTTGAAATTTCTTTTAAGAAAGATAAATCAACGGCTTGGGTTTGAAATGAAGGAACACCATCTGTCAAAATTGTGACTTTTTCTGGTTTTGAATCTAATAAACGCTCATTCAATTTTTCATTTACAAATACAGAAAGACTTTTTTCAATCTGAATGGCCGAATGAATTTCATGTAAATGATAAAAACAATCGGTTTGCTTTTTCAGTTTTTCCAAAACCAGTTTTCCGGCCAGCATTCCCGAAGAAACCGTAACAGTGCTTTCTGAGCCAATATGAGAAGCTAAAAAGCTTTCGCCTTCATCATAAGCCGTTAATTGAATATTAGCAGTTCTGGAGCTCCCGTAAGTAGTTCCCCATTTTAAAATGTTTTGAACGACTAAATCCTGAAATGCGGTATTTGTCGGAAGTCCCAAATAGGCAGTTCCGCCAAAATACAAATATTGTTCCTGGTCAATTTCAATTACTCGATCTGGAAATTTTTCGACTTTCATTTTATAAAAGTGTAACTCCAGTTCCGTTTAAATCAGAATAACTTACAACACCGTCTTTTATGGTGACACCTGTTGCAATATCTTCTGCTAAAAGTAACGCGCCGTCCATGTCAACATAATCCAACTGTGGCAGTAAATGGGCAATTGCAGAAATTCCGACTGTTGATTCTGTCATGCAGCCAACCATGGTTCTTAACCCTAATTTTTTAGCTTCTTCGATCATGCGTTTTCCAGGAGTTAAACCACCACATTTTACCAATTTTACATTCACGCCATGAAAATGATTATGACATTTTTGAACATCTTCTTCAATAATACAGCTTTCGTCGGCAATTACAGGAAGCACAGAATGTTTAAAAACTTCTTTATGGCCTTCCCAATTATCAGCTTTCATAGGTTGTTCCAGAAATTCGACCCCCAGTTTTTTTAATTCGACTGCATTGTTGATCGTTTCTTCAACGCCCCAGCCACAATTCGCATCAATTCTAAAAACGGCATTGGTGTGTTTACGAAGTTCTTTTACAATTTCGATATCTTCTTTGGTTCCCAATTTAATTTTATAAATCGGCCAGGGAAGTTCCTGCATTTTAGAAACCATTTTGTCAATAGAAGCAATTCCGATTGTATAATCCGTCATCGGATTTCTCTCTGTTGTGTAATTCCATAATTCGTATAATTTTTTGCCTTTTTTACGAGCATACAAATCATTGTAAGCCAAATCTAAAGCGCACAGAGCAAACATGTCGTCTTGTAAATATGGATGGATTTTAGCCCAAAAAACTTCCGGAGTTTCATTGTCTGTACTTTCAATAACACTTCTTATTTTTTCTAAATCCTGCATCATCATCGGAACCGTAATATTGTAATATGGATTGGAAGTTGCTTCTCCAAAACCAGCAAAACCTTCGCTTTGTAATTCCACAATTAAAGAAGGCTGAAAATCAATAGATTCTCTCGAAATGGTAAAAGTATGTTTGAGTTTGAGATTGTATTCTCTTAAAATTAGTTTCATGGTAATTTGTTTGTTATAAGTGGTTTGATTTGGTTTTGATGTAAAATATTAGCTTCTTTTGATTGACATTTTTAATCCGATACCCGTTTGGAAATCAGGCGCATTGTCTAAATTTAAATCTTCCCGAAAGTAAGCAAAATAAGAAAATCTTTTAGTAGAATAAGTACAAATAAAGCTCCATCCTTCTAAATCTTCGTACATATGATAAATGGTCTTCTGCCAGTGTGTATTGATTCTTTCTCCTGTAAAAACAATGTAATCCACATCCTTTTTTTTGTTGTAAGCCGTTTGAAAATTATAATTAACGCCATATGAAATACGATTATTATTTCGGAGTTTCACTTTATAATCAATTAAGCCTTCAAAACTATACAGAAAATCCTGATTGCTAATATTTACCCGCTCGCCATATTCAATTATATGCTGACGTAAAGCCCCTGCACTCAAGCCAAAGCTTAGAATATTTTTGTCTTTTATAATCATTTTTTTGAGAACAGAAGAAGAAACTCCAAAATCTGCAACGGGATTATATTTAGAAGTATTGATGCCAAGTTGTGTTCCGAAATTCAAATAAATATGATGTTTTTTATTCATTTCAAGTTTCGGATAATAGTTATAATTGATTTCGATTCCGGGAATTATAAAATCATTATTTTCCATTGTAATCACTTTGCCGTTTTCATCTTTATAAGATATTCCAGCTTGATTTATTCCATAATGATATCTGGAAAAGGGATCTTTTCCGCCGGCAATATTGCGATGAAACCATTCAATTGTTTCGTCAGAAGTAAAAACCGAAAAAGGATACTTTCCCCGATCCAGTGAATTGGCACGAAGATTAAAATTAAGTTCGTGATGTGTGTTAATTGGTAAAGAAAAAGTAAATCGATAAGAGCGAATAACACCGTCTGCTGTAAATTCCTTAGTTTTAGAAGGAACCTTATCCAAATCAAATGCAAATTCACGGGTGTGCCAGGGAATGCTTTTAGAATAAGCACGATTTGCCGGATCCGTTAGTTCGTATGATTTTACATAGGGAAGTACAACATTTCCGCTTGAAACTTCAAATCCAAAAGAATATTTCTCAGGTGAACGAACATTAAAATTGTGATTTAATCTCGATATATATATTCCGAGAGGATGTGTTGAAAGAAGGTAAGGTTTTATGATATCTGAAGAATTTTCTATTTCTTCATCCCAAAAATCGTTTTGATTGGATTGTGCCGAGGAAAAGGCGGTAAAAATTAAAAAGATAAAAAAGACTAAGCGATATTTCATTTCAGAATTTAAAATTTGGATAAATCTAATGAATTTTAAGATTAGATAAATTCTGAAATGAAATATTATACGATTACTTTTTATAATTGTTATGTAAGCTGTTCCTGTAGTTTTTTAATTTCGTCACGAAGTTTAGCAGCTTGTAAAAAGTCTAATTCTTTAGCTGCTTTTTCCATTGTTTTGCGCTTTTCGCGAATCATTTTCTCCAATTCTCCTTTAGATAAATAAGCTGTTTCAGGTTCTGCAGCGACAGGAATTGGATGTCCTAGTTCATATTCCACCAACGGATTTTTTGTAAAGGCACTGTCTATTTTTTTGTTTAAAGCCTGTGGCGTAATGTTATTTTGAACGTTGAAATTAATCTGTTTTGTTCTTCGGTATTCGGTTTCGTCAATAGTTCGCTGCATACTTGCCGTTATTTTATCAGCATACATAATCGCTTTACCATTTAAGTTCCTTGCCGCGCGGCCAATAGTTTGTGTTAAAGATCTGTGATTTCTTAAGAAACCTTCTTTATCAGCATCTAAAATCGCAACAAGAGAAACTTCAGGTAAATCCAAACCTTCACGAAGTAAGTTCACTCCGATTAGAACATCAAAAAGACCTTTTCTTAAATCCTGCATAATTTCTATACGTTCTAAAGTATCAACTTCAGAATGTATGTAGCGACAACGAATATTTACTTTTGTCAAATATTTCGCCAATTCTTCCGCCATTCTTTTGGTTAAAGTCGTTACCAAAACCCTTTCGTCCAATTCGCATCGAACCTGAATTTCTTCAATCAAATCATCAATCTGATTTAAGCTTGGTCTCACTTCAATAACCGGATCTAACAAACCAGTCGGACGAATAATCTGCTCTACATAAACCCCGTCAGTTTTTTGTAATTCATAATCAGCAGGCGTTGCAGAAACATAAATAACCTGATTTTGCAAAGCTTCAAACTCTTCAAATTTTAAAGGTCTGTTGTCCATTGCGGCAGGTAAACGGAAACCATATTCCACCAAATTTTCTTTACGGCTGCGATCGCCTCCGTACATAGCATGAACTTGAGAAACCGTTACGTGACTTTCGTCAATAATCATTAAATAATCACTTGGAAAATAATCTAATAAGCAGAAAGGTCTTGTTCCAGCTTCACGTCCGTCAAGGTAGCGCGAGTAATTTTCAATTCCAGAACAATAGCCTAGTTCGCGAATCATTTCTAAGTCAAAATTGGTTCTTTCTTCCAGACGTTTCGCTTCAAGATGTTTTCCGATTTCTTTAAAATAATCAACTTGTTTCACCAAATCCTGCTGAATCTGCCAAATCGCGCCTTGTAAAACTTCCGGAGAAGTCACAAACATATTGGCTGGATAAATGGTTAATCTTTTGAATTTTTCAATAACCTGAGATGTTTTTGCATCAAATGCTTCGATCTCTTCAATTTCATCTCCAAAAAAGTGAATTCTGTATGCGTCATCGGCATAACTTGGATAAACTTCTACTGTGTCACCTTTTATTCTAAAAGTTCCCGGATTAAAGTCGGCTTCAGTTCTGGCATATAAACTTTGTACCAGACTATGAAGTAATTTGGTTCTCGAAATAAGCTGATCCCGTGTTATTTCAATTACGTTTTTTTGAAATTCAACAGGGTTTCCAATACCATACAAACAAGAAACAGATGCGACAACCAAAACATCACGACGTCCCGAAAGTAGGGAAGATGTGGTGCTTAAACGCATTTTTTCTAATTCTTCGTTGATAGATAAATCTTTTTCAATGAAAACTCCTGTTACCGGCATGAAAGCTTCCGGCTGGTAATAGTCGTAATAAGAAACGAAGTACTCAACTGCATTATTCGGGAAAAATTGTTTGAATTCGGAGTACAATTGCGCCGCCAAAGTTTTGTTATGAGCCAAAACCAAAGTCGGTCGTTGTACTTCTTGTATAACATTAGCAACGGTAAATGTTTTTCCGGAACCCGTAACTCCTAATAAAGTTTGATATTTTTCTCCGTCGACTACGCCTTGCGCCAATTTCTGTATGGCTTGAGGCTGATCTCCTTTTGGACTGTATTCTGAAGTTACGTGGAAATTCATTTGTTACTGATGAAAATTAGGTTTGTAAAGATACGAAGTTTGTATGCTAATCTAAAAAATTAATAACCGCATCATTAATGATTTTAGGCTGATCGATGGTTAAAAAATGTCCGGCATCTTTTACCGTTTTGGTTTTACAATTGACAAGATATTTTTGTGCCCTTTCTAAACTTTCTTCTGAGTTAATTACATCTTTATCGCCAATTAAGACCAAAACCGGATTTTGAATGGATTCTAATTCTTTTTGAGAAAAAGGCATCATTTTTAGCATGCTCGAATTCGATTTGGAATATTTATTGGCCAAATAAAACTGTCTTTTATAAATAACACTGATGTTTTCCGGATGAGTAGAAAAAGTCTTTAATGTTTTTCCGAATTTCTTTTCGCTTGGGAAAAGTTTCAACATTAAAGCAGAAGATGTTTTTCCGACTTTATCAATAAATTTAAAAGTCTGCGCGGGACTTAGTAAAACTATTTTGTCTATCGAATTAGGTTTTTCTGTAGCTAATAAAGTAGCAATCCAGCCGCCTCTTGAAGCTCCAATTAGATCAAATTTCTTTAATTTATAATGATCAAAAACTTCATTATAAAAAGCAAGAATATCTTTTGATGAAAGCGATTTTGCTGTTAAATTGGATTTATTGGGTTCCATTATAAAGTCAATGGCATAAACCCGATGATTTTTGGCCAAAGCCTTAATATTTGGATACCACATCGTAGAGCTGGCGTCCATTCCGTGGAGTAAAACCAGATCTTTTCCGTTTTTTGGACCGGCCATAACGACATGTGCGGTTCCAAAGCTGGTTTTTACATCTTCTTCTGAATAGGGAATATTCCAAAGCTTTAAAGCCTTATCGTATGCGGCTTGATATTTTTGTTCTTCATTTTTGGTTTTAAAAACATAATCTTCAAATTTTGCTTTTTTAGAAGCACAACTTGTGATTAAAAATAATACGATAATTAGGCGGGAATATGGTTTTAGCATTTTAAATAAAATTCAATTTTGAACCTAAAGTTACGATTATCGTAAACAGAAAGCATATCAGAATTTTATTTTAAAATATCATAATTTTAAGATTTTTCGTTTTTGGAAGTCAGATAATAAATCTGTACAAAAGCTAAAATGGCATTTGGAATAATTACCGGCCAAAGCCATTGATTGAAATCTCGATAATCGTTTAGAAAGATGCCATAAATTACAAAGCAGATACAGCCAAACATATTAATAAATCGGATTGTTCTAAGGTTTTTCAATAAAAAACCGCCGACAATAAAAACAGATGCGAGATAACCAATGTATTCTGCCATAATATTGATTTTAAATAGTTTACAATAAATGTAGCAAAAGCTAATTATAAAATCAAGGTTTTGTTTTGGAAATCAGATTATTAGTTGATTGATTTTTTTTATGAACGATTACAATGTTTTAGGATTGCGGCTTGTATGTCGAATTCTTAAAATATGAATTTCTTTTGAGGTTATTTTATAAGATATTCTATAGCTGTAAATTTCATACGCACGATAATCTCCATTGTTTGAAATTTTCATTTCATCCAATTCATAAATTTCCCAGTTTGTTCTTAAGATTGTAACAGAGTTGTAAATTGTTTCTATTACCTTGTTAGAAATATTTTTGCTCTTCGATTCTTTAAATATATGAAAGTAGATTTTTTCAAGTTGATTTTGAGCTGTTTTAGACCAAATTATTTCTTTTTCCATTGCTCAATTTGATCCTTAATTTCATTATGAGAATAATAATTACCGTTTTGGATATCTTCTTCGGCAACTTTTAAATCTTCATTATATCTTTCAGAATAATTAATTGGAGTTTTACGACTGTCTAAAATTGTTTTTAATGCTGATAGGAATTGATTATCATCAATTTTTTCAATTTCAGAAATCAAAATAGTTTTAAGTTCAAGAGTGTTCATAATTGAATAATTTTATCGAAGTTACAAAAGAAAAACGTATCAATACTTTTGAAAATCTTAAAATTTCCATGACTTTTGTTCAGCATTACTTAAAAAACTCCAAGCCACAATACGACTCGTTTTTTGTCCCTGCGACATTTCGATTGTTTTAATCGAAACTGCATTTACTTTTTTTAACGTTTTATAAATAGCCGAAAGATTTTCTTTTTTAGAAACCAAAGTCGTAAACCATAAAACCTGCGAAGTGTATTTGGCACTTTCGTAAATCATTTGGGTTATAAATCCGATTTCGCCGCCATTGCACCATAATTCTGCATTTTGACCGCCAAAATTTAAAACGGGATTTGAATTTCTTTTTTCTTTTGGATTCAGATTAGAAACTTTTCTGGATGTACTTTTATTTGCTTCTTCGGCTGAAGCATGAAAAGGCGGATTGCACATCGTAAAAGCAAAACGATCTTCGGGTGTGATAATATTTTTGAAAATAAATCGAGATTCTGTTTGTTGTTGTAAACTTATTGAATCTATAAGTTTAGGATTGGCTTCGATAATTTTACTGCAATTTTTAATCGCTTTTTGATCAATATCAGTTCCAACAAAACTCCAGTTGTAAATTGAATTCCCTAATATCGGATAGATTAAATTTGCACCTGTTCCGATGTCTAAACCTAAAACATGAGAAGTTTCAGGAATTTGGTTATTGTTGGTTTCCGCTAATAAATCGGCTATATAATGAATATAATCTGCTCGTCCTGGAATGGGCGGACATAGATAATTTTTAGGAATATCCCAGTTTTCAATTCCGTAGTAAGTTTGAAGTAAAGCTTTATTCAATGTTTTTACTGCAAGCGGATTGCTGAAATCAATCGTTTCGATTCCGTGTTTATTGATGGAAACAAAAGCTTTTAATTCAGGACAATTAGAAATAAGTAATTCAAAGTCATAACGAGAACGGTGAAGATTTCTTGGGTGTAAATTGTCTTTTTGGGAATTGTTTTCTGCTTTCATTTTTATTGATTTCGGTGCAAAGATAGGTATTCCATTTTTTAGAAAATTGTATTATGAAAACGATTGCCCTAGCCCTGATGGAAGCGGTATCCTTTTTCTTGCTTCTTTAGCAAGAAAAAGATATAGCGGACAGCAGGAAATAGCTCCTAATCAAAACACTCCATTAAAAGCAGATCGCCTTCACGATGTGTTATCGTTATATTGCCATCTTTTTCTACAGAGTTGCTGCTTCCGGTTCTGTAGCCCATTGTTAGCGTATCGTTGTTTAATTCGTATTTTAAATTTGTCGAATAAATTCCGTTTACCACACCAATTGGAATTAATGAAATTGGCGTTTTGGCGGTGTACCACTTCTCAAATTTTGATGGTAACAGGAATATTTTAGAATGATCGTCAAGAATTACGATTTTTAGTAAATTTCTATAACGAACAATATTTGTTAGGTTTGTTATAGTATGATCAGCACGTTTTCCGGTTGCCCAGACTACATTTACGGCAGGAATTTTTCTTTCAATTAAATAATCAAAAGCTTTTTCTAAATCGGTTTTATCTTGATCTGGCGTGTGGACAATTTCGATAGGGAATTGTGAAGTTTTGTAAATTTCAGGATCAAATCCGCGATCAAAATCACCTAATAACACATCGACTTTTATGCCTAATTCAATCACTCTTTCTATAGCCGAGTCTAAAACAACAACCAAAGGAGACCATTCAAGTAATTGTCCTAATAATTCAGGATCGCAAGCGGCTCCGTTGGCAATTATTAAAGCAGGTTCCTGATCGTCGCGTACAATATGGTGTGAAGACATTTAGAGTTTATTTTAAATATGCCGCAAATGTACGAAAGTTATGGGCTTTGACTGGTCATCAGTTTATTTAATTGACTTTAAAAGCAACAGCATCAACTTCTATTAACATTTTGTCGAGTGCTAATCTTGGAACAGGAATTAAAGTACTGGCAGGAAAAGGTTTGTTTTTCCATGTTTTACTAATTTCTTCTTCCCATATTTTTAGTTTTTCGGCGGAATGATCTACTATTAGAACTGTAATTTTCAGGACATTTTCCGGTTTTAGGCGATAACTGTCTAAAATGGTTGTCAGGTTTTTTAAAGCCGTCTGAACCTGTTCCCTAAAGTCTGAGCTTAAAATATGTTCTTTGCCTAATCCGCCACTTTGACCGGAAATATAAACCAGTTCTCCGGGTGTTTTTACAGAAGCTGCATGACTAAAACCATATGGAGCAGGATTAAATAAAGAATCAGGATTTTTGAAAGTTTGCGCTTTTGCTTGAAATGCATAAAGACATAATGCATATACAATTAAATGTTTCATGTTTTAAAAATTAGAATTAAAAGCACAAAGGTTTCGCAATTCTAATTTTTAAAACATTTACATATGTTGAGGCTTTACTGTTTTAACCGTTTTTTGGTTAATCGAGTAATCTTCTATGGTAATTAATTTGTCCTAAATGATACGCTAAATGGGTTGAAAGGTGAACTAAAAAAAATCCAGTTGTCATTTCTTTTTCAAAAACAATCTGAGGATAAATTTTTTCTAAATCGGTTTCACTTAAAGAGTCCAGGGCATTATTTACTACAATGATTGTATTTTCAATTTTTTCAATTAACTCTGATCTTGGAATATCTTTTAAAGAAAACTCTAAGGGACGATTTCTGATATATGCTGTTTTTCCAATTTCGGCACCAATATAGGTATTTAGATTTCCCATTAAATGAAGGCAGAGATTTCCTGCTGAATTTGCTATGCTTTTGTCAATAATCCAAATAGAATTCTCATTTTCATAAGATTCAATTTCGAATTTTAGTTTATCCAAATCTCGATTGAAAAGTATTTTAAGTGTTTGAATTATCATAATCAATCTCTATTTTTTATAGGAATCCAGATTTCTTCTTCAGAATTAGGATCGTCTTTTTTGTACTTTTCGTCCATTACTGCAAAATGAGGTCTTTCATCTACAGTATAATCTGAATTTGGGAGCCATTCTGCAAAAATAGTGTGATAGGTTTTGTGTCCTTCACTTGCCGGACCTTTATGAATAAAAACAGCATATAATCCGTTTGGGATTAGTAAAGTCTCCATTTCATCCGGAACACTATCAAAATCTGTAACTTCTACAGCAGCCCATTTTTGAAAGGTTCTGCCAGAATCAAAATTATCAAAATAGTTTACAGGAAATACTTCAAGCGAATATAAGCAGGCGTCAATTTTATTTGTTATAACTTTTAGCTTTGGCATAAAACCGCTCCACAATTGAAAAGTTTTATTTTCAAGAAAAGACATTTCAATGTGCTTGCCAATTAGTTTTTTTTCAGTTGCGATTTTAATTTGTGCTTCCATTTTTTATTGTGCAGTTATTTTATATTTAACGGTGTAAGTTTCGCAAAGAGAAAAATAACCTAAAGGATAATTTTCTTTATTCGTCACATTAACAATATTTCCTTTTACAGTTGCCGGAGGAGATTGAAAAGGACCTCCAACATTGCTTCCGGCAACACTAACTAAAATATTCATATAATTGTAGTATTGCTTTGAGATTCCGAAATGAGTTATTTCGATTTCATTTCCAATTACTAAATCTTCATCATCAGAAAGACTGAAAAATTCATTACCATTAAAAAATTTATCCTCATCTGCGTAAAAGGTTGATTTCACTTTATTTGGATATACATATTTATACAAATAGAAATTATCCACATCGGCAGGATCATTATAGAATGCTTTTATTTCAATATCTTTTCCTGTAAAACCGCCTTTGTTATTTTGTTCTATTCGGGTAATAGGCGCTACTGATTTTAAAGTTTCAGTTGCAATGTATCGGTTTCCTCTGCTAATTACAGTTAAGGTGTATTGTTCTCCAATAACGGGTTTGAAGTTTGTGCATAAATATTGACCGGTTTTTTTGACTTCTATAAAATTAAATTGCTCGTCATGACTGTTTTTTATGTAAACAATTGCATTGGATATAGTTGGAATTACATTCTCAAAATAACCGGTAGTTGTAGTTAGTTTTATTCGTTGTTCATTTCCCTTTTCTCCTTTTTCCCAATTGATAGGTGCTTCAATTACTAATCTTGGTGGTGCTGTATCCAGATCAACATCAACAACTTCTTCGCAACTTGTAGCGAAAAAGGATATGAAAAACACGATAATTAAGGTTGTTTTTTTCATAACATATTTTTTTATTTCTTTTGAAAAGAGTGTTTTTCTTAGAATTTGAAATTATAACTTACTGCCGGAACAATTCCAAAAATAGACAATTGTACCGCTTCATTGACACCTGTATCAACATTTTGTCGAAAATTAATAGAGGCAGCATTCATTCGGTTATACAGGTTGTAAATACTAAAAACCCATTCCCCTTTCCAGTTTCGGTCTTTGTTTTTTCTTGGAGTCAGAGTTGCCGAAACATCTAAATGATGATATGCAGGAAGCCTGTTTTCGTTTCTTAATCCGTAACTTGGAACAGTAATTCCGAGATATTCATATTGTCCGTTCGGATACGAAGCCGGCTGTCCTGATTGTAAAGCAAAATTAGCCCCAAATGACCATTTTTCATTTAAATTATAAGCCGAGGTAATAGCTAAATTATGGGTTTTATCATAAGCCGAAGCATACCATTGTCCGTTGTTAATTCCCGTTTCTTCAGGCGTTCTGCCCGGAGTTTGCTGTTCTGATTTTGATAAAGTATAAGCAATCCAGCCGTTAAATTTGCCTTTATTCTTCTTTAGCATAATTTCCAGACCATAAGATCTCATTTTTCCATTCAAAATAACCTGCTCAATTGCATTATTAGCAATTAAATCGGCTCCATCAATGTAGTCGAGTCTGTTTTGAATTTCTTTATAGTAAGTTTCTATTTCAAAAGAATAATTGCCATTATGAATGTTTTTAAAATAACCAAGAGCAACCTGATCTGCAAGCTGCGGTTTTATATAATTATCGCTTGGCATCCAGACATCCAACGGAGTAGGAGAAGATGTGTTTGAAACTAACTGAAGATACTGCGCCATTCGGTTATAGCTCGCTTTTATGGCCTGATCATCATATAATTGATAAGAGATAGAAAATCGTGGTTCGAGATTGTGGTAATCCTGAATTACTTTGTTTTTTCCAAAGTATTTGGTCGAAATTGGAGTGCCTTTCTCATAAATCTGCATATCAGTGTTAAAAGTTACGGCCTGATTGTTTTCGTAATAATTAATTGTTGAGGCGCCCAATCTGTAAAACAAACTATAGCGTAACCCGTAAGAAATATTGATTTTGTTGGAAAGCTGACTTTCGGCATCTAAATAAACAGAAGGTTCGAAAGCATATTTTTTGTCCAATTGATCAGGATTAATTCCTGAATCTTCTCCGGTGGGTTTTATAGTTCCGGGATTAAATTGATAGTAAGTTCCGTTTATTCCGTAATTCAGTTTTAATTTATCAGAGAGATAATGCTTAAAATCATATTTGATATTGTAATTTTTAATTCCGGAATCCCAGTTGAAACCTATGAAATTCAGATCAAGTCCGTAATAATAATCGCTGTATATTAGAGATAAATTTGCAAATAGCTTATCAGAATACAAATGATTCCATCTTAGATTAAGAATGGAGTTTCCATAAGTATTGGTGAAACTTTTATTTAAACTGAAAACGTCACGTCCGAAATAGCCTGATAAATATAAATTGTTATTATTGTTAAGTTTGTAACTCAATTTAGTATTCAGGTCATAAAAATAAGCGGAGTTATCTTTGTTTTCTTCGGAGAATTTTAAAAATAAATGAGCATAAGAAGCTCTACCCCCAATTAAGAAAGAGCCTTTATCTTTTACGATAGGACCTTCGGCAAGAATACGGCTTGAAATTAATCCGATTCCTCCGTTCATATGAAATTCTTTACTGTTTCCGTCTTTTTGATAAATATCCAAAACAGAAGAAGCTCTTCCTCCGTATCGCGCAGGAATGCCGCCTTTGTATAATTTTAGATCTTTAATGGCATCCGGATTAAAAACAGAAAAGAACCCAAAAACGTGAGAAGAATTAAATATTGTAGCTTCATCCAAAAGAATCAGGTTTTGATCTGCACCGCCTCCGCGGACATTAAATCCGGAAGCACCTTCGCCTGCATTGGTTACACCCGGAAGTAATAAGATAGATTTTATAACATCTACTTCGCCTAAAACTACCGGCATTTTTTTGATCGTCGAAATGGAGAGTTTGTTCACGCTCATTTCGGGCGACTTGATATTTATTTTTTCTTTGTTGTCTGTAATCACGACTTCCTGAAGTTCTTCACCCGAACTAATAGAAAAGTTGCTCTTGGTATTTTGATTTAAAAGGATATTTTTCTGAATGGTTTGGTAGCCAACATAACTGATTTCAATTTCATATTCGCCCTTTGGAGCCGAAAGAGAATAAAAACCATATTCGTTTGTAGTAGTTCCAATTTTTAGACTTGGTATGTAAATATTAACTCCAATTAGAGTTTCGTTGTTTTTGCTGTCAATGATTGTACCGCTTAAAGTAAATTTTTCCTGAGAGAAAGAACTGAAAATCGTTAAAATAAAAAGAAAAAATGTGCAGGTATTTTTTGTAATCATTACATTGATTTTGATTTACATAGATAACAATTCTTGCTAAAAGTTTTTTCGAAACTACTGTTAAAGATAAGTTAAGATAAAAAAAGGACAACTTTAGAGCTGTCCTTTTTTGTTTATTCAAGAGATGCACTGCAGTGCTTCTAAATTATTTGATTTTAGCAATAATAGCGTTGAATGTTTCGCTTGGACGCATTGCTTTGCTTACCAACTCAGGAGTTGGCTGGTAGTAACCGCCAATACTTTGAGCTTTTCCTTGTGCACCAATTAATTCTGCATCGATTTTAGCTTCGTTAGCTTCAAATTCTGCTGCAATAGGAGCAAAGATTGCTTGTAATTCAGCATCTTTGGTTTGAGACGCTAAAGCCTGAGCCCAGTAGAATGCTAAATAGAAGTGAGATCCACGGTTATCAATCTGACCCACTTTACGAGCAGGAGATTTATCATTTGCTAAGAATTTATCATTAGCCTGATCTAAAGTTTCAGATAAAACAATTGCTTTAGAGTTGTCTAAAGTTTGTCCTAAATGCTCTAATGAAGCACCAAGAGCTAAAAATTCTCCAAGAGAATCCCAACGTAAGTATCCTTCTTCTGTAAATTGTTCAACGTGTTTAGGAGCAGAACCTCCTGCGCCAGTTTCGAACAATCCACCACCATTCATCAAAGGAACGATAGATAACATTTTTGCAGAAGTTCCTAATTCTAAAATTGGGAATAAATCTGTTAAGTAGTCACGTAAAACGTTTCCTGTTACAGAAATAGTGTCTAAACCTTTGATGATTCTGTCTAAAGTAAATTCAGTAGCAGCAATTGGGTTTAAAATACGGATATCTAAGTTTGTAGTATCGTAGTCTTTAAGGTATTTTTGAACTTTTACGATCAATTCTCTATCGTGTGCTCTGTTTTCGTCTAACCAGAAAACAGCAGGAGTATCAGATAAACGAGCTCTGTTTACAGCCAATTTAACCCAGTCCTGAATAGGAGCATCTTTAGCCTGACACATTCTGAAAATATCGTTTGCTTCAACGTTTTGTTCCATTAAAACAGTTCCGTTTGCATCAACCACACGAACAACACCATCACCTTTAATTTGGAAAGTTTTGTCGTGAGATCCATATTCTTCAGCTTTTTGAGCCATTAATCCAACGTTAGGAACACTTCCCATTGTTTTTGGATCAAAAGCGCCGTGTTTTTTACAGAAATCGATAGTTGCAGTATAAACTCCAGCATAAGAACGGTCTGGAATAACAGCGAATGTATCTTGTGCTTTTCCTTCTTTGTTCCACATCTGTCCGGAAGTACGGATCATTGCCGGCATAGAAGCATCAACAATTACGTCAGATGGAACGTGTAAGTTAGTAATTCCTTTGTCAGAATTAACCATTGCTAAAGCTGGTCCGTTTGCGATTGCCTGATCGATAGCAGCTTCAACTTCTGCCTGCTCAGGTCTTCCGGCAATTTTAGCGTAAATATCGCCTAAACCGTTTCTTGTGTCAACGTTTAATTCAGCAAATAAAGATTCGTATTTTTTGAAAACATCTGCAAAATATACTTCAACGATAGCGCCAAAGATAATCGGGTCAGAAACTTTCATCATGGTAGCTTTTAAGTGTACAGAAAGTAAAACTCCTGCAGCTTTAGCTTCAGCGATCACATCAGCAGCGAAAGCTTTTAATTTGCTTACACTTAAAACAGAACTATCAATAATTTCTCCGGCTTTTAATGGAGTACTTGCTTTAAGAACAGTTGTAGTTCCGTCTTTAGCAACGAATTCGATTTTTACATCATTTGCTTCAGCAACAGTTAATGATTTTTCACTTCCGTAAAAATCACCGCCTGACATAGAAGCCACTTTAGTTTTTGAGTCAGAAGACCATGCACCCATTGAGTGCGGGTTTGCTTTTGCAAAGTTTTTAACTGCTCTTGGAGCTCTACGGTCAGAGTTTCCTTCGCGTAAAACCGGGTTAACAGCAGAACCTAAAACTTTAGCATATTTTGCTTTAATTTCCTTTTCAGCATCATTTTGTGGGTCTTCCGGGAAATTTGGTACATTGTATCCGTGCGATTGTAATTCAGCAATAGCCGCTTTTAATTGCGGTACAGATGCTGAAATGTTTGGTAATTTAATAATGTTAGCTTCTGGCTGAGTTGCTAATTGGCCAAGTTCTGCCAATGCATCTCCAGTTTTTTGAGCATCAGTCAAAGATTCCGGGAAATTTGATAAAATTCTTCCTGCCAGCGAAATATCTCTGGTCTCGATTTCAATTCCAGCTGTAGCTGTAAATGCTTGAACAATTGGTAACAAAGAGTAAGTTGCCAATAACGGCGCCTCATCAGTTAAGGTGTAAAAAATTTTTGATTTTGTCATTTTCTTTTTTTTTTATAATCGTATCGTCAGGAGTTAACGATGGCAAAGATATATTCGGCTCAAAATGAGCGGAGCAAATATAATAAAATCACAACGAAATCGGTTGAGTTTTCCTGAGAAAAGGCGAAATTAACAGATTGTTATTTCATGTTCAATATATTGCTAAATCGATGATTTTGATATTAAAAAATTACGGTTTTGATATTGGTTAAAAATAAGGCATAAAAAAAACTCGTTTCAAATGATCTGAAACGAGTTTTTTTATAACAATTAGATAAATGATTATCTTCTTTTATCTTTAATCTTAGCTTTTTTACCAGTAAGTTGTCTGAAGTAGAAAATTCTAGCTCTACGTACAGCTCCTTTTTTGTTCACTTCGATTTTTTGCAAAGCTGGTAAGTTTACTGGGAAGATACGCTCAACACCAACTGAACCAGACATTTTACGAATAGTAAAAGTTTCTGTAATACCAGAACCTCTTCTTTGAATTACAACTCCTTTGAAAAACTGAGTTCTAGTTTTTTCACCCTCTTTAATTTCGTAGAAAACAGTGATTGTGTCTCCAGCTCCGAAATCAGGAAAATCTTTTTTAGCAACGAATTCGTCTTGAACGAATTTTAATAAATCTGCCATGATAATTTAAATTATGGTTTTTATATTAGAGCAACATTCACGGATCTCGCCAGAGGTTGGTCAAATTTGGGTGCAAATGTAAAAAATAATTATAAATTATGAATTATAAATTGCATTTTTTTTTTAGTTTATTTTGTTTCAGGTTTCAGGTTTCAAGTTGTTGCTATCGAGAGTTTTAACTTGAAACAAAAACAACCTTAAACTTGAAACTAAATTTTAATGTTCTTCCAACAAATCCGGGCGTCTGTTTTTAGTATGTTCGTATGCCATATCTTCGCGCCATTTGTCAATTTTTGCGGCATGTCCGCTGGTTAAAACTTCAGGAACTTTCCAGCCTTTATAATCTGCGGGTCTTGTATAAATTGGTCCGGATAATAAATTATCCTGAAAACTATCCGTTAAAGCTGAGGTTTCATCACTCAAAACTCCCGGGATTAAACGGATTAAAGCGTCAGATAGCACAATAGCTCCCAATTCTCCTCCTGATAAAACATAATCGCCAATGGAGATTTCTTTTGTAATAAAATGATCTCTTACTCTTTGATCAACGCCTTTATAATGCCCGCATAAAATAATAATGTTTTCATACATCGACATTTTATTGGCCATTTTTTGATTTAGCGTTTCGCCATCCGGTGACATATAAATTATTTCATCATATTCGCGCTGACTTTTCAAATTTGTAATACAATCATCAATAGGCTGAATTGTCATTACCATTCCGGCTCCACCACCAAAAGGATAATCATCAACGCTTTTCTGGCGATTTGTACTGTAATCACGCAAGTTGTGAAAGTGAACTTCGACTAGTCCTTTGTCAATAGCGCGTTTCATAATCGAAGCTTCAAAAGGGCTTCTTAGTAATTCAGGCAAAAGTGTAATAATGTCAATTCGCATTTTTGATTCAATAGTTTTCTTGTCGGCAAAGATACAAAGTTAATTTTTGTCAATTTTCAAAGATTTATAACCGACTTTTTATCAACGGAATATAAGATTATACCTCTTTCAGTGCATTTCATCGTATAAATCGTGCACTTTATCGAATTTAATGTTATGATAAAGTTTTAGCGTGTTTATTTGATAAAATAGTGTTAAATTTATAAGAATTTACTACTTAAACTAAAAACTACCAGATTTGCTTATGAAAAAAACTTTACTCTTACTTGTTATTGCAATTTTGCAGACCTCGTGCTCCAATACCAGTAAAGCCAATGAGAAATGGCTTGGAGAGACCAAACAGAAATTAATGAAAAGTTGGGGGCCACCCGTTAGAATCCTTCATGATGATCAGGATAATGAAATACTTCTTTATGCAGATCAGGTTTTTACTAAGGATGATACTGATGACTCGGGAATTGCCGGACCTTCTTATTGGAAATACAACTATATGTATGTCAATAAAGAAGGGAAAATTTATTTATGGCAAAATGAAAAGCAAAAATTCCCACCACAGTCTGTGGATTCTAAGAGTTTAATTGGTTTGAGCTCAAAAACGGGCAGATAATCTTTTATATTTCATTTAAGATTTATGTAAACAAAATAAATAGTATTTTTAAAGTATCACTTTAGAAATACTATTTATATTTTAAACTAATGCCTTCAACCGTAATAAAAATACTTGCTATAACGGGCAGTACCAGAAAAAATTCAAGCAATTTTAAAATTCTGAAATATATTTCGAATCATTTAAATGCAGCATTTGAGGTAGAAATTTTTGACGATTTAGCAACACTTCCACATTTTAATCCAGATTTGGATACAGAAACTCCACCAGAGGAAATAATTTCATTTAGAAATAAAATTTTAAATGCCAATGGTATTTTGATTTGTACACCGGAATATGTCTTCAGTCTTCCAGGAAGTCTTAAAAATGCGTTGGAATGGTGTGTTTCTACCATAGTCTTTTCAAATAAAAGAACAGGTTTGATAACAGCTTCGGCTTCAGGAGAAATGGGACACGAACAACTATTGCTGGTTATGAAAACCCTCGAAGCTAAATTTGACGAAACGACACAACTTTTAATTCAGGGAGTTCGCGGTAAAGTCAATGCTGAAGGAGAAATCATTGGAGAAGAGACGAAAGAAGCACTTCAAAACTTTATAAAAAATTTTGAGAATCATTTTTTATGATAAATTTACTTTCTGAAACTTATCTAACCAAATGATTACAAGAAGAAATTTTATAGTAACCACAGGACTTGCCACAACAGCAGTTTTGGCACGACCGTCATTAGCATTTTCTATGAAAAAGAAAGAAATAGGAATTCAGTTGTACACACTTCGCGAAGAGCTACCAAAAGATGTAAAAGCGACTTTAGAGAAAGTAGCAAAGTCAGGATATACAACAGTTGAAACGTATGGTTTTTCAATTAAAGATCAATTTTGGGGGTTAACACCAAAAGAACTTAAAAAGATTTTAGACGACAATAATCTAAAAGCGGTAAGCGGACATTATAATTTGGGAAGCTTTTTATACGATGGAAATACTACAGAATTAACCGCTTCAATTGAAGCAGCAAAAGTTTTAAAAAGTGAGTTTTTGACCATTCCATGGGTTGATGAACCTTTTAGACGAAATATTGAAGATTATAAAAAGATCGCTGCCCGTGTAAATGAAGCTGCAGTTATGTGTAAAAAAGTAGGTCTAAAACTGGCTTATCACAATCATGATTTTGAATTTCAAAAACACGATGGAATTACGGGTTACGAAATTTTGTTAAATGAAACGGATAAAGATTTAGTTTACTTTGAATTGGATTTATATTGGGTAATTCATTCCGGAAATGATCCTTTAAAATTATTCAAAGAAAATCCAGGTCGTTTTAAACTGTGGCACGTAAAAGACAAGGATGAAAAGAATAATGATTTAAATACAGAAATTGGTTCCGGAACAATAGATTTTAAGCCTTTATTTGCAGCGGAAAAACAAGCTGGATTGATTCATTTTTTTGTTGAACAGGAGAATAATTTTGCTGAAAATTCTTTTGAATCAATTAAACAGAGCAGTGATTTTATTGCTAAAAATATACTCTAATTAAATTTTTATTTATGAAGAAAATTTTTTTGTTGCTTTTTGTGATTTTTTGTTCCTGCCACTCTGATAAAAAAGAAAAAACAAATTCAAAATCACAATTAAATTCGCAGCAAATTTTACCGCCTCAGCCTTATTTTACAGATATTCAGGTTAATGATGTTAAGTTAGGAAAACCTGCTTATGGCGAATGGTTATTTTTTCATAAAGAAAAAGGGCAGAGTTTTGAGCAATTTGTTCGTACTAAACATGTTGTTCCAACTAAAGAAGAGAATATTGTTTATTTGAAACCAATTGGAAAATTTAATTCTTCACAATTAAAACAGATCGAATTGGTTCGTGAGTATTTACAAATATTCTTTCAGCTTGACACCAGGGTTTTAAAAAGTGTTTCAAATGATATTATTCCCAATCATGCCAGGCGAATTGGAGATGTTGGACAAGAGCAGTTTTTGGCAGGATATATTTTGACGGATGTTTTAAAAAAAGAGAGTCCAGAGAAAAGAATTGCATTAATGGCCATAACTGAAAAAGATTTGTATCCTAAACCGGAATGGAATTATGTTTTTGGACTGGCCTCTTATAGCGAAAAAATTGCAGTAAGTTCTATTTACAGAATGCAAAAAGAAGCCGATTTTAATTTAGCCTTAGAACGATTGCTCAAAGTTTGTTCACACGAAATAGGTCATATGTTTGGTTTGCGTCATTGCATTGAAGCCAATTGTGTAATGAACGGCTCCAATAGTCTGTCAGAAACAGATTCTCATTCTATCAGATTATGTTCGCTTTGCCAAAGAAAATTAAATTCAGGGTTTAACTACGATAATGTAAAAAGATTAAAAGAATTAGAAAAATACTTTAAAGAGAATAATTTGACTGATGGGTTGTCTCTAATGGAAAAAGATCTCGAAAAAATTAAAAATAAATAAAAATGAAAACCAGTAAAGAATTTATAAAAGGAGAAGAAATAGAGTGGGAAGTAGTTGGAGAAGGAATCAAACGTAAAATTTTGGCTTTTGACGAAAGGGTAATGCTTGTCAATGTTCATTTTGAAAAAGGAGCAATCGGTGTCTTGCATGAGCATTATCACACGCAGGTCACTTATATAGCGAGCGGAAAATTTGATGTTACTATAAATGGTATAACAGAAACGTTGAAAGAAGGCGATAGTTTTTATATTCCACCACATGCAATTCACGGTGTTTTATGTCAGGAAACAGGAATGCTGACAGATGTTTTTAGCCCTGCCAGAGAAGATTTTTTGAACTATTAAACGGTTTAAAATCAATCAAATTTTGATTTCAAAATCCTGGTCTAATCTTAAAATTAAAAATTTTATAACTTTTTTAAACTTTTGATTAAGATTAGATCGGTATTTTTGCACCATGAATTTATCCAAAACAAATGTACTTTTTATGGCAGTTTGCACTGGTCTCATAGTTGCAAATCTTTACTACTGCCAGCCTTTGATTGTTTTAATTGCTAACGAATTTAAAATTCCCGAAGCCAGCGCCGGAACGATAACGTATCTTACTCAGGCAGGTTACGCGATTGGTTTGTTTTTTATGGTACCGCTTGGCGATAAAATAGAACGAAAAAGGCAAATCCTGATGACTACTTTTGCAACAGTATTGGCGCTATTGATTGCAGCAACAGCCAAAAGCTTTCTGGTTTTACAGATCGCTTCCTTGTTAATTGGAATCACTTCTATTGTCCCGCAGCTTATTTTACCATTGGCAGCTTCATTAAGTGCACCTGAACAAAGAGGAAAAGTTGTTGGAACAATTATGAGCGGTCTCTTGGTAGGAATTTTGCTTTCAAGAACTTTAAGCGGTTTTATAGGTCAGGTTTTAGGCTGGAGATCGATGTTTTATATTGCTGCAGGAATCTGTCTGTTAATCTTTTTTGTAATTCAGAGTAAATTCCCGGTTAATAAACCACAATTTCAGGGGACTTACGGACAGTTAATCCAATCCTTATTTACACTTATAAAAACGGAGCCGGTTTTGCGTGAAGCAACAGCAATCAATGTTTTCAGTTTCGCTCAGTTTGGAGCTTTCTGGACCACTATGGTTTTACTGCTTTCCGGAGAGCCATTTAACTTTAATAGTGCTACAATCGGTTTGTTCGGAATTGTTGGTGCTTCCGGAGCTTTGGCGGCGCCTTTAGTTGGAAAACTTGGAGATAAAGGAAACTCAAGAATTGCCGTTGGTTATGGGGTCTTATTGGTACTAATTAGCTTTTTGATTTTTTATTTTGCAATAGAAAGTGTAATCGGAATTGCAATTGGAATTGTATTTATTGATATAGGAATTCAAGGTGTTCACATTTCAAACCAAACACGTGTTTATTCTTTATTGCCAGAAGCCAGAAATAGATTAAATACGGTATTTATGTCGCTAACCTTTTTAGGAACTGCAGCGGGATCTGCTTATGGATTATTGCTTTGGAAACTGGGAGGATGGCATGCTGTAACTATTGGTTGCATGGTCTTGTCTTTATTGTCATTAACAGTTTACGGACTAACTTATAAATCAAAATCTAAAAAACAAAAAGCACAAATTGATTAAAAAATTAATTTGTAAATTTGCGTTCAAATTAAAAATAACAACATGGAAAACGGAATATACGCTAAATTCAACACTAGCAAAGGTTCGATTTTAGTAAAACTAACACACGATTTAACGCCTGGAACTGTAGGAAACTTTGTGGCTCTTGCAGAAGGAAATATGGAAAATAAAGTTAAACCTCAGGGACAAAAATTCTATGATGGTTTAAACTTCCACAGAGTAATTGCAGATTTCATGATTCAGGGTGGATGTCCGAAAGGAACAGGAACAGGAGATCCAGGTTATAAATTTGATGATGAATTTGTACCAAGTTTAAAACACGATCGTCCGGGAGTTTTATCTATGGCAAATTCAGGACCGGGAAGTAACGGTTCTCAATTTTTTATAACACACGTTCCAACACCTTGGTTAGACGGAAAACACACTGTTTTTGGTCACGTTATTGAAGGTCAGGATGTTGTTGATGCAGTAGCTCAGGGTGATGCATTAGAGACTTTAGAAATAATCAGAGTAGGTGAAGAAGCTCAAAAATGGAATGCAATTGAAGCTTTTATTGGTTTAAAAGGTGCCCGTCTAAAAAGAGAAGCAGCTTTAAAAGCAGAATCTGAAGCGAAAATGGAACAATTAGCTGCTGGTTTTGATAAAACAGAAAGTGGTTTACGTTACAAAATGATTCAAAAAGGTGAAGGTAAAAGAGCTGAAGCAGGAAAAACAGTTTCTGTTCACTACGAGGGATCTTTAGAAAACGGAAAAGTTTTTGATTCATCTTACCCACGTAAAAAACCAATCGAATTCAAATTAGGAATTGGACAGGTTATCGAAGGATGGGACGAAGGTATTGCTTTATTACAAGTTGGAGACAAAGCTCGTTTTGTAATTCCATCTGATTTAGCTTATGGACCATCTGGTGCAGGTGGAGTTATTCCTCCGCACGCTACTTTGATTTTTGACGTTGAATTAATGGACGTAAAATAAGAATTTCAGAAGCAATTTAGTATTGTTTTAAATAACAATCCCATGCGCCGCGGCGTATGGGATTTTTTTATATTTACTATAAAAAACAAAGCTGATGAAAAATATTTTAATCCTTGCAGGACTTGCATTATTTGTAGTTTCCTGTGGTTCTCAAAAAATGGCTGCAGTTGCCACGACGCCTGCTGAGCCTTCAAAAACGGTGGCGTTGACACCTGAGTTAGAAGCTGGCAGAAACTTGTACGAAAACAGCTGTGCAAAATGCCACAAGCTGTACGATCCTAAAAAATTCACAAAAGAAGAATGGTCTCCAATTTTAGTGAGAATGGGTAAAAAAGCGAAATTGGATGAAACACAATTAGCATCTGTTACAGATTACATTCACTCGCAATTGTAATTTTAGAAAAAAGCATAAAAAAACTGTTCGATCGAACAGTTTTTTTATTTTCAGATAGATATAAAAAAAACACCGTCACAGAATGAGGTGTTTAAAAAGTTATGAATGGTGCACAGCCGAGTTATCTACAGCTACTACTTTTAAAGTTTTGATTCCAGCCGGCAATTCCCAATCAACTTCGTCGTTTTCTTTAAAGCCAATAATAGCAACGCTTAAAGGAGCCAGAATTGAGATTTTAGATTGTTTTACATCTGCTGCAGAAGGTAAAACGATTTGAATTTTCATTTGTTTCCTGGCTTGTACATCTTCAATCGTTACTATAGAATTGATTCGGATTACAGTGCTGTCCAGTTCGCTCTCTTTACTTATTACAGCTCGGTCTAATTCCTGTGAAAGTTGATTAGCTTCTTTAGTGTTTGTTGAGTTTTTACTTTTTAAAATCAATTCTCTTAAAAATTGATAATCCGATTTACAAAATGTGGGTGTTGGTTTCATATCTATATTGAATTTATTGTTATAAAATTTAAATGGTTTTTCTTTTTTGGAATTAACAATCAAATGATTTTCCAATCTTTAAAAAAAGAACAATTGTTTAAAATGTTTAAATTGGAAAAACAAAAAAATATCTGATCAAAAAATGATTTTTGTCAAATAAATAAATGCTTAAGCTTGATGTAAATCCCCCGTCAAAAAGAAGAAAACTGAAGTAGACGGAGGCCTAATTAATAAAGGCCTTATTATGTGAAATAATTACAGCAGCGAGCGGTTTTGCAAAGCAAAACGACTTTTTAGAAGCTGTAAATGGTATTATATTTCCCATAAGGTTGATAAAATTGATTGACAAAGATAGGGAATCTTTTTGGATTTAGTGCGTATTTACTTCCATTTTATGCCACAACCTAAACTTGGTTTCTGTGGTTCTTTCAAACTTCTGTTGTAAATTAAGGCATCTATGGCACCTCTTAGATCGCTTCCGCTAAGTGTAATTCCGTTGCCTGGCCTGGAATCATCAAGTTGTCCGCGATAAAATAATTTATCCTGATTGTCAAATAAATAAAAATCGGGAGTACAAGCTGCCTGATAAGCTTTCGCGGTTTCCTGAGTTTCATCATACAAATATGGAAAATCGATTTTGTTTTCCATTGCAAATTCTGTCATCAACTCTGGAGAATCCTGCGGATATTTTACAACATCGTTACTCGAAATAGCGATAACACCAATTCCCTGTACACGATAATCATTGGCAATCATTACAACTTCCTGAATAACGTGGTGAACAAACGGACAATGATTGCATATAAACATAACCAATGTTCCTTTTGATCCTTTTAAATCTTCAAAATGAAAAGTGTCATTAGAATTGGTGTCTTTTAAATAAAAATCAGGTGCAATTGTTCCTAGAGGAAGCATTGTCGATTCAGTCCGTGCCATTTTACTAGAATTAGATTTTCAAAAATAGCTTTAAAAATCTGTAAATAAAAGAGCACAAGAATAAAAAAAATATCCAAAGAAGCAGTTAGCATTATTAGCTTGCTCTTTGGATGTTTTTTAATTTTTTTTCTAAGAATTTAAAAATTGCAATAAATCCTCATTTAGTTTTTCTCTATCTGTGTAAAATAAGCCGTGTGGAGCACCTTCATATTCTATAAAAGTATTGTTTCCGATTGCTTTTGCAGCTTTTCTTGAAGTCAGTTCAATTGGTACAATTTTATCGTCATCACCATGAATAATTAAAGTGGGAACTTTTATAAAATCCAGTTCGTCCCTAAAATCCGTGTATGAAAAAGATTCAGCACATTTTAAAGTAGCTCGCGGAGAAGCAAGGGAGCATAATGTTCGGTAATATTCTAATAATGGAGTGCTTATCGGTTTGTTGATAATATTGATGCCAAAGAAGGTTTTTCCGAAATTGTCGACAAATCCAATTCGGTCTTCTTTGATTGCAGCAGCTGTATTTTCACTTTTTTCCTTTGGATGTCCGTCCGGATTATCATCTGTTTTTAAAAGGAACGGAATAATAGATGAAATTAAAGCAGCTTTAATAACGCCTTTTCCGCCATGACGACTGAAATAACGAACAACTTCGCCACCACCCATTGAAAATCCAACCAGAGTTACGTTTTCTAGTTCCAATTGTTCGATAATTTCTTTCAAATCATCCGTCAACGTATCATAATCGTAACCATTCCAAGGTTGTGAAGATTTACCAAATCCGCGTCGGTCATAGGCAATAACCCTGTAATTATTTTGAACAAGATGATCTATTTGATATTCCCACATTTCATTAGAAAGCGGCCATCCATGAATAAGAATTACGGGTTTTCCCTGACCATAATCTTTTACATATAATCTTACGTTTTGGGCTGTTTCAATGTATTTATCGGTATGAATTTGTTTTAAATTCGATTCAAAATCTTTAAGTGACATGCATGCATTTGGTTCAGTATGTTCCATGTTATATCTTTTTACGTGAGTATTTTTCGTTTTTCTTCTCGTAAAATTAGAATCTTAATAAAAGAAACAGGTTATAGAATTAGGTGGATTAATTACAAAATTTATAGGTTTGTAAATAATATTATTTAAAAAATGGATTTAACTTGGAATGAATTTGAGCGCACCGACATGCGTGTAGGAACTATAGTAGAGGTAAACGATTTTCCTGAAGCAAGAAAACCCGCTTACCAATTAACAATAGATTTTGGTTCAGAAATCGGAATTAGAAAATCATCGGCGCAAATTACCAAAAGATATAAAAAAGAGGATTTAATCCATCGCCAAATTGTGGCGGTTGTCAATTTTCCTAAAAAGCAAATTGGAAAATTTATGAGCGAATGCCTTGTTTTAGGCGCAGTAGGAGAGGAAGGCGATGTAATCTTATTAGCTCCGGATTTTAAGATTCCGAACGGACTGCGAATAGGATAGTGTTCACAGTGCTCAGGTTTTTAGTGTTCAGTTTACTAAAGTTTAATCATCGTTACTGAACACTAAAAATCTGAAGACTGACTACTTTTTTATACTTTCAATAAACTGTCTCAGAATCAACTGTCCGTCTTCCCAATATTTTAAGTCAGAATCGGAATTGATATGTCCTTGCTGTCCGATATTCACAAAATCGCTTCCCCAATTTTCTGCAAAATATTTTTTTCTTTCGAAAGAAGCATAAGGATCATTTTCACTTGCCACAACTACAGATGGAAATGGTAGTTTATAAAGTGGAATTGGTGAGAAATTTCTCGTGCATTCTGGTGTGTGTTGAGGTGAATCAACATCTGCAGGAGCAACTAAAAAGGCACCGATTATATTCGGATTATTATATTTTTCTGCCCAATGTAAAACCAATGAAACAGCCAGACTATGCGCCACTAAAATGGTTGGTTTGTCTAGTTTTAAGATATTCTCGTTTAATCTTTCAAGCCATTCTTCTAGGATAGGCTCGTCCCAATTGTCTTGTACAACGCGAATTGAATTATCGAATTTTTGATGCCAAAAGGTCTGCCAGTGTTTTTCTCCGGAATCTCCAAGTCCCGGTATAATTAATAATTGTGTCTCCATTGCCGTGGAATTTTATTTAGTGATTATTTCTTAGTTTCTTTTAGAATTCGGTTTACTTCATTGACCAAAAGTGGAAAACCAGGTTCTGTCATACCGTGACCATAACCGCCTAATTCATAAAGTTTGGTTTGTGTGTGTCCAATCAATTTCATCATTCTGGCCATGTATGCATTTTCTTCATAACGCCCAAGCATTTCCAGTTCGCGGTCTCCTGTGATTAATAGCAAAGGCGGAGCATCAGCACGAACATAATATAAGGGCGCAAAAGCGTCAATGGTAGGTTGTTTTTCCGGAATTCCGTTTTCTCTTCTAATTTCAAAATGCGTGATGCATTGTCCGCTGAAAGGAATAAGTCCTGCAATTTGATTCGCATCAATGTTTTCTTTTTGAAGCCATTTTTTATCTAAACCAATCATCATTCCTAAATAGCCTCCTGCAGAATGTCCGGAAACAAAAATCTTTGATTTGTCTCCTCCGTAATTGGCGATATTATTAAAAGTCCAGGCAACAGCCGCTGCTGCGTCTTCAATACTTTTTGCTGCTTTTGCTTTTGGAGACAATCGGTAATTTACTCCAATAATCGCAAAACCTTTGTTTTTTAAAGCTTCAGGAATTTCTTTACTACCACCTGTTAACCCGCCGCCGTGAAACCACACAATAGTTGCGAAATCTTTTCTGTTTTTAGGATAGTAAATATCGAGTACACATCTTTCGTTAATGTACTTATCCGATTTATTTACAGCTGTATTATAATATTGAATATTGTTTTTCGTTTCATATTCTATATTCTGTGCAGAAAGAGAAATTCCAAAGAAGAAGAAACTTAAAAGAATTATTAATTTTTTCATTTTTACTTTATTAGAAGTTATATGTTAAATGTTAGAAGTTAAAAATGATTAAGAAAAAAAACATATTTGAATTATTTTGCATCTCACATTTCATTTTTCACTTCATACAAGTTATAAAAAAAGTCCAAAATGCAGAACAATTTGGACTCGTACTTTGTATAAAGTTTATTTTGAATTAAATATCATCAAAATCAATATCTGTAAAGCTGGATCTTGGGCTTTCAGATTTATCTGAACTATATTCTTTTTTGAAATCTTTTTGATGTCTTTCAGAAATTACTTCTTCGCCTTTGTGGTTCAAAACATAAGAAGTCATTTCTTCTAAAATTTCTGCGAAAGCACTAAAATCTTCTTTGTATAAGTAAATTTTGTGTTTTTTGAAGTGAAATGAACCATCTTCCTCAGTAAACTTTTTGCTTTCGGTAATAGTAATGTAGTAATCATCGGCTTTGGTAGCTCTCACATCAAAGAAATAAGTTCTTCTTCCTGCTCGTAATACTTTAGAAAAAATCTCTTCTTTTTCTAACATGTCATTTTCTCTCATAATACGTTCTATCATTTTTGGAATTAATAGTACTCAAAAATCATAAAAAATTATCTATTACGCAACAATTAAAGTAATTCTTTTTCCGAAAGTTGTTTTAAATATAACGATGCATAATAACCTTCCTGATTTATTAATTGATTATGAGAACCTTGTTGAATAATCTTACCATCTTCAAGTATAATAATTTTGTCTGCATTCTTTGCGGATGACACCCGATGGCTTACAATTATGGTCGTTTTGTCTTTAGAAATCTCAAATAAATTGTTTAAAATCATTTCTTCTGTTTCGGTATCAACGGCAGATAAACAATCGTCAAAAAGTAGAATAGCAGGTTTTTTAATAATGGCTCTTGCAATAGAAACACGCTGCTTCTGACCTCCGGAAAGAGTAATTCCTCTTTCGCCTAAAATAGTGTCGTACTGTTTGTTAAAGGTAATGATGTTGTCATGAACCACTGCGTTTTTAGCAGCTTCAAATACTTCTTCATCAGTTGCGTTCTGATTTCCGAATTTTATATTGTTCTTAATAGTATCAGAAAACAAGAAAGCATCCTGAGGTACAATTCCTATATTGTTTCTAAGATCATTTAAGTTTAAAGTACTGATTTCGTTTTCGTCAATTTTAACTTCTCCTTCAGTTACGTCGTACAATCTGGAAATCAAAGAAAGAATGGTTGATTTTCCTGAACCTGTTTTTCCCAGAATCGCCAGAGTTTCACCTTTTTTGACTGTAAAAGAAACATTTTTTAACGCTTCAATATTAGTGTCTTTATAAGTGAAAGAAACATTATTGAAATTGATTGTCCCTTGAATATCTGATGAATCTTCGTTATTATTTTTGATTTCAGGTTCAATTTTTAAAAATTCATTTAAACGCTTTTGAGAAGCCTCTGCTTCCTGAACCATAGAAGAAACCCATCCTAATGAAGCAACAGGCCAGGTCAGCATGTTTACGTATAAAATAAACTCGGCAATAGTTCCGATGTTTGGAATACTTCCGTTGATATACATAACGCCTCCAAAATAAATTACAACCAAATTACTGATTCCGATAAGTGCAATCATTAAAGGTCCAAATAAGGATTGAACTCTTGCCAGACTTAAACTTTTACGTTTGCTTTCTTCGGCAAGATCGACCATATTATTCTGATGCTGATTTTCTAAAGAATAGGCTTTGATTACGCGAATTCCTGAAAAAATTTCCTGAGTAAAACTAGAAACTTTGGAAAGGTATTGCTGGAAAGTAGTACTTCGTTTATTGATTTCAGAACTTAGTTTGAAAATGCAGTACGAAAGAATCGGAAGCGGTAATATAGTATATAGCGTTAATAGGGGAGAAACATTATACATATATAATATAACGATAGCAAAACGGATCACAGTATTAATAGTATACATAACGGCTGGTCCAACGTACATCCGGACTTTTGAAACGTCTTCGCTGATACGGTTCATTAAATCCCCAGTTCGGTTTTGTTTGTAAAAAGTCTGCGAAAGATTTTCATATTGTCTGAAAACCTCATTTTTCAAGTCAAATTCGATATGGCGCGACATAACGATTAAGGTTTGGCGCGTTAGAAAAAGGAAAAAACCTGAAACAATTGCCGTTGCAATAATTAGTAACACATTATGAACCAAGCCTTCATAATAAGAATCAATAATTAATTGAGAAGATTGTTCTACTTTTGAAAGTTTATCAAATCTTTCGATCGAATCCAAAGACTTACTGATTAATTTGGGAGTAAAGAGTGCGAAAATTTGTGAGATTATAGTTATTAAAATACCAAGCGAAAAACTGTATTTATATTTAATGAAATATTTGTTTAAATAGCTTAATTCTTTCATTTTTTTAAGAAATCTGATAATGATTTGATTTGAATTTATGAATTATTATGATTTAAAATTATAATAAATTGCAATTTAATCAAAACAATTATATTGTAAAATTGTTATTTTATAGATAAAAAATTAGCACATGTGTATTTTTTAATTATGTTTGAGTTGTCTTTTTGACAAATTCATAATTTTAACCTAATTAATACTAGCGCTATGGATGCAACTTTCGCAACTGGAAAGGAACTTGAAAAAATGGATCCTGTTTTTGGTCAATTATCTTTTGACGATCACGAACAAATTGTATTTTGCAATGACAAAGATACAGGTTTAAAAGCAATTATTGGTATTCATAATTCGGTTATGGGGCCAGCTTTGGGAGGAACCAGAATGTGGAATTATAACACAGAATGGGAAGCTTTAAACGATGTTTTACGTCTTTCAAGAGGGATGACGTTTAAATCTGCCATTACTGGACTTAATATTGGTGGAGGTAAAGCCGTAATTATCGGTGATGCTAAAACACAAAAAACGCCTGAATTAATGCGTAAGTTTGGTGAATTCGTTCATTCACTAAGCGGAAGATATATTACTGCAGAAGATGTTGGAATGGAAACTAAAGACATGGATACGGTAAGAGATGTTACGCCTTATGTTACAGGTATTTCTGAAGAAAGAGGTGGTTCCGGAAACCCTTCTCCTGTAACTGCTTACGGTGTTTATTTAGGAATGAAAGCGGCTGCTAAAAGTCAGTTTGGTACTGATGTTTTAGATGGTAAAAAAGTTTTGGTACAAGGTATTGGACACGTAGGAGAAACTTTAGTAGAGTATTTAACTAAAGAAGGAGCTCAGGTAACGATTACTGATATTAATGAAGAAAAATTATATCAGGTTGCTTCAAAATATAACGCAACTATTTACACTGGCGAAGATTTATATACTGCAGATGTTGATATCTATGCGCCTTGTGCAATGGGAGCAACAATCAATGATAATACGGTAAATAAAATTAAAGCTAAAGTTATTGCTGGTGCAGCGAACAATCAATTAGCCGATGAAAATGTTCACGGAGCAATTTTACAGGAAAGAGGGATTTTATATGCTCCGGATTTCTTAATCAACGCTGGTGGAATTATCAATGTTTACGCTGAATTAGCAAACTACGGTAAAGCTGAAATCATGAGTAAAACAGAAAATATCTATAATACAACTTTAGAAATTATAGATTTTGCTGCTAAAAACAATATTACAACACATAAAGCGGCACTTACAATTGCTCAAAACCGTATCGATCAAAGAAGAATCGAGAACACGGCGAAGTAATTAAGTGTTCAGTGTTCACTTTTTTAGTGTTCAGTTTAAAGTCTCAATTTACAGTTTGATTTGTAAATTGAGACTTTTTTGTGTATGTTTTGGTACTGCTCACTAAACACTGATTACTGACCACTATAAGAGACAGACCACTAAATTCTGAAAACTGACCACCAAAAGGACCACTTTTTTGCGAATTAATTTTAAAATACGCATCAAAAGTTATACTTTTGCAGACTAATTTTTAAATGTTCTTACGAGGTGGTAAATAGAAGACACATACGCGTTAAAGTAATGCAATCCATTTATGCAATGCATCAAAGCGGTTCTGATAATATGGAAAAAGAAGAGAAATTTCTTTTTTACAGCATTGATAATATTCAGGACTTATATCTTATAATGCTTTCTTCATTGATAGAAATTTGTAAAAAAGAAGCCGTTTATTTACATCTGTCAAGTAAAAAACACCTTGCTACTGCAGCAGAACGTAATCCGAATGAAAAATTTGTTAAGAACAAGATTTTTCAACTTCTTGCCGAAAGCAACTCTCTTAGTATCGCTTTAGAAAATCGTAAAATCAATAACTGGTCATTAAATGATGATTATATTATTTTGCTTTTAAATGATGTAAAAGCAAGCGATTTGTACAAAAAATACATGAGTAATAATGTGAATACATTTGAAGAAGACAGACAATTTGTAATTGATTTGTTTGAAAATGTAATTGTTCCAAATGAAAAATTATACGAATATTTAGAGGATGATAAATTGACCTGGGTTGATGATATTCCGGTTGTAAATACTCATATTATTAAGCAATTGAAAGCAATTAAAACGGAAGATCCGGATGATTTTAGAGTGCCTAAATTGTACAAAGATGTTGAGGATAAGGATTTTGCTAAAGATTTATTTAGAAGAACAATTTTAAATGAGACTGCTTTTGCAAAAGAATACGAAGATAAAACTCCAAACTGGGATAGTGATCGTATTGCAGAAATCGATACTATTATCTTAAAAATGGCGATTTGCGAGTTTCTTAAATTCCCATCGATTCCGGTAAAAGTAACTCTTAACGAATATTTAGAAATTGCAAAAGAGTATTCTACTCCAAAAAGCAGTATTTTTATCAACGGAATTTTAGATAATCTGGTAAAAGAGCTTACAGCAAATAAAAAAATGCTGAAAACAGGAAGAGGATTAATGTAAGATTTTTAAAATTTCAATTTTTGAAATAACAAATTCCAAAAAAAATATTAATTATAAATCAAAAACAAATTTAAATTATGGGACAATTATCTCAATTTGCGCCATTCCTTTTAATGTTCGTGGTACTTTATTTTTTCATGATCAGACCACAGCAAAAAAAAGCTAAAAACGAAAAAGAATTTGAAAGCAACCTGAAAGTAGGTGATAAAATAGTTACAAAAAGCGGTTTTCACGGTAAAATTGCTGAATTAGCAGAAACTACTGTTGTAATCGAAACAATGTCTGGAAAATTAAAATTAGAGCGTTCTGCTATTTCTTTAGAATTGAGCGCTGCTTTGAATAAGAAAGCATAAATTTAAAAATTGCAATATTTTAAATCTCAAATTCCAAATAGGAGTTTGAGATTTTTTTTGCGCCTTGTTTTGTCATCCTGACGAAGGAAGGATCACACTAGAAACTCCGCAAAGTATGACGGACAATCTTTGTCGATTCTTGAGTGTGATCCTTCCTTCGATAGGATGACAAAAAAAGAAAAACCTTAGTCAAAGTTTTAAACTTTAACTAAGGTTTCGTTTTGTATAGATTGGAATTTAAAATATTGAAATTTTCAAATTCTACCTATATTTATCATTCAGTCCAACATTAGCCAAAATCATCGGAATCACTTTTTCGATTCGCGCAAGTTTTGTTTTTTCCTGTTTAGCCGACTCAATATATTCTAAAAACTCATATTGTTTGTACGGTTTGAAATTCTCAAAAGCTTGTTTTAAAGCTGGGTTTTGCACCATTTCTTGATTTAGCAATTCAGAAATAATGGTTTCTTTCTTAGCAGGTTTTATCGCTTTTCCTTGTTTTTCGTTTTCAATGGCTTCGTGAATATAATCTAAAATGACTGCTTCGTTTATTTCTTCTTTGGATTTAAAACGCCATTGTCGTAAGGACTTTGTAATTTCTTCCTGAGCGTTGATAAGTTTTTTCTTTTCATCTTTCAGAAAAACGCCATTATAAAACCAAATGGTAAAATAATCTTTAAAACCGCCCAGTCCAATAACGTTTTTTTTATTGAAAACATAAACAGGAGCTCCCCATTTTACAGTTTCGATCAGTTCAGTTTTATCAATAATTGATTTTAGAATAAGAATTTCTTCTTCCCACTGATTCATTTTGTCCCAAACGTGTTTTTTCTCAGACATTCCTTTGATTATTTTCTTCCTTTAGGTTTTTCAACTGGATCAAAGATTCCCGGAATCGCAGTCAGTTCAGCAATTTTTACGATTACATCAGTTGCTTTTTGAATGCTTTCTGCCGGTACATATTCGTATTTTCCATGGAAATTATGTCCGCCCGCAAAAATGTTTGGACAAGGCAATCCCATAAAAGATAATTGAGAGCCATCAGTTCCGCCTCGAATAGGTTTAATGATTGGTTTGATGTTTAGTTCTTTCATTGCTTTTTCTGCAATATCTACAATATGTTTTACAGGAAGAACCTTTTCTTTCATGTTGTAATATTGGTCTTTTACAACGGCAATTACAATATCTTCGCCGAATTTCTTTGCGAATTTTTTATTGAATTGTTTTGCGATTTTATGAATTAGTTCTTTTCGTTTTTCGAATTTCTTTTTGTTATGATCACGGATAATCAATTCTAAAACTGTTTCCTCAATGTTTCCTTTGATATGATGGACATGAAAGAAACCTTCGTATCCTTTTGTTTCTTCAGGAGTTTCTCCTTTAGGAAGTTCGTTGATAAAATCATTTGCCAAAAGCATAGAGTTGATCATTTTTCCCTTTGCATAACCTGGATGAACGCTTTTTCCTTTGAAAGTGATTTTTGCTCCGGCAGCATTAAAGTTTTCATATTCCAATTCGCCAATTTGGCTTCCGTCCATTGTATAAGCCCATTGCGCTCCGAATTTTTCAACATCAAAATGATGAGCGCCACGTCCGATTTCTTCGTCGGGAGTAAAACCAATTCTGATTTTTCCGTGTTTAATTTCCGGATGCTGGATTAAATATTCCATTGCCGAAACAATTTCTGTAATTCCAGCTTTATCATCGGCACCTAGCAGCGTTGTTCCGTCAGTGGTAATGATAGTTTGTCCTTTATATTGTAATAGATCTTTAAAGTAATTTGGAGATAAAATAATGTTTTTTTCAGCGTTTAAAACGATATCCTTTCCGTCGTAATTTTCAACAATTTGTGGTTTTACATTAGCGCCGCTGAAGTCCGGAGAAGTGTCAAAGTGAGAAACAAAACCAATGGTTGGAACTTCATGGTCAACATTGCTTGGAAGAGTCGCCATGATATATGCTTTGTCGTCAATGGTTACTTCTTCAAGTCCGATTGCTTTTAGTTCTTCTACTAATTTATTGGCAAGATTCCATTGTTTTTGAGTACTTGGTGTTGTTTGTGAATTTGGATCTGATTCAGTATCAATTGTTACATAACTGATAAAACGATCTATGATATGTTGCATTTTTTTGGATTTTTAGCAAATATAGAAAAAAAATCTGTGGAGAAATTTAGCTTTAATTATCTGATTTAATAAAAAAAGGGATTCTTTGCAGAACCCCTTTCGATTATTTTTAAGCTGTTATATACTTTTTACGCATCTAAAGCCAACGTGGTTTGCAGCAGATCTGATTTCACCTTTTCCTCTTGTACCAACCATATATCGGGTGCAATATTGATCAGTACATAAAAACGAACCGCCACGATGTACTCTTTTTATTTCAGTTGGATCATTTGGGTCATTGTAAGCATCAGGACCTTGTGGATTTTTGACAGTTTTGCCACTTTCAGCGAGTGATTTATAATAGTCTACGCTATACCAATCATTTACCCATTCCCACACATTTCCTGCCATATCGTATAAACCGTAAGCATTCGGAGCAAATTGGGCTGTTGGAGCAATTCCTTTAAATCCATCTTCGCCAGTGTCGCCATCTTTTATTGGAAAATGTCCCTGATAAATATTAGCCTGAAATTTTCCGTTCGGTTTTAAAGTATTTCCCCAGGCATAAAGATTCCCGGTTTTTCCACCTCGCGCTGCAAATTCCCATTCCGCTTCTGTTGGAAGTCTCTTTCCTGCCCATTTTGCATAAGCAGCAGCGTCTTCGTAAACAACATGAACTACAGGATATTTTTCTTTTCCTTTAATAGTGCTTTGTGGTCCTTCCGGATGTCTCCAGTCTGCTCCTGGTTCGTAGCGCCACCATTGTAGAAAGTTGTTCAGGTTAACTGCAGATGGAGTAGGAGTAAAGACAACAGAGCCTGTAACCAAATCTTCCTCGCTCGCACTTGGAAACTCTTCTTTTGTTGGTTTTTGTTCTGCGACGGTTACATAACCGGTTGCTTTTACAAACTTTTCAAATTCTTCGTTAGTTACTTCCGTTTTATCCATATAATAACCATCTACATACACACGGTGAATAGGAGCAGCGTCTTTGGTAACTCCTTTAATGCTGCATAAACTTTCATCTTCAACATTGCTTCCCATAGAAAATTCTCCCCCGGGAATCCAAACCATTCCTTCAGGAGCTTTGCCGGCGGGTTTGTTTTTGTTTTCAATGGTCGGTTTAAAGACCGACGGTTCAGAAAAATTTGGAGTTTCGTGACATTCTGCAACTTCTTTTGTTTCTTTTTTAGGTACAATTAATTTAGTATAACCGTATGCAAGTGAAATGATCGAAATTGTCAGTATTGCAAAAAGCCAAAAAGTTTTATTTTTCATGGTAAATGGTTTTGATCAGAAATAATGGTTGTCAAATAGATGGGATAAAATTATGAATATAATTTTTAATAGTATAGTAATTTTATAGAATTAATAAAATTAATTATTCTTTCTCAACCTGAACTACTTCATATTTGTCTTTTCCATCTATTTGTACGGGTTGATAATAGGTTTCGCCAAATTTTACATATTTAGCATCTCCAATAGTTACTTCTTCGCCGCCTTCAGGTAATTTCTCTACAATGGTTCCGGCAGTAGGAGCAACAACGGTGTATTTACCACCGTCTTTTTCGTAATAGGTTCCTCCATAGTAATAATTATTTACCGTTCCTGTATTAACCGTTTCTGCTCCGCTCGGAATATTGTTTACTGTACCGCCAACTGGTGCCGGCACTGCCGTATAGCCACCGCTTGTTGAACTGTACCAAACGCCCTGATCATAATGATATTGTGTGCTTTCTACACTGACCACGATTGCTGTAACTGCTAAAGTTGCAACAAAGAAGCCCCATGGATGCCAAACAGGTCCCCAATAAAAAGGAACATAAGGACGAGGATAATAGGGATGATAACAATTGTATCGGTAACCACCATATACATAAGGCGGACGTACGTAAGGTCTTGGTCCGGGTCTAACAATAGTGTTGCGATTGTTGCGAACATGAACACTATTGTTAACATTAATATTTACGTTATTTCGGTTTCTGTTAACGGTATTGCCGCTTATGTTTGTGTTTCTGTTGCCGGTTCTATTGTTATTGTTTCTATTCCCGGCTGTTGCAGGTCTAGCCGTTTTATTATTGGAGTTGGCTGGTCTTGTTATTTTATTATTAGAATTAGCCGGTCTGGTTACCTTATTGGCAGAATTAGTTGGTCGTTGTATACCTCCTCCATTTGAGCCAGGTCTTGTTGTCTGTGCCGGTCTTGTGGTTTGTGCCGGTCTTGTATGTGTGGCACCGCCAATATTCCCACTTCTGTGCGCGCCACCGCCGCCGCCTCGATGAGCAGCGCCCCCTCCTCCGAAACGTTGTGCAAAACTATCTATTGAAATAAGGAAAAATGTTCCAATCAAACACATGAGTGCTGATTTTTTTACTGTTTTGGATATGTTTTTCATTTTCAGTGTTTTATGTGAATTAAAGTTATGAAAAAAAATGTATTGTTTGTCGAAATAAAGGAAAAGTTTGATTGTCCTTTTTTTAGTTTTAAAGCGAAATATCCCACTGAATTCTAAAGCGCCAGCCTTGTTCCAACGGTAATGTTTTGTCCTGGAAACTAAAATAGCTGACTTCAGAAGTAAGTTTGTTTTTATGTCCTTTAAAAAACCAGTTAAAAGCCAGGGTCGATTCATCTTGTCGATTTTGTCTAATGGAATAATCGGGTCTGTATGATGCGTGTCTTCCTGCCATTTCCAAATGTTTGGGCCACCAATTAAAAACGTTATGAAAAAAATAGCCAGCCTGAACATAATATCCTTTCATAACAGTCATTTCATTATTATTGAATTTATCTATAATTTCCTTGGTGTGCCATTCGCTTTGCCATGAAAAACCGCGATACATAAATGCTGTTTCCAGATTCCATTGATTTACACGATATTGTCCTGGCAAACCGTCTTCAAATCCGTCTAAAGAACCTCCTCCGGCTTGAGAAAAACGCGTGTAAGGACTACGGTTGGTAATGGCTGAAAAAGCAATAATAGGAGTTGGTTTTTCGTGAAATTCCAGATCACAACCTTCAAAATCAAGGAATCTTCCCAGAAAATTCCATTGTGCTCTTCCAAAATACATTAAATTATTATCGTCATTTGAAGTACTTCCACGTCCTGTTCCGGTTAAGGCGGCAAACCAATAATTAAAATCTGCGATACCTTTTCCCTTTAAATGACCGTAAACTTCGGCTCCTAATTGTCTGTCAACAGTAAATGGTCTGTTGATAAGAGATCGTTCTACCATTTGTTGTTCGCCACTGCTGATGAAACGCTCACGGGTAAATTCTGTTTTCCATTGTCCTACTTTAAAACTCAGAAAATCCCATTTTTCGATCATTATTCTAAAATCCAGTAAGTTGGATTGACTTAATTCGTATTCCCAATAATATTTAAGCCAGGGTTCAAAAGCATGACCGCCTATTTTTAATCTGGCACGGTTTATTTTAAAAGTGGTTTTTGCATCCTGACTGTAATCATCATAAGTAAGTGGATCGGTATCATAAGGCGTAGAAAAACGAAATTGTAAACGGCTTTGAAGTTGAAATAAAAATTTGTCGTCTTTGGTTTGTAATTCAATTCCTTTGCTTCCATATCGAACATTCATCAGCTTTGTTGTATCTTTTTCCTGCTGGGATATTCCTTTCAAACTAAAAAGAAGGATGACAAGCAAAAGAAGCGTTTTGATCTGAATTATTTTTATTACGTTGAACATAAGCTTACCGAATTGTATAATTTCTTGACTAATTGTATAAATTTATTTTCCTCCAAAGTTTTTTGCAATTCCTAAACCAATTCCCCAGCTGTCATAAGCATTCCATTTAAAATCATAACTGAAAGTGCCGAAAATTTCCCATTCTTTTGGTAATTCGTACCCATATTCTACACCTGCACGGGTCAAAAAGAAATCTTCTTCTTCTTTGGCAAATTCGCCTCCAAAACCCAGAAGAAAACTCCAGTGTTCATTTGGTTTATAAATTCCCATTATGGCAGGAGCAATTGGATAACTTCTTTCAACTGTTTCTTTATCTTCTCCGCCGGCAAGATTTTTTTCGACTTTAAATTTTTCAATAATAAAGTCAGTATGAAGCCCGATTGCCCATTTTTCGTGAAATTGAAAAGTATAATCCAATCCCCAGGCGGGAAGGCTCAAAACTTCTCTGTTTCCCTCGTCATCACGGCCTTCAAAAACGTGAACATGATTAATAGAAAGCCCAATTTGATGATGTGGATGAAAAGCTTTTTCCTTGTCTTCCTGTGCTGTGATTTTGTTAAAACTGGTCAAAATGAAAAACGTAATAAAGAAAATTGTTTTTCCAGACAGGATGTTGATTCTTGCTTTCGTTTCATTTTGCATAACTTCCAGATTTTTGAAATGAAAAATTGTAACAAGATTTTTTATAATTGTCTCAAAATTAAGTAATAAATAATCCTGTGAAGTTTTTAGACAGGCTTTAAGTGGTTTCATTTTATAATTTGCAACATCAAAAAAAGCTTTTTAATCGTTTTTAAGCTATTTAAAGAATTGAACAAAATTGAAAAGATTTGTTTCTGGAAAAAAGCACCTTTTTAAACTATAATATTTAAATTTGCATCCGAAAAAAATAACAACACAACTCTTATGTATAAATTGATAATTCGTCCGATACTTTTTTGGTTTGATCCTGAAGAAGTGCATTACTTTACTTTTTCATTCGTTAAATTCATTTCAAAAATTCCTGGAGTTTCGTCAATTATAAAATCAATTTATGAGGTAAAAGATGCTCGACTAGAAAGAGAAGTGTTTGGAATTAAATTTAAAAATCCGGTTGGACTTGCTGCGGGATTTGATAAAGATGCCAAGCTTTACAAAGAGTTAGGTGATTTTGGTTTTGGTTTTATCGAAATTGGAACTGTAACCCCGGTTGGACAGGAAGGAAATCCAAAGAAACGTTTATTCCGTTTAAAAGAAGATCAGGCGATTATCAACCGAATGGGATTTAATAATGGTGGTGTTTTGGAAGCTGTTGAACGTTTGAAGAAAAATTCGGGAGTTTTAATTGGAGGAAATATCGGAAAGAATAAAGTAACTGATAATGAAGATGCGGTTAAAGACTACATTATTTGTTTTGATGCTTTGTACGATCATGTTGATTATTTTGTTGTGAATGTAAGTTCACCAAATACGCCAAATTTAAGAGCGCTACAGGATAAAGAGCCTTTAACAGCTTTATTACAGACTTTGCAGGACAGAAATGTTGAAAAACAAAAAACAAGTACTCAGAAAGCAAAACCAATTTTATTGAAAATTGCTCCAGATCTTACAGATGAGCAGTTATTGGATATTATTGATATTGTAAAAACAACTCAGATTGCGGGTGTAATTGCTACCAATACTACAATTTCAAGAGAAGGTCTACAGTCTTCAAACCAAACAGAAACAGGAGGTTTGTCCGGAAAACCATTGACAAAGCGTTCTACAGAAGTAATTCGTTTTCTTTCAGAAAAAAGCAACAAAGCTTTCCCGATTATTGGAGTAGGAGGAATTCATTCTGCCGATGATGCAATTGAAAAATTAAATGCAGGAGCAAGTTTAGTGCAGTTGTACACAGGATTTATTTACGAAGGACCGGCTTTGATAAAAGCAATCAATAAAAAAGTTTTAGGGCAATTGTAAAAGAAGGAACTGTACAATTAAGCCGGCGAGTATTGCAATTCCGAAACTGATTAAAGTGCCAATCAAAACATATTCGGTCAGTTTTCGGTCTTTGGCTTCTTTTAAATCTCCAAACCTAAAAATAGATTTAGCAGCTAAAAGAAATCCGATGGCTTCAAAATGATTGGTCAGAATAAATCCGAAAACAAATAAACGTTCCAGTATACCAATATAATTTCCGGCGGCAATTAGTGAGTTATCCTGATTGTCGATTTTGCTCTCTGGAGCCCAGATTGAAATTATCGTTTTGATAAAGATTGATGTTGGTTTGGTAAGCAGTAAAATTCCAGTCAGGAAAATCCAGAATTCGTTGTTTTTCCAAAAATCAGGGATGTTTTTATTTTCATATAAAAGTACGACGCCAATTAGAATTAAAATATGCGCAATTTGGTCTGCAACAAACCAACTTCGTTTATTTTTCTTTTTCTGAAAATTTAATTTGATCCAATCTATTAGTCCGTGTGTTACAGCAATTAAAAAAGCGTAGGGAATAAAACGGATTTCTCCCGCCAGAATTGCTGCTAAAAGGCCATGAAGAATAATATGAACATATAGGTAAATACTTTTATGTTTTTTAATTTCCTTGTCGGCTACCCATGAACCAGGTTGCCATATAAAATCACCTAACAAATGAGCTAAAAGTAGTTTTACGAATAAAATCATAATGCTAAAAGTTGTTTTATTTGGGTTCTAAAATATTGGTCTAAATTCAAAATCAGTTCAAATTGGGCACGTTTTTGTCTTCGGCTTACAGCAGCCTGATTGATGCCTAATTTTTGTCCTATTTCTTCTTGGGACAAATCAGGATTTTCTATTGCAATAGCAACAAATTCTGCCGATTGTACCAGCCAGCTGTCCATAAAAGTTAAGGCCAATTGCAGCATTAAATTGAGTTTTTCGTCAAAATTTGTATCACCTGTTCGCAGCGCCAGAGTTACCTTTTGTTTTTTTAAGGTTTCAAAAAGTTCTCCGGAATGTATAAAAGCAGAGCCGTTACTTTCAGATATTCTTTCTGCATTATGCGTTTTGTCTCCAAAACCAATACTCATTCTGGCATCTGATTTTATGGCTCGTAAACGGGCTTTGATTAAAATAGCGGCTAGCAATGCCTGTTCAGGATTTGAAACTTCAATCTGAAATTCATCACCGCGATATACTTCCCACTGGCTTGGTGTTGATCCAAAAGGCGCTAAAATCTTTTTAAGATCCTCTACCCAATGTTCTGATTTTTGCTGTCTTGAACCAATTATGTCGCCGGTAATTACACTAGTCATAACCAAATATAATTAAAAAATAATAAACTTTCTATTACAAATATAAGTAATAATATTTATTATTACGTTTTTTGGTAATATTTTAAATTATTACAATTTTGTGTAATAATTAAGGCTATTACGATATTAAGTAATAATTGGTTTCAACTAAAATTCTCTTTTATTTCATTAAAAAAGAAACTAACTTAGCCTTTACAAATGAATAAGCTTTGAATAAAGAAATCAAAATCATTGAATGTCCCAGAGATGCCATGCAAGGCATAAGAGATTTTGTTCCAACTAAAAATAAAGTTTCCTATATACAGTCTTTACTAAGAGTTGGTTTCGATACTATTGATTTCGGAAGTTTTGTTTCTCCAAAAGCTATTCCGCAGATGCAAGATACTGCTGCCGTTTTAGAACAGCTCGATTTATCTCAAACCACTAGTAAACTGCTTTCGATTATTGCTAATACGCAAGGAGCGGTAACCGCTTCAGAATATGAACAGATTCAGTATTTAGGTTTTCCGTTTTCTATTTCAGAGAATTTTCAGATGCGTAATACCCATAAAACTATTGCCGAATCTTTGGTTACTTTAAGAGAAATTCTGGAAGTTGCTGATAAGAAAAATAAAGAAGTCGTAACGTATCTTTCAATGGGTTTTGGGAATCCATATGGAGATCCGTGGAATGTAGAAATTGTTTCGGAATGGACAGAAAAACTTGCAGGAATGGGAGTGAAAATTCTATCGCTTTCTGATACAGTTGGAACTTCTACTCCGGAAGTAATTACGTATTTGTTTTCTCATTTAATTCCAAAATATCAGGAAATCGAATTTGGCGCTCATTTGCATACCACGCCCGACACGTGGTTCGAGAAAATCGATGCAGCAGCCAAAGCTGGTTGTACCCGTTTTGATGGGGCAATTCAGGGTTTTGGTGGCTGTCCGATGGCAACTGATAAATTGACAGGAAACATGCCTACAGAAAAACTGGTTTCTTATTTTACAGCAAACAAAAAATATACAGGTTTAAATTCGTTAAGCTTTGAGAGTGCTTACAATGAAGCTTCGAAATTGTTTGGAAAGTTTCATTAATTAATAGTTATATTTACCTACCTTAGATAAGGATTATAAACATTAAGCGTTATATTTAATGTTGAAATAATATTAGCCATGATACCAAATTCTAAACGCAGCCTCTTAAGTACAATTCTTTGTGCTTTTCTATTTTTTTCCTGTTCAAGTGAATTAGATTTCGATCAGATAAAAGACTTAAAGTTAGAGCCTGTTGTTGTGGCAAATCTTGCTTATTTTGATATTCCTGCAAATCAGCTTATAGACGATGGCGGAACCAATATCGTTTACGATGTACGAAACTTTACCGTTTTTCGTGATAAGTTTTTTAATGAAAGATTAAAGAAAGCGGAATTCGATTTTGAAATTGAAAATACTATTGAACGCACTTTTGCTCTGAATATGCTTTTAATGAATGACCAAAATGAAATTCTGCAGACTATATCTTTTACAGTTCCTGCTTATACAGGAAGTTCTAATGTTATAAAATATCCAACAGAAGTTTTTGAAAATGAACGTTTAGATCTTCTAAAACAAACTACTAAAATCGGATTTGTAGTTTTAATTGCTGCCGGAGACCCATTAAATAGTCAAAGTTTAGGAAGTCTGAAATTGAGATCAAGTGCAACAGCTTATTTAGTAATCGAATGAGAAAGTTAAGTTTGATTTTCTTTGTCGTTTTTCAGTTTTCTTGTTTTGCTCAAAATAAAGAACTGCTGTATAATTTTACTCAAATTCCACAGTCTTCTCTTGTCAATCCTGGAGCAGATGTTTCGTATAAATATTATTTTGGTTTTCCTGTCTTATCCGGAATTTCGGCAAATGTAGGTTCGAAAGGTTTTACGGCCTATGATTTATTTGCAGACAATGGTGTAGATTTTAATCAAAAAGTTCGAAACGTACTTAATAATACATCGAGAAACGATAAAGTAATGACCAATCAGCAGTTGGAAATCTTTTCAGGTGGTTTTAGAGTCGGAGGCAGAGAAAGCAAATCGTATGTTTCATTTGGATTGTATCAGGAATTTGACTTTTTTATGTACGTTCCTAAAGATCCCGCTCTGCTGGCTTTAAACGGAAATAGAGACTATATTGGAAAATCTTTTAATCTGGGAGATTTAACAGCAAAGGCGGAAGTTCTTTCTGTGTTGCATATCGGATATCATAAAAAAGTAAACGATAAGTTTGTGTATGGCGGACGTGCAAAAATCTACTCCAGTGGTGCAAATGCCACTTCAACAAAAAATTCCGGATATATTTATACAGGACAAAATTCCGGAACTCCGAATGTTTACAATCAGATTATTTCGTCTAATTTAGAATTAAAAACATCTGGGATTTCTAAATTTACCAAAGACGAATATGAAGGAAATGTAGCTCGTGATTTAGTAAATAATACTTTTTTTGGCGGAAGTTTAGGATTGGGAGTAGATGCCGGAATTACCTATTATATAAAAGATAATCTGCAGCTTACAGCAAGTATAATTGATTTGGGGTTTATCAGACAATCTAAAGATATCGAAACACTTACTTATAAAGGAACCTATCAATATAATGGTGTAAATCCTGATTTTATGGGAAATGACGATCCTGAAGATGTTTTTGATGAGTTTGAAAAAGCCATTCCGAGAGATACACTTTATAATAAATACACGACCTGGCGTCCGACTAAATTTTATTCCTCCATTCAATATTCATTTGGTGAAGCACGCCCGGATGATGAATGTAATTGTCGAGGACAAGTCAATAAATACTATAAAAATGCAGTAGGAGCACAGGTTTTTGCAATGACTACTCCAAGACAGCCTATAGCAGCATTGACAGCTTTTTACAGAAGGAATATTTTTAGGAAATTAGATGTAAAGGCAACTTATACTTTTGATTCGTTTTCTAATAAAAACATTGGTTTAGGACTTGCCGGTACAATCGGAAAAGTCAATGTTTATGCACTAGTAAATAATATTCTGGAATATAAAGATATTTCTAAAGCCAATGGTGTAGCATTCCAGTTCGGGATAAATTTCATTGTTCCGGATGAGGTTGATTGATTAGGAGCAATTTCCAGCTGTACATTTCAAGCACTCGACCCAAAAAACTTTTTTTCAGGATTTAAAAAGAGCTTCCGTTGGTCGCTTTTTTAAATCAGAAAAAAATATTTTTTGGCTTTTCGTGGCTTTCCATTTCCATCTGGGCTAGGCAACACGATTTTGTAGGATGATTCGTGTAAGGATAAATTTATGAATAAGTTAGTATTCAAGTTAGCAATTTATTCACTATATTTGCACGCAATTCAACTAGAAATTGCACCATGATAGCACACAACTCCAAGATTATCGGCGAAGGTTTAACTTACGACGATGTATTATTAGTACCTAACTACTCGAATGTGCTTCCCCGCGAAGTGAGTATCAAATCAAAATTCTCAAGAAACATCACATTAAACGTTCCAATTGTATCTGCTGCTATGGATACAGTTACAGAAAGTGCAATGGCAATTGCTATGGCACAAGAAGGCGGAATTGGTGTTTTACATAAAAATATGACTATCGAACAACAAGCAGGAAAAGTTCGAAAAGTAAAACGTGCAGAAGCAGGTATGATTATCGATCCGGTAACTTTGCCAATGAATTCTACTATTGCTGACGCTAAAAGTGCTATGAAAGAATTCGGAATTGGTGGTATTCCAATCGTTGACGAAAACAGAATCTTAAAAGGTATTGTTACCAATCGTGACTTACGTTTCGAAAAAAATGGAGCAAGACCAATCGCTGAGGTTATGACAAGCCAAAACTTAGTAACGGTTTCTGAAGGAACTTCTTTAGAACAAGCTGAAGTAGTTTTACAAGGTCATAAAATCGAAAAATTACCGGTTGTAAACGATAAAAACGAATTAGTAGGTTTAATTACGTTTAGAGATATTACAAAACTGACTCAAAAACCAATCGCAAATAAAGATTCTTTTGGTCGTTTGAGAGTTGCTGCTGCAATTGGAGTTACCGGAGATGCAGTTCAAAGAGCGGAAGCTTTAGTAAATGCAGGTGTAGATGCCATTATTATCGATACAGCGCATGGGCACACAGAAGGTGTTGTAAATACCTTAAAAGAAGTAAAATCAAAATTCCCTCAAATAGATGTAATCGTCGGAAACATTGCAACACCGGAAGCTGCTAAATATTTAGTAGAAAATGGTGCAGACGGTGTAAAAGTAGGAATCGGACCTGGTTCTATCTGTACTACACGTATCGTTGCAGGTGTTGGTTTTCCTCAGTTCTCAGCAGTTTTAGAGGTTGCTGCAGCTATTAAAGGAACTGGAGTTCCGGTAATTGCTGATGGTGGAATTCGTTACACGGGAGATATTCCTAAAGCAATTGCGGCAGGGGCTGACTGTGTAATGTTAGGTTCATTATTAGCAGGAACAAAAGAATCTCCGGGAGAAACGATCATTTTTGAAGGAAGAAAATTCAAATCGTATCGCGGAATGGGATCTGTTGAAGCCATGCAGACAGGGTCTAAAGACCGTTATTTCCAGGATGTTGAAGACGATGTTAAAAAACTAGTTCCGGAAGGAATCGTTGGACGTGTTCCTTATAAAGGAGAATTAAACGAAAGCATGCTTCAGTTTATTGGTGGTCTTCGTGCAGGTATGGGATACTGTGGTTCAAAAGATATTCCTACTTTACAGGAAACAGGACGTTTCGTGAGAATTACTTCAAGCGGAATTACTGAAAGTCATCCACATAACGTAACAATTACGAAAGAAGCTCCAAATTATTCAAGATAATTGGAGAGTTTTTAATATAAAACGAAAGGCGTAAGATTTAATTCTTACGCCTTTTTTGATTTATTACTTTGTAAACTTAAAATCTACTGTTCAAAATATCTTCCGCAACGATATCAGAATGCAGTAAATCTTCCATTTTCTTCGTCATACGTTGCGCTTCTAAAGCATAACCAAACATTTTTTGTTCATAATCAGCGATAGCTTCGTCAATAGTTTCGAATTTTCCATTGGTTAAGTTTTGAGTTAAATGAAAAGCATCAAAAAGGCCCATATTTACTCCTTCTCCGGCAAATGGAGGCATTAAATGTGCTGCGTCTCCCACAAGTGTAATATTAGAATGTTCTTTCCAAGATTCTTCCAAAGAAAATAGTCGTAAAGGTAAACCGGAGAATTCTGTAGAAGCAGCAAAGAATTTTTTGTAATCGTCGCCCCAGTTTTTAAAAGTTTCGTTTAGAAAAGAAATTACAGCTTTATCATCTTCAAAGTTAATTCCGTGGTTTGAAATCCAATTCTCATGAGCTTTAAAAGAAACTCCAAAATGTACAGAACCATCACGCATGGTATGAGTATAAAACATTTTATGTTCGCCCATAGCCATTACATTTCCGTTACCGTATTTCGGCTTAAATTCGGGATAATCCTGATCCGGATTAACAATTTCACCCTGAATAATATAGGTTCCCGAAAGCTGCGGTTCCTGATCGCTCACAAATTTTCTGGCATTAGATCTTCCGCCATTTGCTACGATAACAAAGTCAGCAGTCGCTGTTTTGCCATTTTTGAATTCTAAAATATATTGATTTTCTTTTTTTTCAAGATTGATCAATTGACTATCCCAAACAACAGTGTCCTCTTGGAGATTATCCAGTATAATTTTTCTAAGATCATTGCGGTCAATTTCAGGACGAGAAAAAGCATTGGTTTCATCCGGCATTTCATCAAAAGTAATATTTCCATCTATATCAGCCATTTTTTCGCCAGTTGGTCTTGCATATTTATAAAACTCGTCCATTAAATCTGCTTTCTGAATCGCATATTGGCCGGAGTCAGAATGAATGTCCAGAGTTCCGCCAGAAATTCTGGCCTGAGCATTACTATCTCTTTCATAAACTGTAACGTCAGCACCGTTTAGTTGTAAAATTCGAGCAGTTGTCAATCCAACAGGGCCACCGCCTATAATGGCAATTTTTTTATTTTCTATAATTGAAGTTTTCATTTTTATTGAAATTAATATTACAATTGTATTTTGAATTTGCTCTTCGACTTCGCTCAGAGTGACAAATCATTGAAATTTGTGGTTGATATTGAATTAAGGAGTCAGCGCTTTTAAAACCAGATTGAAAGTTTCGTTTTTAAGTTCTTCGGTAAACACAAAAGGTTTTCCCGACATAGATTTTCCTTCTCTGTGAAGTTCTAAAAGAGAGTATAATGAACCATAAGCAATGCTCCAAAAAACTTCGAAAGTAATCGGAATAAGTTCTTTTCTTTCGATAGCAGAAAGTATAAAATGAGACATAGTTTGTTTAAAATCACCTGTAATTTCTTCTACAATAGCATCGCCATAAGTAGATTGTTTTAGGATTTCAAAACAAGTAGCTTCCTGTGTAAAATGGAGAGTGAAGTAAATACGATTTTCCCATTGATTTTTAAGTCCGTCCTTAAAAGACATTTCAGGAGAAAAACCATCCAGTATTTTGTCAAAGAGTTTTCGGCCAATTTCGATTCCGATTTTTCGAATCAAATCTTCTTTATCCGAATAATAAATATAAAGAGTCGCAACAGAGATACCGCATTCTTTAGCAAGGCGATTCATTCCAAAACCTTCTACACCTTGTGTAACGATCATTCCTATTGCTTTTTGTTTTACAATTTCTTCTTTATTGGTATCTCGTGTTCTCATAATTCTAATTAATTACGGTACAAAGGTATAAAAAAAATAATAAATGAACGATCGCTTATTTGTGTTTTTTTAAGATTCTAAGGTGCTGAGGTTCTGAGATAGTAAGTTTTTAGTTGCAAAGGTTCAAAGTTGCAAAGAAACAAAGACTTGAAAGTGAATTGCCTCCAGCTTTAGCTGGAGGGTTGTAAAAATTAAAGCTGAGGGCTTTAGCCAAAAAAACTATGTTTTTTATTAAAAGTGAAACGCCTTTGAGCGGCATGAAAAACTATGTTTCTATGTGTTTAAACAAAAAAGCTGAAACAATCGAAATCATCTCAGCTTATTTTATATTAGGAATATATTTTATAAAGTGTTTTTAGGTTCAGCTTCTCTAAGATTTTGATTTTCTAAAATCTCTTTTAAGAATGGTTTTGTCTGTGTTTCAATTTCAGATTCTGGAATATTTAAAGCTTTTGGGTCTGATGCGAGTTGTAACCATGGTTTTGGTCCGTCAAAATCATAACTTCCAAAAACAACAACAGGCGTTCCTTTCACTTTTACGTTTTCTTTATCTTTTAAAATCCATTCATCTGCAAATTTGTAAAGGAATTTAGCGTCCTTTTCTAATAATCGTAAGCAAGAATGTGAAGCTGGGTATCCTGGTAGTTCATATTGATGAAAACCAACTCCCAATTTATTTTCAATGTTAAAATTCCATTTCAATTCCCACTCGTCATTAAATGTGCTGGTTGTTTTTTCGGCTTTCCAGTTAGTGAAAAACAATCCTGTTGGAGTAGGGTCTTTTTTTCTTCCCATATTAGTTGGTCCTGTACGAACTAATTCGCCATTTTCATAGGCGGCAAAAGTCTGTGTTGGATAAGAAAATAAGATGATTTTTGAAACTTCCTGTAATGCCGCAACGTGTATTGGGAAAGGAAGATAATAAACTAAATCACCACTAAAATCTGCCGGAATTACGATCGAATCCTGTTTTTTTAAATTGGCTTTATCGGTTCTGTTTATAGCATAAACAATATTCATTTTAGTGCTGTCAGCTTCATTTGCTTTCAGCCAGTCTTTCGTTTTTTGGAACTGAAAAGAAACTGCAGATTCAGGTTCTTTATATTCAACTACTTTTTTAGTGGTTTTATTTTCGGTTATTTCAATAGTATCTGTTTTTTTACATGAAACCATTAAAACCAATATCAATACAAGTAAGGCGTTTGCTGTGTAATATAACTTTTTCATAGGTCGTTAATTTTATGAAAATAAAGTTATAAATCTGATAGCCAAAAAGGGTTACATAATTTTTTGAATTGTTTTCGGGATTTTCATTTTTAAATCGATGATAAAAAGGAATTGATATCCTGACTCCATTGAATCTTATTTTTTATTAGATAATTTTCATGTCCGGTATTTTTGTAAACATGAAGTTCTTTAAAGCCTTTTAGATTTTTATAAATTTCATCTATTTCTAATCTGCTGACACTTTTATCTTTTTCTCCATAAAGTAATAATGTTGGACAGTTTATTTTTTCTGCATATTCTGATGGATTATGACTAAACCCCCAAAAACCATTTTGTATACCTCCCCAAAAAAGCAAAATTCCGGCCATTGGAAAAGTTGGAGCATGCATTTTATTAAATCTGGCACAAACAGTTTGATACATGGAGCCATACGGGCATTCTATAATTATACCTTTTGGCTTTATTTGAGTATCATCAATACATTTCATTATGGCAACAGCTCCCATAGAAGTACCAAATAAATAAATATTTTTTTCGCCTGTAGATGAGATATAGTCAAAGCAAGTTTTTACTTCTTCAGCCTCTTTAAAACCAATTGTTGTTTGATTTCCTTCGGAGTTACCGCTTCCCATAAAATCAACTAGCATAGTGTTAAAACCTAATTTTAAAAATTCATTTGATTTGTCTAGCATTGAAGATTTCTCGCCACCATAACCATGAAATAGAATAACTGTTCCTCGAAAGTTTTGATTTTTAATTAGCCAGCATTCTATTTCTTTGTTGCTTTTTAATTTTATGGTTTCATATTTCTGAGTTGGGAATTTTTTATTCTGCGGTTTTGGATTATTTACGCCAAATAATAATGTTTTTACTTTTTCAAGAGAGGTGAGCTTTTCTGGACTCTCCGTTTTTTGGGACTCAGATTTTGTAAAATGAGTAAATTTATAAGCATGGATAAATGCTATTACATTTAAACATATAAAAAGAAATGTAATTATTTTAAAATATTTGTTGCGGAATAATTTCATTTCAATTGATTTGAAAAGTAGACCAATTATCTGTTGCCATTTTGTATAAATCGTGTTTTGATTTTATTATTTATAATTAAAGAAATTATATTTCTATTTTTAAAGTTTCACCCTCTACAAAAAAACCTTGTGAAGCAGTTATTTTTACTCTGTGGTCTTCTGTATGTCCTAAAGTTTCTCCATTTCGTAATGTAATATCACTATTAATTACGTATGCAATAATGCTGGAAAAGAAATTAAAGAGTTTTTCTAAATCTACAGGAGATTTTAAGATTTCCATTTCCTGTTTTTCAAATTCAGGTAATCCATAGGTATACATATAATTCCCTTCCGGAGAAGTTTTAATGCCAATATAAATCCATAAATGAACGGGAGATTTTAGCTGCAGTAAATCATTAATGCATTCAAGATATTGATTTCTGGGAGTTAATAGTGTCTGTTTTGCTTGGTACACACCTATTGAATCTGAAGTAGAAAGAATAGAACACAATAATTTACTTAAAAGTGTATATCTTTCTACTTGGCTTCCCTCTGCAGACATAACAGAAACGATTGCATGTCCAGTATAATTTTTTAAATCTTCTCTGGCCGTATGCCAATTGTATGCATATTGAATAGTGGTTGAAATTTCTTCCCCAGGAATTTGTGCCGGGACGTAAGCTACGGCTACTAATTCATTATTTAGTTTAAAAACAGCTGAATTGTCATCTCCTGCAAAATTAACAATAGATAATCCCCAAAAATCTTTCAGGTTTTCAATTACACTATTTATTTTGTAACGTTCGCCGTTATTAAACAGGGGCATCGCAAGTATTACCTTGTTTTCAGTTTTTTCAGTTTCTTTGGTTGTTTCGTTTTTTGGAGTTTCTTTTTTCTTGAAAAAGTCAAATAATCCCATTTAAGTTGTTATTAGATTAGTGTTTATTAAATCATTTTTTAACACTAAAATACATAAAAACTATTTAAATCAAACCTTTAATTTTTGCATGCTGTAACAACATAATAGTTTTAGCATCCGTAATTTCTTGTGATTCAATCATAGCGTAAGCCTGATCAAAAGTAAATTCTAAAACTTCAATATTTTCCTGTTCAGCATCCAGTCCGCCGCCTTCACTTACTTTCATGCTTTCGTCATATTCTCCAACAAAAAGATATAAAATTTCTGTTACGGCGCCTGGAGACATATAGGTTTCAAATACTTTCTGAACTTTAGAAATACGATAACCAGTTTCTTCTTCCGTTTCACGAATAATGGCAGTTTCCGGATTGTCTTTGTCTAAAAGTCCGGCACAAACTTCAATCATCATTCCGTCTTTATTTCCGTTAAGGAAAGTCGGAAGGCGGAATTGACGTGTCAGGATAACCGTTTTTTTTGCTGAATTATATAATAAAATTCCGGCGCCATTACCACGGTCATAAACTTCACGAGTATGGATTTCAGATACACCATTTTCTTTTTGGTAATCAAAAGTAACCCGGTTTAAGATATACCAATTGTCTGATAATAATTTAGTTTCTTTAATTTCAACTTTTGGATTTTTCATAAATGAAATGATTTGTATAAAAAAAACGCTCTGATTATCAGAGCGTTTAAGTGTATTATTTTGTTATTGTTTGCTTTCTGTCTGGTCCAACCGATACAATTTTGATTGGTACTTCGATTTCTTTCTCAATAAACTCAATATATTCTTTTAGCTCAACTGGCAATTGATCGTAAGTTGTCAATCCAGTTAAATCTTGTTTCCATCCTTTAAATTCTTTGTAAACCGGAGTAACATTTTCCGGCTCGATGTTGTAAGGGAAGTGAGAAATGTTTTGTCCTTTGTAGTTGTACTCAGTACAAACTTTTAAAGTTTCAAATCCAGAAAGAACATCACCTTTCATCATCATTAACTGCGTAACTCCGTTAACCTGAACAGCATATTTTAAAGCTACTAAGTCTAACCATCCGCAACGTCTTTGTCTTCCTGTTACAGAACCAAATTCGTTACCAACTCTTGCCATAGTTGCACCCACTTCGTCAAAAAGTTCAGTTGGGAAAGGTCCGCTACCAACACGAGTCACGTAAGCTTTGAAAATTCCGTAAACTTCTTTGATTTTGTTAGGAGCAATTCCTAATCCTGTACAAGCTCCGGCAGCGGTAGTATTTGATGAAGTTACAAAAGGATAAGTTCCAAAATCAACATCTAATAAAGATCCCTGAGCTCCTTCGCAAAGAATAGATTTACCTGCTTTTTGAGCCTGGTGCATGTATTCTTCACTGTCAATAAAATCTAATTTTTTTAATTCTTCAATAGCTTCAAAGAATTCTTTTTCAAGTTCAGCTAAATTGTATTGAATATTAACATCGTAAAAAGCAATCATCGCTTCGTGCTTGTCAGCTAAAGCTCTGTAACGCTCTTTAAAATCTTCTAATTCAATATCTCCAACACGTAAACCATTTCTACCTGTTTTGTCCATATAAGTTGGTCCAATTCCTTTAAGAGTAGAACCAATTTTAGCTTTACCTTTTGAAGCTTCAGAAGCTGCATCAAGTAAACGGTGAGTTGGTAAAATTAAGTGTGCTTTTCTAGAAATGATTAATTTACTTTTGATATCAAGATTGAATTTCTCCAGACCTTCGATTTCTTTTTGAAAAACTACCGGGTCAATTACAACACCATTTCCGATGATATTTACTGAATTTTTATGAAAAATTCCAGAAGGAATTGTTCTTAGTACGTGTTTAATTCCGTCAAATTCTAATGTATGTCCTGCATTTGGTCCTCCTTGAAAACGTGCAATAATATCATAATTTGAGGTAAGAACGTCAACAATTTTTCCTTTACCTTCATCTCCCCATTGTAATCCTAGTAATAAATCTACGGTCATTCTGTTTTAATTTGCGTTGGGACAATCTAAGTTGTCCTACTGATTATGTAGTTAATTTTTCTTTTTTTTTATTTTTTGAATAATTCCTTTCTGGATTATTGTTTTTGCTTTTTGTTTCCGTAGAAATATAACGAGTGATTTGTAATCTCGATATCAAATATTTCTTCGATTGTTTTTTTGATGGTCTGAATTCTTGGGTCACAAAATTCAATTACTTCGCCAGAATCAGTCATGATAATGTGATCGTGCTGTTTGTCGAAATAAGACTTTTCGTAGTAAGCCTGATTTTGCCCAAATTGATGTTTTCTAACCAAAGCGCAGTCTAACAATAACTCAATCGTGTTGTATAAAGTAGCTCTACTCACACGATAGTTTTTGTTTTTCATTTTGATGTACAAATTTTCGATATCAAAATGTTCCTCGCTGTCGTAAATTTCCTGAAGTATAGCATAACGCTCAGGAGTTTTGCGATGCCCTTTTTGTTCAAGATACATTGTAAAAACGTTTTTTACAATTTCTTGATTTCTAGTGTTGTCAGTTGAAATGAGTGTCATATCCGGCAAAGATAAATTTTTATTTTTAATCAATAAAAGTTTCGGGTTTAAAGTTTAGTTATAAATCCCTTATAGATAGGTTAAAAAGTTAGGTTCTGTACTCTCTTGTGACTTTATCAACACCGTCAATTTTTTTAATGGCATTGATCATTTTCTTCAAAATGGTATTGTTTTTTACAATTACAGCGATTTGACCGTGGAAAATTCCCGCATCGGTACTCAAAGAAATACTTTGAATATTCACACTCATATTGTTCGAGATTACCCTTGTCAATTGGTTGGTAAGTCCAAGAACATCCATTCCTGTAATATTGATAATGGCTTTAAATTCTTCTTGCGAAGAGTCAATCCATTTGGCGCTCATAATGCGGTAAGCATAATTAGACTGCATTCCGATGGCGTTCGGACAATCTTTTTTATGCACTTTGATCCCTTCGTTAATCGTCACAAAACCAAATACATCATCACCCGGAATTGGGTTGCAACATTGCGATAATTTATAATCTAGTTTGTCATGCTCTGTTCCAAAAACCAGCATGTCATAATTACTGCTGATAACTGGTTTATGAATATCTTCTGAAGCGGTTGTATCTTTATTTCTTTTGATTTTATTTTTAAAGAAATTGATAAACGAATTGCTTTTCTGCGCAGCATAATCTTTTAACTGCTGATTTTCAATCGCACCAATTCCAACTCTGTAAAATAAATCTAAACTTGTTTTTAATTTAAAAAAGTTGACTAATTCGTTGGTTACTTGTTCGTTAAATGTAATTTTTAAATGTTTTAATTTTCTAACAAGTAATTCTTTCCCTTCTTCGGCAATCTTTTTAGTGTTCTCATTAAGAACGTTTTTAATTTTGTTTTTCGCTCTCGAAGTGGTTACATATTCCAACCAGTTTACGGTTGGTTTCTGATTTGGAGAAGTAATAACTTCAACCTGATCACCACTTTTCAGTTCGTAATTTAAAGGAACTAAACGTCCGTTTACGCGTGTTCCTCTAGTTTTAATTCCTATTTCAGAGTGAATACTGAAAGCAAAATCAAGAGAAGTAGCGCCTTTTGGTAATGATTTGATTTCTCCTTTTGGGGTAAAGACAAAGATTTCCTTTGAATATAAATTCATTTTAAAATCTTCGACAAAATCAACTGCATTGGTTTCCGGATTTTCTAATGCTTCACGAAGAAGATTCAGCCAGACATCTAAACCGCTTTCTTCAGTTGCGCCGTTTTTATATTTGTAGTGGGCCGCATAACCTTTTTCCGCAATTTCGTCCATACGTTCGCTTCGAACCTGAACTTCAACCCAGCGTCCTTTTGGACCCATCACAGTTATGTGAAGCGCTTCATAACCAGTTGATTTCGGAGAAGAAATCCAGTCACGAAGACGGCTAGGGCTCGGTCTGTAGTGATCTGTTACAATCGAATAGATTTTCCAGGCCACAAATTTTTCGTCATGCGGGTCTGCTTTATAAACAATTCTAAGTGCAAACTTGTCGTAAACTTCATCGAAGGTTACGTTTTGAGCACGCATTTTTCTACGGATTGAATAAATAGATTTTGGTCGGCCTTTGATAATATAATCAACGCCTTCATTGTCCAGAGATTTTTTTAAGACATCCGAAATATCTTTAATGTAAGCATCCTGCTCTTCTTTCGTTTCACGAATTTTACTTACAATGTCATTATAAATGGCAGGTTCTGTATATTTTAAACCTAAATCTTCCAGCTTGGTTTTAATGTTGTAAAGTCCTAAACGGTGGGCTAGAGGCGCATAAATGTATAAAGTTTCAGAAGCAATTTTGGTTTGCTTATATTCTGCCATCGAATCCATGGTTTGCATGTTATGAAGACGATCGGCTAGTTTGATCAAAATTACACGAACATCATCATTCAGTGTCAGAATCATTTTTCTGAAATTCTCTGCCTGCATCGAAGCATTTAAGTCTTTTTGAACTAACGAAATCTTAGTAAGACCTTCAACCAACTGAGCGACTTTCGGATTAAACAAGCGCTCAATATCTTCAACCGTAATTGGAGTATCTTCTACAACATCGTGTAATAAAGCCGCAGCAATAGAAGTCGCGCCCAGACCAATTTCTGAGGCAACAATTTTGGCAACTGCAATAGGATGAAAGATATAGGCTTCTCCCGATTTCCGTCTTTGTTCTTTGTGTGCATCAACAGCAACATCAAATGCTTTTCGAATTAATTTTTTGTCAGTTGGGCTTAAAGTTTGGTAACTTATTCGAAGTAATTCCTTGTATTCCTGCGCAATAGCTTTATTTTCTTTTTCAATATCTATTTCTGTCATAACGGCATAGTTCAAGTACTAAAAATACATATTAGTGCTGAGATACGCAAAAAAACAATTCCAATTATGAATTAAATTTAAATCATTTTCTGCTGAAAGGGTAAACGTTTCTATGAGAGCTGTTTTTTATGAGAATTTAGAGTGCTTTTTTATGATTTTAGGTAGGCAGTTTCAGTAAAAAACGGCATTTATTGCCATCTTGCCTGAATTGAACCTAATGTTTCTAAATAAGCTTCAGGCATTCTGTCTTTTAAATTGTCAATTTGTTCTTCTGAAAGCTTATTGAGTGTTTCATTATCCTGGCTGGCAAGCTTAAATGTTTCTCTAAAGATTATAGGTTGAATTTTATTAATCCAGTTGTATTCAAAATCGTTTAAGACTGCTTCTAAAATAAAAGAACAGTTTACATCGCTATTGATTTCCTGAATTCCAATTTTTCCTGAAGTATACATTCCAAATAGGACACTATGAGCTAAAACATCATTAAGATTAAATTCTATTATAATCTTTTTATTTTTTGATACTAATGTAAGAAGTACGGAGTTGGTGATTTTTATGTATTGAAGTATTGAGGTAGAATCATTTTGATTTTTGTTGTCTGAGATGAATGCTCTTAGTAATTCTGGGTAATCTTTAGCTTTTAATACAATTAACGGAAATTTTTTTTCATTATCGTTTAATTTTGCCACATGTACTTCAACAATAGAGGCATAAGGAGTTTTTCCAAAAACGGCAGAAAGTCTGTCAAATAATTTCATTTAGATAAAAATTAAAAAAGAATTACAATAGTTAAATTAATATCCTAAAAGTATTATTTTTTTTCAAATTCTTTACAGAATAAAATCAGGATTTTGACTAAAAACCTCGCTGTCTTTTCGCTTCAAAAATTAAAATTGCAGCAGCAACAGAAACATTCATGCTGTCAATTTCTCCCTGCATTGGAATAATGATGTTTTGTGTTGCTTCATCGCGCCATTGCTGTGTTAAGCCGGTGGCTTCTGTGCCTACAACTAATGCAGTTGGAGTAGTGAAATTTTGGGTATGATAAGAAGTTGAATTTTGCAAAGTAGCACTGTAGAAATTAATCTTTTTTTCTTTTAAAAAAGTAATAATTTCTTCTGATGTTCCAGTTGCAATTTGATTCGTAAAAAGACATCCAACGCTGGAACGGACAATGTTCGGATTGTATAAATCACTTTTTGGATTGGCGATTAAAACGGCATCCAGGTTAGCGGCATCGGCAGTTCGTAAAACAGCTCCAATATTTCCCGGTTTTTCCAAAGATTCAACCACCAGAATTAATGGATTATCGGATAACTTTAAATCCGATAATTTTAAAGATTTGGTTTTGGCTACAGCCAAAATGCCTTCTGTAGTATCACGATAAGCCAGTTTTTGATAAACTTCTTTATTGATTTCTATAAGTTGAAATGGTTTTTGAATTAGTTTATTGATTTCAGTTTCGGTAACTAATTCGGGTAAAAATAAAACCGTTTCAATTTCGTAACCGCCTTTAATGGCTAATGAAATTTCGCGTTGTCCTTCAATCAAAAATGTTCCGGTTTGTTTTCTGGCTTTGGATTTTTCCTGAAGTAAAACCAAAGATTTTATAAACGGATTTTGAACTGAAGTGATTTGTTTCATTTTTTTTAAGCGACTAAGATTCTAAGGCGCTAAGGTACTGAGTTTTTTTCTTCCTGCAAGATTTTTAAAACTTTGCAGGTTTATCAAAAAAGGTTTACCACGAATTTCACAAATTTCTACCAATTAATTTTTAACCATTAATACAAGAAAAAGTTTGTGAAAATTTGTGAAATTCGTGGCTAAAAAACTATTTCTCAAAAACTTCTTTAACTTCAGTTTCAACGGGATGATCAGTTTTAAAATCATATCCCATTAATTTAGCTAAAGTTTGAGCAAATTGTTTTTGATAAAGTTGAGATTCAGTTTTGATTTCACCTTTTGGCGCAATTTCCGGTCCCATTGCGGCAAACCAGATTTCAGAGGCACCCGGAACATCAGAACCATGGTCAGTCCATTGTGCTTTTACTTTATCACCTCGACCGTGATCTACGGTTATAAAAAGAGTCGTTTTGTTTTTATATTGTGGATCATTTTGAATGAAATTCCAAATTTCCTGAATCCATTTGTCTACTTGGTTTGCTGCATCCAAATAGGAACGATATTGTGCATGATGTGCCCATTCATCTGTTTCACCGTATGCGATATAAAGTACTTTTGGCTTTTTATTTTTCAGTTCGTCTAAGGCCTGATAATGGGTAAAAACATCCAGACATTCATCCATATGAAAGGGTTTAAACGAATTATCACGCATTTCATTTAATAAATTTTGAGCAGCGGTTGGTTTATTTCCGCCCACTTTGTCAAAAGCAGAAATTACCGGGAATCCGCTTCTTTCCTCATTTAGAATCCTGTCAAAAGCATCCCAGGCGCCGAACGCAGCTATTTTTCCTTTTAGTTTGGATTGCTGATTTAAAAATTCCAGAATATTCACATTGGGATTGGCTTTGTAACCGTTTGAATTGACTTTTAAATCTACATTTCCGGTCATGATTTCGCTGTATCCTGGATAACTAAACCAATACGGATTGGCTACATCGACTTTATTACCTAAATCTCTATTGCCATAAATCTGCCCTTTCGAAGCAATTTCAGACCAGAAAAAAGGCATTAGTTTTTTGCGTGCCTCTTTAATGTTGGCATCAGCATATTTTTTATAAATGTAAGCGCTGTCTCCCTGATTAAATTTTTTATCATTGGCAATTGCAGGATCAATTCCTTTAAAAACTTCCTGCCATCTAAAACCATCTGTTGTAATAATAATGATGTTTTCTGTTTTTTGAGCCAGAGATTTACAGCTTAATAAAATGAAGAGAATTACGATTGCTTTTTTCATTTTGTAATAGTTTCAATTTTATTCAAAACTACTTAATTTAAGTAGCTTTTTTTATGGGATAACATAATATAACTATAAATTAATAAAAGGCTAAGTTTACATTTGAAAGCTTTTACAAAATCCCTCTGGATTTAATTTCCAAATATTTATTGATTGCATCAAGCGTAAGATTTTCTGGCTGCGTTAAAACCGAATGAATTCCGTATTTTTTTAATTCATTCACAATTAAACGTTTTTCGAACATGAATTTTTCGGCAATTACTTTATCGTAAACTTCCTGAATTGTAGCTGTTTTTTTATTGATGATGGAGTTTAATTCTGTATTTTGAAAGAAAACTACAACCAGTAAATGGCTTTTGGCAATTCCTTTTAAATAAGGCAACTGACGATTTAAACCATCCATGGTTTCAAAATTAGTGTACAGAATAATCAAACTTCTCTGATTGATGTTTTTCTTAATATCAACATACAATCTACTGTAATCGCTTTCGAAGAAATCTGTTTTTATATTGTACAAAGTTTCCAGAATCTTCTGCATTTGTGAGCCTCTTCTTTCTGCAAAAACTCTGTTTTCTACTTTTTTAGAAAAAGAAAAAAGCCCGGCTTTATCTTGTTTTTTCAAAATAACATTTGATAAAACCAAAGAGGAATTAATTGCATAATCCAACAAACTCAAACCATCAAAAGGCATTTGCATGACACGCCCTTTGTCAATGGCCATGTAAACAGATTGCGATTTCTCGTCCTGAAACTGATTGACCATTAAAGAATTCCTTTTTGCGGTAGCTTTCCAGTTTAAAGTTCGTAAATCGTCACCCTGAACATATTCTTTAATCTGTTCAAATTCCATAGTATGACCAATTCGACGAATTTTCTTTATTCCGTATTGAAACAAATTATTTGAAAAAGCCAGTAAATCGTATTTCCTTAACTGAATATAAGACGGATAAGTCGGAACCATTTGGTCTTTGTCAAAAGAAAATCTTCTGGAAATCAATTTTAATGGTGAAGAAACATACACATTTAAAGCTCCGAAATGATATTCTCCACGTTCTGTAGGGCGAAGCTCATAAGTAATTTCTTTTTGTGTTGAAGCTTTTACAGTTTTGATAATTTTAAAATCACGTACCTGAAACTGAAATGGAATCTCATCAATAATCTTAACCGAAACTGGAAAAGAATAGTGATTTTTTAAATTGATTTTTATTGGATTTAAATCTCCATTAGATAATTTTTCTGGTGTAATTCGTTCTGCTTCCAGTCCGGTTTTTGCGATATACAAAATCAAAAGATCCAGAGCTAAAAAAGTACCAAGCGCTAAAACAATAAGCCAGACAGCATTATAAATGTTTGGAAAAATAAAAGCGCAAACAAATAATCCTATTATGCCTGTCAGCACATAGAAGAAGAAATTATTCAGATATAGACTTTTTATGAATTTCATGGTTTTAAGTTTTCAGTCGCGGTTTTCAGTCTCAGTCTCAGTTTTCAGTCTTAGTTAAAACTGTTTACTGCGACTGCGACTGAAAACTAAATATTATCTCGGAATTTCCACCGTTTCAATAATCTGCTTAATGATTTCGGAACTTGTGATGCCTTCCATTTCACGTTCCGGAGTTACAATAACTCGGTGTTGTAAAACAGGAATAGCAGCTTCTTTAATATCTTCGGGAGTTACAAAATCGCGTCCTCGGATAGCAGCAAAACCTTTAGCAGCGTTCAAAATTGCAATTGAAGCACGAGGAGAAGCTCCTAAATATAAAAAAGCATTTTCTCTGGTATTTACAACAATTCGCGCAATGTACTCCAATAAATTTTGTTCCACTCTGATTTGTTTTACCAAACCTTGATATTCTTTAATTTCATCAGAAGAAAGAATGGTTTTTATAGCATCTAATTTTCCATGATCCTGTAAAGAATGTTCTCTTTGGATAATTAGAATTTCTTCGTTTAGTTTTGGATAATCGACTGTAATTTTGAAAAGAAAACGGTCTAACTGAGCTTCCGGAAGACGGTAAGTTCCTTCCTGTTCAATTGGATTCTGCGTTGCAATTACTAAAAATGGTGCTTCTAACTGATAACCGGATCCATCAATTGTAATTTGACGTTCTTCCATTACTTCAAAAAGTGCCGCTTGTGTTTTTGCTGGTGCACGGTTGATCTCATCAATTAAAATTAAATTAGAAAAGATTGGTCCTTTTTTGAATTCAAATTCAGAACTTTTCAAATTAAAAATAGAGGTTCCTAGAATATCAGAAGGCATTAAATCCGGTGTAAACTGAATTCTGCTAAAACCAATATTTAAAGTTTTAGATAATAATTTGGCAGTAATGGTTTTCGCAACACCCGGAACACCTTCTAAAAGAACGTGTCCGTTTGATAAAATAGCCACCAAAAGCTGATCCACCATTTTATGCTGACCCACAATTACAGTTTCGATCTCTTGTTTAATCGTATTAACGTGTTCTAAAAGAGGGCCTAAATTGATTCGGGTTTCAAAATTCACATTTTCATTTGTGATTTCACCTGATGTTGTATTGATCTCGTCCATAATTGGTATGTTTTGTTTTTTTAGTCAAAGATTAAAGAAATTAAAAGTTTTTTGTTGAAATGGAATAACTTGTATTATTTCTTTTTAATCTGTGGCAAATATTTCTGGTTAATGTAAAATCTTTTCTATTGCTGTATTTATTTTAATCAAATCTTCTTCGAGACTTCCGTGATAACTATTTCGATGATCATTGATTAATCTGACAAGATCTTCAATGTCTTTTTCGTCTTTTCCGGTTTTGTAATGCAGTTTTTTTATAAACTCTTCATCCAGTTTCGAAGTATCAATCAGATAATCGGTTCTGATTTTTTCTAAGAAATAAATAATTTTTTTATCAATAATGTTGGTATGATCTCCTTCCTGATAATATAGATTCCCAATGGTTTTGGTAAAATCTACTGTTAGATTCTGCAATGGTTTTTCAATTGGTACAATACGTTGTTTGCGTTTTGCATTAAAAATCATAAAAATAAAAATGCCTAATAGTCCTAATAGCCAAGCCGATTTTAAAGCCGGCTGACTAAAAATATAACGCAACGGAGAATTCGAAATTCTTTTATCATTTAAACTTTTATTATACCAGAAAATATTTCCTTTTGTAAAATAAGAAAGTACATTTTCAGCATATTGAGAATGATCTTTTTTTAACAGATTGTAATTGGTAAATGCCACTGGCTGAGTGTGTAAATAGACATAACCATTTTTATAAGGAACTTCAATAAAGTTAATTTGTCTTTTATTTTTATTGCCGTTTTGATAACCTAAAACTTTTGTATTGAGAGTATCTATTTTAGAAAAATAATCACTTAAACCCGTATTGAAAGTATATTTTTTAGTACTGACATTTTTATTAGCCATCCAGATTGAAACATTTTCTGAAGGCATAAAATCGGTTTGCAATTCAATCTTTAAAGAATCTAATAAAATTTTTGGAAATGCACGCATGCTCAAAAAAGCCTTGTTTCCATGCGAAACAAAATATAAAATTTCTTTCATAGACTGGTCATCAATATTGTTGGCTTCAGAAATATTGATGAAAGTACCTTTGATTTTATAGGTTTCGACATTTTTATTGTCATCGTATTGAGCATCTAAATATTCATACGGTGTCTGGCTTGCTATTTTTTCTACTTTCTGATTCTTAAAAAAATCTTTGATTTCGTGATCGAAGATGTATAATCCAAACGGGATTTTATCATTTACAGAATAAGTAGGAGTCCAGTCGATAGGTTTTGGTTTTCCTTCGTCTGTAAGTAGTACTAAACCGAATATAAAAACGAGAATAGCAATGTATATTTTAACGTTTTTATCCATTGCCAAACATTTTTAAAGCATTCTTAAATCTATTTTCTGTTTTTCTGAATACAATATCATCAATTTCAAATTCGCCGTACCAAATGTAATTGTACAAATAAGAAAGATACATGAATTCTTCTTTATGAGCGGGTTGCTGTAATTCGTATAAATAATCTGAATTTGTTTTTTCGATATCCCATTCGATATAATTACGCTGTGCCATCACTTTTAAAAGCCACAGATAATAATAGCGTACAGCGATTCTCTTTTCGCCCGCTTCGATACTTTCTTTTATTAATTTTTCGAAATCTAAAAGGTGAATATTTTTTTCGGCATCAGAATAAAAAATGGCTTTTTTATTGGCGCTTTTTCCAAAAATCCATCTTCCTTCTTGTTTGGTTAATGCTCTTGCTATAAAATAGATTAACGCAATAATAATTAAAACCATTAAAATCCTGAACAAAATAACAACAAAGTTGAGTGAGCTTTTAACGCTTTTAAAATTGAACAGTTTAATAAATAAGTTTGCCAGCCAATGCTTAAAATGATCCCACCAGTTTTTTTCCGGCTGCTTATACTCGTATACAAATTCCGGATCTGTATATTTTTTTTTGAAGTTTTTATCAAAATGCTTGGTAGTTATTGGGCGGGAATCGACCTGAATATCCTTTTCAGTATATTTAATGCTACTGATTTTGGGTGGATCTACAGGTATTACAACAGAATCCTGAGCCTTAGAAACACAGCAGCAAAAAAGAAAAGATAAAATAAAAAATAATCTTGTCATTACTTGGACTTAAAGTTTTTCGGCAGTTAATGAATTTAATTTTTTGTGTACAATAAAAGGATAAACCAGGTAATAAAATGAAATAATGGCAAGCGTAAATAAAATGATAAAACTGCTTAACCAATTGGGCATATCAATAGAATATCGTGTAATAAAACCTTCCAAAAATCCTGCACTTATGGTGAAAGGAAAAGTACTCAGGAAAATTTTGAAACTGTTTTTAAATCCAATTTTAAATGAGTTTAATCTGGAAAAAGTTTTAGGAAAAAGAATAGAAGCACCTAAAATAAATCCGGCAGTAGTTTCGATTACAATGGCAAAAATTTCCATAGAACCATGAATCCAGATCCCTCTAACACTTTTCCAGAAAACATCCTGCTCATAAAAGAAATACTGAAATGAACCCAGCATAATACAGTTTTGAAGAAAAATATAAAAAGTACCGATTCCTGCAAAAAGGCCATAAAAGTAACATTTGGCACCGACGTAAAGATTGTTAACGGTAATACCAATAAAACTTCCCCAATTGCTTCCTGAGCCATATACAGCCATAGGATTGCCTTTTTTGATGTTTTCTAAAGTCATATTGACATAATCATCTCCTAAAATCAAGCGGACAAAATCCTGATCGTAACGAGCGGAAAGTACACCAATTGAAACGGTGATAAAAAATAAAACAAAAGCATAAGCAAGGTATCTTTTGTATTCGTAAACCAGCAAAGGAACATCGATTTTAAAGAAATCGATAAATTGATTACTGTCGGTTCGTTTGGTTTTGTAAATCTTCTGATAAATCTGAGAAGCTAAATGATTTAAGTAGATAACCGTTTTGCTTTTAGGGTAATACGTTTGGGCATACGCTAAGTCATTCATCATTTGAATGTACAAATTAGCTAATTCATCAGGATTTTTTTTAGCTTTACCGAAAATTGCCAGCTCAAATTCGAGCCATTTTTCTTTGTTTTGTTTTATAAAAGCGATTTCTCTCATTGTAGGCTAAAATATAAAATATGTCAGAATTATCTATTAATACGACACAAAATGTCAAAATAAATTTTATCGCTGCAACTGTAGGCGAGCGATTAGGAGCTTTTTTCATTGATATTGCTATCATAGTCTCTTATATTTACACCATTTCGCTGGTTATTTTTGACTGGCTTCAGGTTGATCGTTTGATGTTTAATCTGGATGGCTGGTCCAAAGGAGCAGTTTATTTAATTATATATTCACCCATTATTGTCTATTCTTTAGTTTTAGAAAGCATTTTTGAAGGACAATCGTTTGGAAAGAAAGTGGTAAAAATTAAAGTGGTAAAAATTGATGGTTATCAGGCGGGTCTTGGAGATTATTTAATTCGCTGGTTTTTTAGAGTCATTGATTTTTTTAGTTTTTTTGGACTTCCGGGACTTATAACCGTAATTACAAGTAAGAAATCACAGCGTCTGGGAGATATGGCGGCAGGAACAGCTGTTATTACTTTAAAAAACAGAATCAATATCAGTCATACCATTCTGGAAGAAATTGGAGAAGCGTATGTACCGACTTATCCTTTGGTTATCAAACTTTCAGACAATGATATGCGAATCATTAAAGAAACTTATCAAAAAGCCGAAGCCAAAAACGATCACGAAATCATTTACAAACTGGTTGCAAAAATCGAAAGTGTAACAGGTATTAAAAACCAATCCGGAAATAATATTGATTTTATCAGAGTGATTTTAAAAGATTACAATTTCTATACACAACATATGTAATAGATTTAATGAAGAAGAATTGAAAATGTTTTTCAATTTGAAGTTATATTTTTTATATTTAACTGATTATTAGTTTTTAATGTGAAAATTAAACTTCCAAAACATGAAAAATAGAAAGTCTTTCCTTGTTGTTTTAATGTTGTTTGCATTCATTTTCAGTTTCGCTCAGGGCGGAAAAAAATTAGATAAAATCATCAAAAGAGATTATCAGATTATCGAATGTACGATTTCAAAGGTGTCTGATACAAGCGTGGAATATTCACTTCCCGGCGAGACTCTTCAAATTGCTCTGGATGTGTCAAAAATTGCACGAATTGATTTTGCCAGCGGAAGATCACAGACTTTTGATGTAAGTGGTGGAAATACCGAATCTCCATCTGGTTCTACTGCAATTACAGCTTCTGAAATGAAACCCAATACAATAGCCGTTCTTCCGGTTCCGTATTTAAATTCAGATAATCAGGAGAGTTCAGAAGACATGGCAAAATTTGCTCAAAACGATCTTTACAATAAACTTCTGGACAAATCATCCAATATTTTTCCGTTAACAGTTCAGGATTTAAGAACCACAAACAGTTTGCTGCATAAAGCGGGAATTGACCATAATAATATTGACGAAACTCCAATTGACGATCTTGAGAAAATACTGGGAGTAGATAATATTGTGGCTGCGAAAATTTCTTATACAATTGGAACTAGTACAACAGCGACAACATATAACAGTGGAAACGCAAAGGTAAGTGACAATAACAAAAAAGTAAAAACCAACGATGTTTCTACTACAACTGCCAATAATCAGACTTATTACTATTACACTGTTTATTTTGATATGTATAAAAACAAAGATAAAATATATTCGCAGACCCGAAAGCCATTTTTGGCGGTAAAAGACAGTTGGATGGATTCTGTTACCTATCTGCTGAAAAGAAGTCCGATTTACGTAAAAAAATAAGCATCGTTATTTAAGAATTTAAATTGTTCAGATAATTCCTTACAACTTTGTAACTTTGACCCTTTGCATCTTTGTAACTTAAGAAAAAATGTTTCACTTACTTGATATTATTGGGACAATGGCCTTTGCTATGTCCGGCGCTTTAACGGCAATGCATAAAAAACTAGATCCGTTTGGGGTTTTTATAATTGCATTTGTTACGGCGGTAGGAGGCGGAACACTGCGAGATGTGCTAATTGGAAGAACTCCGGTTGGCTGGATGCGTGATATGCAATATGTTTATGTGATTATTTTAGGTTTTTTTTTAGCAATTCTTTTTAGAAAAAGCTTTGATAAACTAAGAACTTCTTTGTTTCTGTTTGATACGATTGGTCTTGGCGTTTTTACTTTAATTGGTTTGGAAAGAGGAATTCTGACAGGTCTTCATCCGGCAATTTGTATTGCACTTGGAACCATGACAGCCTGTTTTGGAGGCGTAATCAGAGATATTTTGTGCAACGAAATTCCGAACGTTTTTAGGGAAGAAATTTATGCTACAATCTGTATTTTTGGCGGAATTGTATTTTTTGGTTTGAGAAGCTTAAACCTAAACGATGATATTTTATATTTGGTTACTTCGCTTGTAATCATTGTAATCCGTTTGATGGCAGTAAAATACAAATGGCATTTAAAAGCATTTGATCACAAGTAATCAGGAAATGACAAAATATATCATAAAAAAATACGATCAAAACGATTTTACAGCTTGGAACGACTTTATTTCCCAGGCAAAAAATGCTACTTTTTTATTTCATCGCGATTTTATGGAATATCATAAAGATCGATTTGAAGATTATTCGCTTTTAGTTTTTGAAGAGCATAAATTACGAGCTGTTCTTCCGGCCAATAGAAAAGGAAATACCGTTTATTCACATCAGGGACTTACTTACGGCGGATTGGTTTTTTCTTCTAAGTTGAATGGCGAAAAGGTGGAATCTATTTTAGATAATATTTTACTTTTTTTGAAAGAAAATAAGATTGAAACTTTTTATTATAAACCAATTCCTGATTTTTACTTTTCTGGAGGAAATAAGGAAATGGAGTTTTTTTTATTGAAAAGGGGAGCGGTTTTAGAAAGAAAAGAAATGAATCTGGCGGTTAATTTATCTGTTCCGTTACAGATTTCTAAAAGTAAAATGAAGCATTTCAGAAGAATTGAAAATCTTGATCTAGATATTTTCGAAGAAGAAAACTTTGATCCATTTTGGGAAAAAGTTTTGGAACCTAGATTGCAGGAGAAATTCAATACAAAACCCGTTCATTCCAAAGAAGAAATCACATTTTTAAAATCTAAATTCCCTCAAAATATAAAACAATATTCGGCGTACAGAAACGATGAAATTATTGCCGGAATAACAATTTTTGAAACAAAGAATGTGATAAAATCGCAGTATGGAGCCACTTCAAAAACAGGAGAAGAATTTCGGGCTCTTGACTTTTTATTCATAAATCTGATTCATAAATATAAACGAAAAGGAAAACATTTTTTTGATATGGGAATTGTGAATTCTGATACTGAAGATTACAATGTCGGACTTTTAAAACAAAAAGAAGAATTAGGCTGTACGGTTTACAGTCAGGATTTTTACAAAATTGAACTCAAGTGATACCTTTTTTAGATCTAAAAAAAATAAACGAACCGTATGAAACTGCTTTTCAGGAAAAACTGAAAACGGTTTTAAATAACGGCTGGTATATTTTAGGAAAAGAAGTGGAAACCTTTGAAGAATCTTTTGCTCAATATTGCAAATCAAAATATTGTATTGGTGTTGGTAACGGTTTTGACGCTTTAGTTTTAATTTTTAAAGGATATATTCAACTTGGAAAATTAAAAAAAGGAGATGAGGTTATTGTTCCTGCCAATACTTACATCGCAAGTATTTTGGCCATTCTACAAGCCGATTTAGTACCGGTTTTGGTTGAACCAAGATTAGAGACATACAATATAAATCCGGATTTAATTGAGGAAAAAATCACTCCAAAAACAAAAGCCATTTTAGCTGTTCATTTATACGGACAATTGGCCGAAATGGAAAAAATCAATGAAATTGCAATAAATAATAATCTGATTGTAGTTGAAGATTGTGCCCAATCACATGGAGCGATCAATGATCTACAATCTACAATCTACAATCTAAAATCAGCCTGCGCATATAGCTTTTATCCTGGGAAAAACCTGGGATGTTTAGGAGATGGAGGCGCAATTACAACAAACGATTCTGAATTAGCGAAAGTGCTTTTTTCGCTTCGAAATTATGGCTCAGAAAAAAAATATCATAACGAATATATTGGCGTAAACTCCAGATTGGACGAATTGCAGGCAGGATTTCTAAATTTAAAATTACCGAATTTAGATACTGACAATGAAAAGAGACAAAAGATTGCAAAGCGTTATTTGTCTGAAATAAAAAACGATAAAATAGAATTACCATTTTGGGATTTTTCGAATAATCACGTTTTTCACTTGTTTGTTATCCGAACAAAAAACAGAGAAAAGCTGCAGGAATATTTAATGCAATATAATATTCAAACCTTAATTCATTATCCAATTCCTCCGCACAAACAAAAAGCTTTTCCGGATTGGAATCACTTATCTTTTCCTATTACCGAAAAGATTCATAACGAAGTTTTGAGTTTGCCAATGAGCCCCGTTTTAACGGAATCTGAAGTCGATTTTATTATAGAAATATTAAATCAGTACTAAATTTGAATTTCTATAAAAAAATAGTTCAAACCAGTTTGTTTAAGATTACTTCTTTAAACAGTTTCAGCGTGGTTTTAAAAATAGGAATTGGCTTAATTACGTCAAAAATATTAGCCATTTTTATTGGTCCTGGCGGAATGGCTTTGGTTGGAAATCTTCGCAATTTCTTGACTTCACTGGAAAATATTTCAACTTTAGGTTTTCAAAATGGTATTGTAAAATACGTTGCCGAAAACGAAAAAAATCAAGTACAACTCCAAAAAATAACCACAACTGTTTTTCTTAGCTTATTTGGTGTAGCTGTTATTTTGAGTGTTTTTTTGTTCTGTACAGCCAACTATTGGAATTACAAAATTTTCGGAAATAATACCCAATATGTGATGATTTTTAAGGTTCTGGCTTTGGCTTTGCCTTGTTATGCGGTTTCCATTTTTTTTGTTGCTTTGATAAACGGGTTGGGTAAATTTCAAAAGGTAATCTGGATCAATATCATCGGAAATACAATAGGATTATTGGTTTCTGTTTTCATGATTTTACAATACCAGACAATTGGTGCTTTACTGGCTATTATTATTGCACCCGCTTTATTGTTTTTTTTTACGTTCTATCTGGTTCAAAAAGAAATTAATTTTTCTCAAATCATAAACTTCAGTTTCTTTGATTTTCAGGTTTTAAAAAACCTCTCATCTTATTCGTTAATGGCTTTGGTCTCGTCTGTTTTTGGACCAATTGTATTCCTGGCAATCCGAAATCAAATTATTCAAAGTTTGGGAGTAGAGCAGGCAGGATATTGGGAAACTATAACCAGAATTTCGTCTTACTATCTATTGTTTGTCAGCACAATTCTAACCGTTTATTTTTTGCCTAAACTGGCGAAAGCCTCAACAAGAGAAGAAACAAAAAGTATTTTTTGGCAGTTTTATAAATTCATTCTACCCGTTTTTATTTTGGGTTTAATTGTACTTTACGTCCTTAGATTTTTTGTAGTCGAACTTCTTTTTACAAAAGAATTTTTGCCTGTAACCAATTTGTTTTTCTGGCAGTTTTTAGGAGATATTTTTAAAGTTTGTGCACTAATTTTAGGCTATCAGTTCTTTGCTAAAAAATTGACTTCAGCTTTTATAATAACTGAATTGTTTTCTATTACGCTTTTGTATTTTGCAAGTTTGTTTTGTATTAAAATATTTCAAATTGAAGGAGCTGTAATAGCTTATGCCTTTCAAAATTTAATCTATTTGATTGTACTTTGTCTCTATTTTAGAAAAAGCCTTTTTTAATTGGCGCTCCATTTTTGGATATACAGCTGAGCGATTTTTACATAATGATGTTCTTTTTCTATAAAAGCTCTTGCGCGTTTTCCAATCGCAATAATTTCTTCGGGATTTTCAATTAAAAAAGACAATTCGTTTACCAAATAAGCAACATCCGGAATAGCGTTTATACAGACTTTTTCAGAAAGATTGTAATATTCCTGAAATTCAGTTTCTGCATTGGTAAAAACGACCTTCCCTTTCGCCATCGATTCCAGTGCATTATAACCCTGATCGTATCCGTAAATTTGATCCAATAAAATGTGAGAACGATTATAGAGATTAATATACTCTGAATAAGGAATGCTTCGAACAGTAATTACTTCAATTTTAGAACCATATTTTTTTTCGATTATCTCCAAGGCTTTTTCAAAATAATCATTTCCTTTTTTTAAATAATTATCATTGTTAATACCATGAAAAATGATGATTTTATCATTGATTTCAATAGGTTGAAATGGAAGTTTGTCAATATTAATCGGATTTGGAATCATGCCTAAATATTTAGGATTTCCTTGCAACGGAAGATGATAATCTAAATCTGATGCAATAATTCCGTTGCAGTTATTATAAATAAACTGATGTAGTTTTAAAAAGGCTTTTTTACGGAATTTCAGAACATTCGCAAAAGATTTTTTATCAATTTGATTGTTTTGATATAATGAAACCACAGATTTGAAATCAGGATTTTCGAAGCAATATTTCACATTTAAATAATCGTAGCCGGAACTTAGTAAAAACAATTTTTTATTGTTTTGTAAAAGGCTTGAGATGATCTTTTTTTCAAAGTTAAAAGTACAGTGAAAACTGTTTTCGTTTATTAACTGTACCACATCAAAACCGGAACACTGTTTTTCGAATTTTAGAAACTGACGATAAGTTAGATACGAACTAATATCAAATCCTGAAATTTTAAAAATACCAATTTTGATTTTTTTAAGTAAACCTGAATCCCATTTCTTTTGAATAGAATAATCAACAGGAAAATTTTTAAAGCCGTCATTTTGACCAATGATAAAAACATCATGTCCCAATTGCTGCAAACCATCTTTCAAAGAATTGTGCAAATGACTGTATTCTCCTACCAGTAAAACTTTCATTTATGTGTATATTTGACAAATATATTTACTTTTTTGATCAAAAGCATGAATAAAAAGAAAGTTGCAATAGTTTCAAATTCTTTAGGGAAAGGAGGAGCAGAACGTTTTGCAGCTTTATTGACATTTATGTTGGAAGATTCCGGTTTCGAAGTACATTCGATTATTGTAAATAATGTTATAGATTATTCGTATACAGGAACTTTATATAATTTAGAGAAGGAAAGTTCCCAATCCTCATTTCCTTTCAGAAAGCTGAAAAAAGGAATTTTATTACGTCGCTATTTAGTTGAAAATAACATAGAGATTGTAATAGACAGCAGAACCCGAAACGTGTTGTTAAGAGAATTGATTACGAGATTCATTTATCGAAATACGAGAATTTTTTACATTGTGCATAGTTACAATTTTGAAAACTATTTTCCTTCCTCAAAATTTTGGTCAGGAGTAATTTATAAAAAGGCAGAGGCTTTAGTTTGCGTGTCAAAAGCAATCGAACAGAAAGCAAAACAACTCTACAGATTCAACAATACGATTACAATTTACAATTCTTTTTTTATTGCTGAAGAGGAATTCCAAAAGCAGGTTTTAGAAGCTAAGAAAGTAATTTTGTACTTTGGACGATTTGATGAAAAAGTAAAAAATTTCACGTTGATGCTGGAAGCTTTTTCATATTCTAAAGTTTTTTTGAAAGAGTATCAGCTTCATTTAATGGGATCTGGAAATGATTCCAAATTTATTCAACAAAAGATAGAGGAATTGAATTTGAGTAATTATGTTGAAATTTTTCCTTTTAAACAAAATCCTTATAATGAAGTTCGCGAAGCAAAATTTACAATTTTGACGAGTTATTACGAAGGTTTCCCAATGGCTCTTGTTGAATCTTTGACTCTAGGAACTCCGGTTTTAGCGGTAGATTGCAATTCTGGACCGAGAGAAATTATTCAGAACGAAATTAATGGGCTATTGGTCGAAAATCATAATGTAAAAGCATTAGCAGAAGCGATGAATCGATTTGTAGATGACGAAGAATTATACCATTTTTGTAAAAAGAATGCTGTTGAAAGTGTTGCACATTTATCTTTAAAAACGATTTCCGTACAATGGAAGAATCTTCTAACCAAATAAAAATGACCAGTATTTCAGATATTCAAATAATAGAAGTTCCTAAAATTCAGGATCGAAGAGGAAATCTTTCGGTTGTTGAAGGAGATACGATTCCGTTTGTTTTCAAAAGAGTTTATTATTTGTATGATGTGCCAAGCGGAAGCAAAAGAGGAGGACATGCACATATTGAACAACAGGAATTTTTAATCGCTTTAAGCGGTAGTTTTAATGTGGTTTTGAAAGACGGGAAAAATAGTAAAACTGTAACGCTCAATAAACCGAATGTTGGATTACTAATTGTTTCGGGGATTTGGCGTGAACTTAAAAATTTCTCTTCCGGAAGTGTTTGTTTGGTATTTTCTTCGGGTGAATTTAGTGAAGATGATTATATTCGGGAATATAAAAAGTTCAGGTTATTTAAAGACCGATGAACCCAGACCTAAATTAGCGAGTAGTGTTTTTACTTTAATTAGAAGGATCAAAATAAAAGCTGGAAGACGTAATAAAAGCCTTTTCTTTAATCCCAAATTCTTTAAATCAATTGGTTGATAATATTTGGTAAACAATTCTTTTTCTCCTGCAATTTTACTTTTTACAGCCAGCGAAAAACGGTTTAAATCCAGAAACTTTTTGAGGTCAGCATTGCTTTTTTCTATTTCTTCATATTTCGAAAAATCCATTTTTTCGTGGATCAATTTATTGTTTTTTGAAAGACTTTTAGGATCGTAAACATAACGAGCTAATATTTTCCAAGAAAAAACAACGGGGTAGAGCAAACCAATTCTAATCCATAAATCAGTGTCCTGACCGCTTTTTATTCTGGTGTCAAAATTTCCGGCTTTTTCAAAGACCGTTTTATGAAAAACAGCGCATGAAGTACAGAGAACGGTTTCTTTTAAACTAGCTTTAAAATAATTTACAATTTCAAAGTCATTATTTGATTTTGAAATCGAATATTGCACAGGGATTATTTTTTTGGAAGTATCAAATTCAATCGCTGCAGAAAATACGTTTTGATCCGGAACTTTTGAAATGAGATTAAACATCGTTTCTAAAAACGTCGGATACCAATAATCATCAGCGTCGAGAAAGGTTATAAAATCTGATTTTGCTTTTTCTATTCCGTAATTTCTTGCCGTTGAAGCCCCTTCATTTTTTTTGCTGAAATAATGAATTCTGGAATCTTTAAATTTTAATAATTTTTCTTCACTTTTATCTGTAGATCCGTCATTTACCACAATAATTTCAAAATCCTGAAAAGTTTGGTCTAAGATACTTTGTATCGTGTTTTCGATAAAATGTTCTTTATTATAAAGCGGAATTATTACAGAAAAAAAAGCCATTTATTGTGATTTTAAAAAAGAATAATAGCCTAATTTATAAATATCAAACAGAAAAAGAGATGGGTGTGCTGAGACTAGATTTCGTTCGATTTTTGATTGTGATTTTCGAAAAATAAAAGAAAAAACAGCAAGCAATTTTAATGTTTTCAAAAGTTCAAAAGAGGCAATAATTCTGCTTTCATTGATTGAAATCTTTTTTGCGGCGTTTAAAATTACCAGATTTTCTAAAGCTGTTTTTGTTTTATTTAAAAAAAGGGAGGAAGTTTCTAAATTTAAATGGAAAACGGGATTGTCAATATGGGTAATTTCGATTTGCTTTGCTTTTAAAGCAGTGAAAAAAAGTAAATCTTCGTAACCATATTGTGTCAGTGTTTCATCAAACGGAAAGAGAATTACAATTTCCTTTTTTATAAATAAATTAGAAGCCAAAGCCGATTCTGATGGATTTTGATTTCTTTGAGAAATGTTTAAAGCTTCTCGTTCTTTACCATAAATCCAACGTAAAAGTACTTCTTTGGAAGGCTTTTGGGTTTCATATAAAATACCTCCAAAAACTACTTTTGGATTCGTTGTTAATGCTGAAATATAATTAGAAATAAAATCGTGATGTACAGGAATGGTATCGGCATCTAAAAAAAGCAGATTTTCATGAATTGCTTTTTGTGCCAATAAATTTCGAATTGCACTTCGTCCTATATTTTTTTCTAAAATAGAAAAGGAGCAGTTTGTAAATTGATTAATTCTTTGGTTTTCAATTGTATATTCTTGCGAAGCGTCATCTAAACAAATAATTTCAAAAGGAATGTCACAATCCGAAATTTGTTTATGCAACGTTTCAACAAGTGTAAAAATGTTGTAATTGTAAACCGGAATTAAAACGGAAAGCATTACACGCTTCTTTGCACCACTTCGAAGATTCTCTCATCTTCGCATTTCAATGTTTTAGAAGGGAATTTCATTAATAAAGCATAATCATGAGTAGCCATGATAATTGTTTTACCAGCAGCATTGATTGCTTTTAATACTTCTAAAACCTCAGAACTGGTTTGTGGATCCAGGTTTCCTGTTGGTTCGTCTGCCAGGATAAATTCGGGATCGTTAAGAAGAGCTCTTGCAATAGCAACACGTTGTTGTTCTCCTCCCGAAAGTTGATGCGGCATTTTATTCACAAAATCTTTCATGCCTACTTTATCCAAAACTTCATCAATTTTGTGCAACATTGCATCTTTTTCGTGCCATCCGGTTGCTCTTAGTACAAAAAGCATATTGTCTTTTATAGAACGGTCTGGAAGCAATTTAAAGTCCTGAAACACGATTCCGATTTTACGTCTCAAAAATGGAATATCGTTTTCTTTTAGTGCAGCCAAATCAAATTCAACAATATGTCCTTCTCCTTCAACTAGCGGTAAATCAGCATATAAAGTTTTTAAGAAACTACTTTTTCCGGAACCTGTTTTTCCAATGATGTAGATAAATTCACCGTGGTTAACATCCAAATTAATGTGAGAGATAATTTTTCTTCCTTCTTGATATATAGTGACTTCTTTAAGAGATAGTACGGTTTGTGACATAATAAAATTGATTTGAATGGTAAAAGTAATAAGATAACGTTTGTATTCAAAATAAATTTGAATCATTTCTGTAAGAAATTAAAAAAAATGAGAATAGATTAAAACAACAAGAAAAAATGGAATAATACTTGTGTTAAGAAAAATTTCATTTTAGAAAGTTTGAGAACCAATATTTTGAAGTTTGAATAAACAAAAAATCATGTCTGATTAATGTTTTGTTCATAATAAAACCTTAAAACGTTTCGTTATAAACCGTATAAAATTGATACATTTGAATACTAAATATTATTAAAATGCGTAAACTTTCCTGGTTCTTTTTATTCCAAATCATTCTTTTATCGACCACAGTTTCGGCACAAAAATCAGCTATTTATACTTACGATTTAAAGGATTTTGACAAAGCGCTGGCTTTATATAATGATAAACAATATGCTTCGGCACAGCTTATTTTCGAGCATGTTAAAAATAGCGGTGTTACCGAAGAAGTACAGTCAGACTGTGCATTTTATATTGCCAATTGCGCGATAAGAACCAACAAAGCAAATGCCGATGCATTGGTCGAAAAATTCGTTAACGATTACCCAACCAGCACCAAACAAAATCAGGCTTATATAGAAGCGGCTCAGTTCTTTTTTGAGCAGGGAAATTATCCAAAAGCCTTGCAATGGTTTGATAAAGTAGATGAAAGTTATATGAGTAAAGCGGAATCGGACAAATTCAACTTTATGAAGGGATACAGCTATTTTAATGCTAAAAAGAAAAAAGAAGCGACAAACTATTTTAATAAAGTGGTTAATTCTAAAGAATATGGTTCTCAGGCTAAATATTACTTAGGATTTATGGCTTATGAAGGAGACGATTATAAAGAAGCAACCAAATATTTTGATGAGGTTTCGGGCGAAGAAAAGTACAAAGAGAAACTTTCGTACTATCAGGCTGACATGAACTTTAAATTAGGAAATTTCCAAAAAGCAATTGATTTAGGCCAAACTGCTATGGCTAAATCAAATGAAATGGAAAAATCGGAATTGAATAAAATCATTGGAGAAAGTTATTTCAACTTAAAACAATACGAAAAAGCGATTCCATATTTAGAAAAATATGCGGGTAAAAAAGGAAAATGGAACAACACCGATTTTTATCAGTTAGGTTATGCTTATTATGAGCAGAAAAACTACGAAAAAGCGATTTCTCAATTCAATAAAATTATTGAAGGAAAAGATTTCGTGGCACAAAATGCTTATTATCATTTAGGTCTGAGTTATTTGAATATCGGTAAAAAACAAGAAGCTTTAAACGCTTTTAAAAATGCTTCTGAAATGGATTTCAATGCGCAGATTCAGGAAGACGCTGCCTTAAATTATGCTAAATTGAGTTATGATATTGGAAATGCGTATCAGGCGGTTCCAGGGATTTTATTGGATTTCCTGAAAAAATACCCAAATAATTCAAGCCGCTCTGAAGTAGAAAAACTATTAGTTGATTCTTATATTTCTTCTAAAAACTACAAAGAAGCTTTGGCTTTGTTAGAAAAAAACAGAACTGCTGAAAACAAAGCGGCTTACCAAAAAGTGCTTTTTTATCGTGGAGTAGAATTGTATAATGAATCAAATTACCAGGAAGCAGGTAAAATGTTCAAAAGTGCTATCAGCGAACAAAAAACGCCGGAATTCACTGCTCGTGCGACTTTCTGGAAAGCAGAAACAGAATATCTGAATGATGACATGCAAAATGCTTTATTGACTTACAAGCAATTTGCAGGAATGGCCGCAGCAAAATCTACAGACGAATACAAAAACATCAATTACAATATTGGTTACACTTACTTTAAGTTGAAAGAATACGATCAGGCTGCGAATTCTTTTCAGGCTCAGATTGATAATTCTCCATCAGACAAAGTACGTTTAAACGATTCCTATCTTCGTTTGGGAGATTGTCGTTTTGTAACTTCAAAATACAGTGCAGCAAATGAAGCTTACGGAAAAGCAATTGCCGCAAAAGGTGTTGATGCAGATTATGCACAATTCCAAAAAGCACTTTCTTATGGATTCATGTCAAATAATGCGAAGAAAGTAGATGAATTAAATAATTTCCTTCAGATGTACAAGAAATCATCTTACAGAGACGATGCTTTATTTGAATTAGGAAATACTTATGTGGCTGAAAAGAAAAACGATCAGGCTTTAAAAACCTACGATCAGCTGATTTCAGAATTCCAAAACGGATCTTTTACTTCAAAAGCAATCTTAAAACAAGGTCTGATTTATTATAACTCAGATCGTGATCAGCAGGCTTTAACAAAATTTAAAAAAGTAGCTGCAGAATTCCCGAAAACTCCTGAAGCTCTGGAAGCGGTTGCTACGGCAAGATTAATCTATGTTGATTCAGGAAAAGTTGATGAATATGCGACTTGGGTTCGTACATTAGATTTTGTTGAGGTTTCAGATGCTGAATTAGACAACGATACTTACGATGCCGCTTTCAAACAATACAGTCAAAACAACAGCAAAGCTGCGATTACAGGATTTGCAGGTTATGTTAGCAAATTTCCAACAGGTTTACATGCATTAGAAGCTAATTTCTATCTAGGACAGCTTTATTATGCAGAAGGTTCTGAAACAAAATCGACATCAAATTATCAATATGTTGCAGATCAGCCAAGGAGCGAATTTACAGAGCAGGCTTTAAACAGACTGGCTCAGATTTATTTGAAAACAAAAGATTGTGATAAAGCAATTCCGGTATTAAAACGTTTAGACAGCGAAGCAGATTATCCACAAAATAAAACTTTTGCACAAGCAAACCTGATGAAATGTTATTATGATAAAAAAGATTATGATAACTCTGTTATTGCTGCTGAAAAAGTGCTGGAAAATGCAAAATCGGATGCCGGAGTAAAAGCCGATGCACAAATTATTGTAGCTCGTGCCGCAATTCAAACAGGTAATGAAGATAAAGCGAAAACAGCTTACGCTAAATTGTTAACGACTTCGAAAGGAGAACTAGCAGCAGAAGCTTTGTATTATGATGCTTATTTTAAAACGAAAGAAGGAAAATATGATGCTTCCAATACTGCAGTTCAGAAATTAGCAAAAAGTTATTCTGCTTATAAATATTATGGAGCAAAAGGTCTGGTGTTAATGGCGAAAAACTTCTACGGATTAAAAGATAGTTATCAGGCAACTTATATCTTGGATAACGTAATCAACAATTTTACAGATTATCCGGATGTTGTAGAAGAAGCGAAAAAAGAATTAAATGCTATTAAAGCAGAAGAGTCAAAAACAAATTCGTCGATTAATAGATAGAAGAAAGAGAATAGAAAAAAGAATATAGAACATAGATATAAAAGCAAAGATTGGAAAGTCTATTCTCTATATTCCTTATTCTATTTTCTAAAAAAAAAGAAATAAAAAAATGAGTTTACCTTTTTATATAGTAGATGTTTTTGCAGATAAAAAATACGCCGGAAATCAACTGGCAGTTTTTATGGATGCAGAAAATCTTAGTACAGCACAAATGCAGCAGATTGCCCGCGAAATTAATTTTGCAGAAAGCACATTTGTTACCAAACTGGACAGAACAAATAATAAAGCAGAAATTAGAATATTTACACCTGCACATGAAATGCAGTTTGCGGGACATCCAATCATTGGGACTTCATGGGTTTTGATGAATAAGATATTTGAAAATGCTCCGTCAGAAATTAAATTGGAAGTGCCGATTGGACCGATTTCAATTCATAAATCAGAAGATTTGATTTGGTTAAAAGCAGCGCAGCCAAAGTTTTGGGATGTTTTTTCGAAAGAAGATTTTACACATTTCAGTAATTTGAAAGTAAGCGATTTTGAAAATCAATTTCCGGTTCAGGAAGTAACAACAGGAAGTGCTTTTGTATTGGTTCCTTTAAGCAGTGAAAGGGCTCTGAAAGATTTGGTTTTAGACAAAGATAAAGCCGATCAATGGATGAAGCAACATTGTAAAACGGATCACAGAGGCTTATATTTTTACTATTTTGAAGGAACAAAAGTAACAAGCAGATTATTGTACATTGAACACAATCAGTTAATGGAAGATGCTGCGACAGGAAGTGCGAGCACATGTTTGCAAGCCTCTTTGTTAAAATACAATACCAAAGAAATTGAACTAATCAACTACCAGGGAGAATTTATAAACAGACCTTCTGAAATATATTTTAAAGGAAAATTAGTTGACGATCAATATGATATTAATATTGGAGGAAAAGCTCAGTTTGTTGCTAAGGGAGAATGGGAAGCTTAAGCAAGAAAATAGAAAATAGAACAAAGAAAAAAGATTTTAGAATATAGAAAGAGAACAAAGAGTTTTTAGCATAAGAATTAAGGAATAGTATAAGTCTATTTTCTATATTCTTTTCTCTATACTCTTAAAAAAAAGAAATATGAAATTAAATTGCCAGTATAAAATTGTCGTTTTACTAGTATTATTTGTTGTCCAGCTTTCGTTTTCCCAAGTTAAGAAAAATGAAAGTATCGGAACGGAAACTGTAAACGTTGTAAAACCGTATTCGCCGACTATTTCAGACGCTTTTAAAGTAAAAGAAAATCCTTCGCTTGACGATAGTGGAAATCAGCAGAAAGAAGTAATTAAATATAGTATTTTGTCTGTTCCTGTTGCTTCTACTTTTACGCCTTCTAAAGGAAAAGCGGAAGGAGTTGAAAAAGCTAAAAAAGAGAGATTATTTAATAATTACGCAACTTTGGGTATTGGAAATTACAGTACTTTGAATGCGGAGTTATTTGTAAACCAGGATTTAGGTAATAATGATTATGTGGCAGGAATGTTTCGTCATCATTCTTCGCAGGGCGGAATTAAAGATGTAGAGTTAAATGATGAATTTTACGACACATCAATTAATGTAGGTTACGGTCAGAATAACAGGGATAATAACTGGAATGTTGATTTAGGATATCAAAACCAAATCTACAACTGGTATGGGCTTCCGGCAGATTTTGGTTCTACAATTCCGGCTCAGCGTTATGATTTGGTAAATAGCATCAATCCGGATCATTCTTACAATACAATCTGGCTAGGTGGAAATGCTGAATTTACAGAAAGTATTTTTAGTAATCTTGCTGCAAAATTCACTCATTTCTCAGATAGTTATTCTTCATCAGAAAACAGATTTTTTGTAAAGCCGACTTTTACTGTTGATGTAATGGATCAGGCAATTAAAACAAATGTAATTGTAGATCATGTAAGCGGTTCTTTTAAAAACAATTATTTACAGGATAATACGGAAGCTGTCAAATACAGTTTTACCAATGTTGGAATTGAACCAAGTTTTGTTATTCATGAAAATGACTGGACTTTAGAATTAGGAGCTGGAGTTTTCTACAGCGGAGACACGGAAAACAGTGGGAATAAATTTTATTTGTATCCAAAAGTAAATGCTTCTTATAAACTAGTTGGCGACTTAATGATTTTTTACACTGGAGTAGATGGAGGTTTAAAGCAAAACTCTTATGCTGATTTTGTGACTGAAAATCCGTTTTTATCACCGACTTTAAACATGCGTCCGTCAAGTACACAGTATAATGTATTTGCTGGTTTAAAAGGAAAATTGGCAAACAATGTAAATTATAATTTGACTGGTTCTTACATGAACGAAAAAGACAAAGCATTGTTTAAAGCGAATGATTATACAGAAGTAATAACAAATGAAGATTACGCTTTCGGAAACTCATTTGGAGTTGTGTATGAGGATATTAGAACATTACGATTTTATGCAGAATTAAAGGCCGATTTCTCTCAAAATGTAACTTTTGGAATTAACGGAACGTTTAATAGTTATAATACTGATAATGTTGTTGAAGCATGGAATTTACCAACAATGAAATTAAGTTCAACTTTAGACGTTAATATTACTAAGCAATGGTATGCAGGATTGAATGTGTTTTATGTGGGAGAAAGAAAAGATATGCAGGCAAATTCGGGTATTGCAGCTAATTATGCTCCGATAACTTTAAAAAGTTATTTTGATGCCAATGCTCATTTAGGTTACAAGTTCAGCGAGCGTTTGACATTTTTCTTAAAAGCTAATAATATTGGAAATCAAGCATATCAAAAATGGTTGAATTACCCGGTACAGGGATTCCAGATTTTAGGAGGGGCAAATTATAAATTTGATTTTTAAAGCTATATAGCCACAAAGACACCAAGGCACCAAGGCACAAAAACATTTCAAATGAAAGTGCCTTTTTTTTTCAGCCATGAACTCATGAATTTTTTGGAGTAGATTCGTGAATTCGTGGCTGTTTTTTAAATTTTATCTTTATGGAAATTAATTTACGTCAGGAAAATAAAAAGGATTTTGAAAGTGTTTTTCAATTAATAGAAAAAGCTTTTGAAAAGGAAGAATATAGCGATCATAAAGAACAATTTTTAGTAGAAAGATTAAGGGATTCCGATGCTTTTATTCCAGAATTATCTATTGTTGCTGAAATTGGTGATACAATCGTTGGATATATTTTATTTACCAAACTGGAAATAAAGAATGAAACTCAAACCTTTCAATCATTAGCACTTGCACCAGTTTCAGTTTTACCAGAATTTCAGGGAAAAGGAATTGGTTCTAAACTTATTTTGCATGGACATGAAATTGCAAAAGACTTAGGTTATAAATCGGTTATTTTACTTGGGCATCAAGACTATTATCCAAGATTCGGATATGAACTTTGTAAAAAATACAACATCAAAATGCCTTTTGATGTGCCAGCTGAAAATTGTATGATAATAGAGCTTATAGAAGATGGTTTAAAAGCAGTAAGCGGAGAGGTAGTTTATCCAAAAGAATTTTTCGATTAAGATTAGAAAAAAAATCACTTATCTTAGCGCCTTAGTGCCTTCGTGGCAAAAAAAAAACCTTTGCATCTTTGCAACTCAGAACCTCAGTACCTAAAAAAAATGACTTTCAAAGAAAAAATATATACTCACTACACACAAATGGTTCAGGATCGAATAGATGTTTTTAGAGACATGATTTCCAACTTGACAGAAGATTCAAAAAACGATGCCAAGGGATCTGCCGGTGACAAACATGAAACAGCATTGTCGATGATGCATATAGAGCAGGAAAAATTGACTGCTAAATTAAAAGAAGCGATCGAACAAAAAGGTATTTTAGATAAAATTGATCCGTTGAAAACTACTGAAAATATAGTTTTGGGAAGTTTGGTAAAAGCAAACGGAATTTATTTGTATGTAAGTGTTGCACTTCCTAAAATTACAATTGACGGAATAAATGTTATTGCACTTTCTCCTCAATCTCCATTAGGGAATCATTTAATGGGGAATAAGGCTGGATTTCAATTTGAGATAAATAAGACGCATTACACGATTCAAAGTGTTGAGTAATCTTATTTACTAAGTCTGGAACTTTGTCAAAGTTTTAAACTTTGACAAAGTTGAATTAACCTCAAAGTATTCTCCATAATCTTGTCATTTTCGAGGAACGAGACCCGAGCGATAGCGAATAGGCGAAGCAAATCTTTGCAGGTAACTCTGCAAAGTATATTGCCAATCTTAGTTTTTTGTTAAATATAGCCCGTGGTTTCAACCACGCGACACGTTTTATATATTGCATCCCGTGGTTGAAACCACACACTATATTTGATAAACGATTGTGGAATTTATAATTTTAGAACAGTTTGATGTTGTCTCTTTACGGATTCTTTATTGATGCTGAAATAACTCAAAATTTAATTCAAAAAATCGTTCTGAACTTTCAAATTTAAAGCGTTTTTTGGTTCCAAATTAAAATTTTCAAGTTTCGACCTTATTTTTACTTCTAAATTTTACATTTTATGCGTAAATTGTTTTTTTTGGTTGATAATTGTAATTGATATTAAGGTTTGTGTTTTTCAATTGTAACTAATACTTCATCTTTGCCTTATCAAATTAAAACTTAAAAATTAAAATATAGAATATTATGTGTGGAATTGTATGTGCCTTTGATCTTAAACAAAAAGCCGAAGCGTTAAGACCTCAAGTATTAGAAATGTCAAAAATCATTCGTCACCGTGGACCAGACTGGAGCGGAATTTACAGTAATGATAAAGCAATTCTTTCTCATGAGCGTTTGGCTATTGTAGATCCAGCTTCAGGAAAACAACCTTTATTTACAGAAGATAAAAAATTGGTTTTAGCTGCAAACGGTGAAATTTACAATCACAGAGATTTGCGTAAGCAATTTGAAGGAAAATATAACTTTCAAACTGAAAGTGACTGTGAAGTTATTTTAGCTTTATATAAAGAAAAAGGAGTAAGTTTTGTTGACGAATTAAACGGAATTTTTGGATTTGCAATTTATGACGTTGATAAAGATGAGTATTTTGTTGCTCGTGACCATATGGGGATTATTCCATTATACATTGGATGGGATCAGCACGGAACTTTCTATGTGGCTTCTGAGTTAAAAGCTTTAGAAGGATACTGTACAAAAATCGAATTATTCCCTCCAGGACATTATTTATCAAGTAAAGATGGCGAATTTGTACAATGGTACAAAAGAGACTGGACAGAATATGATGCAGTTAAAGACAACGAAACTAGCATTCCAGAAATCAAAAAAGCATTGGAAGCGGCAGTTCACAGACAATTAATGAGTGATGTTCCTTATGGAGTTTTACTTTCTGGAGGTTTAGATTCTTCTATTACTTCGGCTGTAGCCAAAAAATTTGCACAAAAAAGAATTGAATCTGATGATACTACAGATGCTTGGTATCCGCAATTACACTCTTTTTCTGTTGGTTTAGAAGGTTCTCCTGATTTAGCTGCAGCAAGAAAAGTAGCAGATCATATCGGAACTATTCACCACGAAATTAAGTTTACAATCCAAGAAGGTTTAGATGCGGTTCGTGATGTAATTTACAACTTAGAAACGTATGATGTAACTACAGTTAGAGCTTCAACTCCAATGTGGTTAATGGCTAGAGTAATCAAGTCAATGGGGATCAAAATGGTTCTTTCAGGTGAAGGTGCAGATGAGTTATTCGGAGGGTATTTATATTTCCACAAAGCGCCAAACGCAAGGGAATTCCACGAAGAAAACGTTCGTAAATTAGGAAAACTTCACATGTATGATTGTTTACGTGCCAACAAAAGTTTGGCAGCTTGGGGAATCGAAGGACGTGTACCTTTCTTAGACAAAGAATTTATGGATGTTGCAATGCGCATCAACCCACAAGATAAAATGATCAACAAAGAACATCCAATGGAAAAATGGGTAGTTCGTAAGGCTTTTGAAGACATGCTTCCGGAAAGTGTTGCTTGGAGACAAAAAGAGCAATTTTCTGATGGAGTAGGATACAGCTGGATTGATACTTTGAAAGAAGTGGTAGCCAGAGAAGTTTCAGATGAACAATTGGCAAACGCTAGATTCAAGTTCCCATTACAGACACCAACTTCAAAAGAAGAATATTACTATCGTTCAATCTTTACAGAGCATTTTCCAAGTGATGCAGCGGCATTATGCGTGCCTCAGGAAGCAAGTGTGGCTTGCAGCACAAAAATCGCTTTGGAATGGGATGAAGCTTTCAAAAACATGAACGATCCATCTGGAAGAGCAGTAGCAAGTGTTCACGATGATGCTTATGTAAAAGCCTAAAGAAGAGTTTAATTTTTAGAATTAGTATATATATTGCCGAAAGACGTTCTTGCAAAAGAACGTCTTTCTTGTCTAAAATTGTTAAATTCTAGATTTCAGTTCTTTATAAAAAGTTTTTGGTAATTAGTAAGCTTACTTTTTTTATATTTGGCATTCTCCGAAATAAAATTGAATCTCCAAAGATTTTAATATGGAAAGTATTAGGAAAGCAAAAAATAATCTTTAGTTTTGCTTTTAGTGAAAATTTTTAATGATTTTTTAATGTACAGCTTGCTTTAAGTTTTGTGCAATACAATATAATAATAAATAGAATAGTATGTCTGGATTGTTAGCCGTAATTGGTAAAGGAAAAGACCCCAAACTTGTTAAAGAACTTTCAGAAAGAATGTCATATCGCGGCCCTGATGAAAGTGATGTCCATATTATGGAAAATGGCAGTATATTGTGTCATGAAAGTCTATCAATTATTGATCTTAATTCAGGAAAACAGCCGATTCAGGGAACAAATAAAGCCTGGATGGTTCATGATGGTGAAATTTATAATTATCAGGAACTGAAAGATACAGTTTTAAAACATCATGCTTTTAGAACAGAATCGGATTCAGAAGTGATTGTACATCTTTATGAAGAGTTTGGCTATGATTTTTGTAACAAACTCGATGGCGATTTTGCTTTTGTAGTAATTGACGGAGATAAATATATTGCTGGTCGTGACCCTATTGGGGTGAAGCCATTATATTATGGTTTGGACGAAAGAGGAAGAATTTATTTTTCTTCAGAAATGAAGTCTATTGCAGATCAGTGCAAATCATTTTCTACATTTCCTCCGGGACATTATTATACAGCGAAAACAGGTTTTGTAAAATATTATCATCCGGAATATGAAGATCATAAAAATGCAGATCAGTCTTTGGATTTAGATGTAATTCGCCAGAGTTTAATCAATGCTACAAATAAACGATTGTTGGCAAATGTTCCTGTAGGAGTAATACTTTCAGGAGGATTGGATTCTTCTTTAACCTCTTCTATTGCTTCTCGTACATTAAAAGAAAATGGGCAGAAATTGCATTCTTTTTCCATTGGTCTGGATGCTAATTCACCGGATAATATTGTGGCAAGAAAAGCGGCAGAGTTTTTAGGAACAGAGCATCATGAAATTCATTTTTCTGTAGAAGAAGGAGTTCAGATTTTGGAAAAAGTAATTTATCATATTGAAACTTATGATATTATTTCGGTAAGATCAGGTGTACCAATGTATTTGTTGTCTAAAGCAATTGCTGAACAAGGAGTCAAAGTGATTTTATCAGGAGAAGGAGCAGATGAGGTTTTTGGAGGGCATTTGTATTTTAGAAACGCACCTTCGACAGAGGAATTTCAAGATGAAACCATAGAAAGAGTTCAGAAGTTGTTTACGGCAGATTTACTTCGTGCAGATAAAACAACAATGGCACACGGACTGGAAGTGAGATTTCCATTTTTGGATACCACATTCTTAGATACTAATATTCGAATCAAAACAGAAGAGAAGCAACCTAAAACCTATGACGGTATTGAAAAATACATTTTAAGAAAAGCTTTCGATACACCGGAAGATCCTTATTTGCCTTCAGAAGTTTTGTGGCGTCAGAAAGAACAGTTTTCTGATGGTGTAGGGTACAATTGGGTTGATGAATTAATTGAATATTGTGCTTCTCAAGTTACAGACGAACAATTAGCGAGTGCAAATGCAGAATTTCCATATAATTCTCCAACGACAAAAGAAGCTTATTTGTACCGTTCTATTTTTCATAAATATTATCCACAGGTCAGTGCAGCGCAAACTGTGCGTAAATGGATTCCAAAATGGCAGGAAAACCTTGATCCAAGTGGAAGAGCAAATGCAGCACACTTACAGGGAAATTTTGAAAGTGTAAAATCTGGTGTTCCGGTTTAGAAAACAAATTCCAATTTTATAAATTCCAAATTCCAAGATTGGAATAAATATAGAAAAGCCGAAATACATTAAAGAAATGTAGTTTCGGCTTTTTAGTTTTTACATTATTTCCAGTTTTATAATTTAGAATTTAAGAAAATTAGAATTTAAAGTTCGCTTTTAGAATTTTTTTTGGGTTTTTCAGACAATTGTGTTGATAACTTAAGTGCTTTAAGTGGTATTTTACTGGGTATATAGCCTGCGTTTTCATATATTTGCCTGTTAGACAATAAATACATTTATTAGAATAAATTATATGAGCGAAGAAATCAAGAAGAACAATTATTCAGCAGATAGTATTCAGGCATTAGAAGGAATGGAGCACGTAAGAATGCGTCCATCGATGTATATTGGAGATGTAGGGGTTCGAGGACTGCATCATTTAGTTTATGAGGTTGTTGATAACTCTATTGATGAGGCCATGGGAGGACATTGTGACGCTATTAGTGTTGCGATAAACGAAGATGGTTCTGTTACAGTTGAAGATAACGGACGTGGTATTCCAGTTGATTTACATAAAAAAGAAGGTGTTTCTGCACTTGAAGTTGTAATGACTAAAATTGGTGCCGGAGGTAAATTCGATAAAGATTCATATAAAGTTTCCGGAGGTTTGCACGGTGTAGGGGTTTCTGTAGTAAATGCCCTTTCGGTTCATATGAAATCTACCGTATTTAGAGAAGGTAAGATTTATGAGCAAGAGTATGAAAGAGGAAAAGCTTTATATCCGGTAAAACAAATTGGAGAAACAGAAAAAAGAGGTACGCGTCAGACTTTCTTTCCTGATGATACTATTTTTCAACAAACTACTGAGTTTTCATACGATACGCTTTCAGCTCGTATGCGTGAACTTTCGTTCTTAAACAAAGGAATTACGATCACATTTACGGATAAGAGAGAAGTTGATGATAAAGGTGAATTTAGAAGTGAAGTTTTCCATTCAGATGAAGGGCTTAAAGAATATATTCGTTATTTAGATGGTAACCGTGAGCCAATCGTTTCTCATGTTATCAGTATGGATAATGATAAAGGTGAAATTCCGGTTGAGGTTGCCTTAATTTATAATACAAGTTATACAGAGAATATTTTTTCTTATGTAAATAATATCAACACTCACGAAGGAGGAACGCATTTACAAGGTTTTAGAAGTGGTTTGACAAGAACGCTTAAAAAATATGCTGATGCTTCAGGTTTATTAGATAAATTAAAATTCGAAATTGCCGGAGATGACTTCCGTGAAGGATTAACAGCTATTATTTCGGTAAAAGTTTCTGAGCCTCAGTTTGAAGGGCAAACGAAAACTAAACTTGGAAACAGGGAGGTGGTATCTCCGGTTTCTCAGGCTGTTGGAGAAATGTTGGAGAATTATTTGGAAGAAAATCCAAATGATGCGAAATTGATTATCCAAAAAGTAATTTTAGCAGCGCAAGCACGTCACGCAGCGAAAAAAGCACGTGAAATGGTACAGCGTAAAACCGTTATGGGCGGCGGCGGATTGCCTGGTAAATTATCTGACTGTTCAGAACAAGATCCAGCAAGATGTGAGGTTTACCTTGTCGAGGGAGATTCGGCTGGTGGAACAGCTAAACAAGGACGTGATCGTAACTTTCAGGCGATTCTGCCATTACGTGGTAAAATCCTGAACGTGGAGAAAGCGATGCATCATAAAGTATTCGAAAATGAAGAGATTAGAAATATTTTTACGGCTTTAGGAGTAACGGTTGGAACTGCTGAGGATAGTAAGGCATTAAATCTGGAAAAACTTAGATATCACAAGGTAATCATCATGTGTGATGCCGATGTCGATGGTAGTCACATTTCTACCTTAATATTAACATTCTTCTTCCGTTTCATGAAAGAACTTATCGAAGAAGGTCACGTATACATTGCGGCACCACCTTTGTACTTGGTTAAAAAAGGACAAAAGAAAGAATATGCTTGGAATGATGTACAGCGTGATCAGGCTAACGAAAGAATGGGTGGAAGTGCAGCTATTCAGCGTTATAAAGGTCTTGGAGAGATGAACGCGGAGCAATTATGGGAAACCACAATGGATCCAAATTTCAGAACTTTGCGTCAGGTAAATATTGATAGTTTGGCAGAAGCTGACCAAGTTTTCTCTATGTTAATGGGTGATGAAGTACCGCCTCGTAGAGAGTTTATCGAGAAAAATGCAGTTTATGCAAATATTGATGCATAAAATGAAAAATTAATAATTTCAATTCGTTTAATTGTTTAAATTTACTAGACAATTAAACGAATTGCCTTTTTAAAGAATAGGCATATTAATAACCGATAAAGTATAAAATATGAAAGTTACCATTGTAGGAGCAGGAAATGTTGGAGCTACATGTGCAGATGTTATTTCTTATAGAGGAATTGCAAGCGAAGTAGTATTGTTGGATATTAAAGAAGGTTTTGCAGAAGGAAAAGCACTGGATATTACACAGTGTGCTACAAATACTGGTTTTAATACCAAAGTATCAGGTGTAACCAACGATTATTCTAAAACTGCAGGAAGCGATGTAGTTGTAATTACATCAGGTATTCCAAGAAAGCCCGGAATGACAAGAGAAGAATTAATAGGTATAAACGCAGGAATTGTAAAGGCAGTTGCTGAAAATGTACTAAAGTATTCGCCAAACACCATAATTGTTGTAGTGTCGAATCCGATGGATACAATGACGTATTTAGCACTGAAAGCAACTGGTCTTCCAAAAAACAGAATTATTGGAATGGGAGGCGCGTTAGATAGTTCTCGTTTTAGAACGTATCTTTCTCTTGCTTTAGATAAACCTGCAAATGATATTTCGGCAATGGTAATTGGAGGTCATGGTGATACGACTATGATACCATTAACACGTCTGGCATCGTATAACGGAATTCCGGTTACGGAGTTCTTGTCTGAAGAGGTGCTTCAAAAAGTGGCGGCTGATACAATGGTAGGAGGAGCTACTTTGACGGGTTTGCTTGGAACTTCAGCCTGGTATGCGCCAGGAGCTTCTGTAGCTTATTTAGTGGATAGTATTTTAAATGATCAAAAGAAAATGATTGCCTGTTCTGTTTTTGTAGAAGGAGAATATGGTCAAAATGATATTTGTATCGGAGTGCCATGTATAATTGGTAAAAATGGAGTAGAGGAAATTTTAGATATTAACTTAAATGAACACGAAAAGGCTTTATTTGCGAAAAGTGCAGATGCAGTTCGTAGCATGAATGAGGCTTTAAAAACGATTTTAGTGTAATAAAAAACGAAATAAAAGAAAAAGGCTGCACTTTTGCAGCTTTTTTTTTGAGATTAATTAATAAATTAATTGGTTAATATTTTCGTTAATTATATATTTGCTCGGTTTAAAAAAAAATTGGTAATTCGTGATCTCGTATTTTTGTTTTAAAAAATCATGTCAGGGCTTATTTTATGGGACTTTAAAACAAAAACAAAAATAAAACATAATTAATTTTTAGTAATAATGCAGAATAAAGGACTTATTAAATTTTTCGCAATTCTATTTGCATTGGTAAGTATTTACCAACTATCATTCACTTTTGTGGCAAATGGCGTCAAAAGTGAAGCCAAAGCTTTTGCAGGAGACAATCCAGATAAAGAGCTGAAATATTTAGATTCTATTGGTAAAGAAAAAGTATTAAATCTTGGTTTTACTGATTTCACTTATAATGAAGTGAAAAACAAACAGCTTAATAAAGGTCTTGACTTAGAAGGAGGAATCAACGTAATTCTTCAAATTTCTATTAAAGATGTATTAAAAGGTTTGGCTAATAATTCTAAAAATCCAGTTTTTAATAAATCATTAGCTGATGCATCTGCAAATTTAGAAGGAAACAAAACATATTTAAATAAGTTCTTCGAAGCTTTTGAAGCAAATTCAAAAGGAAGTGTGAAATTGGCATCGCCAGATATTTTCGCTAACAGAAGTCTTCAGGGAGACGGAGGAGTGGATTTTCAAATGTCAGATGCTCAGGTTCAAAAAGTAATCAAAAGAAAAGTTGATGAGTCTGTAGAAAGTGCTTTTAAAGTATTAAGAGAGCGTATCGATAAATTTGGTGTTACTCAGCCAAACATCCAGAAATTAGGAGAAACAGGAAGAATCTTAGTAGAGCTTCCAGGGGCTAAGGATGTAGACAGAATTAAAAAATTATTAGGTGGAAAAGCTCAATTAGAGTTCTGGGAAACTTATAAAATTGAAGAAATCGGAAATTTCTTAGTTGCTGCTAACGAAGCATTAAAGAAAACAGAAGTTAAGAAAGTAGAAACTAAAACTGTTGCTAAAGACTCATTGAATGCTTTATTGACAGATGATGCTAAAGATTCTACTGCTGCTAAAAAAGGAAACAATCCTTTATTTGATAAAATTATTGGTAATGGTGGTGGACCGGTTTTGGGTTATTTTGCACCAAAAGATACAGCAGCAATCAATGCTTATTTTAAAAGACCAGAAATTAGAGTTTTATTGGCAGCTGATCAGCATTATGCAAAATTTGTTTGGAGTAAGCCAACTACTATAAAAGATCAAAAAGCAAAAGATTTAGCAAGTGCTAAAGATATTGAAGTTGTTGAATTATATGCTTTAAAAGGAAACAGAGACAATAATCCTGCAATGAGCGGTGGTGTTGTAACTGACGCAAAAGATACTTTTGATCAAATGGGTAAACCTGCAGTTTCTATGCAGATGAACAGCCAGGGTGCTAAAGTTTGGGAAGAATTAACAGGAAGAGCATTTGCTCAAAAAAGTTATATTGCTATTGTTCTTGATGACATCGTATATTCTGCTCCTGGTGTTACAAGTGGTCCTATTGCGGGAGGAAGATCTGAGATTACAGGTTCTTTTGATGTTGCTGAAACTAAAGATTTAGCTAACGTATTAAATGCAGGTAAGTTGCCAGCTTCTGCAGATATTATTCAGTCAACTGTTGTTGGGCCATCTTTAGGTCAGGCAGCTATTGATGCAGGTACAATTTCTTCTGTATTAGGGTTCTTATTGGTTTGTGTTTGGATGGTATTCTATTATGGTAAAGCTGGTTGGTATGCAAACCTTGCTTTATTATTAAACTTACTATTCTTGTTCGGAATTATGGCAAGTTTTGGTTTCGTATTAACGTTACCAGGTATTGCGGGTATCGTATTAACATTAGGTACTGCAGTAGATGCTAATATTATTATTTACGAAAGAGCAAAAGAGGAATTACGTGAAGGAAAATCTCTTTCTGATGCAGTTCAGGCTTCTTACGGATGGCATGGAGCAATGCGTTCTATTATTGATGCTAACGTTACTCACGTTTTAACTGGAGCAATCTTGTTTATCTTTGGTACAGGTCCAATCAAAGGTTTTGCTTTAACGTTATTAATCGGTATTGTAACTTCATTGTTTACGTCAATCTTTATCGCTAGAATCTTCATTGATAGAAATATCATTGGAAAAGCAGATTTAACGTTCTCTACAAACATTACTAAAAATTGGTTTACTAATTTCCACTTTGACTTTATTAAAGTTAAAAAATTCACTTATATCTTCTCTTCTATTGTAACGGTAGTAAGTTTAGTATCTATTTTCTTTGTAAATGGATTAGATGAAGGTGTTGATTTTGTAGGAGGTAGAACTTTCCAGGTTAAATTTGAAAAAGCGGTAGATGCTACTGCAGTTTCAGATGAATTATCTGCTGCTTTCGGTACGCCGGTTGAAGCTAAAATTTTAGGTGATGATGATCAGTTGAAAATCACTACTAAATATAAAATCAAAGAAGATGGTGTAGCTATTGACGAAGAAGTGAATCAAAAATTATACGCTGCTTTGCAGAAATATTTCCCAAATACTTCGTATGATAAATTCATTAACTCTTACAACGGTAAAACGGTAGGAGTATTACAAGCTTCTAAAGTTGGTGCTTCAATCTCTGAGGATATTAAAACAAACTCATACTGGGCAGTTCTTGGAGCAATGGCAGTTATTTTCTTATACTTAATGGTATCTTTCCGTAAATGGCAATATTCATTAGGTGCGATTGCAGCTGTTGCGCACGATGTTGTTTTTGTATTAGGAGTTTATTCATTATGCTATAAATTTATGCCTTTCCACATGGAAATGGATCAGCACTTTATCGCTGCAATCTTGACTGTAATTGGTTACTCAATGAATGATACAGTAATTGTATTTGACAGGGTGAGAGAATTTATCATCGGAAACCGTAAAGGAAGTTTTGAAGATATCGTAAACGCTTCTATTAATACTACATTATCAAGAACTTTGAATACTTCATTAATGATGATTATTGTATTGTTAACAATGTTTATCTTCGGAGGAGAATCTATCAGAGGATTTATCTTCGCGATGTTAATCGGTATTATTGTAGGTACTTATTCTTCATTATTTATCGCAACTCCTGTATTGGTTGATACGATTTCAAGTGATGAGAAACATACAATTGAAGACAAGCATAATAAGGTTTCATAATTAAAAAATCTTGTTTTTAAATAATAGAAAGATCCAGTGAAAGCTGGATCTTTTTTTTATGTTTGTAATTACCTTCAAAAATGATATATGATTCAAAAACAGATATTCTTCATTGCTTTATTGTTTGCTGCAGTGCAGCTTAAAGCACAGCAGATAAACAGTAATTATAGAATAGGTCTTAGTTATGGCTTTGGAAGCGAATTTAATAATCGAAACTATACATTTACAAATCATTATTATAAAGTACAATTGTATTATAAGATTAAAGAATCTGAAAATTTTCAATATGAAATTTTAGTACAGCCTGAAGTTAATTTTGGAAAACATCAGTTGCTGAATTTATATTTCGTAAAACCAGAAACTCTGGATTTTGAACAGAAACGTATTGAGTACATGCAATTGAAAAATGTGCATGAATATGCTCTTAATTTTGGGTTTCTTGTTAAGAAGCCAATAGGGAGGTTGTTTTCTTGCTATGCATTGGGAAGTGTGGGGCCAATGATAACGGATACAGAAACAGAACGAATGTCTAAGGGTTTTGCTTTCGCTGATGTTCTTGCAGTTGGGTTTACGGTTGATTATGATAAATTGCAGTTTGATATTCGTCAAAGTTTACGGCATGTTTCAAATGCAGGCTTAGGAAGCTCAAATGCGGGCTATAATACAAGAAATATCGAGTTTGGTGTTTCTTATCAGCTATAAAAGAAAATGCCCAATATCGACTGATATTGGGCATTTTTTATTTTTATGAATTATAATTTTATGATTCAGCAAGCGGATTTCTCTGTGCTCTAATGATAAAAAATAATCCGATGATGATAAATGGAATGCTTAACCATTGTCCTGTAGAGAAATAACCTAAATTTTCTTCGATACCGCCTTGGCTTTGTTTTACGAATTCGACAATAAAGCGCACGACGAATAAAAGAACTAAAAATAATCCGAATAAATAACCTGATTTAAGTCTGGTATTTGTTTTCCAGTATAAGAAATATAAAATAGCAAACACAAAAATATAAGAGAATGCTTCATACAATTGTGCAGGATGTCTCGCTGGAACTTCTGCTAATAAATTTGCAAATTTTGGATTAGTAGCAATGGCATTATAAGCCTCTTTTGGATCTGCAATTCCAGTTTTTTGTACAGCTTCATTTTTGCTGAAGGCATCATGTAAAAAACGAATCCCGAATGAAGATGTTGTTTCGTTACCAATGATTTCTGAATTGAAAAAATTTCCTAAACGCACAAAAATAGCACCGCTTGCAACTGGAATAACAATACGATCTAGAATCCATAAAAGTGGACGTTTTAAGATCTTTTTGCTGTAATAATACATGGCGACAATAATAGAAATCGCTGCACCATGACTTGCTAATCCCTGAAAGCCTGTGAATTCAAATTTTGGTTCAAATCGAAATGGAAGGAAGATTTCTAATAAATGATTTCTAAAATATTCCCAATCGTAAAAGAAAACATGCCCTAAACGCGCTCCGATTAAAGTTGCCAGAACGGTCCATACAAATAAAGAATCCAGTTTTTCCAGTGATTCATTTTCTCTTTGAAAAATCTTTTTCATTAAAAACCATCCTAAAAGAAAAGCAATTACAAACATTAAGCTGTAATAGCGAATCATAAAAAATCCCAGATTGATTCCTTCTGAAGGATTCCAAACAAAATTTAAGGCGTGTGTCATGTAAAGTGTTTTATATATTGTAAAAATAAATATTTAATGTAAAGTACCGTTTTATAAAAGGTTAATGTTTATGACTGCATTTCTTTTCGGGTACCGGATCATAACCGCTTCTTCCCCAGGGATGACAGCTTAAAATGCGTTTCATTCCCAGAAACCCTCCATAAAATAATCCGTGGGTTTGTAGTGCCTGAATCATATAAGTAGAACAAGTCGGTTCAAATCTGCAAGATGCCGGAGTAAACGGAGAAATTGCTGTCTGATAAAAACGAACCAGTATTACAAAAGGATATATTAGAATTTTGGATAGCTTCATTAAATAGTTGTTTGATTTTTCAAACTCTTTATTTGTTGTTTAGAAATGAATTCTGTTAGATCCAAAACTTTATTTTCTTATTGAATGCTAAACGATGTTCCTTCTTTTCCGTCTTTTAGTTGTATTCCTAAAGCAATTAACTGGTCTCTAATTTGATCTGAAAGAGCAAAGTTTTTATCTGCTCTTGCCTGATTTCTCATTCCGATAAGCATATTAACTACGCCTTCCAGTTTATCATTGTCTCCATCGGCGTTTTTCTCGTCAATAAGGCCTAAAACATCAAATACGAATGCGTTTACTGCTGTTTGAAAATCAGCTAAATCAGTTGCTGAAATTGTTTCTTTACCATCTTTTAATAAATTGATATAACGAACGGCTTCAAACAATTGAGCAATTAAAATAGGCGTGTTAAAGTCATCGTTCATCGCATCGTAGCAAAGTTGTTTCCATGCTGCGAAATCAATCGAACTAGTATTTCCTGCTGTAACATTTGGTAAGGCATCAACAGCTTCCATTAATCTTTTGTATCCTTTTTCGGCAGCAACAATAGCATCATCAGAAAAGTCTAAAATACTTCTGTAATGTGCCTGTAGCATAAAGAAACGTGTTACAGATGCTGAAAATGGTTTGCTTAGAATATTATTATCACCGCTAAGAATTTCGCCTGGAAGAATATTATTTCCAGTTGATTTAGCCATTTTCTTTCCGTTTAAAGTCAGCATATTGGCGTGCATCCAGTAATTTACCGGAGCCTGACCGGTGCAAGCTTCATTTTGTGCAATTTCACATTCGTGGTGAGGGAATTTTAAATCCATACCACCTCCATGAATATCAAAATGATTTCCAAGATATTTAGTGCTCATCGCAGTACATTCCAAGTGCCAGCCAGGGAAGCCATCGCTCCAAGGCGAAGGCCATCTCATAATATGTTCTGGTTCTGCCTTTTTCCAAAGTGCAAAATCCTGCGGATTTCTTTTGTCCGACTGTCCGTCAAGATCACGAGTATTCGCCAGCATATCGTCAATGTTTCGACCGCTTAGAATACCGTAATTATTGGTTTCGTTATATTTTACAACATCAAAATAAACAGATCCGTTGGCAACATATCCAATGCCTTTGTCAATTATTTTTTTGATGATTTCAATCTGTTCAATAATATGTCCAGTAGCAGTTGGTTCAATACTTGGATGTAAAAAGTTGAAAGCTTTTAGAATATTATGAAAGTCTACAGTATAACGTTGTACTACTTCCATTGGTTCTAACTGCTCCAAACGTGCTTTCTTAGCGATTTTATCTTCACCTTCATCTACATCATCTACAATATGACCTACATCGGTAATATTACGAACATAGCGAACTTTATAATCCAAATGAAGAAAATATCTGAAGATTACGTCAAAAGACATAAAAGTTCTTACGTTTCCTAAGTGAACATTACTATATACGGTAGGTCCACAAACATACATTCCAACATTTCCATCATGGATGGGTTTGAAATCTTCTTTTTCACCAGATAGTGAATTGTATATTTTTAAGGGTTGACTGCTATATAGTGGCATATTTTTAACTTAATATTTGTTGTTTATTGTTTGTTGTTTTTGGTTGAAGATGTTATTTAAACTTTAATCCTTTGATTTCACAATTATTAAGATAGTTCATCATTGCTCCAATTTTGTTTTTTACTATTTCAACCCTTTCATTTAATTTTAAATGCTGTTCTTCAGAAATCAGTTTTTTGTCAAAAGCTCTATAAGATTGTGATTTTACCTCGCCGGCAGAACCTTTCGCAATACTTAAAAAATTGATGAATTCTCTATTTCCATTTCGCTCAAACCCCTCAGCAATATTATCCATAACTGAACCTGAACTTCTGTCAATTTGATCTTTAAGAGAATAGTTTGTTTTTAAGTTTGTATTTTGAATTAAAAATTCGATTTGCTGGCAGATTTCTCGCGCAAATCTCCAAATTTCTAGATCTTCAAATTTCTCTATTTTCGCCATCAGAACAATAAACTATTAACTATAAACAATAAACTTTTTTAAAACTGTGTTTCTAGTTTAATGTAATCAAGAAATTCTCTTTTTGTTTGAGGGTCTTTAAATTTTCCTCCAAATTCAGAGGTTACGGTACTGCTTTCGATATCTTTAATTCCACGTGAATTTACACAAAGGTGTTTTGCATCGATAACGCAGGCAACATCTTCTGTTCCTAAAGCTTTTTGAAGTTCCTGAACAATCTGCATGGTTAAACGCTCTTGTACCTGAGGTCTTTTTGCATAATATTCAACAATACGGTTCATTTTGGATAAACCAATAACTCTTCCGCTTGAAATGTAAGCGACGTGAGCACGCCCAATGATTGGTAATAAGTGGTGTTCGCAGGTAGAATAAACCGTAATGTTTTTTTCTACTAACATTTCACCATATTTGTAATTGTTGTCAAAAGTAGAAGCTTTTGGTTGTTTTGCAGGGTTTAAACCTCCAAAGATCTCTTTTACAAACATTTTAGCAACTCGGTTTGGAGTTCCTTTAATACTGTCATCTGTCAAATCCATTCCAAGAGTTTGCAGAATGTTTTCAACATCTTTTTTTATTTTTTCTATTTTTTCTTCGTCAGTGATATCAAAAGCATCTGCTCTTAAAGGGTTTTTTGCATTACTGCTGAAGTGACTGTCACCAATTTCGTCTAAAAAATCTTCGTTATTTATCATTAAAAACTACTATTATAATGGGTATATCTTTTTAAGGCGGTAAAGATAATTAATAAATGGGAAACCTTTTCTATGGTTTTTACGATTTAATTGTTCCTTTTTGGATATAATTTAAAATTGATTCCAAAAACAAAAGACAATAACGAAAATGGTTATTGTCTTTTGAAAGTTATGTTTGAATATTTTTATCTATTATTATAAACCAATAAAGCTTCTTTTAAGATGTTTACGGCTGTAATTAAATCTTGTTTGTTTAAAACATAAGCAATACGAACCTGATTTAGTCCCATTCCTGGTGTTGAATAAAAACCTTTTGCCGGGGCAATCATTACTGTTTCACCGTTTAAATTATAACTTTCCAAAAGCCACTGCGCAAAATCATCAGAGTTTTCTATTGGCAATTCTGCAATACAATAAAAGGCACCTTTTGGTTTCGTTACAATAACGCCATCAATTTTATTTAATTCGGCAATCAAAGTGTTGCGGCGTTCTTTGTATTCTGCAATAACTTCGTCAAAATAACTTTGAGGAGTGTCTATTGCAGCTTCACAGGCAATTTGTTCAATGGTTGGCGGACTTAAACGCGCCTGAGCAAATTTCATTACTGTTGCTAAAACCTCTTTGTTTTTAGTAACCAAACAGCCAATTCTTGCTCCGCACATGCTGTAACGCTTAGAAACAGAATCTACCATAATCACGTTTTGCTGTACATCTTCCAGATTCATTACAGAAAAATGAACATCATCGCCATCGTATAAAAATTCACGATATACTTCATCAGCAATTAAGTATAAGTCATGCTTTTTGATTAAGCTTGCCAGTTGTTTAATTTCTGTTTCAGAATATAAATATCCAGTCGGATTTCCAGGGTTGCAAATCAGAATGGCTTTTGTTTTTGGTGTAATTAGTTTTTCAACTTCTTCAATACTTGGCAATGCAAAAGCAGTTTCGATAGTAGAAACTAACGGAACAACAGTTGCACTAGTTGAAGATGCAAATGCGTGATAATTAGCGTAAAAAGGCTCAGGGATAATGATTTCATCTCCCGGGTCTGTTATTGTGGCCAGCGCAAATAGTAAGGCTTCAGAGCCACCAGTTGTTACAATGATGTCTTCTGTGTTAACGTTTACATTTTGGCGCTGGTAAAATTGTGCTAATTTTTTTCTATAGCTTTCATATCCGGCAGACGGACTGTATTCTATAAGAGTCAAATCAATATTTTTTACCGCCTCGATGGCCACTTCCGGTGTCTTGATATCCGGTTGACCAATGTTTAAGTGATACACTTTGTGTCCTTTTTTCTTTGCTAAATCTGCAAAAGGAGCCAGCTTGCGTATCGGGGATTCAGGCATGTTTCTGCCTTTGTGTGAAATTGTTGGCATGAGTATAAATTATTGAAGTGCAAATTTGCATTTTTTTTTCCAATTTAACGTAAACAATACGGGTACTTATAAAAATGTAACAATAATAAATATATTTAGTAATTTTATAATAAAATATTGTCAATGAAAAAATATATAGTATTGTTTTTTGGGTTATTCTTACCTTTTATGCTTTTTGGACAAGGCGATTTTTTATTAGAGAACAATGCAACAAAGGCTATAGTGCCATTTAAATTCATCAATAATCTTATTTTTATTCCTATAAAAGTAAACGGAATAGAACTTAATTTTCTTCTGGATTCGGGTGTTGAAGAGACTATTTTATTTAGTATGGAGGATAAGCAGGAAGTGAGTTTTAACAATGTTGAAAAAATTAAACTGCGAGGCTTAGGAAGCGAAGAGGAAATTGAAGGCCTGAAGTCAACCAAAAATATTCTGGAAACACACGGACTAAAATCGAATGACCATATGGTTTTTATTATTTTAGATCAGAGTTTTAATTTATCCTCTCACATAGGTATTCCTGTTAATGGAATTATCGGCCATAAATTCTTTAAAAACTATCTCGTTGAAATTAATTATCAAAAAAAAAGAATTGTAATTCATGCCAAGAATGCTAAATTTCAGCAAAAACTGGACAGGAAATTTAGAAGGGTTCCCATAACCATTGAAAGATCAAAACCTTACTTAGTAACTACTGCTACAGTTAAGAATGTGCAAATTCCCGCAAAACTGCTTATTGATATAGGAAATAGCGATGCCTTTTGGATTTTTGAAAATAATAAAATAAAACTTCCGGATAAAAATTTCCCCGATTTTTTAGGTAAAGGATTTAGTGGTGATATTGAAGGACACCGGGCTAAAATTGATAAATTTTCTATCGATGAATTTGATTTTAAGAAACCCATTGTTTCATTTCCGGATTCCGCTTCTGTTCGAAACGTTAAGATGGTTCCGGGACGTATTGGTTCAGTTGGAGGAGAAGTTCTTAAACGGTTTACTTTGGTTCTTAATTACAAAGACAAAGAACTGTATTTAAAGAAAAATAACAGATTTTCTGAACCTTTTACTTACAATAAAAGCGGAATTACCGTTCAACATAACGGATTGCAATGGGTTCAGGAAACAGTACATTTAGAAACAGTGCAGGTCGCATCTTCAATTGATGAGATACAGGAGAGAGAGAGGAATAATAATAATTTTAAATATAAGTTTGCCCTTAAACCGGTATATGAAATTGTCAATGTACGCAAAAACTCAGCTGCAGAAAAATGTGGTTTGCGTAAAGGGGATATTATTGTAAGTATAAATAGAATTCAACCTTATAAGTACAGTTTACAACAAATTAATAATCTCTTAAAATCAGAAGAAGACATTTGGATAAACTTAGAAGTAGAACGAAACAGTTTAGTATTGAAATTCAGATTTAAATTAGAAGATGAACTTTAGGAACAATCCTGTTGTGGAAATACTTAATGGAATCAAAATCAGTTTTTAAGATGTTTTTTTAGAAAAATTATTCCTTTTTGTGAAAAAACATTTGTTAAAACTAGTTTTTTGCCTGGATATTTTATTATGTTTAACAAAAATTTAATCCATGGGGAAAAACTACATTAATTTCTTACAATTTGTAATAATTTTTATTTTTTTAACCTTCTTTTCTGAAAAACTTAGTGCACAATGTGCCGGAATTGATTCGCAAAAAGTGATTTGTGATATAGAAAATCCGGTTTATCAGTCACTATCCTTATTTTCATTGTTAGATGGTTCGCCAGTGCCGGGCGGAACCTGGTCTGATAATAACAATTTAAGAGGTCTTGATCCTTCAACAGGAATTTTGAATGCTCAGCTTATTAGTTCAGGCGGTACCTATAAATATACTTATACTGCTCCTGATACCACAGGATGTAGTAATAACACAGCTGTCGTCACACTTACAATAGGTGCCTATGCGGGAGTTGGATCACAGGCTACGATCTGTAGTGATTTAGGTACTTATAATCTTTTTAACGCATTTGACAGCAAGGTAATGGGGCCGCACTCCAATGGAATTTGGACTAATGCAGCGGGGCAGGAAATAAGATCTCCTATTTCTGTGGGAAATATTGAACAAAAAACAACATATCAATTCACATATACGGTACCGGTAGTACCTGAATGTCCTTCAACTCCACTTTCGTCGACTATATTTGTTACTGTTTTAAGAGCTCCCAGACCAGGAACGCCTTCAAACTTGACTCTATGCGGTACAACAGATTTGTCAGGTTATACGAATTATGATCTAAATGAACTATTAACCGGAGAAGACAGTGGTGGTTCATGGATTGGTCCTGGTATAACTTCAGGTTCTGATCATAATGTGAATCTTCAGGAAATTTTTGATACTATGGGGGCTAATGAATATCACTATTCTTATACTGTATTGGCAATTCCTGATAATAATATCTGTCAAAACAAAACCTCTGAAGTAACCATTACTTTAGAAAAGAGACTTGATTTTACCGGAGCTAAAATTACAGTAGAAAAAGATATATGTGAATCTGAGATTGAAACAGCTACATATAGGGCAAAAATCACACAAGGTCCTGATTTTATTCCTAATGGAGAATATGATGTTTCATTTACCGTTTCCGGACCTTCATCAGTATCACAAACGATTACTGGAAATTTTAGAAATGGGGTATTAGATTTTTCAATCCGCCCTTCTTATTTTAGACAAGTAGGAAAATTTACGATAACGGTCACCAAAATTGTCTCCAATTCAAGTAAAAAATCCTGTACAGATATTTTCAGTCCATTTGCAACAGATTTGAATATTTATCCTCTTCCAAAATTAGATGGAGCTGTACTAACAGCGAATCCTGTTTGTCAAAATGATACAGCTTCAGTTCAGATAGATGCACCTCAATTGCTTGACGGAAAGTATAGTATCACTTATAATTTGTATGGTGATAATTTAGCTATGGCTGAAACTGCAATTGTAAATACGATAGGAGGTAAAGGTACTTTTGAAATTCCGGGAATTTTAAATGCAAGAAGCGGATTGTCTGTAATTAATATCCTTAGTATTGTCAACATTACAAATCCTGCCCCACAATGCAGTAACTCGGCAAATGTAATAGGAAATTTAATTATAAATCCTTTGCCTAATGTAAATGCAGTAAAGATAACAGTGAATGACAATTGCTTAAATGAACGATTTACTGCCAGAATTTCGGGATTAGGAAATCTTACAAATGTTACATTTGCTTATACTATTTCGGGAGCTAATTCATCTACTTTACAAACCGTTTCTTTATCAGTGCTAAATGGAAATACCAGTTTTCCAATTCCTTTATCTCTTTTGGTTAACTCCGGTTCAACCACAATTTCAGGAGTTAGTCTGACCAATAATGTTACAGGATGTCAAAGTGTACTCCAGAATGTTTCACATGATTTTTTAGTGAATCCAATTCCTATTGCTCCAACTGTAAATCCCCTTTCATTTTGTAAAGTAGAGGAAGCGACAGTAGCTAATTTAGTTCCAAATGGAAATCAATACAAATGGTATACTTCTCCAACAGCAACAACACCGCTGGAGAATACTGTGCTTTTGCAAACCAGTACTTATTACGTAAAAGAAACTTCTGTTGCCGGTTGTACCTCAGAAGCTGCTGCGGTTGCAGTTACCATAAACGATTCACCAGTGCCGGTATTAAATTCAGAGGGACAAAATTTCTGTGGATTAAACAATCCGACTATTGCAGATTTATCCAATAATACGAATATACCTTCAACAGTAGTTTGGTATGATGCGCCTGATAACGGAAATTTACTATCAGTGACAACTCCTTTGACTGAACAAGGCCGATATTATGGATTTAATTTTCCCGATACAGATTGTTTTTCTTCAGCATATATAGAAGTTACGGTAACCTTAACAAACTGTGATAATGTGCCCAATAACTTTTTTGTACCCGATGGTTTTTCTCCAAACGGAGACGGAACAAACGATTCATTTGTAATAAAGGATATTGAATTTTTATACCCAAATTATACACTTGAAATTTATAACAGATACGGAAATGGTATGTATAAAGGAGATAAAAATAAACCCGCCTGGGACGGAATGAACTATGAAAAGAGCGGAATCGCCGGCGGAGTTGCACCAAACGGAGTTTATTTTTATGTGCTTCATTTTAATAAAGACAATAAACCGCCCCAGCAAGGCCGTCTTTATTTAAATCGATAATTCTCTTTTTATATTTTTAATATATTTTAAATGAAAAAAATACTACTCCTTATAAATTTCCTTTTTTATTTATCAGTTGCTGCTCAGCAAGATCCGGAATACACCCATTATATGTACAATATGAGTGTTGTTAATCCCGCTTATGCGACAGGTGTACCCGCAATGATGAATTTTGGAGGATTATACAGAACACAATGGGTTGGAGCATACGGTGCTCCAAAAACATTTACATTTTTTGGACACAGTGCCATTACAGATAAAATTGAAGCAGGAATTTCATTTATCTCAGATGATATTGGAGATGGTGTCAAAAAGGAAAACAATGTCTACGCTGATTTTGCCTATGTTTTAAAATTAAGCGGACAAAATAAGCTGTCACTTGGTTTAAAAGCCGGATTTTCTTCCATGCAGACCAATTTTAACGGATTTCGTTTTACAGATCCTCAAACTGATTTTGCTTTTTCTGAAAATATAAATGCTACGAAACCTAATATTGGAGTTGGGGCTTATTATTTTAGAGATAATCTTTATGTTGGATTGTCAGTTCCTAATTTGCTGAAATCGAAATACATTCAGGAAAAATCAGGAGTAAATGCTTTTGGTTCTGAGGAAATACATACATTTTTAACAGCAGGTTATGTTTTTCAGCTGAATGATATGTTGAAATTAAAACCGGCATTTATGTCCAAATTTGTAAAAGGTGCTCCGATAACTTTAGATGTTACGGCGAATGTTTTGTATAACGAAAAATTTGAATTTGGTGCAGCTTACAGAATTGACGATTCTGTAAGTGCCTTGTTTAATATCAATGTGACACCAACATTGAGAGTTGGTTATGCTTATGATTATACGCTTACCAACTTTGGGCAGTTTAATTCCGGCACACATGAAATCATGTTGTTATTTGATTTGGATTTGTTAGGAAAAGGATTTGATAAATCACCAAGATTCTTCTAAGATGAAAAATATGAAAAAACTACTCGTTATTATATTCGTATTTTCAATACAGTTTATAAATGCACAGGATCAGGAATTAGCCAGAGCAAAGAAATTCTTTGACAGAACATATTATCAGGAAGCAATTGTTCTGTATCAAAAATTGGCTGACGAAAGACCGTCACAGGAAGTCGTTAAAAATTTGGCCGATTCTTATTTTTACACCAATGATCTGATAAAAGCACAACGTTATTATCGACTTTTAGTAAAAAACTACAGTAATAATCTTGACAGGGAATATTATTTCAGATACGCGCAAACTTTAAAAGCTACTAATAGTTATGACGATGCAAATGCTGTCCTTAAAGAATATTACGTAAAATCATCAAATCCGGAAGATAGTACTGTTTTTGAAAAAGACCTTAAAACACTTGAAAATGTCAGTGCAATCGGAAAGCGTTTTGAAATTAAAAATCTGGCAATAAATACTCCTAATTCTGAATTTGGAGCAGTAAAATATAACAATAATTTAGTTTTTGCCGGAGTTAAACTGAAACCCAATTTATTTGATAAAAAATACAAATGGGATAATGAAACGTATTTAAATTTGGTGAAAATTCCATTAAAAAACCTTAACACAGCTGATTCTGTTGTTCAATATTTTGCGAAAGAATTAAAAACAGGAATGCACGAATCAAATGCTGTTTTTACAAAAGACGGCAAAACCATCTATTTTACCCGAAATAATTCTAAAAACGGACGAAAAAAGAAAGACGATAAAAAAATATCTAACCTTCAAATTTTTAAAGCAGAATTAGTAAACGGAAAATGGACAAATGTAACATCGCTTCCGTTCAATAGTCCAAACTATTCAACAGAACATCCTGCTTTAAGTGCAGACGAAAAAGTGTTGTATTTTGCTTCAGATATGCCGGGTTCATTTGGCTCTTTTGATATTTATTCTGTAAATATCAATAAAGGAGCTTTTGATACGCCAAAGAATCTTGGCTCGGAAATTAATACAAGTAAAAGAGAACAATTTCCTTTTGCTTCAGCAGATAATAAACTTTATTTTTCTTCAGACGGGCATTTAGGATATGGATCTTTGGACGTTTTTGTTTCTGAAATTAACGGAAACGAATATTCAAAACCAGTTAATATCGGACTACCGCTAAATTCAAATTCAGATGATTTTGCTTTTACGGTTGACGTTACTACTAAAGAAGGATTTTTTGCGTCAAATAGAGAAGGAGGAAAGGGAAGTGACGATATTTATCAATTTAAAGAAATCAAAGATTTAATTGTAGAAGATTGTAAACAGTTTATTGCCGGAACTATTACCGATGTGGATACTAAACTGGCTCTGGAAAATGCAACTGTAATTCTGCAGGATTCAGAGAATAAAACGTTGAGCACAATTACAACTTCTGTAGATGGAAAATTTAGTTTTACAGTAGCCTGCGAAGCTTCTTATAAGGTTGCTGCTTTTAAAGAAAAATATACAAATGAGTCAAAAATATTGGCTTTAGACAAAATAAGAGACAAAATAAACGACGGTTCTTTAGCACTAAAATCGTTAGAAGCAATCAAACAGGAAGAAAAGGAAAAGGCAGAAAAGAAAAGACAGCAGGAAATTATTATTGAAGAAGAAAACAAGAAAAAAGCAGAACTTGCTGCCATTGAATTAAAACAAAAAGAGAAAAAAGCCAAAGAAGCGGAAATTGCTGCTGCCGAGGTAAAAAAACAGGAAAAAGTAAAAGAAATTTTAGCGCAGGAAAAAGATGTTGTAAAAGACAAAGACCGCCTGATAATAAAAACGGATCCAATTTACTTTGACTATAACATGTGGTATATTCGTAAAGAATCAAAAGTAGTCTTAGGAAGAGTTGTCGATTTGATGAAGAAATATCCGGGAATGGTAATCGAAATTGGATCACATACAGATTCCAGAGGGAATGCTAAATTCAATGAAGATTTATCTCAGAAACGAGCCAATTCTACAAGGGAATTTATGATTCAGTCAGGAATAGAGGCTAAAAGAGTTACTGCAAAAGGATACGGAGAATCGGTTCCAATTGTAAAATGTAAAACGGATGAAGCTTGTTCTGAAGAAGATCATGAATTAAACAGAAGATCTGAATTTGTAATTAAAAATTTATAAAATAGTTTTTTAATACGTTACAATTAGCCTGAGAGTTTTAAAACTTCTCAGGCTTTATTTTTACAGAAAATTTTGCTAAAATCTTTTTGTTGATTTGTTTTTTATTTAATTTTATAGAATAACCCTGAAATAAAATAGCTAAATATGAAAAATCTAGTGTTACCATGTCTGCTTGTAATCTGTATTGGATTTCAAAGTTGTAAAAATGAAGAAAAACAAAAAGAAGCTGCAGCAGCAAAAGCCGAAGGAGAAACAGTTGTAAGTACAGAATGCTACAAAGCAATCTACGAAAAAGATACTGTTGATTTGAAACTGAATACCTTAAAGAACGGAAAATTATCTGGCGAAATGGTTATGAAAGTGGCGCCTTCAACAGTTAGAACCGGAGAAGTAGCCGGTGAGTTTCATGGAGATACTTTATTTGTAGATTATACCTTTAAAGATTCAGCTACTAAAAACACTACATTTAAAAATCCGATGGCACTATTGAAACGTGACAAACAGCTAATTTTAGGAAACGGAACCATGCAAACCACAATGGGAGTTACATATCTTGTAAAAGACAAACCTATTGATTTTGAAAAAGTAAAATATAAATTTGATGCAGTTGAATGTGCTGCTAAATAATACTGCAGAATGTAAAATGATTTAGTTTTATAGGTTGTCAAAATAAAAAAGCCGTTTCTTTAATTAGAAACGGCTTTTTGTAATTTATAATTTTAAGTTTTTTTATAAAACTTCACCTTTAATTTTAAGAGCGACACGCCCGTCAGGATAATTTACTGCATTTGTTTCAACAGTAATGGTTTTACGAATTGGCCCTGAAACCATGTTGTATTTAACATCGATTTTTCCTTTTTTGCCCGGCAAAATTGCTGCGGCAGGTTTTGTAACTACAATTGAACTCACGGTTGATTCTGCGCCTGTAATCAATAAAGGAGCGTCTCCGGTGTTTGTAAATTCAAAGGAGCGCAGTCCGTTATCCGTTTTAGAAATTTTTCCATAATCAATTGTATTGTCCGGGGCTGCAAATTCAATTTTTGGGCCGTTTTGTGCATAACTTATTGCGCTAAACAATAAGACTGCAATAAAAGAGGCTGCATTTTTCATATGAAATCAGTTTTTAATTGTAAGTAAATATACATTCTTTTAATTAACACACAAATTATTATTTCTCTTTTTATAGTCTACTTAATTATTTACTTTTGCTGTCAGTTATAAATACAAAAATTGAACCAGTTTTTTGTTTAACCGTTTAATCGTTATTTCGTTTAATCGTTTTTTAGGTTGAATTGTAAATGATTTTATTATTGCAGTTAAACAATTAAAAGTAGACGTATAACACTTATCATTCGATTAAATAGTTAAACAAATAAACGATTAAACAACCTAAGTAAATGACAATTCCAGCACAATTTGACGCTAAAGCGATTGAGAACAAATGGTATGATTACTGGATGAAAAACAACTATTTTCATTCAGAACCAGATCATAGAACACCGTACACCATTGTAATCCCGCCGCCAAACGTCACTGGAGTCCTTCATATGGGACATATGTTGAACAATACAATTCAGGATGTTTTAATTCGTCGTGCCCGCTTAAAAGGTTTCAATGCATGTTGGGTTCCGGGAACAGATCACGCATCAATTGCTACTGAAGCAAAAGTGGTAGCAAAATTAAAAGCAGAAGGAATCAATAAAAACGATTTAACTCGTGAAGAATTCCTAAAACACGCTTGGGAATGGACCGATAAATATGGCGGAACAATCTTGGAACAACTTAAAAAATTAGGTGCTTCTTGCGATTGGGAACGTACTAAATTTACGATGGATCCAGATATGTCTGCATCTGTAATTAAATCGTTTGTTGATTTATATAACAAAGGATTAATCTACAGAGGTTACCGAATGGTAAACTGGGATCCGGAAGCGAAAACAACTTTATCTGACGAGGAGGTAATTTACGAAGAACAACAAGGAAAATTATTTTTCTTAAAATATAAAATCGAAGGTTCAGAAGATTTTCTTACGATTGCAACAACACGTCCTGAGACTATCTTTGGAGATACTGCAATCTGTATCAACCCGAACGACGAGCGTTTTACGCATTTAAAAGGTAAAAAAGCTATCGTTCCAATTTGTGGCAGAGTAATTCCAATTATCGAAGACGAATATGTAGATGTTGAATTCGGAACAGGATGTTTGAAAGTTACGCCTGCACACGATATGAACGATAAAACGTTAGGAGAAAAACACAATCTTGAAATCGTTGATATTTTTAATGAAGATGCTACATTAAATAGCTTCGGATTACATTACCAAGGAAAAGATCGTTTTGTAGTTCGTACTGAAATTGCAAAAGAATTAGAAGAAATTGGAGCTTTGGCGAAGACCGAAATCCATTTAAATAAAGTAGGAACTTCTGAAAGAACGAAAGCCGTAATCGAACCAAGATTATCAGATCAATGGTTTTTGAAAATGGACGATTTGGTAAAACCGGCAATTAAATCAGTTTTAGAAACGGGAGACATTAAATTGCATCCAAAACGTTTTGAGAACACTTATGCGCATTGGTTGAACAACATTCGCGATTGGAATATTTCCCGTCAGTTATGGTGGGGACAACAAATTCCGGCTTACTATTACGGAGACGGAAAAGAAGATTTCGTAGTTGCAGAAAACATTGAAGATGCATTAGTTTTAGCAAAAGAAAGAACCAACAACCAACAACTAACAACCGACAACTTAAAACAAGACGTTGACGCGTTAGATACCTGGTTTTCTTCTTGGTTATGGCCAATGTCAGTTTTTGGAGGAATTATGGATCCGGAAAGCCCAGATTTCAAATATTACTATCCAACAAATGATTTGGTAACAGGTCCGGATATTTTATTTTTCTGGGTTGCGAGAATGATTATTGCAGGTTACGAATATGCTGGTGAAAAACCGTTTACAAACGTATATTTAACTGGTTTAGTTCGTGATAAACAACGTCGTAAAATGTCTAAATCATTAGGGAATTCTCCTGATCCTTTAGATTTGATCGATAAATTTGGTGCCGATGGTGTTCGTGTAGGATTGCTTTTAAGTGCTTCTGCAGGAAACGATATTATGTTTGATGAGGAATTATGTAATCAAGGAAAAGGTTTCTCTAATAAGATTTGGAATGCATTCAAATTGATTAAAGGTTGGGAAGTTTCTGAAACTATTCCACAGCCAGAATCATCAAAAGTAGCAATCGAATGGTACGAAGCAAAATTGCAAAAAACATTAATTGAAATTGAATATTGTTTTTATAAATACAGAATTTCAGATGCTCTAATGGCTATTTATAAATTGGTTTGGGATGATTTCTGCTCTTGGTTTTTAGAGATGATTAAACCGGCATATCAACAACCTATAGATAAAACAACATTTGAAAAAGCAATCGAAATATTGGAAAGTAATTTGAAATTACTTCATCCGTTTATGCCTTTCTTAACAGAAGAAATTTGGCATTTAATTGAGAAAAGAACTCCAGAAAAGGCTTTGATTATTTCTGAATTTCCAGTTTCGAAATATATAGATGTAAAAAGTAGTTCAAATGAATATGAAAAATTAATTTTCGAATTATATCTTAAAATTATCGAAATTGAAGCTAGTCTTTCATATAATGAAGAAATCAATTCTTCCCTTAGATTAGACGACTCTTTTAAAACATTAAGTATTAGATTTAGTTCTTATGAAGATTTATTGAAAGACTTAGTTTTGTTAAAAAACTTTGATTTTTCAACCGAAGTAATTTCTGGAATAAGAACGATCAGAAAAGACAAAAATATTCCGTTTAAAGATGCAATAGAATTAAAAGGAATCAACAGCGAAAATGTTTCGACTTATTTTGATTCAGTTGTAACGAAATTAGGAAACGTTTCTGCTTTCGAATATGTTTCTGAAAAAGTAGATGGCGCTTTATCTTTCCGTGTAAAATCAAATGAATATTTCATTCCGATTACTGGAAATATAGATGTTGAAGCTGAAATCAAAAAGCTGACAGAAGAATTGAATTACACAAAAGGATTCTTAAAATCTGTTGAAGCAAAACTTTCAAACGAGAAATTCGTAAACGGAGCTCCAGAAAAAGTTTTAAATATAGAAAAACAAAAACAAGCAGATGCTTTAGCAAAAATTGCTACAATTGAGCAGAGTTTAGCTGGTTTGAAATAAAATTCAGAGTTTCTATTACTTTATAGAATTAAACCCGACAGGTTTTAAAACCTGTCGGGTTTCTTGTTTTTATATGCAATTTGTCATTCCGAGGAACGAGGAATCACACTATTGGATCGATAAAGATTGGCGACTTTCTTTGTGGAATTTTGCGTGTGATTCCTCGTTCCTCGTAATGACAGAAGCATTATCTTTTTCTTTATAGACAATCAGATTTATTGTTTTTATATGCCCATTTTTTCTAAAAAATAGTCTGAGTTTTTTGATTTTTGTATTTCAAAAAGATATAAATTTAATACGATTTTACGTTAAAATAAAAAATATCATTGCAATGAAAAAATATCTGTTACTTGTGATTATTTCTTCTTTTTTATTGGGATGTTCCAATAAAGAAAATAAAGTTAAAAATGTCGAAAGAGCCTTCTATCACTGGAAGAGTGGATCTTCTTTAAATCAGGAAACAGTCGATCAGCTAAATAAAATGCAAGTAAAGAAAATCTATTACAAATTTTTTGAGGTGGATTATAGTGAAACGATGGGAAATTTCCCCTATCAAAAAAATAGTCCTGATCGATACACATTAAAAAATCTGGATTCCGTAAGTATCGTTCCAACCATTTTTATCAAGAATGAAATCTTTCAATACAATAATGAAAAGTCACTGGATAAGCTTGCAGATAATATTGTTTTTTTAATAAATAAATACCGTAAAGGTCGTTATCAATACAACAACAACGATGAAAACAATTTCGATTATTCTGAAATTCAAATTGATTGTGACTGGACAAAATCAACAAAAGATAAATATTTCTATTTATTAAAAAAGATAAAACAATTATCTAAAAAAGAAATTAGTTGCACGCTACGCCTTTATCCATATAAATATCCTGATATAATGGGAGTTCCACCTGTAGATAAAGTCACGCTAATGTGTTATAATTTGATTAAGCCACAATCTCAGAAAGACAAAAATTCAATTTTAGATATAAACGAGTTAAAATCTTATTTAGATAAAAAAAGAAGTTATCCGGTACATTTAGATGTTGCGTTGCCTGTTTTTTATTGGACATTATGGTATCACAATAATCGTTTTGCCGGATTGGTCAATTTTAATTCTGCAGATATAAGCGGAATTGCTAAACAAACTAAACCAATGTGGTACGAAATGACAGAAGATTATACTTTTGAATATGAATATTACTTAAAAAAAGGCGACCAACTAAAAATCGAAGAAGTCGATTCGAAAACAATTCAAGAAGCGATTTCGATTATTAAAAAAAATGTCGAATTAGACGACACAACAACAATTTCATTATTCCATTTAGACGACAGTACTTTTAAAAAATACAATCATGAAGAAGTTTCTAGTTTTTATAGTTCTTTTAGTAAGTAGTTTTTACAAAAGTTTTGCTTGCGGATATTCGCCTTATGGTGAAGATGTGAGATATTGTTTGTTTAAACCTCAGTATTTTAATTATACTCAGTACAAATCATTCTTTTACAATGCAGATTTATGGGGATTTGATTATAGCAGAAATCCAGAAGATTATAAGCTGAATGTAGATTCTAATATTGCAGACTGGTATAATTATACCAATAAAAAAGTTTCGATTGATGCTATTGAAGATTTTAATTTCAATTTGTCTTACACTGATATTCACTCTAAAAGCGACAACGACTTTATAAAATACTTATATCAACATAATAAAACAACTGCAATTGCTTACCTTAAAATGGCAAAGAATTGTGAAATGATTGGTGATGCAGAAGATGTTTGGGAGAGAAATGAAAATGCAAACAATAAAAGCAAAGCTGAATTATTAGATAAAATTGTAGACGTTATCAATAAAGAACAAAATCAATATTTTAAACGAAAATATGCTTTTTTAACTATTAGATTAGCTTATTATTCTGGAAGAAATGATATTATCAAATCGGTTTTTGAGGCTAATTTTAATAAAGCTAAAAAAGATTATTTGTACTACTGGAGTTTATTTTTCTACACTTTTACGAAATCAAATCCGGGATATATGGTTGATGTAGCCAATTTAATGGCAAATTCTCCAGAAAAAAGTTACGCAAGCTATTTCTATTTTCATCATTATTTTAAAATTCAGGAAGCTTTAAAATACGTTGAAAGTAAAGAAGAAACAGCAAATGTTTATGCTTATGCATCGGTTCAGAAAGTAGATAAAAACCTCGACTATTTGAAAGCGATTTATGAAAACAATCCAAAGTCTCAGATATTAGGATTCTTGCTCTTGCGTGAGATTAATAAAATTGAAGATTGGGTTTATACGCCTTATTATTCTAATTATAATCCGTCTACAGATTTTGGAGATTTTTGGAGAATTGACGAAAAAGTAAAAGTTACAACCGAAACCTTACGCAATCGCTCTGAAAAGGATAGGTTGTATGCAAAAGAAGTTTTGGATTTTATATATACGGTAGATGTTGCTAAAACACAAAATCCGATTGTTTGGGAAGCTTCAAAAATCAACTTGCAATTTATTACAAGAAATTATACGGGTTGTTTAAAAAATATTTCCCTTTTTGAAAAAGCACATCAATCTGAAAAAATAACGGCTGAAATAGAGAAAATAAAAGCGCTTTGTATTACAGCAAATCAGGAAAAAGGAAAAGCGATTATCAAACCTGAAATCGAACCGATTATCTTAAAATATAAAGACGATCCACGTTTTATTTTTGCTTTAGGAAGAGAATTGGAATTTAAAGAAAATAGTACTGACGGATTGGCTTTAATGGCTCTAATTGAAGAAACAACACAGCGATCATATGATTCAGATGATGTAGAATGGCGAGGAAACAGAATTAAAACATCGGGTAATTTACAGGAGTTTTATGTTTATTTTGATTATTTGGATTTTGTTTATTCTGCTAAAGATTTGCAAACCATTGTTGATAAAATAGACAAAGGTTTTTCTACAGAATTTCAAAAAATAATTTATGCAAAACTCTTGAAAGACAAAGATTATCTTAAAGATTTATTAGGGACGAAATATCTTAGAGAGAATCAATTAAACAATGCATTAATTACGTTTAGATCTTTGGATAAAAAATATTGGGATGATAATTATAATGCTTGGGAAAGAGGAAGCTTTGGAGATTATTACGTTTTTGATCAAAATCCGTTTTATGATTTTAAGTACACAAATTCTTTTATTGAACATAAAGAAAAATATTTGGTTACTAAACTTTCTGTGGCGGAACATTTAATAAAATATACGAGTTTGGCAAATAATCCAAAAACGAAAGATCGCGATTATTACTATTTTCTAATTGCAAATTGTTACTATAATATGTCAGATTATGGTAATTCCTGGATGATGAGGCGTTATTCAAGCTTTAGTTATGGAAGTAAAGAAGTAAATGAATCTTATATCGACGAAATTGAATACCGAAACAAAATCAAAGCTATTGCAAATTATAAATTGGCTTATCAAAATGCAAAGACAGATAAATTTAAAGCGCTCTGTTTGCGAATGATGGATTATGTAGAAAAAAATGAATATTCGAGTTCAAAAAGAGTGGACAAAGAATTTCCTGAATTCAGTTCAGATTTATCAGGATGCGAAAGTTTAAAAAATTACTTTACTTCGAGAAGATAATTCAACCCAACAGGTTTTTAAAACCTGTCGGGTTTGTTACTTAAAATCTTAATTTTTGTTCTTTTTTTTCAAAACCAAAAATAAAGGATAAGAAACAACCGTAATTCCAATAATAATAGCAAAGCCTTTTGGATCGCTGTAAATAAATCCAAATAACAAAGCGATAGAGACAATTATAGCAATTATAGTTGTCCACGGATACCAAAAAGAGCGGTAAGGTCTTGGTAAATCTGGTTCAGTTGTTCTTAGTCTTAAAAGGGAATAATACGCCAGTCCCCAAACAATTATAGAGATAAAAGCGGCGAAAGAAAACAACACTTCAAAAGAACCAATACAGATTAAAAACAAACTGAAAAGAGATGAAACCAAAAGCGCTACAATTGGTGTTCCGCCTTTATTGACTTGTGTTCCCTGTTTGATGAAAAATCCGTCTCGGCTTAATCCGTAAAGAATTCTTGGTGGAATCATCATAAAAGCATTCAAAATACTGATTAAAGAAAAAATCGAAATTACCGTTACAATTTTTGCTCCGCTGTCTCCAAAAATAATTTTGGCAACATCGGCTGCAGCAAGATTTGATTTGGCTAAAGTTTCAATTGGTAAAACATGAAAAAAGGCTGCATTTACCAAAATATAAATCGCTACAACTAGTAAAACCCCACTGTATAAGGATTTCGGAATGTTTTTGCTTGGATCATCATTTTCTTCAGCAAAAAAACAAACGGCGTTCCAACCGTTATAAGTTCCTATAATAAGCTGTAAAGACTTAAAAAATCCAAAAATAAGTCCGATTTGAAAGATGGAACTATCGGTTTTGATTTTTGGAACTTCAACTCCTGAATACATAAAACAGGCAATTACCAAAGCTACAAAACAAATCACTTTTAAGAAACTTGTAATTTGTTGAATTACGCTTCCATTTTTGACGCCGCTTAAATGCAAAAGCACAAAAGCAATTAATAAAGAAACGGATATTACGGTAGAGTAATTGACCAGTTCCGGAAATAAAATAATAGTATATTCACTAATCACAATACAGTAAAATGCAGGCGGAATGGCATTGACAATATAATCAAACCAGCCCGATAAAAAGCCTGCATATTCGCCCAAAGCTCTTTTAATATAATTATAAGAACCGCCAGCTTTTGGTAACATTGTAGCCAGTTCGGAGTATGAATTGGCCCCTAACAAAACATATAAACCTCCAAAAAACCAGGAAGCAAGAATTAGCCAGTAATTATCTAATAATCCGGCAATGGAACCAGGTGTGCGTAAAATCCCAACTCCAATTGTTCCGCCAATCAATACAGCAATGTTAAAACTTAGCCCAAGAGTTTTCTTTAATTGGTTTTGTTTGGAATGGGACATATACAGGAATTTAAAATTAAAGTGGTTTCGAAGGTAAAAGTACTTATTAATAAAGAACATTTTTTAAGAAAATAAAAAACCTCACCTTTTGAAAGATGAGGTTTGAATTTTCAAAAAAAATCTGAAGGAATACTAATTCAATATTTTTAGAACTTATAACGAAGACTTGTCATTACCTGACGAGGAGCGATTGGGTTCACACTGTAATTTTCGTGAACAGTATAATTTAACTCATTCGTAATGTTTGATAATCGGCATAAGATGGAGAATTTTCTCCATTCATAACCAAGAGAAGCGTCTACAGTAACGTATCCTTCTAATGGAATATCACGGTCTCTGATAGTTATGGTGTAAGCAGGATCTGGCTTTGGATTAGTTGGAGTAGGAGTAACTGCTGTCCAAAGATAATCATCATTCCAGCCTCCTGTACGATCACCAATATAGTTTCCAATGGCTCCAAAAGTTACTCCTTTAAATAAGCCACTCTGTAATTTGTAGAAAAAGCTCAAATTGGCAGTATTTCTTGGTGTTCTTGCTAAAACATCTCCCACAACAAGACTTCCGTTTGTTCTTGATGATTTAGACACTTTTGTTTCATTATAACTATAACCAGCCATAATATTCAAACCTTCTACAGGATTAGCGGTAATATCAATTTCAACTCCTTTTCCTTTTGTTGCTCCAACCAATTCTTTAATATTCGTGTTCACATTTTGTGTGACACCATCTGCCAAATAAGGAGCGGTTTGTGCTAAATTGTTGTTTGTAATTTGATAAACCGTAACGTTTGTACTCAAAAGACCTTTCCAGAAATCTTTTTTTACCCCCACTTCATATTGATCTATAATAGATGGATCTAAAGGTTTTGAATCGACTGTTGTTCCTGTATTTGGAGTAAAAGAGTTGGAATAACTTGCAAACAAAGATAAATCTTTAGTTGGCTGAACTACCAATCCTGCCTTAGGTGAAAAAGCTTTATTAATGGCTTTAGCTCCTGTTACAGGTATTGCATTTTCGTAAGTAGTTGTAATGACATTTACATTATTCTTTTTCTCTATAACTTCTTTTGTAGTGGTAGCTTCGCTTTCTTGCCATGACCAACGTAATCCTGCCAGAACTTTTATGTATTTATTTATTGACACTAAATCTTGAAAATAGGCTCCAAAACGTTGCGTTTCTGTATTTGTTAATTGAGTAGTTCTTGTTGGATAAGGAATAACAGTACTTTGTGTGCTGTAATTGTAAGTATATAAATTTATAGCGGTAGCTTCTGTGGTTAAAAGGTCTGCAGGTTTTCCAGGAGCGTAGAATCCAAAAGTATAACTAGGAGCCATAGCGTTTTCGTAATCTACACCGGTAAATAATTGATGTTTAATCTCGCCTGTATTGAAAGTTCCTTGTAAACTTAACTGATCACCGAAAATGTTTTCAGCCGCATCAGATTTTGTTAAGCCTCGTTTCCAGTTTCCACTAGCATCAATCGTACTTAATTGTGCTGTAGAAGTTTGTGTTCTTCTGTAATATTGATAAGAAGAATTAAAGTTTAACTTCCAGTTTTTATTAAAGTCATGATTAAATAGCATGGAAGCACTGGAAGATTTTGTGTTTGCAGTTGACCAAAGCGCTCCGAAAAACTCGTTGCGAGGCAGGTCTAAAATAGTCTTTCCATAAATTCCTGTACCAAAATCCGGAGTCCAGTTGGCACTTAGATAATCTCCTTGTAAAGTAATTTGGGTTTTATCTGATAGATGAAATAAAAAGGAAGGATTAACATAAATACGTTCATTTTTAACATAATCTCTAAAGCTTTCAGAGTTTTCATAAGATCCTGTAAAACGATATGCAATAGATTTGTTTAAAGGACCGTAAAAATCAATAGAAGGTTTATAATAAGCATAGCTTCCTAATTGCATAGACACTTCGCCACCCTGAGTGAATTTTGGTGTTTTAGTAACCAAATTCATGATTCCTCCCGGAGCCACATTTCCATACAACAAAGCAGAACCTCCTTTTAAGAATTCTACTTTTTCTAAAGAAGAAACTTCAGGTATTGAACCTGCATTATAACGGAATCCATTTTTAAACATGTTATTGGCACTCATATCATATCCTCTTGAAAAGAAAGATTCCTGTGCACCACCACGGGCAGATCCAACATAAACACCGTTAAGGTTTTTTACAACTTCACTTAATCTGATGGCTTGTTGTTGTTCTATTATTTCACTTCCAACGATTTGGACACTTTGTGGCAAATCCATTACTTTAATTCCGGAACGTGCAGCTTCAATTGGTTTTTTAGGCTTATTTGCTGTGATTAAAACTTCATTAAGAGTTTCCCCTTTTTTATTTTTTACAGTATCGGTTACTGTAGAAGTAGTCTCTCTGCCTGAATAATCCTGACCGTAAGAGACAAAGCTCAATAATCCTAGTGCTAATAGTAAATTATATTTCATGGTATTTATTTAGATTCAATAAAAATTATTGAGTGCAAATATAAATACACATCTTCTTTAACAGGAAATTATGAAGTGGTTTTCTTACTTAAACCTTGCTTAGTCTTTTCTTAAGATTTGCTTAAGTTTTTTCTAATGTTATTTTAATTTTGTATTAATGTGGAAAAAAAAACCTTGCCGCGAAGCAAGGTTTTTTCAATTGAAATTAAATCTAAGAATATATGTCTTAATACAATTATTTTACAACAATTTGGTAAGTAGCCATTTTCCAGATTTCATCGTATTTTTTACCATTGTGTTCTCCGGAAGCTTTATCAGTGTGTGCATATTCTACCATATAATTTCCAGACCAGATTGGAGTAAAAGAGAATTCTCCTTTATCGTTTGTCCATAATTCTTTTTCCCATCCGTTTGGTGCAATTACTTTAATTTTTGCTTCTTTTGCGATAGTTCCGTCATAAGAAGCAAGACCTGTAATTTTAGTATCTTTTTTTGCTACATCTGCATTTTCTGAGAAAACTGCAATTTTGTTTGTGTTTGATGCGATTGTATTTCCTGCAGCTTTGTTTCCAACAACAACTGTTGCACTAGAGTTGTAATCTAATTTCATAGTTCCGTAAACATCTTTTACAGTATGTTGCATTACAACCGTGTAAACACCGTCTTCAGTTGGAGTAAAAAAGGCCTGATATTTATTGTCTAATGCTTTAGAAGTAAGTTTTGTCTCTTTTTTGGAAGGAGAAATAACAATCAAAGAGAAATCTTTTAAATCAGAAAACCATTTATCGGCTTTTGTAATATCATTATCAGAGAATTCTCCAAAGTAAATAGAAATTTCCTGAGCTTTTCCTTTTGTCCCCGTTGCTTTAGTTTCGATCCAAAGTGCGTGAGCAAAAATTTGCGGTGCAGCAAAAAGCATTAAAAATAAAAAAGTTAATGTTTTTAAAGTATTTGATTTCATACGATCAAGTTTAAAATTAGTAGAATGATATTTTTTACAAACATAGTTCTTATTTAGAATAATTAAAAATAAAAACGCATAAAAAAAGCCTTGAAACCAATATATTCTTTGGATTTCAAGGCTTTTTTGTGATTTAAATTCTATTTAGAATTTATAACTGAAACTTGCTACGACATTTCTTGGTTTTTGGGGATTTAAAGTAGACCAGCCACCATTGAAATAATTTTTATTGGTAATATTATTTACATTTAAGCTTACACGGAATTTATTTGAGTTATAAAAAACCGAACTATTAATAACGGTATACGCAGGTAGTACAAATTTCCCTGTAACATTACTGTCCAAAATAGCGTTATCACTGGCATAATTTCCTCCAAACCCAAGTCCAAAGTTTTCTAAAGCTCCTTCATCAAATTTGTAGGTTGCCCAAAGATTTACCAAATTTTTTGGACCAGCCCAGAAAGGTCTTTTCCCCTGATCAAGCCAAACGTTATTTTCATCACCTTTTGTAATTTTACTTTGGTTATAGCTGTATCCCGCAATAATACTTAGGTTTTTTAATGGCGAAGCATTCAGGTCAAATTCAAATCCCTGACTTCTTGCTTCACCACCCTGCGAACTGTACATTGGATTGCTAGTAACTAAATTGGCAACATTGATATCATAATAACTTGCAGTTGCAGTTAATTTGTTTGAAAGCAAATCTGCTTTTATTCCCGCTTCTAACTGATTCGCATGTTCGGGTTTAAAAGTCTTTGAGCCAATAAAATTACCGTCATTATCATATATTGCGCTTGGAGCAATATTTCGAAAGCCATTCATGTAATTAGCAAAAACAGATAACTGATCCTGAATTGGCTGATAAACAAAACCAAATTTCGGGGATAATGCTGTTTGATTGTAATTATCTATGTCAGTTTTGATATTTCCTTCGGTGTCAAAATAATCCACTCTTAAACTTGCCATTACCAATAATTTTGAAGTAATGTTCAAGACATCTGATGCATAAGCACTGTAGGTTGCATCTTTAGAATTATAATTCGGTCCGGCTTCTCCCGCTAACAATTTGTCTACAGATGTCTGAGTAAGATTATAAGGATTATCCGGATCTAATTGTCTTACTTCACCCTGAGCTGTTACATTGTAAAGTTTTCCATAGCCAGAACCGCCAAACATTACATTTCGGTCAAAATAATCTAAACCAACTATGAGACGATTTCTCATGTTTCCAATTCTGAAATCACCAATAAAGTTCTGCTGAATATCAGTAGTTGCTGTCTGTGAATTTTCTTTGGTAATCCAAAAACCAAAGTCGCGATTTCCGTCTTCGTTATCATAGATATAAGAATAATATCCTTTTGATTTGGAAGAAGTCCTGGAAAGGACAGTTTGGGATGTCCATTGGTCAGAAATTTTATAGGTCATTTGTCCCTGCAGATTAAATCTCGGGTTTTTCATTGGAAGATCATTACTGTAAAATGATAAATCAGTATTGTAATTTAAATCGGCCAGATCAGTGAATTGCAGTGGAGCATCCCTTCCTAAAAATAACATAGATGGCGTCGTTTTTTCTTCCGACATAAATTCGGTATTGATCAGGAAAGATAATTTATCATTTACTTTATAAGACAGGGAAGGAGCTACAAAGATTGAAGTACGAAATCCGGCATCCTGAAAACTATTTTCGGTTTGGTAAGCTGCATTTATTCTAAAAAGTACATCATTGTTATCATCAAGAGGCGTATTAAAATCTGCTGTGACTCTGTTTAAACCAAAACTTCCTGCCAAATAAGATATTTCACCTCCAAAACCGCTGTAAGGTTTTTTAGTAACCGTATTAATAAGTCCGCCGTAGCTCACTAAACTGCTTCCGAATAAAGTTCCGGAAGGCCCTTTGATAACTTCAATTCTTTCAATATTTGCGGGATCAAGAGTACCGCTTGTAACGCCCGGAAGACCATTTACAATATTTGCCTGAACTTCAAAACCACGAAGTGAATAATAAGAACCTCCATCGCCACCGCGACCAGTAGATTCCCATAATTTTTGAATTCCGGGAACATTTTTTAAAGCATCTTCATAATTTGTGATTGCCTGTTCTTTCATCAGTTCAGACGAAACAATGTTGTAAACCTGAGGATTTTCAACATTTTTAAGAGGCATTTTAGAAACATAAGTACTTTGTTTTGGAAATGCTTTTCCTCTATTATTTGTAATGATAACTTCCTTTAATTGTTTGTTGGAAACAGTTAGTTGTAAATTTAGAATTGCTGTTTCATTTGCTGTTACATTTACCTGTTGTTCTAATGTTTCATATCCGGATAATGAAACTTGAAGTGTATAATTATTTGGTTTTATCCGATTAAATTCGAAAGCCCCCTTTTCATTACTGACAGTGCCATATTTTGAATTTTTAAGGATTATATTAACTCCGACAGCATTTTCACCATCTGATGTAGTGATTGTCCCTTTAATTTTACCCAGATTTTGCTGGGCAAATACATTGCTGCTAAAGAGTAGCAATAAGCAGATTTTGGTAAGGATCTGCATAAAGCCGATTTTCGAATAATTCATGGTAATTACTTTTTTTGGATTAATTTTAAAGTTTGCTATTTAGAATAAATAAAAACAGAGCAAATTTAAAAATTATAATTTCCTGAACAATAATTAGTCTAAGTTGATTGCTTCTTTTTTTTGTTATTTCTTCCCCACCAAATGAGAAAGCCTGTAATCGGTAAACTTGCACAAATCAGGCTGGCAAAAAAAGCGAGTACTTTACCTGGAAAGCCCAGAATACTGCCTACATGAAGATCATAATTTATAAAACGAAATTTTTCGCCATTACTTTTGTCTTTGTACTTTATCGTTCTAAGAGGTTTTGCAGTATATTGGTCATAATCTGTAGCTGTATCATCAAAGCGGCTTTTGTATCTGATAAAGGTATTGTAAGTTGCAAGTGAATCAGTTTCTTTTGGAAGAAACATATAATAACTTTTGGCCTCAGGATGCGATTGTTTTACAGAGGCATAAATTTTGTCAAGCGGTCTGTTTTTGGTGAATTGAGTAGTATCTGAAACTACTTTTTCTCTTTTGAATGTTTTTCCCCCATTAAATAACCATTGCAAACCTTTATCATAAGATTGAAATGCCCAAACCAATCCTGTAAGTGCAATTAGCAAGGCAAAAAGCATCGAATAAAAACCGAGTATATTATGCAAATCGTAGTTTTTGCGTTTCCATTTTGTACTGTTTTTCCATTGAAACCAAAAACGCTGTTTAGCAGCCTGTTTGTTTTTTGGCCACCAAAGAATAAGCCCAGTAATTAAGGAAATGATAAAGATAATCGTAGCCGTTCCAGTAATTGGATCTCCAATTTTGCTATTAAGGCATAATGTCTGATGCAGCATTCGAACAAAAACAAAAAACTCGAAATTAACATTTTCCTGTTTTTTAACCGCTCCACTGTAAGGATCTACATAGAGATAAGTGCTTTGATATTGGTTCCAATACCAAAAGGCATCTGGATTTAATTCTTCATAAAACCACACAATTACGGTGCGGTCATTTTCATTAAGTATTCGACATCCTGAAATAGATTCTTTTGGGTTTTTGTTGGCTTTTTTTGCAATTTCTATGATTTGGCTCAGAGGCAGTTTTTTTTCTTTTACCTGATCTACGTGATAATAATCATGAACGATAGGACGTAATTCCTCCTCAAAAGAGTACAAACATCCCGTAATACCCAATATTACTACAATTAGGCCGGACGCTAATCCCAGCCATAAGTGAATTTTAAGAATGAGTTTTTTAAAAGTCATAAAAGTAATTCTGATTGTTATAATTAAAAGCGCCTCAATTTAATAAATTGAGGCGTCAGTTTAATTGTTTTAGGTCTTAGAATTTGATTGTCAGATTTGCTAACAAGTTGGCTGGTGCCATTGATGAACCCCAGAAATCCCAGTATTTTTCGTTTGTAATATTGTTGAATTTTAAACCTAATCTCCATGTTGGTTTTTCATAATATACAGTTGCATTGTAAACGGTATAAGAAGGCATATAAATTAAATTATTTGCAGTAAAGTAATTCTTGTCGATATAGTTTGCACCTGCACCAATACCTAATCCTTTCAATTTATTTTGGAAAGTATAAGTAGTCCAGAAGTTAACTACATTCTCAGGAGAACTTGTCGCTTTTTTTCCTTCAATAGTTGGATCAGATGCTCGTACAATTCGGTTGTCATTATAAGCATATCCACTTACAATACTAAGTCCGTTAAATGGAGTTGCCATTAATTCAAAATCAACACCTTTGCTTACTTGTTTACCATCTTGGATCGTATATCCGGCATCAACTCTTGTAGCATTATCAATAGTAATGTTGTAGTAGCTAATAGAACCGCTTAATTTTTTATTAGACGTTTCTGCTTTTAAACCTCCTTCATATTGTACCGCATAAATTGGATCTAAAACTAATAAGGTTTGATCGGGTTGTGTGACAGGTGCCATATTCTGGAAACCGTTCATGTAATTTGCGAATACAGAAACCTGACTTTTTACAATTTCATATACTAATCCAAATTTTGGAGAAAGTGCTGTTTGGCTGTAACCCTCAACAGTTCCCACTTTTGCTCTTTCAAAATTATCCAGACGCAAACTTAACATTGCGGAGAACTTGTCTGTAAAATTGACAACATCACAAGCGTAAGCACTAATTGTTTTTTGGTCAGCAACCGCAGAAGTTGTCAGGTTAAGACCAGCATCAACTGCTTTTCTTCTAATAGGAGCAAAAGGAGTTGTAATATCAATATTATCAAGTGTAAAAGTTGATCCGCCTGAGAAGTTTGAAGTATAAAGTCTGTAGTTTACACCAGCAAGGAATTTATGTTTGATGCTTCCAGTTGAAAACTGTCCGTTAATGTTTTCCTGAATATTAGTATAGTTGTTGAAGATAGGTCCCCAAAGTCCAACTCTTCTGGCTACTTGTGTTGGCGAACTCCATACAGCATAACTTTGATAACTGCGTTCTACATCTTCACCTACAAAAGAGAATACAGTTGTAGATTTCCAGTTTTCAGATATTTGATATTCAGCTTGCCCAAAGAATTTTGTAGCCGTTGATTTTGCATCGTTATCATCATGGAACATAGACTTTTTGTAATCAATTCTTAACTGACTAGGATTTGTTATTCCAGAATTTGCGTCATAAGTATTATACGTACGTCTGGTGTTGTTTACATTGTAAAGTTCTGCATCGAAGTTAAAAGTAAGTTTTTCCGATGCTTTGTAAGTTAAACTTGGAGCAAAAAGAAGCGTATTGTTGAACCCATAATCAAGGAAGCTTTTTTCTCTGTGAACTCCCATATTGATTCTGAATAAAACTGTTTTTTCCTGATTTAAAGGAGTATTAACGTCTACAGTTAATCGGTTTAAATTGTAGCTTCCAGCTGTGTAAGATACTTCGGCAGCAGTAGTTTCAAAAGGTTTTTTTGTAACAAGATTCACTACACCTCCAAAAGAAGATACTGATGAACCAAATAAAGTTCCAGAAGGGCCTTTCATGATTTCAATACGTTCTACGTTACCAAGATCAACAGAAGAACGTCCAGAAACTGTTTCCATTCCGTTACGAGCATTAACTCCAATAGAAAATCCTCTGAAAATCATTCCAACTCCACCAGATGGGTAACTAATTGACACAACCCCTGGTGCGTTCATAACAGCGCCTTTGATATCTACGGCAACCTGCTGTAATAAAAGTTCTTTTTGGATTACACTGTAGACCTGCGGGTTTTCAATGTTGGTTAAAGGCATTCTGGCAACATAATCTGTTTTTTTAGATAATATGCTTTTTTTTCCATTTACAACAACTTCTTTTAATTCTTTGTTGGAAACTTTTAGCTGTAAATTAATATTTGATGTTTCACTTTCTGCTACAATTACTTCACTTTCTGAAGTCTCGTAACCAGTTAAAGAAACTTGTAAAGTATAAGTATTTGGTTTTACTCTGTTGAATTCAAAGTTTCCATTTTCATCAGAAACAGTCCAGTATTTTGAGTTTTTAAGAATAACATTAACTCCTGCTGCTAATTCACCATCAGAAGTAGTGATGGTTCCTTTAATTTTTCCATTTTGTTGGGCAGATACGATTAAGAACGAAAAGACAAAACTAATTGTCAATAGAAGACGTAATGTCCTCGGATTAAAATATTTCATTGGTTTGTAAAATTGGTTTATAAATATATTTTATTTAGAATAAATAAAAATAACGCAAATGTATAGATAATATTTTCTTTGACAAATATTATTTTTAAGGATTTACTAAGTATTTGTTAAGATTATTTTAAGAAAAGAAAGAATATTCTTCAGGTCTTAATTAGAAAAGAAATTCAAGTTTTTGTGAAAAAAGAAAAAAGTAGAATGCTTCCTCTAAAAAAGCCTTAATTTTGCAGTCTGAAAAACAATTTCATGATTTTACCTTTCTTTAAAAAAATTCAGAATACACCCCGAGGATATCGTATAGCGAACACTGTATTTTTCTTTCTTTCAGGATTTGGGTACTCTTCTTGGGTATCTCGTATTCCACACATACAAGCACAATTACACTTAAGTGAAGCTCAGTTTGGAGCCGTTTTATTTGCTTTTCCAATTGGATTAATGCTGACAATGCCGTTTACGGGGAAACTTTTAAACAAATATAGTAGCCGTTACATCATGCTTTTAGGAGCAATTATGTTCAATATTGTATTGTCATTGCCCGGATTGGTGGCTTTTGTCTGGCAATTGGTTATTGTGCTTTTAATCTTTGGTGCCTCTCGTAATATTTTCAATTTATCGATTAATGCGCAGTCTCTGGAGGTGCAGAAATTGTATCCAAAATCTATTATTACCCGTTTTCATGCCGTTTGGAGTATTGCGGTTTTCTCAGGAGCTGGTTTAGGGTATGTGATGGTAACACAGAAAATTGCACCGTCACATCACTTATTGGGAGTGAGTGTTTTTATGCTGGCGCTAACAGCTTGTTTTTATCCGATGAGTATTCACAATGAGCCTGTTCCGGTTAAAAAGAAGTTCTTTTCTATGCCGGAAAAAAATCTGGTAAAGTTTGCCTTGATTTGTTTTGTCTCTATGGCATGTGAAAACACAATGTACGACTGGAGCGGAATTTACTTTGAAAATATTCTGAAAGCTTCTCCAAAATTAACCAGTGCAGCCTTTGTGTTTTTTGCATCGGCGGTTACGCTGGGACGTATATTTGGAGATTATGGTGTAATGAAATTTGGAACTAAAAAAATCCTGCTTTATAGCGGAATCCTAATTACAATAGGTTTTGGAATCTGTTTTATTCTGCCTTATGCGTATCCAACTATTTTCGGTTACGTTTTAATCGGATTTGGAGTTTCTTGTGTCGTTCCTTTAGTATTTAGTATTGCGGGAAGATCTTCAAAATTAAGCAGTGGTTCTGCCTTAACTTCGATTTCTACAATTGGTTATTTAGGGTTTTTGCTGGTTCCGCCAATGGTTGGTTTTATTTCTGAATATCTGAGTATGAAATGGGCCTTTTTAATTATGGCACTTTTAGGTATTCTGATGATTTTTATGGTGAACAAGATCGGGGAGAATGAATAAGAAAGTTGCTAAGGTTCTGAGATGCTAAGATTCTAAGTTTTTTTACCGCTAAAGCGCTAAGGCGCAAAGTTTTTTAAGATTAAGTTCCGTTAGGAATGAATTATTTTCTAGCAACGGATTTCAATCCGTTGAAATCGATTTGTGAAAAGCTAAAGTTCCGTAGGAACGATTCACATATCACATTAGAATCATCGCTTTTTCATTACAAATCGCTCTGTATTGGGTTTTCCTTTTTTCAAACCGGAGATTTCTGCGATCAATGAATCTTTTGCAACAAGATTGTAAATGATTTTGTTGGGATAATCGTGTTCTGGATTTTCAAAGACAATTTGGTTATCAGTTGCAGAGGTCATTTCAAAACTTACCGGTAATTCTTTATTTTGACCTGGAACTGTTACGATGTAAGATAGTTTTCCATTAGCTTCTTCAAGACGAACATGTTCTGCAAAAACCGTATCATTTTGTCCGACAACAAAATAAGATTCCCCCAGATATACCGAATCATTTTCTTTTTTCCAGCGTTCAGTTAGTTCACCTTCGGCTGATTTATTTCCCCATTCGCCAATAAACCATTCTGCTTTTGCAAGATTAGAATAGGTTTTTGGAGGAGTTTCGGTTTTGATTTCTTTTTTGCAAGAAGATAAAACTACAATAGTAAAGATTGAGGAAAATATAATACCTTTTGTTTTCATGATTCGTATATTTAAAACAGTATTGATTTTATTAAAAATAGAATAAAGGTTTGATTTTTAGTGTTTTGTGTTCGTTTTTTTTACTAGATAATATTGTCAATTTACATTTTAAAAAGCAGCGATATAGTTTAAGAATAAATTACATCATATCGTTTAAATTTTTAACGAATGTATTTAATTTAAAATCTTTGATTAATTTCCTGAAATAGTCTAAATTTTTAGGTTCAATTTTAGAACTTTCAAGGAAGCGAGATGCTTCTTTTTTATTTTCTGAAAACAAATAATAAGAAAGCACTAGAGCGATAGAATCTCCATTTTCCGGATTAACCTTTAATCTGGCATTTGAGATTTTATTTAATAAATCCAATTCATTTTTGTATGTTTTGATTTTTAGCTTTTTCTTTAGTAAAATCATTGTCTGAGCAGCTCCGGATAAAAGATCATTATTGAAATCATACTCTTGATATTTCAGATACTTACTTAAGTTTTGATAAGCTTCTTCATATTTTAGATTTTGCAGTTCTATCTTAGATTTCCAATATAAAGCATAAGTATTTTTACTATCATATTCTAAAGCTTTATTGATTAAATCGAAAAAATCTGCTATATTTTTTTTGTCCAGAATTTCGAGCTCTTCTTTGGAATAATTTCCTGTAATAGTTAATTTACTTGTTGCCATATCCACGTAGAACATAGATTTTTCTGAATCAGTTTTTTGTGAGTAGCAATAGCCTGAAAGCAATAAAAGTATAAAGAGTACTTTTTTCATCTTCAATTTTAATGAAAGGTAAATTTTGAGATGAACAATTGCTTTCATTTAAACGATTTATAATTTTGGTCTTTATGAGATTCGATTTCTTTTTTTACAAAAGACAATTATTTACTTCTTCGTCATCACAAACTTCTCAGAACTCGGTTTTCCATTCAAATTCCCGGAAATTTCAGCTGTCAAACTATTATTAGCTCCTTTTGTATAAGTAATTTTTTGAGGATAATCGTGTTTGGCATTTTCAAAAATCAATTGTTTATCTGATTCTGATGTTGAAGGAAAGAAGACAGGTTTATCATCATTTTGTCCTTTTACAGTTGCTTTGTAAGTTAGTGTTTCGCCAAGTTGCGCCAGTATGATAGTTTCAAAATGAAGTGTGTCTTTTCCTTTTATAAAATAAGAAGAAGCGCTGAAAGTACTATCGTTTAGTTTTTGCCAGTTTTCACTTAGAACACCTTCTGGAGAAGCATTTTCCCAGTTGCCAATAAGCCAATCTGCGACTTTGATTTTATCTTTTTCTACAGATTCTTTTTTCTGGCAGGAAACGAAAGCAATGATAAGTGTAATAAGAGTAATTTTCTGAAACATATTTTGTAAGGTTTTGATTGTACTAATGTATGAAAAAAATGTTTGCCACAAATTACACGAATTTCCACGAATTTTTCTTTGAAAATTGGAACGATATTTACGCCATAGATTAAAGATTAAAATGATTTTATTTCACGCAGATTTTACAGATGTAAGCAGATATTCACAGATTTATATAATTTAAATCCAAGTTTAATCTGCTAGAATCTGCAAAATCTGCGTGAAATAAATTTGTGGAAATTAGTGTAATTTGTGGCTAAATAACTTAAAAGCTTTCCTTCAAAATAGAATACACCAATTCCTTGGTAGGTTTTTGATCCTGAAGTTTGGCTCTTACTTCATCAAAAGTAACTTTAAAATCACAACCTGATTTGTACTCAGCGCAACCATAAGCAGTTTTTCCTTTTAAAATAGTTCCTTTTTGACATTTCGGACAAATTAAAGAATCTGAAGCTTCTTCTTTTACCGCCGTTTTAGACGCTGTTTTCTTCGGTTCTAATTTGAGTTTGTAATTTTCCTCAAAACGAATCAAACCTTCAACAGTTCCATTTTCAGTTTTAAAGCCTTTTATGTTGACTGTTGAACCTTTTTGAAGCAATCGTAAATACTGCGGTTCTGTAATTTTTTTATCATGAAAAACATAAGGAAGTACAAAATCACAACCCGATTTGTATTCGCTGCAACCAAAAGCCGATTTTCCTTTTATGAAATTTCCTTTTTGACATTTTGGACAGGTTTCTGCTAAAATTCCCCCTGAAGCTTTCTTTTTCTCAGCTTTCACAACAGGTTTCTGAACAGATGCAGCATAAGAGATATTCGCACGGGTAGTTTCACTTCGGACTTCATAGACCAAAGATTCCACCATTCTTTTCATGTTTCGGATAAAAGCAGCAGCCGTAAAAGTACCTTTTTCAATATCTTTCAGCTGTTTTTCCCAGGAGCCCGTAAGTTCAGCCGATTTAATCAGTTCATTTTGAATCGTATCAATTAACTGAATTCCGGCAATAGTGGGTAAAATCTGTTTTTTATTACGAACAATATACTGGCGTTTAAAAAGCGTTTCGATAATATTGGCGCGAGTTGACGGGCGACCGATTCCGTTTTCTTTCATCAATTCGCGTAAATCTTCGTCATCGACTTGTTTGCCGGCTGTTTCCATTGCACGAAGTAAAGTCGCTTCGGTATAATAATTGGGCGGTTTGGTTTCTTTTTGAAGGAAAGAAGGTTCATGTGGTCCTCGTTCGCCTACAGTAAAACTAGGCAGTAAATCTGGTTCTTTTTCTTTCGCATTCGGATCTTCAAAAACAACACGAAAACCTTTTTTCAGTATTTCTTTTCCTGTGGCTTTAAAGGTCACATCGGCTGCTTTTCCAATAACCGTTGTGTTGGCAACAAGACAATCGTCATAAAAAACGGCAAGAAACCGTTTTACAATAATATCATAAACCTGCTGCTGATTATGAGGCAGATTAATTTCGATTCCAGTGGGAATAATAGCGTGGTGATCGGTTACTTTTTTATCGTTAAAAACCTTTGGTGATTTTTTGATTTTCTTTCCTAAAAGCGGTTCTGTTAAATGAGCATAATTTGTCAGTTTTTGCAGAATTCCCGGCACTTTTGGGTAAATATCTCCCGGTAAAAAAGTGGTATCAACTCTCGGATAAGTAATCGCTTTTTGTTCGTACAAAGTCTGAGCAATTTTAAGCGTTTCTTCTGCCGAAAATCCAAATTTCTGATTGCAATATACTTGTAAACCTGTTAAATCAAATAGTTTTGGGGCGTATTCGTTTCCGTTCTTTTTATCGACAGAAACAATTTCAAAATCACTTTCTTTGACTTTTTCAGCCAGAATTTCTCCGTCTTCCTTTTTCAGAAAACGACCTTCTTCGTAACTAAAAAGTGTATCTCGATATAAAGTCTGTAATTCCCAATACGGTTGAGGTTTAAAGTTTTCGATTTCTTTAAATCGTTCGACAACCATTGCCAATGTTGGTGTCTGTACACGTCCAATTGACAAAACCTGTTTGTAACCGCCATGTTTTACGGTGTACAAACGTGTTGCATTCATTCCTAAAAGCCAGTCGCCAATGGCTCTTGAAAATCCTGCGTAGAATAAATTATCGTAGTTTTCAGAGGGTTTTAAGTTGTCAAAACCTTCTTTTATCGCTTCGGTAGTCAGAGAGGAAATCCATAAGCGTTTTATTTCGCCTTTGTAATGGGCCTCGTTCATTACCCAGCGCTGGATGAGTTCCCCTTCCTGCCCGGCATCCCCGCAGTTGATAACTACTTCGGCTTTTTCGAAAAGGGTTTTTATAATTTTAAACTGTTTCTGGATTCCTGAATTCTCAACGACTTTGGTTTCAAATTTTTCAGGAAGCATTGGTAAATTGTTTAAATCCCAGCTTTTCCAGTGCGGTTTGTAATCGTTGGGTTCTTTTAAGGTACATAAATGCCCGAAAGTGTAGGTTACGGCATAACCGTTGCCTTCATAATATCCGTCGTGTTTGGTATTGGCCCCCAAAACGGATGCTATTTCACGTGCTACACTTGGTTTCTCAGCAATACAGACCTTCATTTTTTCCTTTTCTTATTGAGGAGCGAAGTTAGGATTTTTTTGGGTTTGCCGCAAAGGTACTAACGTGCTAAGATTTTTGATTGTGCAGTTGGATTGATTATAAAGAAATAAAAAAACATAAGATAATTGTTTTAATGTATTGGTTTTTAAATGATTAAAATAATTATATTCGTTTGGCCAAAATCAAATATTATGAGTGTAAAACAAGCGTCGACGATAAATGAGGTCATTCAGATACTGGATGAAATCATCGAAACATCAAAGCTGGAGCAAAGTGCTTTAGGTTTATTTGCTATGCTATATCGTGAAGTAACAGTAAGAATAAAACAAGGAATTATTGAAGGATCTTTTCAAAATGGTGAGCGAATGGAAAAACTGGATGTTATTTTTGCGAATCGTTACATTGAAGCCTATTACCAGTATAAAGCTAAAGAAAAGCCATCTGAATGCTGGGCATTTTCTTTTGAACAGGCAGAAAAATTCTGGCCCATTGTGATACAACATTTACTGCTTGGAATGAATGCACATATTAATCTGGATTTAGGAATAGCCGCCGCGCAGGTGAGTACAGCCGAGAATATTGGAAATTTAAAAGCCGATTTTGATAAAATAAATTCCATACTCAGCAGTTTGGTAAAAGGAGTAGAGAAATGTTTAATTAAAATCTGGCCAACTCTTACTGTTTTACTAAAATTGGCAGGCAAGGCCGATACTTTTTTTATTGATTTTAGTATGGAAACGGCCAGAAATGGGGCTTGGAAATTTGCCAATGAATTTGTCATACTTCCGGAAAATCAAACACAAGGTTGCATAGAAGAAAGAGATAAAAAAATCACAGAAATTGCTCGTTTAGTTTCAAATCCGGGCTATTATGTTAGCGCTATTTTTAAGTTTATCCGCTTATTTGAAAAAGGAACTGTAGCTCAAAAAATAATTGATTTAAGGATAATGGAAGAAAAAAATATGGAATGTGTTACGGTTTAGCTGAAAAAACAGCATTAATCAAAGTACCATTTGGTTGGAAAAGTCAAATTAAATTTTGGATTTTTGATGGCTAGTTCAACACATTTTTTTTCAAAATCAGTTTTATTGAAGGGGCCAAATACAGGTTTGTCCTGAAAACCACTTACAGTTCTTTCGATAATGTAATAATGAATTATTTCGCGATTTATTTTTTGTGCAGCGTTTTCTACAAGCGGATGTTGTTTCGAATAAATATATTTTGAATCATAACCCACTGCAAAAACATAAGCAGGAACTAAGATTTCACCTTTCTTTAAAGCTCTGGACTCATACAAATCGATCCACAGTGTTTCATAATCATCTACAATAACATCACTTCCGTAATCATATAAACTGAAACAAGAGGTTACTAACATTGATATAAAAATTATAAAAATGATCTTTTTCATGAATAGTAATTTTACAAGGTAAAGTTTCAAATACTTTGTTTTTAATAACTTATCAGATTAAGCGGGTAGATGGGGAACAGAGATTATTCTGTTTTGGATTTCTTTTTTAGAATTAGTAATTGTATGATTAACAGTATAAGAGAAATCTGAAAATATAAACCAATGATAGCGTTACTCTTTTCAGCTTGCAGTAACTTTTCGTTGTTCAGGAAAATTTCATTATTTAGCTTATTCCTGAGTACTTTTATTGTTTTGTTTTTAAGCAAATCATTGTTGCTTGTTAAAGTATATTTGGTATTGTAAATATCGATTAACTGATTATCAGGACAGGTTAAATCTCTTTGGATTTCAGAACCTTTTAAATGTCCTTTAATGCTTGTATAAGTACATCGTTCTGTAGAGGTTCCTGCAGAAGATTTTCTTTGTTCCGTAATAGCAGTATTAATTAGAAAAAAATCATTTTTTAAATATTTTTTCGGCTTGTTTAAGGCTTTAAAATTTTCAAAAGGTCTGACAATGCTTTTAAGAGGATTCCCTTCAGTACAGCCATGAACGAATTGTGAAATAACAAAAACCAGACTAATTACCAGATGAACCAGTAAAAAGTATTTCATGGTTTTGTTTTTTTGAAAAAACGGATGTCTTTTTCGTTTCATTTTGTTTTACGAAACCGCTGTTTATATTTTGAAAATATCAATTCTTTTAAGCCAGCTAATTTCTGATCCTAAAAATTGAAGTTTCGTCTGAACTATTTTATCACTTTTATCTCTCGGATTTTTAGTAACAAATCGTGCAGTAGAATTACTAAAATCTAAAGTATATTTTTCGTCCAGATCTTCTTTTTTATCAGCAGAAAAAGTAACGACATTGTCTTTTGCAGTCCATTTTCCTTTACCGTATTTGTTTACTTCCGGAGGAGTTCCGCCTTGTAATTTTGAATACGAGTGAAATAAAAATGTTCCGTCCTGGTTTAATGTTAATTTGTATTCAATTTCATGTTTTCCTTTTTCGGAAAGTGAACGCGTGTAATCACCCGCAAACTGACTGGTTTGTGCAGATAGCAGGAAGTTGAAAATTAAAAGTAAAGCGGTTAAAATTAGTTTCATTGGTTTTGTTTTTTGAGTGTTTTTTAAGGCTGGTTTAGGAGCTTTCTCAAAATTAATTGGTTTAAAACAAAATTCCTTACGGGAAACCGTATTTCCAAAATTTTAATTAATAACTCAAATCAGGAAGAAATATTTTGTGAGGTTTTTCTTTTTGAATGTTCTTTTACTATTTTCGTTAAAAATTAAATTCTATGGAAAAATTAATTAATGATTTTGAAATCGGACTGTTCTTATGGCAGTTATTTCTTTTGATCCTTTTTGGATTTATACTTTACTTTTTTTACAGACTTTTAAAAAAAATAATAAAATAAAATGCTGTTTCCGGTAAAGTAAAAAACCGAAGAAATTTTTATTTTAATAAAAAAGCGTAAAAGTCTAAATCTTTACGCTTTTTAGATTACGTCTATTCCGAACAAATTTACTTTCTCATTGCTGCAAATTGTATTTTAAAACTTTCCAGTTTGACCAAATAAAAAGTAGAAAATAACAGAATCCAGGCAATAAACAGTAAAAACAAATTGGTTAAATTAGAATTTGTAAATGCAGTGTACTGAGAAAAGAAACCAAAAAATAAAAGTCCAATAAAGTTGTACAGAAAAGCATTTTTTAAGCTCATTTTTATACAGCCCGTTAGAAAATTCCAACTGGAAAGATAATCAGAAATTATAATTTTAGTAGGATCTGATAAGTCAATGACAACATTTTGAGAAAATTCGAGTGAGACAGTTATGATTTCTTTTTTTACGGTATACTTAAAGTTGTTTTGGTCTAAAAGTTTTACTATTTGGGTTATTTCCATTTTTTTTGGGTTTAGAGTTTAAAACTATATTTTTAGAAGAATAATCCTAAAATTTGGTTAATTTTATTTTTTGCAAGAAAATAGATGTATCTTACCCAAAGATTAGAATGATTGCAATAATGGAAACTGCCAACTTTTATTTAGTAAACAGCTGTTTAATGTGCTTACTGTGCACCTTATTGTATTTGCATGACGATACTTTCTTAAAAAGTTCCAAAGACTTTATTCCTTTAGCCCTGTCATAACTCTGGACAGGGAAACATTTATTTTATAAAGCTCATTTTATTAAACTTTCATTTTCATTCAGGATAAGGTATCACTGAATTATATTGGGCTGTGAGATATTCAGTGAAGAGTTGAATGTCGTTATCTATGGAAATGGAGCAAATAGGAAAGTCATGTCACAAAATATTATTTTAACTACAGGAACATACGATTTAATTAAAGATCACGTAAGAAGAAAAAAAGTAACACCGCAGGAAGAAGAGCTTTTATTAAGTGAACTAAAACACGCTACTCAGGTATTACGAAGAAATTTACCCGAAGATATTGTTTCGGTAAACCGAAGAGTAACTTACAAAGACCATACGAATAATGAAGAAAAAACGATTCTTTTAGTTGGTCCGGAAAAAGTAAAAGTGAGTAAAAACAAAATTTCAGTTCTTTCTGATGAAGGGATTGCAATGGTTGGTTATAAAGTGGGCGATCTTATAGAATGGCCGGCAAAGAAAGGGAATTTGAAATTAGAAATTTTGAAAGTAGAAAACGCAGAAGCTTAATATTGTTTTCTGCTTTTACGTTTGTTCAAAACGTCCCGAAAGAGTTTTCTTTTGGGACGTTTTTTCTAAATATCCCCTAAAAAATATTAAAAAGTTAGATTCTTTATTGATTCATCAAATGACTTACATATCTTCCGCCACCTGCTTTTATAATTAAAAAAGGTACTTTATTCAATTTTTGAAGTTCAAAAAGCTGTTCATCCTTAAGATTAGTATTTCTTAATTTGAAATTTTTAACTGATGAAAATGCCTGTGAGTTGAAAAGTTCAATAAAGTTGTCAAAACTGGTGTATTCTTCATCTAATAAGTCATAAAAATCTATTAAATCTGTGTAATCCAATATAGTTAGTTGTTTGAAATTATTGCTTTTTGCTAAGTTCGTAATAAAATTTTGATGATTATAACCAGCTTGCAATTTCAAAATCTTCAGAGGATGTTCACCAATTTCAAAAAAAGAATAATCTGGGGCAGATGGAATAACCAATTGTTCCAAATTCGGCATTCTTGAAACAAGTTTTGCAACCATACCATTTTCTTCCAAATCACCATCATCAATTATACTTTGATTATGATCTCCTAAGTCAGTTAGCTGGATTTTAAAATTTTTAAGTTTTGGAAATATTACATTTGAGTTTAGAAGTCTATTAAAATTCCATGATTTTGTACCATTTGCACCTTCGTCAGGTCCTGTAAAGTCTATAGAAATTACTTTATCAGCTCTGTTTTGATCGCTAAGAAAATCTAATAAACTACAAAATGCGAAGTTAGTCTGATAATCAATTTCTGAAATTTTAGTATCAGGATCATCGTCATAGCCATCACCAAAAAAGTTAATTTCAAATAGGTCTCCAACTGGAAAAAAAGAAAGTTTAGGAGAATAATTAGTATAAAACTGACCTTTATTCTCTACTGAATAATTATAGATTTCCTGTTGAAGTTTTTTTAATTCGTCTAACATAATTTAATGCATAAAGTGATGAATCACAAATATAATTCTTTGTTTTCAATAAAGGAAAAAACTTACAAAAAATATTAGCTAAAAATATATTTTTAAACGACAAGGAATTTAAAAATTAAAATAACCAATAGCACTATTAACTTGGCGACCAGAAAGCTGAAAATGTTCTAAAATCATCATCGTTTGAAAGAGTCGATAAATTGAAATAAAGAAATCGTAGCGAAGCTCCCCAAAAAAACAGAATAATTCCTCCTTAAAATACTTTTAAAAAGAGTATAAGTTATTTTAAAAGAAGCGTGATGTCTTCCAGTTTTTCATCTGTCAATAGATTTCCTTTTAAATTAAGGATATGCCCATTTTGATGTTTGTTATATTTTGAATATTTTCTAATTAGCTCCTTTGAAATTTTGTATCCCTTAATTACTTCAGTATTTTCATCAAACAATAGAGCAATTAAGTAATCAAAAGTATCATCATTCAGTTTTCTGATAACCCCAAGCTGTTTAGTGCCTTTTCCATTTATTAAAGTTCTGCATTTAATTTGTACTCTAAGGTTCTTTGAATCAATTGCATCAAAACCTGAGTTTGAACTAATTTGTAAATTCCATTTGAACTTTTTTGCTACATACCACTCACAATAATCTGCAATCGGATTGTTTCTGGTACGAATTATTTTTCTTGCTTTTAATTCGTCCATTATTTCAGAGTTTAATCTCATCAACTCCTTTTCTGTAAGTTTTTTTAATTCTGGCATTTATTACTTTTATTTAACTTAATTATTAATCATCAGATTCAAATTCTCATCCTTATTACGCGAATCCATTCCGTTTTCGTAAATGTTTTGACATAAAATAGATGAAATCTTTTAAAGTTATGATTCTGTTTTTTTATCTGAAATTTCAAATAGTTTTATAAATTTTCTCTCGAAATAGTTCTTTTTATAATTCATTCTTAAATTAGAAATGAGACCAATAAGAAATATAAACAAATTAAAAAATACCCAAACAACTAAAGGTGATTTTTCGATAATGAATATAATATTGAACAAAATAAATGCGATAAAAGGAAAGTATCGAATCCAGTAATATCCAAATCGAATTGGAACTATTTCGTATAATATCTCGGTTTGGTTTAGATTTTTAGATTTAATCTTGCCTTTTAAAATATACGGAATAGGAAACAATATTGCATTTGGAGTTATATTAAAATCATTTTCACGGAATGTTCCGTAAAATAATTTTTCTTTCTCTCCAATCATATTAAATGCATGTAGTGGACTTCCACTAATTTCAGGATTACCTATTTTAGTATTTGCTTTCAGTCTTGCTCTGAATTCGTGAATACTTATTTGTGATACCATTTAACTTAATTATTAATCATTGGATTCAAATTCTCATCCTTATTACGCAAATCCAAACCACCTTCGTAAACCGATTTTAGATTTATCAAATAAAAATGCCAGCCATTGGAACAGCCCAGTCTAATGTATTGTTTAGACGAATTATCTGTTGGAATATTATGATGACGGAGTTCTACCATCGTATAGCCATTGCTCTCGCTTAGTTTAATATCTATTAGACAATTTCCTTCAAACGTAAACTGTAAATAGTCTTTTCCGTTGACAGCAGTAATTTTACCTTTCATGGCATCATTGTACAAATACCAAAACCATTCATAAGTATTTCCTTCCGTAACGTTTTGATCTTTGTCAATTGGTTTCTGATTGGCATCAAAAAAAGATACTTTTTCCAGAAACCATTTTTCCAGTTCATTCGCAGTTGTCCAAGCGTTATAAATATCGCTGAGTTTCGCTTTAATGGCTATTTTTTTGGTGAAAGAAGTCCAGTCAAAATTTTCCATGATTTACTTTTATTTCTGTTGAGTCGCTGAGCAAAAAAGTTTTCACCTTTTATTTCCGAAATATTAGATAAAACAAATACTACATTGTTCGAAATATTATTCCAGCATTTTAGTCTTACCAATTCAAGTAATGGTGTAGTTAGATTTTGTATATTTTTTTCAATGTTATCTTTCATCTTTTAATATACATAATTGTATTTACCTTCAGAAAATACATTTCCTGTAATGGCATCAATTTGTATAAATGGGCAATGATTGCATTTTTTGGAGACATCCCAATAATACAATTTTCTTTTTCCCTTTTGATAACCTAAGCTGGTTTTTGAGTAGGTATAAGTTTTAAAGAATATCTCTACATTCTGTCCATAAATACCATATCGTTTAGCAATATGGAGTGCCTGTTTTTCTGTGATTTTTATTTCGTCCTTGTTTTTTTCTTTGCAAGAAGTAAGACAAACAGAAATTCCAATGAAAAAGATAATTATGGCAGATAAAATATTCTTTTTCATACACTACTTCTTTTTAAACTTATATTCACGTTTATTGCTTTTTGGATTAAGATCAACAAATTCATAATCTTCAAAATCTGCGAAACGGGTTTTAAAGAACTCGCCGGCTTTTTCTAATGACCAGGTTTTAGGATAATAAAAACCATCAAATTCGACATTTTGAAGATGCAGTTTAAAATCATATTTAAATTCGTAGTTGCCAACATAAGTCAGAGCGATTTTTCCGGACCAGTCAATATCAAATTGATTTGGAGTTTTGGGCGTGATTTTAATGCTGTGATTAGCACAACTGTCGTGTCCTAATAAATAGATTCCGAAAGCAATATCATCATAATCATAATCGGCATCAAGAGGAAAAGTATCTGCTAGTAAAGCGTCTTTTATAAAATCATTAAAAACAGCTTTTTGAGATGAGGTATTGATTTTAATTCCGTTATCGCCCCAAAAAGTCGAAGACATCGTACAACGATGAAAATTTTCCCAGACTCCTTTAGACTCCCAGTCGCTATCAGCGTCCTCATCTTCTTCGTCGTTAAGCTTGGTGTCGTCTTCTGTGTAATAATTCTCGGTTTTTAAATGAAAATCAAACCAAATGGATTCGTCTTCTTCAATTCTGCCGCTCCATTCAAATTCTTCTAAAGCGTGACCGTTTGGATACGGATTTTCTAAAAAATAGATTCTGTTGGGTTTATTCATGTCTTTTTGATTTTCTAAAGACTAAAGATAGAAACAAAACGTATTCTTACAAATTTTTCTGGGATTACAATTGGTGTTTTGTGGTTTAGGATTTTTAATAAGTACGAAAGTTATGAAAAGGCAATTCTAAAAGCTGGATGTATGACGAACTGTTTATTATTATTTCCAGCTTAAAATTAAATCAAGTAAGTTGTCTACAAATATTTTGAGCCAGTTTTTCTTTTTTGTCATAGGATGAATAGTAATGAAATTAACTTTTCGATTTTTCCATATTTATGAATTACTAAGATTTGAAATTAAAATGTACGTTTAAGTTTTAATTAGTATTAATTTTTACAAATCCTTAATTAATTCACTTGGATGAATTTTTAATGCTTGTGCAATTTTAAACAAAGTTCCAATTTTCATTTCCTGTGAACCTTTAATGTATTTTCTTAAATTTTCAACATCCATTTCAGCATCATGAGCAACTTCTCTTGTCTTTAATTCATTGCTGTTAATCACATCTTTAATCTTTACTCCAAGTTCTTTTACTACTTGAGGAATTTCACTTTTTCTTTCTCTTTTCATAGAAATGAAATTACAAGTAATGGATTGTTTTGATAGTATTGTTAAAAATCGATTGTTTACAACCGAAATTTTATATATTTGTTTAAAATTGTAAATTAAATCTTATATAAAATGGAAATGAAAAATGAAGAAAAAAGGGAAGCATTACTAGAATTAATGACGAAATCAAACTATTTTACCAAACTAAAACCAGAGCATAAAAAGGATGATTCGTTTACCATACCGTTAAAAGTATCTTCATATAACGAATTAAACATGATGGTTTCAGATTTGCTTAAAGCCAGTATTATCTTGCTTAATCCAGAAGCCAAAAGTTTTTCCAGTTTTACAAAAGACCAAAATATTAATGTAATGACTTTACTAGAAATCGCGCTGCAACTTTTACCAGAAGAAGAAATGGAATTGTTGGATGATTTGCATAAGGTTTATTTGGAGGGGGATTTTTGAAAAAAACTGCGCAAATGTTCCTAACATTTGCGCAGTTTTTTTATTAGATTTTTTCGAGGAATAAGAACCAAAGAATTTAATTTATTTTAATCCATTGCGCATTTTTTATTTTGATATTAAAATAAAATCAAGTAAGGTTTCTACAAAAAAAAATGAACCAATTTTTTCTTTTGGTTTGGTTTCTTTCATTTTTAGAGATTGTTAGAAAGCAATTTTGATTTATTTTTCAAAAACACTAAAATTATAATAATCAGAATAATAGAAAATTCAACATATATAATCGTTATTGCATTAGCTTTTTGATCACTCAAATGTTTTTTACTCTTTAAAAAAAGAGTATCGTTAAGTATGCTTTTCCAGACGGGTATGATTTTTTTCTTTTTTATTGATACATACTTTAAATCACCGTTTTCGAACATTTTTAAGCGTTCTCTATAAAAAACAGCTAGATGATTTCCTTGATAAATTATTTCTTTTTTAGTTTTTGAATGCAATAAATTACCCTTAATAAAGGTATCAACGGAGCTGCTATTTTTGTCCGAAGATGATTTTTCAGTAAAAGCAGTATCAAGTACAAAAAAATCAGTTTTTAAGTATTTCTCAGGGTTTGATAATGCGGTGTAATTTTGATACGGTTTTTTAATTTGTTCTATAATAGAGCCATTTATAACGCCATGAACTAATTGTGAAATAAAAATAAGTACTGAAAAAAACAGATGTACCAATAAAAAGTATTTAAAATATCGGTACTTTTTAAAAAAGGAATGGTTTTTTAGATTCATTTAGTTTTTTGGTTCTTTTAATTATTTAAAGTCATCTTGTAATGTTCGCAAAGATTGGTTTGTTTTCTGTAAATATACTCCTTGCTGGTGCGAGCGTCTCGCTCGGGCTCGCAAAGTTATTTTTAAAAGTGACTTAGATTGTGTTCACGAGCGAGACGCTCGCGCCAGCGGGGGTGACCGGGAAAAAACAGATTGTTTTTACGAGTGAAAATATTTACTTTTAAAATCATTAAAATGATCTTTGAGCTTTTTCTCTTCAATAGAATCATTAATATTCTGAAATAATGTTTCCCAATTAATGCATTTAAAGTTATTACTATAATTTAAGTTTATAATTTCTTTTGCACTTTCAGCACCTTCTCGAATTTTTTTATTGGCTTCAGGATACACAAATACGACAAAGGAGTTTTCTTCAATATGAATAAGATTTCTGCATATTTGATATTTTTTTAGAAACGCCTCTATAGTTTTAAAATCATCATTTAAAGCATTAACGAATTTTGAATAAACAGTATTAAATTTTTCCTGATGGGAAATATCATTTTTTGCACTCCCGAATTCCGCTTCAGTATATTTAATTTCAAAGAAGAATTTCTTTTCGTTTTGAGTTTCAAAATAGAAGTCAAAACTAGTAGGTCTATAGTTTTTAATTTCACACTTGTCTTTCCCATCTTTCTCAAAGCAAACAGTGCTGTAATTGATTTTTTCATTTTTTATTCCAAGCGAATCTAAAACTAGTTCTAGTTTTCTTTCATGATAAAGTGGATAAAAGAAATTGAAGCACATAGCTTGTGAAGAATTCAAATGAGAAAAATAGATATGAAGTTTATTTGCGTCATATAAATTGCTTTGCAGAATATTTTCTCGATAAATTTGAAGGAAGTTTTTCTCCTGATGTTCTTTTGGAAGTATGTGTTTATAACCGTCTTTTTTTCTATAAACTCCATCACCCAAATCGGGGTATGTTTCTATTTTGTGTTTTTCTAGATGCTTAATAGTTTTTTCTCTATAGTTCATGATTAAAGAAGATTAAAGACTTTTATAAAATTTGATTTTTATGAAAATAGCGTAGCTGTTTAAGGAGCTCTTTGGAGAGCAGGGTTCCTTTTTTAAGCTTCAACAATTGTAACTTCGTAGTCTCCTAATTTTGGAGAATTTGTACCTGTAATTGTTATTGATTTTTTTGATTCATCAAATACAAATAGAGTATTTTTAGAAAATTTAGGATTGAAATCTAAATGATATTTTGTACTTGTTAAGATTCTGCCTTTAAAGTCAATGTCTAATTTAATTGTTGGTTCAAAACCTCCTACAATTAACACTACATCTAGTATTTCCGTTTCAATTTTCCCTTTAGCCGAATAAGTTACTAAACCTTCAAATTTATAACCATCATTTCCAAATTCTGTTTTGTTTTTGATAGCACTTTTAAATTGATTTAGTGCCATAATACTTTTCATTTCTGCATCCATTATTATCTAGTCTGTTTTTTATTGGTAATTATTCGTATAGCGCATTAATCCTACAGGCTAATAATATTAAATCCTGTTATGTACCCGCTAACGATAGCGTCGCGCTCGTGCCTGCATAGTTTGATTGCGTTCACGAGCGAGACGCTCGCGCCAGCGAGGGGACTTTATACTACAGAATTATGTTTTTGGTTCCAAAGTAAATTTTCTTCAAAGAGTATTTCTGCTATCTCCTTACCTAATCTTGTCAAAGATATTTTCTCAGGATGATTTATATCACCTTTTATAGCATCGAAAAAAAATAATTCTTCAATATCTCTGTTAAAACTTTTATCATCCTTCCAATTCTTAATAAATGATTCCCATTTATCTTGATACATGAATAATTGGGAAAGTGCTCTTGAATCTCCAATTTTTTTCTTAAGTCTTTCTTTATCTCTATTTTTTAATATTGTTTCAATTTTAGCCTTCTTATCATTTGGTTGTACATCTCCTAATTCTTTTGATATAAGTTCAGCTGTAACTTTACTTTCTTTTTCAATATTAGTTTTTTGCTTACTTGTTAACTGTTTTTCATTCTCTCCATTATATTTTCTTTCTAGATATTTTGAATAAAAAGTATCTTCTTGCATTTCAGGTCTAAATTTAGTTTGCAAAAGAAAAATACTACATAGAAATAGGGGGACATTAACAACGGAAGAAATTATTAAAAGTCCAGAAGCCCAATCTGGTTTATTAATTTGTGATGCTGCGGTTAAAAAAGCAGTGTTTATCAAGATTAAACCTATTAGCCAAGCGGCTAATAATTGAATAGGCCTAGTTATTTTCTCTGGTTTGATTTGTTTATTCATAATTTATGAAAACTTAATTTAGAAATTTATTTGTTTTTTGTTACCTACATTATGTGATATAAGTTTTTACATTTGTATAAGTTGTTAATATTTTTTAGAATTATTCAGATTGCATTAACGAGCGAGACGCTCGTGCCAGTAAAGAGGTAGTGGAATATTTAGCTTAATTATTAAAGTTGATTTTTTTATAATAAATTTTTTAATCAATTTCTTTTTTATGACAGATATAATAGGCTCTTTGATATAATTCATCATAAGTAAGTATGTCAATATTCTTTAAGCTTTTTCTAAATATTTCAAATGGCGAAAATTTTATTTCGTTTATTTTATCATCTTTTTTAAACTCTTTCAAATTTCCTATAAGTATAAAAGCTTTAGGGTTGTATAGATACAATGTTTCACCTGTCAAATAATCTTCCGAATCTTTAATTTCCGTTTTTGTAGAAATCTCTGTGATTGCCTTCTGAAGTGTTCTTTGGACTTGAGCTATGGCACCGCTTAATTCATCTGAAATTTGCCAAGATTCTTCTCGATATGCATTCTTTACTTTTTTTAGCAAAGGATGAGTGTCTAGTTTTAATTCGCAAAAACAAAGAGAATTAATTGCTCCTTTGGATTTTAATAAAGCATCAATTCTTTTTCCTTTAGAGGTAAAATCTGAACCTGCGGTTATTTGCTCTAGTTTTTTACTGTTAAGTTCAGTGTTAAAAATATAATCCAATCCATAACCTAGAATCCAAGTGTTTTTTTCGAAGAATTTTTGCCAAACAGCTTCGTCTCCTTGATTGATATTTAGTTCTTCTTTTAGAGATAATTTATATTCAGCAAAATAATTTTCTTTATAAAGAAGTTTCTCAAAGATTTCAAGTTGAGCTTTGCGATAACCAAAATTTATGATATCTCTAGTAGTTATATTGTTATTTAAAGCTTCTTGAAGGATTTCTAAATTTTCAGAGATTAATTTCATTGCCTGATTCTTATTAAGAAGCATTTTAGATAATTCTGCATCAGTAACATTAAATGTACTACTGTTTGGGAATTCAACTTCTTTTATGCTTTTTAAAAATTTATAAAGATTTTCAACTTCTTGACCACGAAACGATGCTTCTTTAGGAGCATTTTTTAAAGGACTGTTTTTTAAGTCAAATTGCTGAATTACTAATTTTTCTATAAAACGACTATCATCATGCAGAAAAAGAGCTTTAAGTTGTCGTAGTCCATTTGAAGAGTGTCCTAAAGTTTTTTCATCTTTTAAAAGATATTCATTGTCTTGAAAGTCTAAAATTTTATTAGCAAACTTTTTCATAAAATTAGAGTATGGAGTTTTGAAACTCTTTGAAAAATATGTTTTACCAACTGTACGCTGTGATGCATGATATGCATCTTGATTTAATTCTTCATCCATCTTAAATAAAATAAAATTTTCCTAAATCAATATTAAATTTATCTTCAAAAAAGAAATTTAGATTTAAAGTAAACATCGTCTTAATTTTAGATTTATTACCAAGTAAAAACACCTGATTAATTGTAAAAAGAAGGTTTATTTAATCTCCTTCAACATCGTAAGTAATTCTGGAATTTTACTTACCTGTGATTCTGTCCAGAAATAATGTTCGTTATCTGTAGAGCCATTATCTTTTAAATAAATAGAAATTCTTCGAGAATTTTTTTCAATGTAGAAACTAAAAGTGATCTCTCTTGAATTAAAAATGTATGTTGTAGATTGTTTTCTTTCAGTTTTATCTTTTAGATTTGGAACAACATATTGCTCAATGAATAAAATAAACTCATCAACTTCATTTAAATCGATCCATGAAGATTTGAAATAATTAAAATTACGTCCTGCAATTTGATATAAGACAGTCATATCCATTTGCAACGACTTTATCTTGTTATTTGATTTTAAATCAATTGCTTCAACAGGAAAAAAAGCAACTACTTCGCCAAGTCCGGATTTAAATTCTGCTTTTACATTCCAGTCTTTATTAATCTGTGTTATTTCAGCGTTGTCGATAAACTTTCTTGTTTCAGAGTTTGTTTTTTGAGAATAATTTTTTGTCACTAATGATAGTAACAAAAATGTAAAAAGTAATTTTTTAATTTCCATTTTAATAATTATTGAAGTTATGTATTGTGTCCAAAAATAAAGTCTTAGAACCCAAATACTTTACGGAAAACCGTAAACAGACTAAATAAAATGATTGCCCTAGCCCTGATAGCAGCGGCATCCTTTTTAGGCAAACGAAAAAGATCTTATTAAAACCGTAACCTTCTGCCTAAAAAGATATAGCGGATAGCAGGAAACAGCTCCTAAAACGAACATAATTTCACTAAATAGTCAACTTAAATCCCTCAAAAAATAACCACTAGAAAAATCAATAAAAATTTTGTAATTTTGCAGTCCAATAAAAGGAATTAGAAAATGTTAGATAGACTTCAATATGTAAAGCAGCGTTTTGATGAGATTTCGGATTTGATTATTCAGCCGGATGTTATTGCTGATCAAAAACGTTATGTGCAGCTTAACCAGGAATATAAAAGCATAAAAGCACTGGTTGAAAAGAGAGAAGAATACATTCTTGTTTTAGCAAACATCGACGAAGCAAACGAAATTATTGCAGACGGAAGCGATGCAGATATGGTTGAAATGGCCAAAATGCAATTGGATGAAGCAAAAGAACGTTTGCCGCAACTAGAGGAGGAAATCAAATTTATGTTGATTCCTAAAGATCCTGAAGATGCTAAAAATGTTATGGTGGAGATTCGCGCCGGAACGGGTGGGGATGAAGCGAGTATTTTTGCCGGGGATTTATTCAGAATGTATACTAAATACTGTGAGTCACAAGGATGGAGAACATCTGTTGTGGATATGAACGAAGGTACTTCGGGAGGTTTCAAAGAGGTTATTTTTGAGGTTTCGGGAGAGGATGTTTACGGAACTTTGAAGTTTGAAGCGGGTGTTCACCGTGTACAACGTGTTCCTCAGACAGAAACACAAGGTCGTGTGCATACATCGGCTGCAACGGTAATGGTTTTACCGGAAGCAGAAGAGTTTGATGTGCAGATCGATATGAACGATGTTCGTGTAGATTTCTTCTGTTCATCTGGACCTGGAGGACAATCGGTAAATACTACGAAATCGGCAGTACGTTTAACGCACGTTCCAACAGGATTGGTGGCGCAATGTCAGGATCAGAAATCACAGCATAAAAATAAAGACAAAGCCTTAATCGTATTACGTTCTCGTTTGTACGAAATGGAATTGGCGAAAAAACAGGAAGAAGATGCTACAAAACGTAGTTCTCAGGTTAGTTCCGGAGACCGTTCGGCTAAGATTCGTACGTACAACTACGCACAAGGTCGTGTAACCGATCACCGTGTTGGTTTGACACTTTACGATTTAGGAAACATCATGAATGGTGATATCCAGAAAATTGTTGCCGAGCTTCAGTTGGTTAACAATATGGAGAAATTGAAGGAAGCTTCTGAGGTGTACTAATTGTACAGGTTCAAAGTGACATAGAGACAAAGGTTCAAAGGTTTTTTTTGAACATAATTATATTTAAGCCGAACTTGCGTTCGGCTTTTTTTGTGGAAAAAATGACCAGTTTTTGTAGAGCTTCTGGTGTAATCTTTCCTTCGTCAAGATGATAAAAAAACATACAATTTCTGTATAAATAAAAAGTATTGATTGAAAACATAGCCAGTGGTTTCAACCACTGGAACGCAAAGTATAGTATTCGGGGAGCCATTTTCGAAATCTGATAGAATCTACTATTCCTGTTAGCTATGGGGGCGAAAAACAAAAAAGCCAATCTTTGTAAAGTTTCGAGTGTGATCTTTCCTTCGTCAAGATGACAAAAAACACACAATTTCTGTATAAATGAAAAACATTGATTGAAAACATAGCCAGTGGTTTCAACCACTGGAACGCAAAGTATAATATTTGGGGAGCCATTTTCGAAATCTGATAGAATCTACTATTCCTGTTAGCTATGGGAGCGAAAAACAAAAAAACAATCTTTGTAGAGTTTCGGGTGTAATCTTTCCTTCGTCAAGATGACAAAAACACACACAATTTCTTTATAAATGAAAAGTATTGATTGAAAACATAGCCAGTGGTTTCAACCGCTGGAACGCAAAGTATAATATTTGGGTAGCTATTTTCAAGATCTGATAGAATCTACTATTCCTGTTAGCTATGGGGGTGAAAAACAAAAAAGCTAATCTTTGTAGAGTTTCGAGTGTGATCTTTCCTTCGTCAAGATGACAAAAAACACACAATTTCTTTATAAATAAAAAGTATTGATTGAAAACATAGCCAGTGGTTTCAACCACTGGAACGCAAAGTATAATATTTGGGTAGCTATTTTCAAGATCTGATAGAATCTACTATTCCTGTTAGCTATGGGGCGAAAAACAAAAAAGCCAATCTTTGTAAAGTTTCGAGTGTTATCTTTCCTTCGTCAAGATGACAAAAAACACACAATTTCTTTATAAATAAAAAGTATTGATTGAAAACATAGCCAGTGGTTTCAACCACTGGAACGCAAAGTATAATATTTGGGGAGCCATTTTCGAAATCTGATAGAATCTACTATTCCTGTTGGCTATGGAGGCGAAAAACAAAAAAGCCAATCTTTGTAAAGTTTCGAGTGTAATCTTTCCTTCGTAAAGATGAAAAAACACACACAATTTCTTTATAAATAAAAAGTATTGATTGTAAACATAGCCAGTGGTTTCAACCACTGGAACGCAAAGTATAGTATTCGGGGAGCCATTTTCGAAATCTGATAGAATCTACTATTCCTGTTAGCTATGAGAGCGAAAAACAAAAAGCCAATCTTTGTAGAGTTTCGAGTGTTATCTTTCCTTCGTCAAGATGACAAAATTGGAGAGAAAACTTTGCGCCTTTGCAACTCTGTACCTTTGCGCCTTTTAGAAAAAAGTTATTTTTCTAAGAAATTAATGTAAAGTTTTTAGAAAAAACAGAATTTCAGGAATTCATTCTAATAGGCTTTATCAGGTTTAAATTAAGGACAATACTACAGCAGGTGAGTAAGCGAGTAAGATTTATAAGAGTTTTTAACTAAAACTTAGAACCTTATCATCTTAGTGTCTTAGCAACTAAAAAAAACTTAACGAATCGGTAGATTCGCTAAGTTTTTTTTTAACATTTTTTGTTTCATATTTGTCCTACCAAACCAACCTAATCTAAATTTTATTTATGAAGAAAACTTTACTATTATTTTGCTTCTTTGGAAGCTTTTTTTATGCGCGGTCGCAATCGTATTTTGGATTTCGGGACGACAATTATGCCGGAATTCAGGGTGTACTTTTTAATCCTTCAGCAGTTGTGGATTCTAAATACCGATCTGATGTTACGATTTTTTCTGCCAGTGGGACAGGACAGAACGATTTGTACGGAGTAAACGTTTTAGATGTTTTAGACGGAAATTACAATCTGGATCTTGACGCAAGCAAGAACTTTAAAAGCAATAACAGAGGGAATTTGAACCTGGATGTTATGGGACCTTCGTTTACGCTTAACATTACACCTGTACACAGTATCGCACTTTTTACACGTGTGCGAAGCGTGACCAACATGGTCGGTGTAAATGGTGAACTTGTAGATGAGGTAAATAAAGATCTAGACGTTTCAAACAGCTTTTTAATTTCGGGAGGTAATCCGAACGGGGTTACGAATTCGTGGGCAGAAATTGGCGCTTCTTACGGAACTGTTTTATTTGATCGTGACGACCATTTTGTAAAAGGTGGAATTACCCTGAAGTATTTAATGGCAGGTGCAAACGGTTATATCAATGGAAATGATATTAGTGTTGCTTTTAACAGAAATGCTGCTAATCCTGAATTGAGCGAATATTATTCAACAGGAACTTTAAGAACTGCTGCAAGTTATGATTACGAAAACGGAGATAAGATGAAGTTCGATCCTTCTTCGGCAGGAGTAGGAGTAGATTTAGGTTTTACTTACGAGTATCGTACGAACTGTCATACTTGTATTGGAAACCGTTATAAATTTAAAGTAGCAGCTTCGATAACTGATATCGGAAGTCTGAATTATAATAACGTTATTGAAAACACTTATAACTTAACGGGAAGAGTAACGCAGGAAGATGTTAAAGATGCGGAAGATATTTTCGAGTTTTTTGATGCCAATTATACCAAAACATCATCAAAAAAAGCGGTTAAAGCGAATCTGCCAACTGCTTTACACGCTGCTTTTGACTGGAATATCGACAATAGATTTTACCTGAATTTAAGCGGCGATTTTAGCCTGGTTAATGCTAATAAAGTAAACGGAACTACAATTGCGAATTCGGTGACGTTTACGCCAAGATATGAAACAAGACAATTCAGTTTTTATCTTCCGGTAACGTATATGGAATACAGCGGTACACAGGTAGGAACAGGTTTTAGAGCGGGTCCAATCTTTATAGGTTCAGGATCTTTGGTTTCGAATTTGTTTTCAAACAGTTCCAAAGCAGCGAATGTGTATGTTGGTTTGAAATTGCCGATTTATCAAAATTACAACTAAGGTGCTGAGATGCTAAGATGCTATCCCGATAGCTATCGGGACTAAGTTTTTAGCTGTTCGAAATTTTGTAATACAAAAACGGTCTGTTTCACTTGTGAAACAGACCGTTTTATTTAAAGGCTGAAATTGTATTCTACTATTTTAATGAGTCTTTTTTCGTAAACTTCTACTTATCGAAGTAAAAAACTTAGAATCTCAGAATCTCAGAATCTTAGCATCTCAGTACCTTTAAAAAAAATATATTGATGATCTTGTCTTCATTAACCGCTTTCCCCAAAAAGCGTATAATGAAATTTAGATACCTAGAAATACTCTTGTGTATTCAAAACATTTATATAGATTCGAGTAAACGTATACACCATTTTTTACTATTATATTGTTTAACTTTTCCATAATACATAAATTTAGTTAGACCAACTTACTCTTGTGATGTTTAATATTGTGATGAATCTTCTTCTTCAGAATCTTCATTTGAAGTTTCGTTTTGTGGCTTAGAAACCAAATTGGTAACGATAAGCTGGACAATTGAGCCTAAGATGCCTTTAAACATAGAATCACCTTTTCCGACTATGAATCTTTTAGCCAGATAGCCAATTCCGATACTAATGGCAGATTGTGCTAAGTGACTTTTAAAACCAACTGTTTCATTAATTTCTTCGACTGTGTTTCGGATTAAATTGATTGGCTTTAAATTTTCTTTAAGATCGTCAATATGATCTTTTATAGCGCACCATTCTGTGTCCTGACGAACTTCTAATTCCTGAATTTTTTGATTTAATTGATCAATAGTGTTTATAGCCTCCATAGGTTAGAATTTTGTATTAACGAATTAAATCTCAGTTCTTAGTCTCTTTCAAAATACTTGAAATAATGGTATTTCCAATTGGTGTTTTTATTATTTTATGATGTGACTTGACCACTATCACGGCAAGGATCAGATAGAACAATGCCATAACAAAAAAGCCATAGTAATACTCTCCAAGTTGTTGTCCAATCCATAAACTAATCCCTATATTAAGGAACAAGGTAAAAAATGCAACAACAATTCCGATTGCGATCTTAGATGCCAGCGATGAAACACCGTCAGCCACTGAACATACTGTTTTTAGTTTTAATAATTCTAAACTAGTTTTAGCATAGTTTTCAGCTTTTTCGTAAAGATTAAGATCTTGATTTGTTGTTGCATTTGGTTCCATGATATAGGGTTTTATGGTTTGAAAAGTTCACTAATTGATTAGCCTTTTTAGTAGTTTGATTTTACTGCTTTAGCATCGTCTTTTAGTGTGTTAAAATCATCTTTAACTTGAGCTAGTTTAGATTTTCCTTCTTCGATAATATCTTTACCGTTTGAAGAAATAGTACTTACAATCCCGTCAAATTTTGTTTTAATATTATCTCCGTAATCTTTCGATTTATCTTTGATTTTTTTTCTTGTGTTTGAACCTTTATCCGGTGCGAATAAAACTCCTATTGCTGCTCCCGCCGCTGCGGCTCCTAAAATTCCTAAAATTGTTGTGCTAGTTTTCATAATAATAAATTTTAAATTGGATTAATATTGATAATTTGTTGATTTAAAGTTTTTAAATTTCCCGACCTTTAATAAGTCTAAGAAGAATTGCAATAATTGCGATTACTAACAGTATATGGATAATGCTTCCGAAACTGTAAACAAAGAACCCTAAAGCCCAAAGTATAACCAGAATCACTGCGATTGTATATAATAAATTAGACATGGTTTTTTATTTTAGAGGTTAATAATTAATTTTCTTTTTCTAGTTTAACTTATACGAAAGGTATAAAGTCAGGTTGCTGTTTTTAGCATCGGGAATTGTGTAAGTTGTTCCTGCAACTGTTCTTTCTTTTCCAACAGTTGTTAAACCGTAATTGTAACGAACTCCAATACTGATCGGGTCAAAATCAACTCCAACACCTGCTGCAATACCTGCATCAAATTTTGCAAGGTCGTCTCTGTCTATTTCCTGATCAAAATCGAAAGATCCGTCTCCTGTAATTTTAGAGCTTACTAAGTACGATGCATAACCACCAGCGTGAATATTAAAGTTCTTAGTTACATTTACTCTTACTAGTAACGGAACTTCAATATAGTTCAATTTGAATTTTGTGCTTCCGCTTGCAAAAGCATTATTGTATTCAAATTCAGCTCCTTTTGTAGTAAACAAAAGCTCTGGCTGTATGGCTACGAAATCTGAAATAGGAAGTGTAGCATAAAGTCCGGCGTTAAAACCATATAAAATGTTGTTGTCATCTACATCGTCACCACTACCATACAGGTTCGACATGTTGAATCCTCCTTTTACACCGAATTCGGTATTTACATTATTGTCCTGAGCGTGCAGTGTTCCAAATGTTGCTGCTAAAAAAAGTGTTAAGGCGCATAAAAAATTGGCTTGTAATTTCATAGTAAAAAATTTAGTTAATAGATAGATAATAGGCTTTTATACATTTTGTTTTCTTATTCTTTCGGTTTCCCGTAATAGTTTATATTGTTCAGGCAGATATCTCAGGACCAGTTCCAGAATTTGTTTATCGTTTGTTTCTCTCGAAATGGTTTCAAATAATTCAATCTGGTCGCTTAAAGCATCTTTCATGGCGTTTAAATAGATATCGTTAAATTCGTTGCCTTTTGCATCAACGAGATTGTAAAGATCTCTTTTGTGTGTGGCGTTTATTTCAGTAATGACAATGAGCTTCATGGTGGCCATTTTTGATATTTCATTCAAAACTAAATTCTCCTGGAATTCAATTCTTTTCCCCAATTCCTGAATGATAACATCTGAACTTTTTTGTTGTGCAATTTGACTTTTAGAAATAATGGATTTACTCGCATTTGCCGTCGAAATAAAGAAGTAGGTTTCTGTCTCTTCTCTTTCTGTTATTGCAAAAGCCTGATTTTTTAAAGAGTTCTCTATCGGATTAATTTTTCTGCAGGAAGTGCTGCATACTACTAATACGAATACAAAAAAGACTTTAAATGTCGAAGCTTTTAAAGGGGGAATTGCTTTCATTATTATTTCCTCAAGTATTACATTACAAAGATGCTAACGAATGAAAGATTTTGCTTTACAGCATAAAAACCAAACGTTATATAATTCCCATAATGCAATTATTTAAGTTGTTTATCCTTTTAAAATCAATGGTTTATGTGATTTTTGGTAAAAGCAAAAAAAAAGAAATTACAGCTTTTGCTATAATTTCTTTTTTTGATCTTATAAAATGGAGAGATTTTTTTTTCTTACAATAATTGAAAAGCTGTTCTGTCTTTACAATTAAAATTTAAGGATTAAATGGAAATTTCTAATCGGGAAGAAATACTGTAAATTCAGAACCTTTTCCCAGAGTACTATCGGCAATAATATGGCCTTTGTGATTTTCGACAATTTTTTTACAAATTGCTAAGCCAATTCCGGTTCCGGGATAATCTGTTTTAGAATGTAACCTCTGAAAAAGAATAAAAATAGTTTCTTTAAACTGCGGGTCAAATCCCATTCCGTTATCATTAAAAGTTATTTTATGAAATTTCTTTATGGACTGTTCCAGTATTTCAGGGTAATCTACAGAGTTTACTTTTTCGCTTGTAATCGAAATTTCAGGATCAACTCCGGGACGGCTGTATTTTAGTGAATTTCCAATTAAATTAATAAACAGCTGTTCGATCTGATACGGAATAACCGAAAGTTTGGGAAGCTTATTGGTTTTAATAACCGCTTTCTTTTCTTCAATAATTTCAGCCAGTTCTGATTCGGCATTATCTAAAAGCTCGTTCAGGTTTATTTTTAAAAATTCTTTTTTAGTAGTATTTGTTCTGGAGAATAAAAGAAGATCATCAATTAAGACACGCATTCTTTTTGCCGAACTTTCGATTTTACTGATGTAATTTTTAGCACTCTCAGACATGACAGCTTTATCAGCATCTGAAACGCGGGAAATAAAAGTCTGTATTTTTCTAAGTGGTTCCTGTAAATCATGGCTGGCAACATGGTTGAAAGAAGCCAGTTCTTTATTGCTTTTTTCGAGTTCTTTATTTCGTTCCTGAAGTTCTATATTTAATAAGTGCTCGTCTGTGATGTCAAAATTAATTCCCAGTAAAATTTTGCTTCCCTGTTGGTCGGTTACAATTTTACCGGTTGTTTTAAAATAACGGATTTCATAATTCGGACGAACAATTTTATAATAGATAAACGGAAGATTTTTTCTTTCTACAATTCCGTCCATATAATTAGCAAAAGCTTCCTTATCATCGTGATGAACGAATTTTAAAAGTGTTGCTTTATTAGGTACAAAAGAATTGGGTTCGTGTCCAAGAAGACGGTATTGATTGTCTGAATAGTCAATCTTATCGGTATCCAGATCCCATTGCCAGGTACTGAAATTACCAATATTTTCAGATTCGGCAATTAATCCGGTAGAAATTAAAAGTCTTTTATTAAAGATTTTAAGACGTTCAAAATCACGGCTGATTTGTCTGTACGCCAGTAAAATAAAACACAAAGCCACTAAGAATAAGGAAATAGAAAAAAGCGGACTTAAAGAAATTTCAGAATCATAAATTTTAAGTCTGGTTTTTAGAAAGGTCTTTTCAATATCATTCATTTCATCCACCTTAAAACGGATATTTTCCATTAAGATTCGTCCGCCAAACATATGATTGTCCAGTTTTCTTTTGTCGTACGTTTTAGGATCGCTGTATTTTAGACAGTTTTCAAAAGAAACAAAACGCTGGGTAATGAGTTTGAATAAATTTTGAAGGTTTTTTTGCTGCTGTGGATTATCGGCAGTTAGCTTTTTTAAAGTAATAAACGATGTATTTACTTTATCTCTCGAATAAATGTAAGGGGTTAAAAAACGGGCATTACGAGTAATAATATAGCCTCGCTGGCCCGTTTCTGCATCTTTAATAGCCGACATTAATCGTTCGAGCTGGATGTTTATTTCGTAGGTATGCATAACCAGTTTACTCGATTCATTCAAGTCCTGATTATGCTTGTAAGCAATTGAAGAAAGAAATAACAGAATGAAAACTGCGATTACAAAAATAACTCTCAATGAGTTTGAAGAATTAAAATTTGGTATCCACTTCATTGGTGTGTACTTATTTTAGTCGAAGCAGGAAATTATCACGGTTAAGTCCGGAAGTATGATAATGCCAGTTTACGGTCACGACCTCATTAATTATTTTTTTAAGCGTATTGAAATCGCTCGGTTTTTTAATGTAAATATTGGCACCCTGAATAAAGGTGTCTTCGATGTCTTCTTCAGAAGACGAAGTAGAGTAGATAGCAATGATGATATCTTTTAAATGCTCTGTTTTCTTGATTTCAATTAAACATTCTTTACCTGTTTTTTTAGGCATGTTCAAATCCAGAAACAAAATATCAGGAAGTTTATTTTCGGTATTCATTAAATGATCCATGAGCTGCATTCCGTCATGAACAAAATTTACATTCGTTTGGATTTTGATTTCTTCAAAAGCATCTTTAAAGAAAAGACGGTCATCTTCATCATCATCGGCTAATAAAATGTGTAATGCGTTTTTTTGCATTTGTATGAGGTATTTGGGTTTTTATTTTAAATTTTCTCTTCGTTTCTTAATAATTCTCTGAAAAGCAGACGGAGTAATTCCGGTTGTGTTCTTAAACTGTGTACTCAAATGCGCAACACTGGAGTAATTCAGTAAAAAAGCAATTTCGGTCAGACTCATTTCATTGATAATGATCAATTGTTTTGCTCTTTCAATTTTCTGTAAAATAATAAAGTTTTCAATAGAAGAGTATGTTACTTCTGAGAAAACATTAGATAAATAACCATAACTGTGGTTCAGCTTTTCAGCCAAAAACACAGAACTTTTATAATTGTTGCTGTCATCCATAAAAACAAGTTCGATAATCGCATCTTTTATTTTCTGAACCAGCACACTTTTTTGATTTTCAACTACTTCAAAACCACATGGCGCTAATTTAGTTTTCAAATTGTCCAGTGCTTCGGCATCTATATTGTCTTCAATCTCGATTTCTCCAAATCCCAGAGTAGTAAAATTTATATTATTCTGTTCCAGGTTTTGTTTTAGATAAAGAGAGCAAATCGTGTTGATGTCGAACTTTATAAATAGTTTCATTTTATAGAAATTTGGTTAAAGATACTTATTTTATTTGGTGTTTTTGCTTAAAAAAAGCTTAGAATTACAAGTTAAATGCATTTTAAAATAAAATTTTCAAAAAAATACCGCCTAATATTTTTACTAGACGGTATTTTCCCGGTTGAGTTGTAAGGATTTACAAATCTGACAGGATTTTGTGGAATTCTTCTTTAGTTTTTCCCAATTTTTGCTGAAGCTTTCCATACATTTCGTCTTCTTTTCCTTCAGCAAACATCAAATCGTCATCTGTTAATTCAGCATATTTTTGCTTTAATTTTCCTTTTAACTCGTTCCAGTTTCCTTTTATTTCAGTAGTATTCATGATGTTTTTTGTTTGTCGTTATTAATAATGTAAAATTGCAAAATATAAATCAGTTTCTTGTTACATTACTTTTTCAGACTGTTGCATAATTTTCATTTCAATTAAAAATCAGAACTAAAAATTAACAATTTGCATTGCCATTGTTATTGATATTTAAACCTGATATCTTCTCAGAATCCAGGCCATTTTTTCGTGTTCCTGAAGCAATCCTGTAACAAAATCGGCAGATCCGGCGTCGTTGGTTTCATTTTCAAAAACAGGAATGTAAGTTCTGAATTCGGTTACCAGTTGCTCATGGTTTTCTAAAAGTTCTGATAACATATGTTTTTGAGAAGCGTATTCTTTTGGAGATTCTTTTAAAGTTGAATTATCAATAAACTCTTTCATTGTTCCAATTGTTTTTTCGCCTAATTGACTTATTCTTTCTGCTACTTCATCTATATTGGCTTCCAGAATTCGATATTGATCTTCAAATAGTTTGTGCAATTCCATAAAACTGTTTCCGGAAATATTCCAGTGAAATTTTCTCGTTTTTACATACAAGGTCATTTCATTAGATAAAATCGTGGCTAATATAGAGGCGCTTTTTTTAAGGTTTTTTGGTGTGATTCCGATATTTGGGCTCATAAGTGTCTGTATTAAAGGTTTCTCTCAAAGATACTTTCAAGATCTAATTTTCTCTTACACAATTTTTGATAGAAGTTACAGAAATTCAATGTGAATTAGATAATTAGAGAATGGATGAATTTGATAATTAGATATGCTAAATGAATAAACATCGGGTTAAAATATGAAACCATTACCACCAACGATTAACAATTAACCACTAACCATTAACCATTAACCATTATAATTTGTAATTTTGCCGCACAAGAAAAATACAATATGACAACACAACAACTGCACGAACAAATACTTCAAAAAAAATCATTTTTATGCGTAGGTTTAGATCCTGATTTGGCTAAAATTCCTCAGCATTTATTACAAACAGAAGATCCAATTTTTGAATTTAATAAAGCCATAATTGATGCAACTCACGATTTGACTGTTGGATACAAACCGAATACAGCATTTTTTGAAGCATACGGAATAAAAGGATGGCTGTCTTTGCAAAAAACAATCAATTATATCAACGAGAATTATCCGGATATTTTTACTATTGCCGATGCAAAACGTGGTGATATCGGAAATACTTCGAGCATGTATGCCAAAGCGTTTTTTGAAGATTTGAATTTTGATAGTGTAACTGTTGCTCCTTATATGGGAAAAGATTCTGTTGAGCCTTTTCTGGCTTTCGAAAACAAACATACAATTATGCTGGCTTTAACTTCTAACGAAGGTGCTTTTGATTTTCAGACTTTAAATACTAATGGAAAAGAATTGTACAAACAGGTTTTGGAAACTTCTAAAACATGGAAAAACAGCGAAAACCTAATGTATGTTGTAGGCGCAACCAAAGCTGAATATTTTACCGAAATCAGAAAAATTGTTCCGGACAGTTTCTTGTTAGTTCCTGGAATTGGCGCTCAGGGCGGAAGTTTGTCAGAAGTATGTAAGTATGGAATGAATGATAAAGTGGGATTATTAGTAAACTCTGCAAGAGCCATCATCTACGCTTCTAAAGAAACTGATTTTGCAGAAAAGGCCAGAGAAGAGGCTTTGAAAGTACAGAAAGAAATGGAAGAGATTATTGGTTTAAAGTTTCAGGTTTAAAGTTCCATGTTAACTTTGAACATAATTTTTTACCGCAAAGTACACAAAGAAATTATGTGCGGTCTCGTAAAAGTTTCTTAAGTTCCCAAAGAAGAGTGTAAGTTTTACTTTAGCTAAGCTTTGAGAACTTCTAAAAACTTTAATTCAAATCTCTGTGAACTTTGCGATAAAAACTTTGTGAACTTTGCGTTACCATATACATTCCCATAAATATGAAGCAATTAACTGACCAACTTGGAACAATTCATTCTTTTGAAACAACTCCAAAACGTATTATTTCGCTGGTTCCGTCACAAACGGAATTGTTATACGATTTAGGTTTAGAAGATAAAATCATTGGTATAACGAAGTTTTGTGTTCATCCGTTTCATTTTAAATCTACTAAAAAGATTGTTGGAGGAACCAAGAAGATCCATTTTGAAAAAATAAGACTGTTGGAACCGGATATTATTATTTGTAATAAAGAAGAGAATACCGAAGAAATCGTAAATCAGTTAAAAGAAATCTGTCCGGTTTGGGTTACGAATATTGTTTCAATCGAAGACAATTTTCAAATGATTTCAGATTTCGGACAATTATTCAATTGCAGAACCGAAGCGCAAAAATGGAATAACAAACTGACTTTCGCTTTAAGCGATTTCAAAAATTATATAAAGGATATCAAGGAAAAGAAAGCAGCTTATTTTATCTGGAAAGATCCGTATATGGTTGCTGGAAAGGACACCTATATAAATGAATTATTAAAACTAAACCATTTCAAAAACATCTACGAAGACAAAGGACGTTATCCCGAAATCGAATTAAAGAAAATGCGTTTAGAAGGCGATCCGGATATTGTTTTTCTTTCATCAGAACCGTATCCTTTTAAAGAAGAAGACGCTTTCGAAATCGGAAGATTTACACATCACGCCAAAACGATATTTGTAGACGGTGAAATGTTCTCCTGGCATGGAAGCCGATTATTAAAGGCTTTTTCTTATTTTAAAATCCTTCACGAAAGATTGAAGAATTAGTTTCAGGTTAGCTATAGAATACGTTGATTTAACCGCAAAGAGCGCTAAGATTTAACGCAAAGTTCGCAAAGTTTTATCTCAAAGCTTTGTGAACTTTGCGTTTGTATAAGCACTTACAAATAAAAAAACTTTGCGTGCTTTGCGGTTAAATTAACAAGGAAACTTGAAAGAAAATTAGTTTATACTGTCAAGCTTTATTATTTCAACACTAGCTCCATAATCAGGAGCGCCCTGCGGAACTACCTGAATTTGCAAATAATCCTCTAGTATATATTTACCAGTTTTCATTCTTTCTTTCAAACCGGGAGTCATTATAGGAGGCTTAGGAAAAGTAGAAGGATCATAGGTATTTAAATATTTGGAATCTTCAGGATGTTTATCCAAATATTCTAAAATCCTTTTTCTTTGAGATAGTGTTAAAGTATTTTTATCGGGTGTTTTCATAAGTCTAATAATTTCGGCATCTGTAGAAGCTTTTGTAGCTTCAGCTTCATTTGCGCAAGAAAATAACATACCCAAAGAGAAAATAGAAATAATTTTTTTCATCGTTTTTTAAGTTAATTGGTTATTAGTAATTACTCAATACATTATTTAAGTAAGAGCAGAAATACCAAAAAGGGATGCAAAAAAAAATGTTAAAAAAATAATTTTATGTAAGTTTTGTATGTAGTCTTTTATTTACGATATAGTTGGTAAATGGATTGTTTTTTTAATGTTTTAGCCTTAAACATAATTTAAGTGTAAAGAGCGCTAAGATTTCACGCAATTCCGATAGCTATCGGGACGCAAAATTTCTATCTCAAAGCTTTGCGAATAAGTATTTAACAAATAAAAAACTTTGCGCGCTTTGTGGTTAAATTATACTCAAAGTAAGGCAACTGGAAACCTTAAATAAATTAGTCAAAAAAAAAATGCCGGCATCTCAAAGACGCCGGCATTATTTAACTAACCAAAACCAAAATAATAAATAACCAGTTTATTACATTACAAAGATCCGACATAAATCAATGTAAAGCTGTTAAGATCTTGTTATTACTTTGTTGGATATAAGTTAATGTCTGGATTTTTTGTTTCAGGTTTCAAGTTTCAGGTTTCAAGTTGTTGGGAGTTTTAACCGCAAAGAGCGCTAAGAATTACGCAAAGTTCGCAAAGCTTTGCGAACTTTGCGTTTTGGGTAAAACCTTTAAATAAAAAACTTTGCGCTCTTTGCGGTTAAATTATGTTCAAAGTTAAGCAACCTGAAACTTGAAACCTGAAACCTGAAACCTGAAACAAAACAGATATAAAAAAAGAATGCCGGCATCTCGAAGACGCCGGCATCATTTAACTAACCAAAACCAAAATAATAAATAACCAGTTTATTACACTACAAAGGTCAGACATAAATCGGTGTAATGCTGTTAAGGTTTTGTTATTACTTTGTTGGACATACGTTAAGATTTCTAAATTACCGATTCTGAGTATTTTATAACTATAAATAATTTTTTATTATTAAAATATAATAACTATCAATTTTGTTTATCAATATCCTAATGATAAGTTTGTATATTTGATAAAACACTAAAAATCAGCAAAATGGAATCAAACAAAAAATTAACAACTGCTACGGGAACTCCGGTTCCCGACAATCAAAACATTCAAACAGCCGGTCCTCGCGGCCCGGTTTTATTACAAGATTTTTGGTTTCTGGAAAAGATGGCGCATTTTGACCGCGAAGTAATTCCGGAAAGAAGAATGCATGCCAAAGGATCTGGTGCCTACGGAACTTTTACCGTGACGCACGATATTACAAAATATACCAGAGCTGATATCTTCTCTGAAATCGGAAAAAAAACTGAAATGTTTGCCCGTTTTTCTACAGTAGCAGGAGAGAGAGGCGCTGCAGATGCAGAAAGGGATATTCGGGGTTTTGCTTTAAAATTTTATACGAATGAAGGAAACTGGGATTTGGTAGGAAACAATACACCGGTATTCTTTTTTCGTGACCCAATGAAATTTCCGGATCTGAACCATGCTGTAAAACGTGATCCAAAAACCAATTTAAGAAGTGCTGATAACAATTGGGATTTTTGGACATTATTACCGGAAGCTTTGCATCAGGTTACCATTGTAATGAGCGATAGAGGAATTCCGAGATCCTACAGACAAATGCACGGATTTGGAAGTCACACTTTTAGTTTTATAAATAGACAAAATGAAAGGCATTATGTGAAGTTTCATTTTGTAACCCAACAGGGAATTGATAATCTTTCTGATGAAGAAGCAGCAAAACTAGTTGGAGGTGACCGCGAAAGCCACCAAAGAGATTTATTTGATGCTATTGAAGAAGGAAACTTTCCAAAATGGAAAATGTTTGTTCAGATTATGACAGAAGAACAAGCAGAAAATTATCGTTTTCATCCTTTTGATTTGACGAAAGTTTGGTTAAAAAAAGATTTTCCATTGATTCCAGTTGGTGAATTTGAACTCAACAAAAATCCCGAAAATTATTTTGCCGAAGTAGAACAAGCCGCTTTTAATCCGGCACATGTGGTTCCCGGAATTAGTTTTTCTCCTGATAAAATGCTTCAGGCGCGTTTGTTCTCTTACGGAGATGCGCACCGATATCGTTTAGGAGTAAATAATTTCCAGATTCCAGTAAACGCATCAAGATGCCCTTATAATACTTTCCACAGAGACGGAGCAATGCGTGTTGACGGAAATAACGGTTCTAAAAAACATTATGAGCCGAACAGTTTCGGAGAGATGCAGGAACAACCGGAATTTAAAGAACCGCCATTGAAACTTCATGGTGATGCCTGGGCACATAATTTTAGAGATGATGATAATGATTATTTCACACAGCCGGGCTTATTATTCAATCTGCTAACTCCGGAGAAAAAACAATTGTTATTCAAAAATACTGCAGGACAGGTTGGAGGCGCTCAAAAGTTCATTCAGGTTCGCCATATCCGAAACTGCTTTAAAGCTGATCCTGCATACGGAGAAGGTGTAGCCAATGCCTTAGGAATGACTATGGATGAAGTAAATGCTTTTGATGATCCAAGATTGTCGATTGTGGTTAGATAAGAGATTCTGAGATACTAAGGGACTAAGTTTAAAAGTTTTTTTAATAGCAAACCCGACAGGTTTTTAAAACCTGTCGGGTTTTTATTTTGAGATTATTGTTGTCAGACTGAGCGAAGTCGAAGTCTTTAGGTAAAGAAAGCTTAGAATCTTAGCATCTTAGAATCTCAGAACCTTTTAAGAAAAAACCACTGTCTTATTGCTATAAACCATCGTTTTACGTTCAGAATGTAATTTAATGGCTCTTGCCAAAACGATACGTTCTAAGTCACGGCCTTTCATAATAAAATCTTCTACAGAGTGAATATGCGAAACTCTTGCAATATCCTGTTCAATAATCGGACCTTCATCCAGTTCTTCAGTTACATAATGACTTGTAGCACCAATAATTTTTACACCGCGTTTAAAAGCCGAATGATAGGGTTTCGCTCCCGGAAAAGCAGGTAAAAACGAGTGATGAATATTGATGATCTTATTTTCGTAAAGCGAAATCAATTTTGGAGTAATAATTTGCATGTAGCGCGCCAAAACAATAAAATCGATCTCGTATCTTTTTAATAACTCAATTTGTTTGGCTTCGCCTTCTTCTTTATTGTCTTTTGTAAAAGGAACAACATGAAACGGAATATCAAATTTTTCAGCAATAGCTCTTAAATCATTGTGGTTGCTTACAATTACCGGAATTTCAATATTCAATTCTCCGGCGCTGTAGCGTCCTAAAATATCAAAAAGACAATGGTCATATTTAGAAACAAACAATGCCATTTTAGGTTTTTGTTCCTGACTGTACAAATCCCAGGACATGTCAAATTTAGAAGCAAGAGTTTGGTCAAAATCTTCTTTAAAACTTTCAATTGTAATTTCAGAATTGGCAAATTCACATTCCAGTCGCATAAAAAATACATTTTGCTCCACATCAACATGCTGGTCAATGTAAGTAATATTTCCGCCTACTTTAGCAATAAAAGTAGTTACGGAAGCAATAATATTTTTCTGGTCTTTGCAGTGAATTAATATAGTTATTTTTTGCATTCTTAAAAATTGGTTATTTTGGTTAGTGAAAAAGTTACAAAGTTTGAAGTCGTAAAGGTTGCTTTGAATCTTTATCGCTCTGTCTCTTTGAACCTTTAGGAAAAATTACTTCCCATCCTGCATAGCAAAAACCTTTTGTAACAAAGGAGTTGTTCTTGCAGAAATGTCATTTCTTATTTCTTTTTCTTCAACAGCAATCATTTTAAAAACACCTGCCAAAGCCTGATTGGTTGTGTAATCAGTCAAATCCGGGTTTACTTTTTTTACTAATGGAATTGTGTTGTACTTTGTAATGATGTTTTTCCAGACTACATCGGCACCTACTTTTTCAAAAGAACTTTTAATTACGGGATTAAATTTCCCGTACAGCGCTGTTGTTGTACTTCCTTGCAAATAACTTGTTGCGGCACTGTCATTTCCTAAAAGGATATTTTTAGCATCTGTAAAGCTCATGTTTTTAACCGCCGAAACAAAAATCGGAGTTGCTTCTTTAACCGCATCTTCGGCAGCACGGTTCAGCATTTTGATTCCTTCATCAGCAAGTGAACTTAAACCTACTTTTCGTAAAGTAGCGTCTACTTTTTGCAATTCTTCCGGCATTAATATTTTTACGGCTTCATTTTTATAAAACCCGTCAACAGCTGTCAATTTGCTCACTTGTTCTGTAATTCCTTTGTTTAATGCTTCTTTTAATCCGGAAGCAATATCAACATTACCGGCAGGAAGTTGAGAAGCTATTTGAGGCAATTGATTTAATGTCTGTTGTACCTGTGCACAAGACGTTAAAGAAAATGTAACGGCTAATAGTAAAATCTTTTTCATTATTGGGGTTTATTTAAGTTTCAAAAATACTACTTATTCAAAAATAAAGCCACAATTTTATATGATACTCAGCTACATTTTGTTTTATAAATAACAAAATGTTCCAAGTCTCAAAGTTAAAGAGGTTAATAAAATATAATTACATGAATTTTGGGACAATATTTCCTGAATATGTGTCATTTTTATAAGAAAGGAAATCCTTTTTAGAGAAGTTTTTATTTAAAAGATAATCGCGATTGTGAATTGTAAACGGGTTTGTTTGTACTCAAATCTTTCAAAATAGTTTCCGTATAATCTTTTCCGCCCTTTATCAGATAAATAAAAGATTTTATAACATAAATTGGTCCGTACGGAAATATGCGCCACCCCTCAGAAAGGTTCAGAAAAAAGTGCTTTAAAGCGTATTTAAAAGTGCTTTCGTCCGGACGAATAAAATAAACATTAGAAGCTTTAATTCTTTTCACCATTTTAGAAAATATAAACGGAAAAGCAACAAACTTTGCTCCCTGTTGGATTAAGACATTTATTTCAAACATAGTAAGGCCTTCAGTGTTATTCGTTTTCATAATAATTAGCTTTTAAATATTACAAATTAGTGGTATAATCGATTGCAAAAATCGTAAGTTTAAAAAAGTCTTATTACTTATAAATGTTTTATTTTTAGTAATTTAAGGTATTTTTTTGTTGTCTTTATAAGATAAAAAAGTGAGAACTTATCTAAAATTGATAAATTCTCACTAAAATTAAATAGAATTATATTATTGAGCTACAACAGCATTTTCGCTGGTTAGTTCTTTATCTTTTTCATATACGTCCTGAAAGAATCCGATTTCACCGTTTTCATTAACCACAGAAGTGAAGTAAGTAATATAAATAGGTACTTTTTTAGACAATTTAAAACTGTTTTCTACTTTACCTTCCATTGCTTTATCAATTTTTGCCTGTGTCCATTCCGGATAATCTTTAAGCATTGCTACGGCTAATTCTTTTGCCATTTTTACATTAATACAACCGTGGCTGAAAGTTCTTTTTTCAAAATCGAATAATGTTTTAGAAGGTGTATCGTGCATATAAATATCATCTGGATTTGGAAACATAAATTTTACCAAACCTAAAGAGTTATCAGGACCTGGTTTTTGTCTAACTTGTCCGTTTACCATTTCCATATTTTTTTCTGCCAGATAATTTGGATCTGATGCGATTTTAGATCGTAATTCGTTTTGAACAATACTTTGTGGAACTGTCCAATAAGGGCTGAAAACGATTTTGTCAATTTCTCCATTAAAAATGGTTGTTTTGGTTAAAGGAGCACCAACAAATACAGGTGAAGTTAATGCTACTTTTCCATTTTTAACATAGACCATTTCGTATGAAGGCACATTAACCAAAACATATTCATCGTTTGCCGCAATTTGAGCCGCAATGGCACGGCATCTTTCCATATTAAGTTTCAAAGTCTCCATTTTCTCACCAAGCGGAATATTCATTTCTTTAATATGTTCTTCGGCAAGAATATAATTTGGTTTAAATCCGTTACGGACTTTGTATTTCATTACAGCATCCATTAACTCACGGTCATAAATATCACTTTTAGAATCCTGTTTTAAATCACCTAATAAATACAAACGGGTTCTTACTTGTGCAATCGTATTAGAAACGGCATCCGGACGTAACTCTTTATATGGAGTTTCAGCAGGAACAATAGGTTGCCATTTGTGCGAACGGTCTAGTTTTTTATACTTTTTCAAGACATCTTCCAATTTGTAATATTGGTCGTATTCGACTTTTGCATCAAGATTTGCAGTTGCAGAAGATTCTTCAATAGTGCTGTAGTTTAGGAAATCTTTAAGCATGTCGTTGTAAGACAGCTTTTTTTTGTCTGCGTTGCTTTTTTTAGTGTACACTACATACAAAGAACTCAAAAGCATGTCTGCGTCTGTTTTGGAAAGATTGTTTTCTGACGAAGCATCAAAAAGTTTATCTATTTCATTTTGATACGGAATCACTAAATCGTTCGTTTTTTTTGCTTTTTCGTATAATACAGAACCAAATTCGTTGATTTCGTCTTCATCAAACCAAATACTTCCAAGAGTTCTGTTTTTATATAAAGACATTACATCTGATTTGTATTTTTTTAAATCAGAATACCTTTTAAAGAAATCATTAGCTTTTTCAATATTAGCTATATCAGTATCATTGTTAATAGCTAAAGTGGTCAAAGTTTTTTTATATGATAGAGTATTGTTTTCTATTCTAGTATAAGAAGATACAAAGAAACTCAAACCTAAAATTACGGTGAATGAATAAAATGTTCTCATTTTTTTAAATTTTTACGTTTTTACTTTTTGGTGGTAAGCTTTGGTAAAAATTTGGGGGCTTTTCTACATTGCTAAATTACTTTAGAGAGCCTTAAAACATGTTTATTGATTTTATTTAAATGTTGCGAAATTGCCATGTCTTTAAGCTTTCTTTAACTATATCAATTAGTTACGTAATTTGTTACCTTTATAGTTCACGAAATCGATTTATTTTTGTTAAGATAAGCTTAGAGTGATGATCGAATATTAAAATATTTTGTAAATTGCCTCCATAAAATTATCATATTCATAAAATGGAACAACAAATACCATATATTCCTAAAAATAAAGTAAGAATTGTCACTGCAGCTTCACTTTTTGACGGACACGATGCCGCGATCAATATTATGCGCCGTATTATCCAGTCGACGGGGGTTGAGGTTATACATCTTGGACACGACAGAAGTGTTGAAGAAGTAGTGAATACCGCGATTCAGGAAGATGCCAATGCCATTGCAATGACTTCTTACCAAGGTGGACACAATGAGTACTTTAAATATATGTATGATTTGCTTCGCGAAAAAGAAGCTGGGCACATTAAAATCTTCGGAGGTGGAGGAGGTGTAATTCTGCCAAGCGAAATCGAAGAATTACATGAATATGGTATTACAAGAATTTATTCTCCGGATGACGGACGTTCTCTTGGTTTGCAGGGAATGATTAATGATTTGGTACAACGTGCCGATTTTCCTATTGGAGATAAATTAAACGGAGAAATCGATCACATCGAAAATAAAGTTCCAACGGCAATTGCACGTTTAATTTCGTCTGCAGAAAATTTTCCGGAAATTGCAAAACCTGTTTTTGATAAAATTCACGAAAGCAATGCAAGTTCTAAAATTCCGGTTTTAGGAATTACAGGAACGGGTGGAGCAGGTAAATCATCTTTGGTTGATGAATTAGTTCGCCGATTTTTAATTGATTTCCCGGAAAAAACAATCGGATTAATTTCTGTCGATCCTTCGAAAAGAAAAACCGGAGGAGCACTTTTAGGAGACAGAATCCGAATGAATGCGATTAATAATCCTCGTGTTTATATGCGTTCGTTGGCGACACGTCAGTCGAATTTGGCTTTGTCTAAATATGTAGCCGAAGCGATTCAGGTTCTAAAAGCTGCAAAATACGATTTGATTATTTTAGAAACTTCAGGAATTGGTCAGTCTGATACTGAGATTATGGATCATTCTGATGTTTCTTTATATGTAATGACACCAGAATTTGGAGCGGCAACACAATTGGAGAAAATCGACATGCTTGATTTTGCCGATTTAGTAGCGTTGAACAAATTTGACAAAAGAGGTGCTTTAGACGCTTTGCGCGATGTAAAAAAACAATATCAAAGAAATCATAATCTTTGGGATAAAAATCCTGATGAAATGCCAGTTTTCGGAACTATCGCTTCGCAGTTTAACGATCCGGGAATGAACACGCTTTACAAAGCGATTATGGATAAAGTGGTTGAAAAAACGGATTCAAATTTGAAATCGACTTTCACCATCACTAAAGAAATGAGCGAGAAAATCTTCGTGATTCCGCCACACAGAACGCGTTATTTATCTGAAATTGCAGAGAATAACAGAAGTTATGATGAAACAGCGCTTTCACAACAAAAAGTAGCGCAGAAATTATACGGAATTTTCAAAACGATTGAATCGGTTTCTGGAAAAGTTCCTCAAATTATTAAAGCGGGAATCGACGATTCGACTGTTTTACCAAGTGGAATCCAAGAACACGACGAAAACAGAATCTTTTTAAATCTTTTACTGAATCAATTCGATAAAGTAAAAATGGATTTAGATCCGTACAACTGGGAAATTATTTTGAATTGGTCTGATAAAGTAGCGAAATACAAAAATCCGATTTATTCCTTTAAAGTTCGTGATAAAGAAATCAAGATTGCAACGCATTCTGAAAGTTTATCGCATTTGCAGATTCCGAAAATTGCTTTACCTAAATATGAAGGTTGGGGCGATATTCTGCGTTGGAATTTACAGGAAAATGTTCCTGGAGAATTTCCGTTTGCTTCGGGATTGTATCCGTTTAAGCGTGAAGGCGAAGATCCGTCAAGAATGTTTGCGGGCGAAGGCGGACCAGAAAGAACCAACAAACGTTTTCATTATGTAAGCGCGGGAATGCCTGCAAAACGTCTTTCAACCGCTTTTGACAGCGTTACTTTATACGGAAACGATCCAGATTTGCGTCCAGATATTTATGGGAAAATCGGAAATGCGGGAGTATCTATCTGCTGTTTGGACGATGCCAAAAAATTATATTCAGGTTTCGATTTGGTTCATGCATTGACTTCGGTAAGTATGACCATTAATGGGCCTGCGCCAATGCTGCTAGGTTTCTTTATGAATGCGGCAATCGATCAGCAATGTGAGATTTACATTAAAGCAAATGATTTAAAAAAAGAAGTTGAAGCTAAAATCAACAAATTATATAAAGAAAAAGGAATCGAAAGACCAAGATACCAAGGTGAACTTCCAGCAGGAAACAATGGTTTAGGATTAATGCTTTTGGGCGTTACAGGCGATCAGGTTTTACCTTTGGATGTTTATAATGATATAAAAGCCAAAACATTGTCGCAAGTTCGCGGAACGGTTCAGGCCGATATTTTAAAAGAAGATCAGGCGCAAAATACTTGTATTTTCTCAACTGAATTTGCTTTACGTTTAATGGGTGACGTTCAGGAATATTTTATTACTAAAAATGTTCGTAATTTCTATTCGGTTTCGATTTCAGGATATCATATTGCTGAGGCGGGAGCGAACCCAATTACACAGTTGGCGTTTACGCTTTCAAATGGTTTCACTTACGTGGAATATTATTTGAGCCGCGGCATGAACATCAACGATTTTGGACCAAACTTATCGTTCTTCTTCTCCAACGGAGTAGATCCGGAATATTCAGTAATTGGCCGTGTGGCACGTAAAATTTGGGCAAAAGCCATGAAAAACAAATACGGAGCCAACGAAAGAGCACAAATGCTGAAATACCATATTCAGACTTCCGGGCGTTCGTTACACGCACAAGAAATTGATTTCAATGATATCAGAACAACTTTACAAGCTTTGTATGCGATTTATGACAACTGTAATTCATTGCACACCAACGCTTACGACGAAGCGATTACAACGCCAACAGAAGAATCGGTGCGTCGTGCCATGGCGATTCAGCTGATTATTAATAAAGAATTAGGTTTAGCGAAAAACGAAAATCCAATTCAAGGTTCGTTCATCATCGAAGAATTAACCGATTTAGTAGAAGCTGCTGTTTTACAAGAATTCGACAGAATTACAGAACGTGGCGGAGTTTTGGGTGCTATGGAAACCATGTACCAAAGATCTAAAATTCAGGAAGAAAGTTTGTATTACGAAACTTTAAAACACAATGGCGATTTCCCAATTGTGGGTGTAAACACATTCTTGAGTTCAAAAGGTTCACCAACGGTAATTCCGGCTGAAGTTATTCGTGCCACTGAAGAAGAAAAACAATATCAAATTACGATGTTGGGTAACTTGCATAAATTTCACGAAGCAAAAGTAAACGAGTATTTAACTACGTTACAGCAAGCGGCTATTAAAAACGAAAACTTATTCGATCATTTAATGGAAGCGACAAAGGTTTGTTCTTTAGGGCAGATTACTTCGGCGTTGTTTGAAGTTGGTGGGCAGTATAGGAGAAATATGTAGAAAAATGCATTTTTGAATGTCCGAAATTATCGGACATGTGTTAATTATAGAAAGCCTCTCAGAAATGAGAGGTTTTTTTATCAAAACATATAATAATATGTCTTTAAGTTTAAGGACCTTCCAAAAAGGCCAAAGGCCTAAAAGCATTTTAGCATTGGGCAAAGCCCAATGTCTATCACAGGTTTTGATAAGAAAGCCCTGAAAGGGCATAAGCCATTACATAACGAGAATGGCTATCGCCCTTTCAGGGCTTCGAGTTGCATTGAGTTTTATGTAATAGGGGAGCGGGGTGTTCTCTAATAGGGCGTTGCCCTATTTTGGAGCTGGTAGCCTTTCAGGCTTTTTTATACGAGATTTTTTTAGTCCCCGCTGGCGCGAGCGTCTCGCTCGTGAACGTAACGCAACAAAATTCAATAATCAAATATAGCCCGTGGTTTCAACCACGGGTACATAATGCGAGTAACACAATATGACGTTCCGTGGTTGAAACCACGGGCTATGTGTATACAATTTGGAATAGAAAAAATCATTCAACAACCTCCCCAGCAACACTACAAAATCCAATAATCAAATATAGCCCGTGGTTTCAACCACGGGTACACAATGAGAGTAACACAATATGACGTTCCCGTGGTTGAAACCACGGGCTATGTTTATACCGTTTGGAATAGAAAAAATCAATCAACAACCTCCTCAACAAACCCCAAAAACTCAAACTCATCCATAGGAAATAAATGCAAAACAGTTTCCAAAACTAGAGAAACATTAATAGAAGAAGCATTATCTTTCTTAGAAAAGTTATGCATATCATTGTCGAGTGCGAGAATACATAATTTCAGCAAATCGGTAATAAGACAGCCGAGTTCTAAATAATTAACGACTTTAAATTGAACGGTATAAGAATTAGGTTCATTTGTGGGTTTTAGCGTTGTAAAATACTGAGCGGTTAATTGTTGTAGTTTTTGTAAAGTTTCGGTTTCGTTGGCTTTCATGACAATGTGGTTTTAGTTAGTATCTTGTTTTTTACTTCACAATTTGGCTTTTATAAAATTATTATAAGAAAAATTGTACTTTTGTTTGGTTCGGCGAAGAAAGAAATAGAATTTCACTGTACCAAATCATTTTTTATCTGTATCGTACGGCAAAAAAATCTGTTTTTTACATTTTACGAATTTTGACACTTTATTATTATCTTTGAATTATGAGCACACTAACAAAACCAAATCATATAGGGCGAAAAATAAGCCGTATTCGTGAACTTCGTGATATGAAGCAGGAAGCTTTGGCACAGGCTTTAGGAACAAACCAACAGGCGATTTCGGCTATGGAAAACAGCGAAACCATTGATGACGAAAAATTGGTTGAGGTGGCAAAAGCACTTGGTGTAACAGTTGAAGCTATTAAGAATTTTTCAGACGAAGCGGCAATTAATTACTTTAATACCTTTAATGATACTAAAGCGAGTCAAGTTAATTTTGGAAATAGTAACAATTGCACTTTCAATCCATTAGATAAATTAATGGAAACGGTAGAAGAAAATAAAAAGCTTTACGAGCGTTTGCTTCAGTCGGAAAAAGAAAAAATCGAATATTTAGAGAAATTACTAAATCAGAAATAAGAAAAGGCAGTTCACAGAGAACTGCTTTTTTGCTTTAAGGAAAACTTAATTACTACGGTTATGGAAATTGAAAAGTATTTAAAACAAATCGGCAGTTTAGAAAAATTGGAATTACTTCAAAATTCCGAACTGGAGAATATTGTTTCAGATGTTGTTTCAAAAGATGATTTAGTGCAATTTAAACTCGAAGATCTTTTTCAAAATCAAAACTTAAATGCAGTGCTTCTTTCTAAAATAGAACAAACTGTGAATCTAATTTTTATAAAAGAAGAGAACATAAATGTATGTTTTGCCAACAACAATGAAGTGAGACCAGAATATAAACAAAGTTTCAGGATAATAGATTTGTTGGATTATATGTATGCTTTTGCGCATTCTTCTGAATATCAAAAATTACAAAAAATAATCATTTCATTAGAAGTTAAGGTCTTTTGGAAATTGGTAAAGATCGGTGCCGATTTAAGAAATGAAAATGCATCTTTATGAAAGTAATATTAAAAAATAAAGGAATAAAAACAGATCTTTTTTTCATACCGCCTTTTACTTTGTATGAAGGGGAGATAATAGTTTTGTATTTACACAACACAAAATATACTTATGAAAATGAAATGTATCTTAAAAATATATTTTGTGGTACTGTAAAACATGATAATGTAGTTCTGGATAGAAAAATGACTTTTGTAGATTATTTCAGGGAATCAAACTTCAGGGATACATTTTTTCCTTCAACGATTAACAAGTTCATTAAAAAAGATGCAGATCTTGCCAATCCTTTTCTTGTAAAATTGTTTGAAGATAAATACGTGACAGGAAAAACCAAAATGCATAACCTTGGAGGTACGCAGCGAAAGCTATTAAATTTGTATAAGACACTTTTAAAAACAAAAGATATAGTATTTGATTTGGGAGGAATTGATCCGCAAGGATGTGTGCTTACTTTTAAATTAGTTCAGGAAGCTGTAAGAGACAATGGTTCGGCTATAATACTCACTGGCTTTGACAATTTAAAGGAATATGCACCTAAATTTGTCACTATAGAGTGGAACGATGGTGATACTCCACTGGGAAATGAATTTCATTTCAATTTTTAAATAAGAAAAGCAGTTCATACACGAGTGAGACGCTTGCGTCAGCAAGATGAAACAATTATAATGTATCTTTCAATTTAGGAATCTTCAATTAAGACCAAAGGCCTAAAAGCATTTTAGCATTGGGCCAAGCCCAATGTTTGCAATAGATTCCAATAAGAAAGCCCTGAAAGGGCGTAAGGTATTAGATAACGAGAATGGCTCTCGCCCTTTCAGGGCTTCGATTTGTATTGGGTTTTATGTAGTAGGGTGTTCGGGATGTTCTCTAATAGGGCGTTGCCCTATTTTTGAGATGTTAGCCTTTCAGGCTTTTTTTAGTGAGGGCTTTTAAGAATCTAAACCTCTTACTAAATTCCATAAAAAAAAGCAGTTCTCCTGGTAATAGAACTGCTTTTTAAAAACTTTTTTCTTTGGGGACAAAAAAGGCTTAGCGACGGAAAGACGGACTGTGATTAACAGTTTCTTCTAACTTCACTGCCTTTACTTTTTTTGCAGCAACTTTAATTTCGTGTTTCGAAACTTTGTCGTTTGCTTTTACTTCCAGAACATAAGTTCCAGCTGGAAAACTTTCTAAACTAATAGTTTTGGAAACTTCCAATTTGTTTGCTGCAGCATCTCCAGCATAAAGTAAATTGTGATTCTCATCAAAGATAGAGAAAGATGAATTTTCAACAGTGTCTAAAGTAAAACTCATTACTTTTCCGTTTCCTGTTTTAATGTTTAGAATATAATCACCTTTTCCATCAATGGCATAGGTAAAAACAGTCGCTAAAAAAAAGGCAGCAACTAAACCGGCTTTGGTAAATTTTGTCATGTTTTTTTTAAATTGTTAATTACTAAATGTGGAACGAGCAAAACTACAAATAGAAATTTAATTTTTAGCAATAAAAAAGCGTTTTCAAACGGTTAAGTTGCTGAATCTTAAACTTTTTTGCGTTTTGTTTGAACTATGTACGTAAATACTGGACTTACGGATTGTAGTTTTTTCATATTTTTTTATTACTTAAAAATCAATGAGTTGAATTAATAAGAATATTTTTTCAGAAATACGTTTTAGTGTAAAAATGACATTTAATCTGAAACAAAAAAAACAGCTCTGTAACCAACCACGAGCTGTTTCTTTTCTTCAAACAATAAAATAATCTTAATTTTTTTTAACCCTGTTTTATACCTTTTTGAAAGTATAAAAATTTAACGTGTAGCAACAGCTGAATTTTTAGCAAAACCTGCTTTGTAAACAGAAGAAATTGCAGTTTTTGATAATGAAGCATTATCATCGATAGTGATTTCGTATTTTGCTTTTTTAATATTGTCTTCTACTTCTAAGAAATAAGTTCCTTCCGGAAACTCTTCTAAACTGAAAGTTCTCAAAATTCCGTCTTTGCCAGTAGCACTTTCAGAATAAATTAAAGTTCCCTCTTTGTCATAAATAGCTAAGTTCGCTTTCTGTGTTTTGTTAAGTGCGAAAGTGATTAGTTTTCCATTAGCCTTCAATACATGAAGATTAAATTCTCCATTTCCATCAATTGCGTAAGTGCTTATTCCTGTGAAAAGCAACGCTGCTACTAAACTCATTTTTGCAATCTTTTTCATGATACTTAGTTTTTAAATTATTAGTTCTAATTCTCTGATGCTAAATTACTTATGAAATGCATAGAAAAGCGCAACTGTATTTTCCAATTTATATGCTATATTCTCATTTACGAAACCGTTATAGGTTAAAACTTGAATTATTTTTAACGTTTTTGTTAATTCAGTTATTATTGTTTAATGTTTTGCTTGATTTTAAATTTACTTTGGATTAAGAATTTATTTACATATAGATTGTAGATTTAACCGCAAAGTGCGCGAAGGTTTACCAAAGCACGCTAAGAATTATTTGTAGAAGAAGTATATAAAAAACGAAAAAGTTCGCAAAGCTTTGAGAAAAAACTTTGAGTAAACCTTAGCGTCTTTGCGGTTTAAAAAAAAACAAAAAAAAACAGCTCAGTAACCACAAAGAGCTGTTTTTAAAACTTTTGAAAGTTTTTTAACTTACTAACTATCTAACCTCACTTTTTATACTGTATGAGAGTATAAAAACTTTTTTAGCGTACTGCTACGCTAGTATTTTTAAAATCTGCTTTGTAAACCGAAGAAACTGCTTTTTGAGATAAAACAGTAACGGTATCTGTTACAGAGATTTCGTATTTTGCTTTTTTTGTATTGTCTTCAATTTCTAAAAAGTAAATTCCTTCAGGGAATTCTTCTAAACTGAAAGTTCTTAATATTCCTTCTTTACCGGAAGCAGTTTCAGAATAAATAAGAGATCCGTCTTTATCATATATAGATAAGTAGGCTTTCTGAGTCTGATTAAGACCAAAACTGATTAATTTTCCATTTGCTTTAATAACATGAAGATTAAATTCTTCTGTTCCATCAATTGCGTAAGTGCTTATTCCAGAAAAAAGCAACACAGCTAGTAAACTCATTTTTGCAATCTTTTTCATAATACTTAGTTTTTAAATTAATTAGTTCTAATTCTCTGATGCTAAATTACTTCTGTTGTAAGTAAAAAAACGCAACTATATTTTCCTATTTATATGCTGTATTTTCATTTACGAAACCGTTATATGTTAAAATTTGATATAATTTTTACCGTTTTAGCTAATTCAGTTATTATTTTTCAATGTTTTTCTTGATTTTGAATTTACATTGAATTAAAGATTTATTTGCAAATTGTAGGAAATTTGAAAAGATGCTAAGATTCTGAGATTCTAAGTTTTTATTTGTATTGTGTATTTAACCGCAAAGGGCGCAAAGATTTTTTGCTTAAGATTGTGGATACAAACGCAAAGTTCGCAAAGCTTTATGAAAAAAACTTTGCGAACTTTGCGTAAACCTTCGCGTCTTTGCGGTAAAAAAACTTTGCGGTTAAAATAAAAAAGTAAAGAGCAAAAAAAAACGGCTCAGTAACCACAAAGAGCCGTTTTTAAAACTTTTGAAAGTTTTTAACTTACTAACTATCTAACCTCACTTTTTATACTTTATTAGAGTATAAAATTTTAAGTGCCGTGAAGAATTGCACTTAACCTTAATATTTTCTTAGTAAAGAGAAGTAGTTCCTTTTGAAGACAAAACAGAACTTTTCGCGTCTACATTAATATCGTATTTTACTTTTTTGTAATTATCAGCAACTTCTAAAATGTATTTTCCTTGTGGAAATTCTTCTAAACTGAAAGTTCTTAAAATTCCATCTTTACCAGATGCATTTTCAGTATAGATTAAGCTACCATTTGTATCGTATATACTGATAACTGCTTTTTGAAGTTGGTTAATACCAAAAGCAATTACCTTGCCATTTCCTTTTAATACATGAAGATTTAACGCTTCATTTCCATCAATTGCATAAGTACTCATTCCAGTTAAAAGTACTGCACATACTAAACTTAATTTCATAATCTTTTTCATATTCTGTAGTATTTAAATTCTTAGTTCATTTCTCTGAGGCAAAGTTATGGCAGGAGTTGTGTTATTTTAACAACTATATTTTCCAATTTATGTGCTATATTCTCATTTACGAAACCGTTATAGGTTAAAATTTGATTTAAATCTTATGTTTTTGTTAATTTGGTTGTTATTCTTCAAAGTTTTTAAATGATTGAATACTTCTTAAAATTTCTATTTTTCTTACAAAATTTCACATATTTGTATTTATTCGGGTTTTAAATAAGATTATTAAAAAAAATAGGCAGAAAAAAAACAAGACCAGAAAAAAAATGGGTTTTTGATGTAAAATCTTCAGTGTTAAGAACGTTATTTTAATGTAAAATTCGCATTTACGAAACCGTTGTAGGTTAAAAATTAGATTATTTTAGGTGTTTTTGTTAAATTTGCTATTATTTTTTAAAGAAATTATCATGAAGACAATTGCCCCAGCTCTTGAAGTGATAACTAACTCATACGGAAGTTCTTTTACCTACACTAAACACGCCGAAAAGACCAATAGTAAAGCTCATTTATGGCATTATCATCCAGAGATTGAGTTGGTTTATGTAAATGGCGGGGCTGGAAAAAGACAAATAGGAAGCCATGTTTCTTATTATACGAATGGTAGTTTAATCTTGATAGGAGCCAATTTGCCCCATTGTGGATTTACAAATGAAAATACGGGAAACACGAACGAAACCGTAATTCATATTAAACCTGAATTTTTAGGAAACGATTTTTTTATCGCTCCTGAAATGAAAAAAGTTCAGAATATTTTAAAACAGGCTAAAGGCGGAATCGCTTTTGGCGGTGAAACGAAGAAAAGAATCGGAAAGAAAATCGAAATGATGGAGAATGAAACTCCATTTCAAAGGTTGCTTTCTCTTTTGGGAATTTTAGATGAATTAGATTCTTCTACAGAGTCTACGGTATTAAATGCTGATGGTTTTTCGTTAGAATTACAGACTCAGGATAACGATCGTATGAATGTGGTTTTTAATTTTGTGAAAGATCATTTTCAGGAATCTATTTCGATAGATGAGGTTTCGAGTCTGGTAAGTATGACTACGCCTTCTTTTTGTCGTTATTTTAAAAAGATTTCCAATAAAACCTTTACAGAGTTTGTAAATGAGTATCGTTTGGTGCATGCGTCTAAACTCTTGGCAGAACAGCCCATGAGTATTAACGAAGTTTGTTATGAAAGCGGTTTTAATAATTTCAGCCACTTTAGTAAATCATTTAAACAATATACAGGTAAAAGCGCATCGCAATACCGACATGAGCATAAGATAATAATTAGTTAGTTTTTTTGCCGCGACCCGAGCTATAGCGAATAGGCAAAGCAATTGCACGAATTAGCACGAATTGAACTTTATAGTTTGTGAATAGAAATTAAATCCAATCGGTCAAAACTGGTTGGATTTTTTTATGACTTTTATTTAGTTGCGTAGAGTGAGTTAAATAAATTAGTGTAATTAGTGGCATAAAAAAGCCGGTCGGGTTTATCATATTATTCTATTCTGAAAAAAAGGTATATTTACAAACCCTAATCAGAAAAAAATAGATCAAAATGAAAAAATTTAAAATGCTCTTGTCTGCATTTTTGCTTTGTCTTACCACCATGACATATGCTGCAAAAGTAGACACTTTGCAAGTTGCAAGTACCGCTATGGGAAAAACCTATAAAGCAGCGGTGGTTTTGCCAAATTCTTATGCTAAAAGCAAAACCGCTTTTCCGGTAATGTACTTACTGCATGGAGCTTACGGACATTTTAGTGATTGGCTTAAAAATACACCAAACAAAAAACTGGTTCAAAATCTCTCAGACCAATACAATATGATTATTGTAATGCCAGAAGGAGAAACTTTTAGTTTTTATATAGACAGTCCTGTAAATAAGGAAAGTCAGTTTGAGACTTTTATTACTCAGGAAGTGATTCAGAAAGTAGATAAAACCTATAAAACAATTGCGAATAAAAACGGAAGAGTAATTACAGGTCTTTCAATGGGCGGACATGGTGCTTTGTATTTATCGGCCAGACATCCCGATTTGTTTTGCGCAGCCGGAAGTATGAGTGGAGCAGTAGATATGAGTACAATGCTTAACAGAGATTCATCGGCTCAAATTGTAAAATTAATGCAGCCTGTTTTTGGAGATAAAAGCGGTAATACGGAATTGTATGAGCAAAATTCTGTTTTAAGAATGGCAGATAAATTAAAAACAAATAAACTGCCTTTGATTATAGATTGCGGTGTAGATGATTTTTTAATTGAACCGAATAGAGAATTACACAGAAGATTGGTTTATAATAGAGTAGATCACGATTATACAGAACGCCCAGGAGCGCATACTTGGGAGTATTGGGAAAATTCACTTCCGTATCACGTTTTGTTTTTCAATAAAATATTGCTTAAAAATCAAGTAACTGCGAAAAAATAAAGCCTTTTTTGATGTAAAATAAACCGATTTACTTTTTTTGGTTTAATTTTTGGAATACCTTTATAGTATAATCCTTAAAAAAATAAAAGTTATGAAAAAGATACTTACACTATTCGCTGTTGTTGGAATGATGGCGTTTTCGAGTTGCTCGAATAATGATGATGATATTGATTATGATACAATTAGTGAGGTTTTTGAGAGAGAGGTAGATTTTAATCCAAATGGTTATTCAGTAACTATTCCTTTAACTCCACCAATTTTTGAAAGTGACGTTGTATTGGTTTATCATTTGTATACTGTTTCGGGAGGTAACGATGTTTGGAGATTGATACCTCAAACTTATTATATGGATGATGGTGGAGCATTAGATTTTAACTATGATTTTACAATTAATAGAATTAATATATTTTTAGGAGCTGATTTTCCATTAGGAAATTTGTCATCTGATTGGACTCAAAACCAAGTTTTTAGAATTGTTATTGTGCCAGGAGGTTTTTCTAATACAGGTAAATCAGTTGTAAAAGAAGATTATTCGAATTATCATGCGGTTATTAAGAAATACAATATTAATGATAGTAATGTGAAAAGAGTTAAATTATAATTTAATTAATATCATAAAAAAAGGAAATCGTAATAGATTTCCTTTTTTTATGATTATATGTTTTAAAGAATAATTATTCTTCGCTTGAAGAATCATTTAAAACCTTTTCTTCTCCAAATTTAAGAGAAACCAAGATTCCAACTAAAAGCGATAAAGCAATAAATCCTAAAGAAGCCCATTCCGGAACGTGGAAGAAATCATGTAATAGCATTTTTAGTCCCACAAAAGCTAAAATCGCGACCAGGCTGTATTCTAAATAACTGAATTTTGCCAGCATATTGGCTAAGAAGAAATACATAGAACGTAATCCAAGAATAGCAAAAATATTAGAACTGAATACTAAAAAAGGATCTTTGGTTATAGCAAGAATTGCCGGAACACTGTCTACAGCAAATAAAACGTCCATTACTTCAATAACAATTAAAGCGACAAATAATGGAGTAGCGGCTTTTTTTGCAGTTTGGGTTGAAATGAAAAACTTTTCTCCATCCATTTCTGATGTAATCGGCATCACTTTTCCTAATGTTTTGTAGACAAAAGAATCTTTTGGGTGAAAATCTTCTTCTTCGCCGGAAAAAAGCATTTTTACAGCGGTAAATATCAGGAATAAACCAAAAACATAAGTGGTCCAGGTAAATTTGTTAATCAACATTACACCAAAGAAAATCATTAAGCCGCGGAAAACTATGGCTCCCAGAATTCCCCAGAATAATACACGGTGCTGGTATTTTTGCGGAATTTTAAACGAAGCAAAAATAATAGCAATCACGAAAATGTTATCAACGCTTAAAGAAAGTTCAATTAAATAACCCGTTATAAATTTCATTGAAGCGACTGCTGGCTTTAAATTATCAGGATTATCAATATAATCCGTAGTGTACAGCCAATAAATTACTCCTGAAAAAAGGAAAGATAAAGTAACCCAAACCAAAGTCCATTTGCTGGCTTCTTTAGTACTAATAATATGTGGTGTTTTGTTGAAGACACCAAGGTCTAAAGCAAGAATAAAAATTACAGCAAGTAAAAAGAGTGACCAGACTATCATAATTGTTTTTTTTAATGATATACAAAGATAAGTTTTGAACTTTAACTTAAAAATTAAATTTACTTTTAAAATTAAGTAATGTTTGTTAATTGTAAAATGTTAATTGTTATAGAGTTATGAGATTTTTTTGGAGAAAGTTTGGAGTTATTCTGTTGTTAAGTTTGTTAAATGTCACTCTTAATTTTGTCATTCCGGGGAACGAGGAATCGCACTCGGGATTCGATACAGATTGGTGACATTCTCTGTAGAGTTTCCAGTGTGATTGCTTCGCCAGTTCGCTATCGCTCGTGCCCTCGTTCCTCAGGAATGACAAACAGTGCGGTCGGGCTTGGTTTAACAATGCATAAAAAAAGTGCCAACAATGAATGCTGGCACTTTTGTAAATATATTGTAAACTTAAAATTATAGCGCTGATTTAACAGTTTTGATAATTCTAGCAGCAATTTTGTATGGATCTCCGTTTGAAGCTGGTCTTCTGTCTTCCAACCATCCTTTCCATCCTTTTTGAACAGTCATTAAAGGAATTCTGATAGAACATCCTCTGTCTGAAACTCCATAAGAGAAATCGTGGATAGAAGCAGTTTCGTGTTTACCAGTTAAACGTTGGTCGTTGTAAGCTCCGTAAACTGCGATGTGCTCAGCAGTAACAGGACGGAAAGCTTCGCAAATTCTTTCGTAAGTTGCCTGGTCTCCACATGTTCTTAATACTTCGTTAGAGAAGTTAGCATGCATTCCAGAACCATTCCAGTCTGTATCTCCCAGAGGTTTTGGGTGGTATTCGATATAGTAACCATATTTCTCAGTCAAACGGTCTAATAAGTAACGAGCAACCCAGATTTCATCTCCGGCTTTTTTAGCACCTTTAGCGAATAATTGGAATTCCCATTGTCCGCAAGCAACCTCTTGGTTGATACCTTCAAAGTTGATTCCTGCAGCGATACATAAATCAGCGTGTTCTTCAACTAATTTTCTACCGTGTGTGTTTTTTCCACCTACTGAACAGTAGTACATCCCTTGTGGAGCAGGGTATCCTCCAACTGGGAAACCAAGTGGAAGTTGAGTTTTAGTATCCATGATGAAATACTCTTGTTCGAAACCAAACCAAAAATCATCATTATCATCATCAATTGTAGCTCTTCCGTTAGAAGGGTGTGGTGTTCCGTCAGCATACATAACTTCAGACATAACTAAGTATCCATTGATACGAGTTGGATCCGGATAAATTGCAACAGGAACTAAAAGACAGTCAGAAGAACCACCTTCAGCTTGTTTAGTTGACGAACCATCAAATGACCAATTTCCAAGTTCTTCTAATGTTCCTTTGAAATTTTCGTGCTCTTCAACTTTAGTTTTACTTCTAAGATTTTGAGTTGGTTCATATCCATCTAACCAAATGTACTCTAACTTAATTTTAGCCATAATAATATAAATTTATTTTTTTTGTTTTTTCGCTGGGTCAAATATAGATTTATTTTTTTAGTCCTAAAAATTAGGGGGCTATTTTGTTTTGTGAAGTACTATTTTTTAGAGAAGCGCAATTTTGTGAGGGGTATATTTTTAAAAAAGCAATTTTGTTTGGCTTAAAAATGTAAATTCGTAAAAAAAATGAGCTGTTTTTGAATTTTAAGGTTAAGTAATTATGAAAAAATGTTTATTTAATGAATACTATTAGGGTATTTTGTTATATTTCTTTACAACCTCTTCATTATTCTTTAAAAAAAGGGGGTTCTATTGAAAAATCCTTTTACAAAAATCTCACTTTGAAGTTAAAAACGACTACTTTATTTGTTTATATTTGCAGATCATTTTTTATATGAAAAATAATACGAATTTTTAAAATTATAATCATGTCAACATTACGTTTCCAAGCCCTAAAAGAAGCTTCAAACAGAAAGCCGGTACATTTTGAAGAAATCGACAGAAAGTCTAGTCTATTTGGTTCAAATGTGTTTAATGAAAAAGCAATGAAGCAATACTTAACTTCTGATGCCTTTAAAGGTGTTAGAGATGCTATTCAGCACGGAACTAAAATAGACAGAAAGCTGGCAGATTATATTGCCATGGGAATGAAAGAATGGGCTCTTGCCAAAGGAGTTACGCATTATACACACTGGTTTCAGCCTTTAACAGGAACAACTGCAGAAAAACACGATGCTTTTTTTGAAACTTCTTATGATGGAAGCGATCCTGTTGAGAAATTTGGAGGCGCACAATTGGTGCAACAGGAACCGGATGCATCAAGTTTCCCGAATGGAGGAATCAGAAATACATTTGAAGCGAGAGGATATACCGCTTGGGATCCAACATCTCCAGCCTTTATATATGGTACCACTTTATGTATTCCGACTGTTTTTATTGCTTACACTGGTGAAGCTTTAGATAATAAAATACCTTTATTAAGAGCATTGTCTGCCATTGACGAAGCGGCTACAGAAGTTTGTCGTTATTTTGATAAAAATGTAAAAAAAGTAACTGCAACTTTAGGCTGGGAACAGGAATATTTTTTGATCGATAAAGCTTTGGCCAATTCACGCCCTGATTTAATGATGACGGGAAGAACATTATTAGGACATACATCAGCTAAAGGACAACAGTTAGACGATCATTATTTTGGATCAATTCCAACTCGTGCGCTTACTTATATGAGAGATTTAGAGCAGGAATGTATGTTGTTAGGAATTCCGGTAAAAACGCGTCACAATGAGGTTGCGCCAAATCAGTTTGAGCTGGCACCAATTTTTGAAGAAACGAATTTAGCCGTAGATCATAACTCTTTATTAATGGATGTAATGCAGAGAGTTGCAGAACGCCACGATTTTAAAGTTTTATTTCACGAAAAACCATTCAAAGGTGTAAATGGTTCCGGAAAACATAATAACTGGTCATTGGCAACAGATACAGGAGTTAACTTGTTGAGTCCTAGTAAAACACCAATGAGTAATTTACAGTTTTTGACTTTTTTCATTAATACAATTAAAGCAGTTAATGACAACGAAACTTTATTAAGAGCTTCTATTGCGACAGCAAGTAACGATCATAGATTAGGAGCAAACGAAGCGCCACCGGCAATTATGTCTGTTTTTATTGGAGCTCAGTTGACAAAAGTTTTGTCTGAATTAGAAAGTGTAACAACAGGAAAATTATCTCCTGAAGAAAAAACTGATCTTAAATTAAATGTAGTTGGAAAAATTCCAGACGTTTTATTAGATAATACAGACAGAAACAGAACTTCTCCTTTTGCTTTTACAGGAAATAAATGGGAATTCAGAGCTGTTGGTTCAAACTCAAACTGTTCGAATGCGATGACAACTTTGAATGCGATTGTAGCCAAACAGTTAATCGACTTTAAGAATGAAGTAGAAAAACTGATTGAGACTAAAGACATGAAAAAAGATGATGCTATTTTTAATGTTTTAAGAGAATACATCAAACAATCTAAAAAAATCCTTTTTGAAGGAGACGGTTACAGTGAAGCTTGGGAAAAAGAAGCGGCAAAAAGAGGTTTAAGTAACTTTAAAACAACTCCTGAAGCGATTAAAGCTAAGGTTTCTAAACAAGCTTTAGACTTATTTGCTGAATTGGGAATCTTTAACCATGTTGAAGCTGAAGCACGTTACGAAATTGAATTGGAAGAATACACTAAGAAAATCCAGATTGAAGGAAGAGTCTTAGGTGATATTTCCAGAAACCATGTAATTCCGACGGCAATTCGTTACCAAAATACATTAATTGAAAATGTAAAAGGATTAAAAGAAATCTTTGGAAAAGAATTTGAAACGATTGCGAGAGAACAGATTGTTTTAATAAAAGAAATCTCTGGTCATATTGAAGGAATCAATTCTAAAGTGTTAGCAATGACAAACGAAAGAAAAAAAGCCAATCAGTTGACAGATGCGCAAAAAATGGCAGAAGCTTATTGTAATAAGGTGAAACCTTATTTTGATGAAATCCGTAATCACTGTGATAAATTAGAATTATTAGTAGATGATGAAAGCTGGACATTAACTAAATACAGAGAGCTATTATTCACAAAATAATTTCTACGAATATTTTATTGAAGCCTGTCTCTAAAAAGACAGGCTTTTTTTATTTAACATAAAATTAAAAATAGGGAGTCTTTTTCTGTTATATTTTGTTTTGTCTTCGGAGTTCATCGGGATAGTCCTACAGTTCGTCGAAAAGATGCTAAAATATTGAAAATATGTGTTTTCGCTTTGCGGTCATTTGGATAAGTTTTCTAATTTTGGATAAGATTTTGAGACTAAATCAATCTTTTCTGGTAAATTCTGAAGGGATAAAAATAGCAAGCCAAAAGCTTCATAACCAATTTTATTTAGGGAAATCGGCGGAATAGAAACTTCTGCCGATTTTTTTTTGAATCAATAAAAGAATTAAAAAAAGGGATTATCTTTGCACCACATCAACACAAACTAATTTTCATGAGTTCAGATTCTAGCAAAAGGTACGCACAAAGAGGTGTTTCGGCATCAAAAGAAGACGTACACAACGCCATTAAAAATATTGACAAAGGTTTATTTCCACAGGCTTTCTGTAAAATTGTTCCCGATTATTTAACACAAGATGCAGAGCATTGCTTGATTATGCATGCAGACGGAGCCGGAACAAAATCATCTTTGGCTTATATGTACTGGAAAGAAACCGGAGATCTTTCGGTTTGGAAAGGAATTGCTCAGGATGCCTTAATCATGAATATTGACGATTTATTATGTGTTGGCGCAACCGATAATATTCTGCTTTCTTCAACTATCGGTAGAAACAAAAACTTAATTCCTGCTGAAGTTATCTCAGCAATCATCAACGGAACAGAAGAATTAATCAACGAATTAAAATCGTTTGGTGTTACGATTCATTCAACTGGTGGAGAAACGGCAGACGTTGGAGATGTAGTGCGTACTATTATTGTAGATTCTACGGTAACTGCTCGTATGAAACGTTCTGATGTTGTAGATAATGCAAACATTAAAGCGGGTGATGTAATTGTAGGTTTAGCCTCTTTCGGGCAGGCAACTTACGAAAAAGGGTATAACGGAGGAATGGGAAGCAACGGATTAACATCAGCACGTCATGATGTTTTTGGTAAATATTTAGCTAAAAAATATCCGGAAAGTTATGATGCTGCCGTTCCGGAAGAATTAATTTATTCGGGACAGGTAAATTTAACGGATGAAGTTGAAAACAGTCCAATTAATGCTGGACAGTTGGTACTTTCTCCAACCAGAACTTACGCACCAATTATCAAGAAAATTTTAGATAAATATACTTCGAAAGAAATTCACGGAATGGTGCATTGCAGTGGAGGAGCACAAACAAAAATTCTTCATTTTGTAAAAGACCTTCATGTAATAAAAGATAATTTATTTCCGGTTCCACCATTATTCAAATTGATTCAGGAACAATCCAAAACAGACTGGAAAGAAATGTATCAGGTTTTTAACTGTGGTCACAGAATGGAATTATATGTTCCGGAAAACATCGCACAAGATATTATTGAAATTTCAAAATCATTCAATGTTGATGCACAGATTGTAGGTAGAGTAGAGGCTTCAGATTCTAAAAAACTTACTATTACCAGCGAATACGGAAAATTTGAATATTAATTTTTTTATGTAGAGACGCACCGCAGTGCGTCTTTCTACATTTTAGACGCACTGCGGTGCGTCTCTACAATTTATAAAAACAATTTATATGTACGAATTACTTTTTTGGAAATATCTGGACGAAATTTATCTGAACAATCAGGAAGTTTATGAAGCACTTGTTGAAAAACAAGAAGTGGATGGTCTGGCCGTTCTTCAAATTGAAGTAATCGTAAACCGAATCAATTCTGTTTTTTCAGACTGGGAAAGAGTAGACGAAGACAGCTGGAAAAATCCAAAAGGGAAAGGGGCGTTTCAGGTTATCACAACTCCGCAAAGCATAAAAATTGACTGTTACGGAACAGAAGGGAAAACCATGAATAAACTGGTAGATATCATGGAAGAATTTAAATGTCCGCTGTACGATCCGCAGGTTCCGGAACGTTATGATGAAATGAGTGAGTAGTTTTTTGTTTCAGGTTTCAGGTTTCAAGTTTTTTGAAATTTTTAAATTTGGAATTTAACCTATCCGTCTTTCAAAATCAAATTCTGTTCTTTTCTAAGTTTTACTACTAACAGATCAATGTACGTTTTGATTTTCTGTGGAAGTGTATTCCAGTTTTGATCTTTTTTGAAGCTTCTGCAATAATCTAAGTCACATTCGACTGCGCGAATAACATATTTCTTGTTTTTGTAAACTGTAATAATTTTTACACGTCTTATTTCACCATATTCCGTTTTGCTTCCATACACAATAACAGGATCAATATAACCATCTCCGTCAAGATCTTTGGTACTGCAGTATTTTGTCCAAAACCAGATATTCGTTTCTTTCGGATCGTACTCTTCTAATAAATCATTAATCCTCCATTTTTCTAAAAATCCTCCGTGATCATTAACCACGCAAACGGCTTGTATTTTGGTGTTTAAAGTATCTTTTTTAGAAATAACTTTTTGATTTTCGCCTAAGACCAATTCAAAAACACCTCCTTTATCCTGATATTCAAAAGCGCTGTAAATAGGAAAATTAATTGTATTTTCAAGTTCTATTTCATGAATTTCTTGTTTGGTGAGTTTACGGCTTTCTGTTTTTTGAGAAAAAATAATAGTAGAATACAAAGACAACAGAAGTAAAATATACTTTTTCATTTTTAAGATTATACTTTTAATATATCAAAGATATTTAAAACCTTTTGAGCAGCATTAAATATATGTTTTTTAAAAACAGTTTTTATCGTACTTTTCTAGATTAAAACAAAAAATAAGAATAACGATAAAATGATTACAATTAACCGCAGAAATTTTCTTTTTGGAATATCTCTTTTGATGTTTGGTTTTACTCCTGTGATAAACGCACAGCAGAAAATAAATGAAAAACGAAACCTGATTCAATATGTTGATCCTATGATCGGAACGGCCAGAATGGGGCATACTTATCCAGGCGCAACCGTTCCTTTTGGAAGCGTGCAGTTAAGTCCTGAAACCGATACGATTGCTTACAGCTTAAACGGAAAATATAATGGCGAAGTTTATAAATATTGTGCAGGATATCAATATGAAGACAAGACGATTGTTGGTTTCAGCCACACCCATTTTAGTGGAACAGGACATTCCGATTTAGGTGATTTTTTAATCATGCCAACAATGGGGAAATTGCAGTTAAATCCGGGCGTTGCTTCAAAACCTTTCTCAGGTTACAGATCGGCATTTTCGCATGCAACAGAAAAAGCAGAACCTGCCTATTATAGTGTTTTTTTAGAAGATCATAAAATTAAAGCAGAATTGACAGCTACAACCCGCGTTGGAATGCATCAATATACATTTCCAAAGTCTGATGAAGCACATATTATTCTTGATTTGACGTCCGGGATTTACAATTATGATAAAAAGAACGTTTGGACTTTCGTAAGAGTAGAAAATGATACTTTGATTACAGGATATCGTCAGACCAATGGATGGGCTAGGACTCGTACTGTTTATTTTGCTATGTCTTTCAGTAAACCAATAAAAAGCTATGGACAAGCGGCACAGGAAAAAAGTGTCTACAGAGGTTTTTGGGGAAGATTTGATCAAACCAAAAATTTTCCTGAAATGGCAGGACAAAACTTAAAATTATTTTTTGATTTTGATACTAATGAAGGAGAAAAAATCAAGATAAAAATGGCTTTATCTCCTGTTAGTTCTGCAGGAGCTTTGGAAAACATGAAAAAAGAAACTCCGGATTGGGATTTCGAAAAAGTAAAAAAACAAAGTCAGGAAACCTGGAACAATGAACTGAATAAAATTCAGGTAGAAACCATTCAAAAAGGAGATCTGGTTAATTTTTATACCGCAATGTATCACGCCTTTCTTGGACCGACCGAATACATGGATTTAGATCGAAACTATAAAGGTTTGGATATGAATGTTCATAAAGCAGAAAACTTTACGAATTATACCAGTTATTCGCTTTGGGATACATATCGCGCTTTGCATCCGTTTTTTAACATTGTACAGCCAAAACGAAATGCAGATATGGTAAGTTCGATGTTGGCACATTCCGATCAGAGTGTTCATAAAATGCTGCCAATCTGGTCGCATTATGCCAATGAAAACTGGTGCATGATTGGCTATCATTCGGTTTCGGTTGTAGCAGATGCTATTGTAAAAGACAATATCAGTTTTGATGCAGAGAAAGCGCTTCAGGCTTGTGTCAATACTGCAAAAGTTCCGTATTACGATGGATTAGAATATTATATGAAACAAGGTTACGTTCCAGAAGATAAAAACGGAGCTTCGGTTTCTAAAACTTTAGAATATGCTTATGATGACTGGGCGATTGCGCAAGCGGCAAAGAAACTTGGAAAAATGGATATTTATAATGAATTCATTAAAAGATCTGAAAATTATAAAAATGTTTACGACGGGAAAACCGGTTTTATGCGTCCAAAACTAGCTGATGGAACTTTCAAAAAAGAGTTTGATCCGCTGGATACACACGGACAAGGTTTTATAGAAGGAAACTCATGGAATTACAGTTTGTATGTTCCTCATAATCCATCAGAAATGATTAAAATGATGGGAGGAAACGATCAGTTTAAAGTTCGTTTAGATTCCTTATTCAATATGCATCTTCCGGATAAATATTTTGAAAATACAGAAGATATAACAAGAGACGGAATCATTGGGAATTATGTTCACGGAAATGAACCTTCTCATCATGTAGTTTATCTGTACAATTGGACAGATTCTCCCTGGAAAGCACAAGATAAAATCAGAATGATTTTGAAAAAAATGTATCGAAATGGAGCAGATGGTTTAGGAGGAAATGATGATTTTGGTCAAATGAGCGCCTGGTATATTTTCAGCAGTTTAGGATTCTATCCCGTTGCGCCAGGTTCTGATGAATATGCATTGGGAAGTCCGTTAGTTAAAAAAGGTATTTTTAATTTAGAAAATGGAAAAACTTTTGAAGTCGAAACAGTAAACCAATCCGATAAAAATGTATTTGTGAGTAAAGTTATGCTGAATGGAAAACCTTTAGACAGACCATTTTTAAAACATGCAGATTTGATGAATGGTGGAAAGATTACGTTTTATATGAGTGGGAAACCTAACAAAAAAGGATATTAATTTTTGACTTGATTAAAAGCTTTTAAAATGGAGAATATTATAATTGAAGATGTACTATTTTGGATGGATGGAGGAACTATTACATTAAAAATGAAAAAAGGTTCTTCAAATTTTTATGAGGTTGAGTTTGTTCAAAAAATGATATTGGAGAAAGGAATAAGAAACCCTGATAGACGAGCTCCAGGTAGTTTTTTGTTGGATAAAAAAGAAGTTGAAATTCGGTCTCCCTTAGAAAGACAACTACTTTTAGAAATTAAAATTGCTGAATTTGGGGCGGGGATTAATGTAAAAGAAAGAGATTCTATTAAAAAAACAATATTAGAAGCTATTGATTTTGTGGAATCGGAAGATTATATAATTGTTGCAAAAAAAGTAGGCCGTATAACGTGAAAAATAAATATGACAAACCTAACAGGTTTTTAAAACCTGTTAGGTTTCTTAAGAATTGTAAATTAGTATAATTTGTGAATTCGTGGCAAAAAAACAAAAAACTTTACGAAATTTGCACTTCAAATAAAGACAAGTAAATATGAAAATAAATTTAAAATCAGGAATTGATAAATTGCTTTTCGGAATGAAGCAGAATGATGTAACGGCAGCTTTAGGAAAACCTGATAAAAATTATAAAGACGAAGACGAAAACGTAATTTTTGTGTACAATGCGCTCAAAGCGCGATTGACTTTCTATCAGGAAGAAGATTTTAAATTAGGTTATATTGTAGCTTCAGGCAATAATCTGGAAGTTTTCGGATTCAAATTAATTGGAAGAAAAATTGCTGATGTAAAGAAAGATTTTGCCGCAAAAGGAATTACAAAATACAATCAGGAAACTTTTGATACTTTCGAAAATTACTTTAACGAAGACAATTGGTTTATCCTTCAAACAGAATTTGATGAGGTTGTGAAATTTGAAATTGGAGCAATCATCAATGATAAAGATGAATTCGACTGGAAATTTCCCGTGAAGAAATAAGCACATAAAAAAAACCGACAATCACTTGTCGGTTTTTTTTATGTTTTTAAAAGAAATTATCCTTTTAACCATGCATTTTTAAGTTTCTCTTTTGAAGCATCTGTAGCTTTAAAAGTTTCTGCTTCTTCGTATGGTAATTTTACGGTTCCTTTAATCGTTTCTTCTTTTGTACCACGTTTAATTTTCAAAGTGATCGGATCGTTTTCTTTCCAGTTTTCACTTTCTGTAATCAAATCATAGATGTTGTCTAAATTGTATGATTTGTTGTTTACAGTTAAAATTTTATCGCCAGCTTTTAAGTTCAGGTTTTTGAAAAATTCAATTGATTCAGACTCAGGACGAACAGCAATTTCTTTGGTTGCTTTGTCTATCGTAATGTTTGGAACTTGTCCTTTAATAAAAGGATTTCCGGCTTTTTTCTCAGTAGATTTTGCTACACCAACTTTAGCTAAGTAGAAGTCGTAAGGAATTGGGGTGGTTCCTGCAACGTATTTGTTTAAGAATTCGCCCACTTCAGGATAAGTTAAGGAAGTGATTTTTGCAAAAAGTTCATCATCATTAAATGGTTTTTCAACACCGTATTCGTTAGATAATTTGTGCATTAAATCCAAAATACCTCTTTGTCCGTTGCTTTTCTCTCTGATTATGATATCAATACACATCCCAATTAAAGCTCCTTTTTGATACACATTTAAGTATTGATCTTTATAAGGCTGTTCCAATACGTTTTTACTCATAACAGTAAATGACATCGTATCATTTAATTGTTTAGCCTGCTCAATTTTATCAGCAATACGAGTATAGAATTCAGCTTCATCAATTAAACCCTGATTGATTTGGAAAAGGTTTGCAAAATATTCTGTAACTCCTTCATACATCCATAAATGCTCAGACATTTTTGGTGCATTATAATCAAAAAACTGAATTTCTTTTGAGTGAATAGTTAGTGGCGTTACGATATGGAAGAATTCGTGAGAAACCACATCTTTCATTGTTTCTACCAGTTTTTCTTTAGGCATAGATTCCGGTAAAACTACAGTTGTTGCAGTTGGATGTTCTAAAGCTCCAAAACCATGTGCATCGTCTTTTGCCATACTAGATAAATACACTAAAACACTGTATTTTTTAGTAGCATTTACTGGTCCAAGGAAGTTTTTTTGAGCAGTCATCATCGTTTTCATCTCTGGCGTGATGCTTTCTGCGGTATATTTTCCTGTTGGAGAATAAACAGCAATCAAAATATCCATTCCGTTTACATTAAATGTAGTGTAGTCCGGTTTAGAATACATAATTGGATTTTCCACTAAAACCGCATAACGAGGAGTTTTAAATACGTCAGTTGTATTGCTTGCATCTTCGTCTGTCATTGAAGTTGCTCCCCAAAGTGTTTCAGGATGCGTAATGGTAACTTTGTACGGAACATCTAGTTTATCCTGAAAATATCCAACAAAACCATGTGTGTTTACCATGAAGTTTTTGCCGGCATCAATGTTTGTTCCCGCAGGAGAGAAAATATCATCATTTCCAAACCCAGTGCCTTTTTCAGTATCGAATGTATCGTTTACTAAATAAGTGATTTTTTTTAATGTTTTTGCATTTGAGATTGACCATGAATTGTCGTCAATTCTTTTTACTGTCAGAGCGTTTCCTTTGGCATCAAATGCTTTGAAATCTTCAGAGTATTTCCCGTAATTATCTGTAGAATAAGTACCGGGAACAGTTTTAGGAATGCTGTAAACAATTTCGTCTGTTTTAATGGCTGGAGGAGTTACAGTTACTAAAACTTTATCGTCTTTTACGTCAGTTAAATTAATGTTCACTTCTACCGTATTGCTTTCAGCGGAGCCGGTGCTACCTGTTTTACAGCTCCAAAAGGTCACCGCCAGAGCTAAGGTGTAAAGTATTTTCTTCATTTGTATATGTTTAGTTAATTTTATTTGTCACAAAAAGTATCGAAAAGTTACTAAAAAATTACATTAAATTAAAAAATAAAAAAAGCTCCTGAAAAACAAGAGCTTTAAATCTTAGTCAAATTTATTTTTTATATAATACTTTCCATCCAAATTTTCATCAAAATCATCTATTTTTATTGGTTTTGGTTTTGGTTTATTTGCAACTGCCTTCTTTTTCCACATCTCAAATTTTTCAAGAGGCATTTTCTTCTTCATGATTTCCAAGACTTCTTTTTCGGCTAATCCAAATTCTTTTTTTATAATTTCAAATGGATTTCTTTCTTCTAAAGCTAACGATACAAGTTTCTCTGTTTGTTCGTAAGTCAATTCTTTGCGGCTACTCTTTTTCATCTCGTGAAAATTAATTCAAAATAGGGTGTTAATTATTAATAGATTGATTTTCAATTTCTGTATCAATATTAAAAAAAAAAATAATATGTTGGTTCAGTAGAGTCTAATTTTTTTACTGATTTTAACTGTTTTTGAAAGATCGTGATTTTTGAAATGGTATTTTTAACAGATTCTTCAATTCATTATTTTCTTCAGGCTTCATGTGAGTGTCTACGCCATAAACAAGCTGTTCTTTAGGCAATGAAGTAAAAGTTCCAAAAAGTCTGTCCCAAACAGAGAAGATATTCCCATAATTACTATCTGTATAAGGCAGCACATAATGGTGATGGACTTTGTGCATATTTGGAGAAACAATAAAATAACTTAGAAGAGTATCTAGTTTTTCAGGAAGCGAAATATTAGCATGATTAAACTGTGAAGCCACTACTGATAATGACTGATAAAGAAAAACCATCCACATTGGTGCACCAACGATTAAAACTCCAATAGTTGTAAATACAAAGCGAATAACACTTTCGCCGGGATGATGTCTATTGGCTGTTGTAGTATCAATCCAAGTATCTGTATGATGCACTAAGTGAAACTGCCACAAATATTTGAATTTATGTTCGACATAATGCGCTAGATAAGCACCAATTAAATCGAGAAGCAATAATCCTACTATAGCGTAAAGCCAGATTGGTATTGGAGAAATCCATTGTAAAAGCCCAAAATGATGTTCGATTGTCCATTCGGCTGTTTTGATCAGAATAAAGGCCAAAATGAAATTGACTATAATGGTAGTGAAGGTAAAGAAGAAATTTATTCCAGCATGCGGCCATTTCTTGTACTGCATTTTGAATAAAGGAAAAGAGTTTTCAATTAGCCAAAAAATGGTGATGCCGCCAACAAGAATCAAGCTTCTATGAGTGGATGGAATTGTACTGAAGTAAGAAATAATTTCGTTCATAAATACTAATATTTTTAGTTGAAACACTATTTTTCTTTTCGATTTTATCCAAAAAAAAAGAGAAAATCAAATATAAATATATCTGATTTTCTCTTTTGAAATAAATTATACAGTAATTTATAATTATTATGAACTAATATTTATAGAACTATTTTTTCGGGTTCACCCTCTTGCTTTAGTAGATTTTTATAGATAAATCCTGCCACGATTGCACCCAAAATTGGAGCTGCCCAAAAAAGCCAGACTTGAGATAATGGTTCACCTCCCGCAAAAACTGCCTGAGAAAGCGATCTTGCAGGATTTACAGAAGTATTGGTAATTGGGATACTAACCAAATGAATTACAGTCAGTGTTAAACCAATCGCAATACCGCAAAAATTACTATTAGCAAATTTGTCTGTTGCACCAAGAATAATTAAAATAAAGAACAAAGTGAGAACAAATTCTGCAATAAAAGCAGCTTGTAGAGAATAGCCATCGGGAGAAAACGCTCCAAAACCATTTGATGCAAATGCTCCGGCTTTAGTATTGTCAATAGCGAAACCAGCTTTTCCGGATGCAATAGTATACAATGTACCAGCTGCAGCTATAGCTCCAATACATTGAGCTATTATATATGGAATAAGATCTTTAACCGGAAATTTTCCTCCTGCCCATAATCCAAAAGAAACTGCGGGATTAAAATGTCCTCCGGAAATGTGTCCGACGGCATAAGCCATTGCCACTACTGTGAGACCAAAAGAAAGTGCAACACCAGCAAAACCGATTCCTAGTTCCGGATAACCGGCAGCAAATAAGGCACTTCCACAGCCTCCAAAAACAAGCCAGTAAGTTCCGAAAAACTCAGCAAATAATTTTTTCATAATAAAATAATTTAATGGTTAATGAATGTTAGAATATATATTGGTAAGCCCAATAAATCAAAACAATTTGTAAGGGCAAACGTACAGATAAAATCCATCTTGGTAAACCAAAACCTGCTTTTTTGTTTTGAAGCATGTACACATTTGCTGGAAATACAGCTATTAGTAAAGCTATAATTCCCCAGGCAGCAAAACTTCTCGTAAAAGGCAGGGTGAGGAGGATGCCTAAAATTATTTCGGCAGCTCCAATTAAAATATTTATTAATTTGGGGTTCTTAAATGCGGGTGGAATGATTTTGATATACATTCCGGGTTTTCTAAAATGATTAATACCTGCCAATATATAAAGCAAAGCCATTAAATATAGATGCCAGGGTAAAATCATGATATTTAATTGTTTATCACGAATTTATAAAAAAATTAACAATTATTGCATTACAGAGTGGCTTTTTTTAATAATGTTTATTTTGGATTATTTTTTCGACTTGAAATTTACATTCATAATAATTATGGCAAGAATAATTAAGATAATTCCAACCCATTGAGAGAAGATTACTTTTTCATTTAAAAGGACAAAAGCCATCATAACAGAAACAGGTAATTCTAAAGCTGAAACAATGCTGCCCAGACCAATTCCGGTTAAAGGAAAACCAATATTCATAAGCATTGGAGGGATAATTGTACCGAATAAAGAGAGTACAATTCCCCATTTTAGGAAAATTTGAAGATTGAAGGCTGTTTCCTGAGTTGCCAACGCAAATGAAAAAACGATTATGGAACCACCCAAAAGCATATAAAGACTTCTTTGAGCAGAAGAAATTTCAGTAGCCACACGATTGGCAGTAAACATAGTTGTGGTAAAAGAGGCTGCTGCCAGTATTCCCCAAACCAAACCACGCCAGTCTAATGTAATCTCATTTTTCATGATATTTGTGGCTAAAACAGTTCCGAAAAGCACAATAAATACAGCAATGACTTTTTGTTTGGAAGGTAGTTTTTTTTCTAAAATCATTTCGAGCAAAACTCCCATCCAGACTGTCTGCATTAATAAAACGATTCCGATAGAAACAGGAATATACTTTACTGCGAGATAGTAAAAAAGACTCGTCATTCCTAGTGAAGTTCCGGCAAGCATTAAACTGAAAATATTTTTAGGGGTAGCTTTTACAACTTCCTTTTTATTTTTTATTCTCTGAAAAAGATTGATTAAAAGAATACCTGTAATGCCATAAATAAATTGAGAGGTCGTAACTTCTGCAGTGGTATATCCTTCAGAATAAGCTATTTTTACAAAAGTAGCCAGCATTCCGTATGTTGTTGCACCTAAAGCAACCAGAAAAACACCTTTTAATACATTGTTTTGCGACGTCATAATTTATTTGTTTTAAAAATTTTAAGCCGGCAAAGGTAAGCTATTTTATTTAAGATTCTATCGTACTATGTTGAGAGTATTGATTTATTAGTAATAAAATTGAATTTGAAAGCGCTGAATTGTGAATTCTCTAAAATATAAAAAGCCATCAAATTTGTTTTTTGATGACTTTTTGTATTTATAAAGAAAATTATAATTTCTATTTTTTAAGTTATTAGGGTTGCTTTTGATAAGTTTCAATTTCAAAAACCAAAGTAGCATTTGGAGGAATTACACCACCAGCACCTTTTTCACCATAAGCTAAATTTGAAGGGAGGAAGAAAATAGCTTTTTCGCCGTCTGTCATCATATCAAGCGCTTCGATAAAACCAGGAATCATTCCGTCTTTTTTGCCTACTGTAAAAGGAAATGCTTTGTATCCGCCTTGTGCATCTCTGTTGGCATCATATTTTCCGTAAGCTTTTGCTACTCCGGCAATACTACTGTCAAAAAGAGTTCCATCTTCAAAATATCCGGCATAGTGGAAATAGATAGTTGATCCTTCAGCGCCTTTAACTCCGGTCCCTTTTTGAGTGATAATATATTTTAAACCGGAAGCAGTTGTAGTTGCTTTTGCTTTCGTTGCTGTAAAATAAGCTGCTTTTTGTGCCACTACTTTTTTAGCTTCTTCTTTTTTCAGGTCTCCTTGTTTCATTTCATCACTAAAAACTTTTACAGCATCGAATTTTTTTGCTGCTGCACCTTTGCGTGTAATTGTGATTTTGGTCATGATATCGTCCTGAACAATTTTATTTACATTGTCCATTCCGGAAACTACGTGTCCGAAAATTGTGTGTTTTCCGTTTAACCATGGAGTATCTTTATGAGTGATAAAAAACTGGCTTCCGTTTGTTGCGGGACCAGAATTGGCCATTGCTAAAACACCGCCTTTTTCAAATTTCAGTTCCGCTACAAATTCATCTTTAAAGGAATAACCAGGATCTCCGGAACCATTTCCCTGAGGATCCCCACCCTGAATCATAAAGTCGTTAATAACTCTGTGGAATTTTAAACCATCATAAAATGGTTTTCCTTTTAAGCGCTCCACTTTTACGTAAGGGTTTTTTCCTTCAGCCAAAGTGATAAAATTTGCTACTGTTACAGGAGCTTTTGTGTATTCTAATGAAACTACAATATCTCCCTTTGAAGTAGAAATTGTAGCAAAAATCCCGTCTCCAGAATTTGTATTTGGTTTCGCTGCAGGTTTTGCAGCTGTAGTAGTTTTTGCTTTAGCTGCAGGTTTTGCGGCTGGCTTTTTTGTTTGTGCCTGAATATTTACTACTGCTAAGCAGAATAAAAATAAGAATTTAAACTTCATTACTTTTCAGATTTAAGTCTGTGATTACTAGTCTTTTTTATGGTTTTTCCAATAATTGAACTTCGAAAATAATATTAGCATTTGGTGGAATTACACCACCTCCGGCTCCAGTTTCTCCGTAAGCTAAATGAGATGGAATGAAAAGAATCGCTTTATCTCCAAAAGAAAGCTGCTCAAGACCTTCAATAAATCCTGGTATTAAACCAGTTTTACTTCCTGCTGTAAATGGAATTGGGCTATATGCTTTAGCTTCCGCTCTTGCAGGATCAAATTTACCAAACTGTTTTGCAATATCTTCAATGCTGGTATCAAATAAAGTTCCGTCTTCCAGAAAACCGGCATAAGCAACATATACTTGTTTTCCGGTAGCAGGTTTTTGACCAGAACTTTTTTCAGTAATTACATATTGTAAACCGCTTGCTGTTTTAGTGGCTTTTGCTTTTGCAGAAGCATAATAAGCAACTTTTTCTTTTTGAACAGCAGCATATTTACTTTGCTCTTTTGCGATATCAACGAAGTAATCATGGAATACTTTTACAGCATCAAATTTTTTAGCTGCTTCTCCGTTTCTGATGATAGTTACAGCAACAATGTTATCACCCTGAACTACTTTGTTTACTACATCCTGTGTTTTTTGATCTACAACATGACCAAAAATAGTATGTTTGTTGTCTAACCATGGCGTTTCAACATGTGTAATAAAAAATTGACTGCTATTGGTTCCAGGGCCATTGTTTGCCATTGCCAAAACACCGGCCTTGTCAAATTTTAAATCTGAAAACTCGTCTTTAAATTTATATCCTGTATCTCCTGAACCAGTTCCTAATGGATCACCAGTTTGAATCATGAAATTTTCGATAACTCTGTGGAATTTTAAACCATCAAAAAAAGGTTTCTTTTTTAGGTTTTCGTGTGTTACAAATTCGTTTTTGCCTTCAGCAAGGGTTACAAAATTTGCTACAGTGATTGGAGCTTTTTTATAATCTAATTCTACAATGATGTGACCTTTGTTAGTTTCGATGTCAGCGTATAAACCATCTGGAAGATTGCTGTGATCGTCTTTGCAAGAATAAAATGAACTAATGGCAATTAGTAATAATAAAATAATCTTTTTCATTTTAAGATATTGTTTTTATTGAGTTAATGTGTCTTTTTTTGCTGGAGTCGCAGGCTTTGACGCTGCAGGTTTTGGTGTTGCAGTTTTGGGAGTTTTAGTACTCGCAGTTGCTGTTTGTGCCGCTGGATCTGGAACAAAATTCCTAAGTGTAACTGTAACGATTAGAGATTCGTTTGGACCAATTTTTTTATTGTCTCCATGATAGCCATAAGCGCTGTGTGATGGGAATAAGAAAGTTACAGTCTCATTTTTATGCATTCTTTTAATTCCGTCGCGTAGTCCCATCATGATATCTTGTTTGTCTACATAATAGGTTTGCGGTCCAAGATCAGAATCAGAGTAAATAATGTTGCCTTTTATATTTTTTACTTCCATATTAAAGTAAGCGATATCACCTTTTCTTGGTGCTGCAGTTTCTGTTTCGTTTCTTTCTTCGTAATTAAACCAATATCCTTTTGGAGTAGCGTAATATTTTACCTTCGGATTGCTTTTGATGATTTTTTTAATGACTTCTTCTTCATTAGCCACTAATTTTTTATTACGGTCAGCAGATTTTTTCATGAATGTTCCCGAAGCTCTTGAAATAGGTCTTCTGGCTTCCTCAGGATGCTTACAGCTGATGAGCAGAACAGCAAAAAATAAGCTGTAAATAGTAAGTTTTAGGTTGTTCATGATAGGGCTATAATTTTAGTTTTGTTACTAAATCTTCAAATTTCTTAACTGTTTCTTCCATCGAAGTTTCAGATCTTCCGCCGGCTGCATTGCTGTGCCCTCCGCCATTAAAATGATCTCTTGAAAACTGATTTACATCAAAACCTCCTTGTGATCGAAATGAAATCTTGATAATACCTTCGTCTTTATTTTCGATAAAAATAGCAGTAAAAACAATATCTTTTATACTTAAACCATAATTAACAATTCCTTCAGTATCTCCTTTCACATAATTAAACGAATCCAGTTCTTCTTGTGTTAGTGTAGTGTAAGAAGTTTTATGCTCTTCAAAAATCTTCATGTTTTGCAAAGCACAACCTAATAATTGTAATCTGCTGAAAGAACTGTTGTCGTATAACAATACCGGAATCTGTGTGTTTTCAACTCCAAGATCAATCAATTCGGCTATAATTCGATGTGTATTTCCTGTTGTCCCCGGAAAACGGAATGAACCCGAATCAGTTAAGATTCCAGTGTAAATACAAGTGGCAATGGTTTTGTCGATATCTTCTTTTTTGTTTAAGAAATTGATAAAGTTATAAACCATTTCGCAAGTGGATCCGAATGAGGTGTCAGAATACATATAAGCGGCATAATCATCCGGTTTTTGATGATGATCAATCATTATAAACGGAGCTGTAAGCTTTTTTAGTGTATGCTCCATTTCACCTGTACGATGAAAGGCATTAAAGTCCAGTGTAAAAATTAACTCCGCTTCTTCTAAAATTCTGGTACAGTTTTCAGTGTCTTTTTCAAATATTTTAACTGTTTCTGAACCTGGAAGCCAGGCGAGAAAATTAGGAAAATCATTTGGAGCTATAACAGTTGCCTGATGATTGTTTTTTATTAAGAAATGGTATAAGCCTAATGTAGAGCCCATCGCATCGCCATCTGGTCCTCTGTGCGGAATGATGACAATTTTCTTTGGGGTTGCGAGTAATAACTGAATCGCTTGAATATCTTGTATTTTCATAGTTTGCGAATTTACATTTTTTTAATGTAATGCTGAAAATATTTTTAGTGCCCAGTCTCAGTTATCCCTGTTCCGCTTTTAAAAATTGGAATTTAATCTTTGGTATAATTTGTATTTAGCGCCTTTCACAATTTGAGATTTATAAATTCCAACAGATCCGGAAGAAAAATAAGCCACTGTGCAGGCGATAGCAATAAATAATCCCGGGGCAATTCCAAATAATTCCATTCCCATAATAGTGCAGGCGATAGGGGTATGGGTTGCACCGGAGAAAACAGCAACAAATCCAATTCCGGCTAAAAGCGCAATGGGCATTGGAATTACAAATGATAAAGCACTTCCTAAAGTAGCTCCAACAAAGAATAATGGCGTTACTTCTCCACCTTTAAAACCAGCTCCTAAAGTAAATCCTGTAAATAAGATTTTTAATAGAAAATCGTACCATTCGCTTTGGTTCGAAAAAGATTCAACAATTACAGGAACGCCTAATCCGGAGAATTTGGTAAATCCAAATCCGGCAATTGCAATGGCTAAAATGACACCTCCAACCACAGGACGAAGCGTAGGATGTTTAATGTTTTTTGAAAAAAGAGCTCCCCAGAAATGAGTACTTCTGGAGAATAATAAAGCAGCAAATCCAGATAAAATACCGACAATAAGCGTGAAAACAATATTGTTTAAACTAAGCTCAGGAACTACCGGAATGCTGTAATGCGTATGTTTTATTTCCCAAAATTCTACCGTAAAGTAAGCGGCATAAGCAACTAAAAATGAAAGTAAGATGCTTTTAAAATTGATTTTACTGAAATATAAAACTTCTAAAGCAAAAATAGCCCCTGCCAAAGGAGTTCCAAATACGGAAGCAAAACCCGCGCTAATTCCCAGTATAATTAATATTTTACGTTCTGAATTATCGAGTTTGAATAATTTTGTGAATTGATCGGCAATTGCACCTCCCATTTGAACAGCAGTTCCTTCACGACCCGCAGAACCTCCAAACAAATGGGTAAGTAAAGTTCCCAAAAGAACCAAAGGAGCCATTTTGAACGGAATAACTTTCTTCGGATTTTCATATTCTTCGAGAAGCAGATTGTTTCCTTTTACTACAGATTCTCCCCAGTAATAATAACTTGCTCCAACCAGAAATCCGCCTAAAGGTAAAAGCCAGATAATCCAGTCATGATGAATTCTAAATTGTGTAACCCATTCTAAAGAAACTAAAAAGAAAGCAGATGCCGATCCTGAAAGTATACCGATTAAAGCACAGATAAGAATCCATTTTGGAAGAGAAAGAAGGAATTGTTTTGGAGTTTGGGAAGTCATTTTATATTTTGAGCGTATTTTTCAGCCACGAATTCACAAATTTAAAAAATTGAATTCTTTCTGTACTAAATAATTTGTGAATTCGTAGCGAAAAAAAATACTATACTACAGCGGTAAATTCGATTTCAACCAAATACTCAGGAGCAACCAACTTACTGATTCCGTAAAATCCTGTAGTTGGTTTTACATCTTTAAAGAAAGCAGAGTGTGCTCTGGCAACTTCTTCAAAAGTAGAAACGTCTGTTGTGAAAATTCTTGTTCGGATAACATCTTTCATGCTTACATTTAAATCTTCTAAAACTTTTTCAACTCGCTCTAAAATGTTATAAGTTTGAGCATAAGCGTCATCTGCCTTTACTTTTTCACCATCAACTATAGCGACAGTTCCCGAAACTTCGATGATATTACCAATTCTTACGGCACGACAATATCCCATTTTGTCTTCCCATGGAGATCCGGTTAAGATGTTTTCTCTTTTCATTTTTTATGTTTTGCGAATTTGATTATTGATTTTTAAAAGCAAATTCAGGTTATTTAAGATCACGCAATTTACGAATTATGGTTTTGAATGGAATTAAAAAAAGCTTGAAATCAAATCGGAAATCAAGCTTTTTTTGTGATATTTTTAGTGTTATTCACTTTGTTTTTCTTCGTAAATACGAAGCCTGTTTTGTACTGTATTAAGATTTTGCTGTAAATTTTCAATCTTGTTTAATAAATGGGCAATGGCATCAATTCCTTCCAGATTTATTTTCAGATCATAATGCATGCGGATCATCTTTTCTACCGTTGGGAGCTGCTCTGGTTCCAGATATTCGTCATTTTCTTCTGTAATAATATGAATGAGTCCATAATTATTAAGTTCTGTAATAAAAGTATTTTCAATTTCGTGATAAATACAAAACTGTTTGATCTGGATTAAATTTTTATTTTTCATGATTTCTTAGTTTTGCCAGTTCTTCAAATAATTCTTTTTCTTTATCCGACAATTTTGTTGGAAGTTTTATGGTGTAGGTAATATATAAATCACCAAATTCATTTTCTTTTTTATAAACAGGAAAACCTTTTCCCTTCAGTTTTACTTTAGTTCCGGGTTGCGTTTCTGCAGGAACTTTAATTTTTACTTTTCCATCAAAAGTATTGATATGAGTCTCTCCGCCTAAAATAGCGGTGTATAAATCAAGTGGTGCATCGGCATATAAATTATTGCCCTCGCGTTTGAAATCGGAATTATTTGAAATTAAAAAAGTAATGTATAAATCACCATTTGGACCTCCATTTACACCAGGCCCTCCATGATTTGGAATTTTAATAACCTGACCATTTTCGACACCTGCAGGAATTGTAATTCGGATATTTTTTCCGTTAACAGTTAAGTTTTGTTTGTGTGAAGTATAGGCCGCTTTAAGGTCTAATTCTAATTCAGCGTTAAAATCCTGTCCTCTGTATTTCGACTGTGATCTGCTTCTGCCGCCTCCGTACATCGAATTGAAGAAATCGGAAAAATCGCTGCCGGAGAAATCTCCTCCTTCAAAGCCGGAGAAGTCGCCTCCGGAATATTGAGACCTGCTTTGCTGTCTGTTTTGTTGTTGATTCGGATCGTAACCGGCTTTTTCAAATTCATCAGCATGTTTCCAGTCTTTACCATATTTATCATATTTTTTTCGATTTTCAGGATTGCTTAAAACTTCATTTGCTTCATTGATTTCTTTGAATTTTTTTTCGGCTTCCTTATCATTTGGGTTTAAATCCGGATGATATTTTCGAGCCAGTTTTCGATATGCTTTTTTGATATCTGCTTCAGTTGCAGATTTTGTAACATCCAATACTTTATAATAATCGATATAATCCATTTTGCTAAGATTTATAAATGGCACAATAAAGTCTTGAAGTTAAGAATAAGTTGCTAATTATCAAAATACTGAATCCGTTTTAAAAGTTAAAAAATATTGATTTTGAAAAGAATTTTGGAATTTGGAATTTTACAATTTTGATTATTATTTTTTATAAAGGAAAAAATTCTGGCAGGTTTTTTGATTCCAAAAATTAGCTTAATTTAATGTTATAAAAGTCCTAAAGTTGTAGCACCAAACTAAATTGTATTATTTTTGTGATGCTGGACTATTAATTATAAAGGCCGATTCGATTAAAACGTATTCAATGAAGCATATTTTATTTTTCATATTATTTTTTACTGCATTGTCAGTATCAGCCCAAGCCGAATTTAGTACTAAATTCAAAGCTATTCCTGCACCAAAGTTTAGCGCTAAGCCAAAAAAAACACCAATTCCTGAGGTAAAAGATCCTCAGTCAGATGTTAGCGATATTCCGAGTATTAAAACGCCAAATGTTTTTGAAAATACTACGATAACTCCCAAATCGAAATTCCAGATTGGGGAAGAAAAAAGCAAATTTACCATGTCTACCGAAACCGATTTTGCGAATCCCGGCGATCGTTATGTGGACAAAATGGAAAAGGATTTGAATAAAGCCCTAAAAGATGCCGGTTTAAGAGAAGGGCGAGGAGTTTTAGTAAAGAAAAATATTTCACTGGGAGACTTTAAAACCAAATCAGAATATTTTATTGTAAAATTCCGTGATTTTGGAGCGATTGACGGAGATTTAGTGAAAGTGTCTTCAAATGATTATGTAATTCGGGATCGTCTTTTATTGGATTCTAATTATCAGTCGGTTAAAATTAATCTAACTCAGGGGTTTAATAAATTAGACTTCGAAGCTTTGAATATAGGGACACTTGGTGGTAACACTGCAGAAATCCAGGTGTTTGATGATAAAGGTAATATGGTAACAAGCGATTATTGGGATAATTTAGCAGCTGGATTTAAGGCTTCTATTGTTGTAACAAAAGAGTGATTTTTTTGAGTTGCTAAGGTTCTGAGATACTAAAATTTTAAGTTTTTTCTTTTTTGGAAGAAACAGTATAAAATAGGTATAATACAAAAAGAGGTTCCAATTGGAACCTCTTTTTGTATCTGCTTTTTCTAACTTAGAATCTTAGTGTCTCAGAACATCAGTATCTTAGATTAGAAAGGATCCGCAGTAACTCTAAACTTCATATCTGCTTTTACAGTGACATCTTTTGTTAAGGTTTCTTTTAAGGTTACTTTAGTTCTGATTTTATAACTGTCTGCTTTAATATATTGATCCAGTCTTTTATCTGTACAAATCAGATCAATTGTATTGGTTGACACATTAATATTGTCCTGGTAAGCCAATTCGATTTCATCAGAATTTGTAGTTGAAATGTACAAGTGAACTGATTTTAAAAATGTAAAAGTTTTATCTGATGGATCTGCAATGGATAATTTAAGGGATCTGATTTTAACGTCTTTTACTAAACTTGCTTTTGTTTTGTTGTTTTCAAATTCAGCCGAAGAATTGGTTGTAACTTCCGGAGTGATGATTTCCGAAGGCAGGTTAATTGGAGAAGTGCTCTGGATTTTAATAGAAGTTGAGTTAGAAATGTTGAAGCTTAACAAATCATCAACCGTGTTACAGGAACTTAAAAAGATTGACAAGAAAACTGTCAAGGCAATAAATTTTGATTTCATAGTTAAATTTAATTGGGTTTTTCGTTAGATACGAAATAAAGTAGTTTTTGGATTTCTTTTTCTAGACTCAAAGATGCAAAGGTTCAAAGGAAGAAAGCAAATAATATTTTATTATTTTTATAAACCTTTGAACCTTTGTTACTTTGGATTTTGTCCCTGAAAAGTGGAACGTTGAAAAAATATTTATTTTTTCAACGTTCCACTTTTGAAAATTTAGTTATATTTAGATGCTTAATGTGTTGATTTTTAGTTTTTTTTAATATTTATCGTTGTGAAATTTTTATAAAAAACAATGAATTATAAATATAGTATGTATAATATTTTGATAACTGGAGGGCTGGTTTTATTGGAAGTAATTTGGCATTGACATTAATTAAAAAAGGATATAAAATTACTGTAATAGATAATCTTTCTCCACAAATTCATGGACTAAACCACAAGAGAATTCCTCTTTATATGCTAGTATAGCAGAAAAAGTAACTTTTATAAAAGGAACCGTTACCTCTCGGGCTGATTGGGAAAAAGCTATTAGTGGTCAAGATGTCATAATGCATTTAGCCACTGAAACTGGAACAGGCAAGTCAATGTATTGTATTGAAAAACATACAGAAATAAATATTAATGGAACTGCAATTATACTAGAGATATTAGTTAATAAGCAAAATTCAGTAAAAAAAATGTATTAGCTTCATTTATATCTATTTATGGTAAAGGAAAATGTAGACATCCAAATTTAGGAATTGTTTATCCAAAGCAGCGAAAAGAGCAAGATATGTTGGCTGGAAACTTTGAGGTTACTTTTTTTGATAATCAGCGACTGGAATTGCTGGCAACTGATGAGCCTGTAAAATCTATCCATGTTCAATATATGGAATTACTAAGGAATATCAAGAATAAATGTTAATGACTGTTTGCCCTGCAATTGGTATAGCTCCTGTAATATTGAGATATCAAAATGTATATGGACCAAGACAATGTTTATCAAATCCATATATTAGGAACACTTTCAATTTTTTCAACACAAATTAGAAATAATAATAGTATTGAAATTTTTGAGGACGGTAGAGAAACTCGAGATTTTGTTTTATTGATGATGTAGTTTAGGCTATAATTCTGGGAATTGAGAAAAAAGAGGCAAATGGTGAAGCTTTTAATGTTGGAACAGGAGTTGCCATAAGTATATACGAAGCAGCAAATGTTTTGATCAAAACCTATAATAGTAATATTCGGATTGCAATTACCGGGAAATTTAGATTAGGTGATATTCGTCATAACTATGCTGATTTATCTAAAATCAAAACTCTTTTAGGATTTAAACCTGAGATTTATTTCGAAGAAGGAATTTGTAAGTTCCCCCTTTGGGTGTTACAACAAGAAATTAAATTAGCTGCATTATTAGAAAAAATAAAACAAAGAAGATTGCTGAAATGAGATGAAGAAAACACTTAATAATAAAAATATATTATTTCTTTCCATGCAAACGTTTGATTATGAAAAAGCGATAAAAAAAAAGCTGGAAGAACTGGGAGCTAATGTTCAATACTTTGACGAGAGGCCTTCAAATAACATTTTCTTTAAAGGCATTATAAGAATTAAAAGAAATATTTATCAAAAAAAAATAAATAAATATTATAACGAAATAATCCTAAAAACAAAAAATAAACTCTATCACTATTTATTTGTAAATAGAGGTGAAGTTGTTCCAGAGTTTTTTCTTATCACATTTAAAAAAAATCATCCTGAATGTGAATGTATTTTTTACACATGGGATTCCTTTGAAAATTATAGCCATCCTATTAAAATTCTTAAATATTTTGATAAAAAGTTTACCTTCGATCCTAATGATGCCATAAAGTTTGGCTTAAATTTTAGGCCGTTATTTTATCTGGATGTTTATAAAAAATTAACCCCAGAAGCAGATGAAAAATTTATATATGATTTGCTTTTTATTGGGACTGCTCATTCAGACAGATACATAATAAGCAATAAAATAGCACGTTGGTGTGAAGAGAATAACTTGAGTTCCTATTTCTACTATTTTATTCACGGCCGTTTAGTTTATTTTTATAAAAAGCAATTTGATAAAAGTTTTAAAATGTTTGACTTTAAAAAATTAACTTTTAAGAGTTTAAAAACGGAAGAAATACTAAAATTATATAAAGTTTCAAATGTAATTTTAGATATTAATCATCCTGGTCAAAAAGGACTCACTATGAGAACATTTGAGGCGATTGGCGCACGTAAGAAAATAATCACAACCAATTCTGAGATTAAAAAATATACTTTTTATAATTCAAATAATATTTATGTTATTGATAGAGAAGATGTTATTCTGGATAAAAGTTTTTTTGAATTGCCTTATAAAGAAGTTGATAAGGAATTATATTATAAATCGTCAATAGAAGATTGGTTGAAATGTATCTTTCTTGAAAATCAATCTAATTATTGGATAAAAGGATTAAATTAAAAGAGTAAGTATGATTATTAAGTTTTTTTGCTTTAAGAATTAATAATCGTAACAAAAACTATCGGTGTTTTTAAAAGAAAGAATGGAAATTAATTTATAATATTTGATTTTATACTTAGTTGTATATGTAGTTATTACTTAGCTATCGTCTTTAATATTTTTAAACGATGGCTTTAATCGGTCTTCAGTTCTTTTTTACTACCTTTGCGACATTTAAAATAAAAGTGAGCTAATAAAATTTTTCCATTTTAAAAAGTTGCTTTTATTTTTTTTTTGAAAATAAGAGAATTAGAAACAACTATACTTTTGCGCATGCAACACAACGTACTTATTTTAGATTTCGGATCGCAATATACTCAGCTTATTGCGCGTAGAGTTCGCGAATTAAATATATTCTGCGAAATTTTTCCTTACAATCACATTCCAAGTGATTTATCAAGTTATAAAGCCGTAATTTTAGGAGGAAGCCCTTTCTCTGTTAGAGGAGAAGATGCACCACATCCTGATTTATCGCAAATTAGAGGTAAAATGCCTTTACTTGCTGTTTGTTACGGAGCACAATATTTAGCTCATTTCAGCGGTGGTGAAGTGGCTGCTTCAAATACAAGAGAATACGGAAGAGCAAACTTGTCTTATATTAAAGAAGGTGAAACTTTCTTTGATGGAGTTTCAGAAAACAGTCAGGTTTGGATGAGTCATAGCGATAGTATCAAAGCGCTTCCAACAAATGCTGTAAAATTAGCAAGTACGCATGATGTAGAATATGCAGCTTACAAAATTGAAGGCGAAACGACTTATGCAATTCAATACCACCCGGAAGTTTACCATTCAACAGATGGAAAACAGATGTTGGAAAACTTCTTAGTAAAAATTGCTGAAGTTCCTCAAAACTTTACTCCAAATGCTTTCGTTGACGAAATGGTAGCAGAATTAAAAGAAAAACTAGGAAACGATAAAGTAGTTCTTGGTTTATCTGGAGGAGTAGATTCTACGGTAGCGGCAGTTTTATTAAACAAAGCAATCGGACAAAATTTATATTGTATTTTCGTTAACAACGGACTTTTACGTAAAAACGAATTCCAAAATGTATTAGATCAATACAAAGGAATGGGATTAAACGTAAAAGGGGTAGATGCCGGAGATCGTTTCCTTGGGGAATTAGCAGGAATTAGTGATCCTGAAACGAAACGTAAAACAATCGGCCGTGTATTTATCGAAGTTTTTGATGATGAATCACACCTTTTAGAAGACGTAAAATGGTTAGCGCAAGGAACTATTTACCCGGACGTTATTGAGTCTGTTTCGGTAAAAGGACCATCTGCAACGATTAAATCGCATCACAATGTTGGTGGATTGCCAGATTATATGAAATTAAAAATTGTAGAACCACTTAGAATGTTGTTTAAAGACGAAGTTCGTAGAGTTGGAGCTACATTAGGAATAGATCCAGAATTATTAGGAAGACACCCTTTCCCGGGACCAGGTTTATCAATCAGAATTTTAGGAGATATTACTCCGGAGAAAGTACAAATTTTGCAAGATGTAGATTCAGTTTTCATCGAAGGATTAAAATCTTGGGGATTATACGATAAAGTTTGGCAGGCTGGAGCAATTTTGCTTCCGGTAAACTCTGTTGGTGTTATGGGCGATGAGCGTACTTACGAAAAAGTAGTAGCGCTGAGAGCTGTAGAATCAACAGATGGAATGACTGCTGACTGGGTTCACTTACCTTACGATTTCCTGATGAAAGTATCGAATGATATTATCAACAAGGTAAAAGGTGTGAATCGTGTTGTTTACGATATTAGTTCAAAACCACCTGCAACAATTGAGTGGGAATAGTAGCATATTTTAAAATTAAGGTCTTACATTTGTAAGGCCTTAATTTTTTATAACCTACTATTTATGAGAGAACTTTTAACAATTTCTCTTGTCTTTATTTTGTCTTTTAACAAAATAATTGCGCAAGATTCAATTATCGAGCACAAGATTCAAAAAGGTGAAACCGCTTATTTTATTGCCCAAAAGTATAAGGTTTCTTTAGATGAAATTTACAAGCTCAACCCCGAATCACAAAATGGAATCAAGGACAATCAAATTTTAAAGATTCCGGCTCATCACTCAGAAAATACAATTTCCAAGCAACAAACCCATATTGTTGCACCAAAAGAAACACTTTTTGGCTTATCCAAACAATATCATGTTTCGGTTGAAGCTATTCAGAACGCCAATCAGGAAATTCTGGCAAGCGGACTTCAAATTGGTCAGGAATTAATTATTCCTCAAAATTCAGAACATTTTTCAAAACAGGAAAATGTCACTTCTTCGAAAATAGCACATCAGGTTGTGGCAAAAGAATCTTTATTTAGTATCGCCAGACAATACAATGTTTCGGTTCAGGATTTAGAAAACCTTAATAAAGATATTTTGATTAATGGGTTACAAATTGGCCAGACGATTTCAATTCCAAATAAAAGAAAAACGATTGACGGAAGAGTTCGTGTCATCAATCAGGAAACTGTTTTTCATGTGGTTGAACCAAAGGAAACCAAATTTTCGATTGCAAAGAAATACGGAATTTCAATTGATCAGTTAGAGTCACAAAATCCTGAAATCGTAAACGGATTAATTGTTGGAAATAAATTAGCCATTAATACAAAAGGAATTCAACCAGCAAACGAAAGTGAAGAATTGATGCTGGCTTTGGCTGAAAAGCAAGTTGTAGTCGAGAAAACAAAAGCCAAAGTAGTTGAAATTGATGATTTAAAAGACCGTTTGGTTGTTCAGAAAGAAATGAATCAGAAAATCATAAAGATTAATGATTTGAAAGTGAATTTGAATGATATGAACGGCTCTAAAGAAAATTCGGTAGAAAAACTGCGTCTGGTTTTAGAAGCCAATAAAAATGTTCAGGATATTTTAATGGCAAAACTGGATTCGCTTGTCACTTCTATGAATAATGATTTGAAAGAATTAAAGCGAATGGATATTCTGAATGTTGAGGAATCTAAAAGATTAGAAAAGCAATCTTTTGACGGGATCAATAAGACCAATGAATTGTCTTCCCAATTGAAAAAAGAATTAGCAGAAAACAGAAAAGTGTATGCCGGTTTGATGAATAAAGTAGAGAAAATTGCTGTTGAAGAAAATCAGGAATACAAAAAGAAAATCCGAGAAAGTGAGAAAAAAGCAAATACCGAGCCTTTGCAGCAACGTTTATCTTTGGAAGAAATTAAACGTTATAAAATAGAACAGGAGAAAGGCGATGCACAAAATCAGCTTTTGATTGCTAAGATTGATTCATTGGATAATCAGAAAAAAATAGAAGTAAAAAGACATATTAGCAAAGCTTCTTATTACAGTATGGAAGCCCGAAAATTTGATGATAAACTGGCTTTGATGAAACTGAAAAAATACCAGGACGAAGTGGTCAAAAAACAGAAACGGGATAACACAGTCGAAAATTCAAAAACAATTTCATTGGAAGAAATGAAACAGGAATTGAAAGACAATCCGTTACGAACTGACAAAACAGTAAAAGTAGAAGTTTATGATAATCTTAGAGAAGTTTCGAATGGGTATTACTTAGTTTTGGGTATATTTACAGACGCAGTGGAGCGAGATAAGCTTATTATGAAACTCATTGATTCTGGCGATTTTAATGCTAGTTTCTTCTTTAATATTAACAGCCTTTCGTACTATGTTTATAGCGATAAATTCGAAAACATGGAAGAAGTACTTTATAAATGCAAGAAAAAAGAAGAAGATGAGTTATATAAAGAAATCGTAATTGCCAAAGCAGAAATTGATTTGAGATGATTTTTCAATGAAATAACAAACGGCTCGAATTTTGCTTTTGGATAAATCTGTGAGATATTTTAAATTAGAAATTAAATTGTTTTAAGCCATATTATGAAATACTATTTAACATTATTCTCCCTTGTATTTTTTATTAGTTCAAGCGCTTTTTCTCAGGAAAAAGTAGTGAAGTATAAAGTGTCAAGCGGCGAAACGATTAATCAGATTGCGCAGAAATTTAAGGTTACGCCTTATGATATTTACAAACTTAATCCAGATGCCAGAACGGGTTTAAGTGCAAATACAGTGTTGTTGATTCCAACAGCAGCAGGAGAAGTCAAAAAAGAAGTTTCGGAAACTAAAAGTGTAGTAACTTCCGGAAAAGAAATAATCCATGAAGTGCAGCCTAAAGAAACATTTTACAGCATTGAGCATAAATACGGAATTTCAGATGAAGCTTTAAAAGCAGCAAATCCATTTTTAGAAAAAACAGGTGTTCAAATTGGACAAAAACTTGTAATTCCTGCTAAAGGGGCTGCTCCAAAAGCGATAGCAAAACCTGCAAAAGAAAAAGGTGCTGAAAAGTATGTGTATCATGATGTACAGCCAAAAGAAACAAAGTTTGGTATTGCAAAACAATACAATATTACGGTTGACGAATTGGAAAAACGCAATCCGGATATTGTGGCTAATCTGCCAGTTGGTTATAGATTAACGATTAAAGGAACTGCTCCAAAAACAAATAGTGCTTCAGTAGAAACAATAAAACCTGCTGAAAACAAAAAGTCTGCTGAAACTTCTAAAAAGGCAGTAACTTATATGGATTATCAGGTGAAACCCAAAGAAACTTTGTATAGTTTATCACGTACTTTCCATTTAACCCAAGATGAATTAACAGCGCTTAATCCGTCACTTTCAGAAGGTGTAAAAGAAGGAATGGTTTTAAAAGTTCCTACAGGGTATTTAGCTCCAGTTGCGATTGTTGCGGCGCAAGTACCATCTGAAAAATCAGCTGATTCTGCAATTAGTAAGCCAACAGAAAGTACGGGAGGTGGTATTAGAATTATTGATAAAGTTAAATCAACAGAAAATGATAATATTGAAATTGTTGAATTAACTAAAAAGAGAGGAGTAAATGAGCGTAAAAAAGTGGTTTTATTGCTTCCTTTTAATTTGGCTAAAGTACAAAGTGATACATCGGGAACGGCTAACAGAATTAAAAATGATAAGTTTTTAAATATGACTTTAGATTTTTATTCTGGTGCTATGATGGCAATAGATTCTGCTAAAACGTTAAAACTTCCAATTGATGTTGCTATTTATGATTCTCAGGAAACTAAAACAACTTCTAATGTTTCAAGCTTAATTACGAAACTTCAAGATGCAGATGCTGTAATTGGGCCATTCTATCAAAGTAATGCAGAAGCTGCGGCAAATTCACTTCGTTTATATAACGTCCCTGTGATTTCGCCATTGTCAAAAGATAGTGCGAATCCTATTGATAATTTGTACCAATCTATTCCGGCAAATGACGTGATCAGAAATTCGGTTTTTGATTATATGCGTTCTAAAAACGGAAATATTGTTGCGGTTGTTGACAAGAAAAAAGAATCAATTATCAATTATATCAGACAAAACCAGAAAGGAGTAGCATTTGCATCTCTTACTGAAACCGGTGGTTTGGATGTGGCTAATTTAAAAAGCTTGTTAATTCCGGGACGAATGAATTATGTTGTAATGGAAACAGGAAATACTGCGATGGTTAAAGCAACTATAAAGGCTTTACTTGATTCTCAGAAAACATGTCAGGTTCAGCTTGTAATTTTAGAGCCAAATAGCACATTAGATACAGATGAGATTAGTTTTGATAATTTGGTAAAATTAAAATTAATGTATCCATCGGTTACTCGTGAAAGCGATGAACAATCAGTTTTAATTTATGAAAAACAATATCGACTAAAAAACAAAGCCAATCCAACAACTTACGCAACAAGAGGATTTGATGTAACGTTTGATACGATGATGCGTTTGGTACAGGGAAAAAACTTTCAGGAAACGGCTGATTTGATGACTACACAACAAGTAGATAATAAATTTCAATATTACAGAAAAGAAGATGGCGGACACGCCAATAAAGGTGTTTACATCTTATATTACGATAGTGACTTAACTTTAAAAGTAGCAAATTAATGACATCAAAAGTAACCTATTTAGGAGATTTAAGAACAAGTTCAATTCACGTGCAGTCAGGAAGTGAAATCATTTCTGACGCACCAGTAGATAATAACGGAAAAGGGGAAGCTTTTTCTCCAACAGATACAGTGGCAAATGCTTTAGCAAGCTGTATGATGACGATTATGGGAATTAAAGCCCGTGATTTAGAAGTAGATTTTGTAGGTTCAACTGCTGAAGTAACAAAGATTATGAATGCGGAACCAAGAAGAATCGGTGCAATCGAAATTGTTTTTAATATGAAAAGCAATGCCGATGAAAAAAGCAGAACAATTTTAGAACGCGCAGCAATGACTTGCCCAGTGTTTTTAAGTTTAAGCAGTGAAATAGAAAAGAAAATTAGTTTTAACTGGAACTAATATTTTAATTCTTTTAAGTTATAGAAAAGGTACTTTATAGTACCTTTTTTTTTGATATAATCTTTCTTTAAAAATAGATTTTATAGTTTCTCTTTTTAAAGTTCTGAATAGACTGTAGTTTATAAAAAAAGTCATTTTGAACATCTTCTTAAAAATTACTCATGTAGTATTTTATTTATTTGTGTTCAAGCACATTGAGTTTTTAGATTGTTTTACTATTTTTTATGTATTAAAAATATCACAAAAAATAAAATATCACCATTTGTTTTGTGCTCGAACACATATTTTTTTGATTTTTTATTGCAGGTTAAAAAACATTATTTACTTTAGTCAGAAATAAGTCAGTTTTTGTTTGCTTTTTGTATATATAATAGTTTTAAAATCAATGATTAAGATTAATTGAAGCGATGCCGTATTTTGATTTTGAAAACATAAATAGCAATCAGGTTCTTTTTACTGATATAGAAATATTGCAATATTTAACTATAGATTTTTTTACTATTAATCCTAAAATGTCAAAATTATGAAAGTCAAGAAAATTACATTTATTATTTTATTTTGCTTTATACAAGGTTTTTCACAGACATATGTCTCTACAACAGGAAATGATACAACGGGTACAGGTACTGCTGCTTTGCCATTTAAAACCATTTTAAAAGGAGTACAAGCAGCTCCGTCTGGAGGAACTGTATTAGTTCTTTCTGGTACTTATCCTGTAACAGGGCCTATTTATGTTGGAAAACCATTAACAATTCAAAAAAGTGGTTCAGCTGCTGTAGTTCTCAACGCATCTGGCTGGACAAGTACAGATACTTACGTATTAGGAATTGTAAATACAAGTAATGTTACCATTGATGGGTTAACGATATCAAATAAAATTGGTAACGGAAGTAAAGGAATTTGGATTCTTGCAAATTCAGGAGCTACAGCTAATCTAAACAACATTACAATCAAAAATTGTATTGTAAGAAACATTGGCTGGATCAGCAACAATTTATCAGCGATTCCTGCTAATAGTGGTATAGTTGCCAATGCCATAAAAGTTGATGGAGGAAATGCTACTTATGCTATTACCAACGTAAAAATTGAAAATAGTGAAATAAACAATTGTGCTACAGGCTGGGGAGAAGCAGTAACTTTAACCGGAAACGTAAATGGTTTTTCGGTTTTAGGAAATACGGTTTACGATATTGCTAACATCGGAATTGTAGCGGCAGGAAATTACACATCAACAGGAGCTGCGAGCAATAATCAGGCAAGAAATGGGATCATTGCTTCAAATGAAGTTTTTGATTGTATGAGTGCCGTAGCAAATAGTGCCGGTATTTATGTAGATGGTGCATTAAATGTTACCATAGAAAGAAATGAAGTTTATAATTGTGGTGTGGGACTTGCTATTGGAGCTGAACAAAATACAGCCACAGGAAATGGAGGTCAGTCTACAGGACACATTGTAAATAATAATTCAGTTTATAATAACGTCATAACCGGAGCAATTTTTGGTGGTGTTATTGGCAGTGGTTACACAACAAGCGTTAGTGATACTAAAATTTTCAATAATACATTTTATAAAAATAGAACAGGTGCCACTATTAATGGTGTTACAACTATTGGAGGTACTGCTGTAAGTACGATTGCGGATATTTATGGTGGCGAAGTTCATTTTCAAAACAGTTCAGGAATTACTTTCAAAAATAATATCCTGTACGCTACAACTGGTAAAAAAGCATTTTTAGCATCTTATGGCTATACTATTTCAAATTTTGTTTCCAATTATAATTTGTATTACAGAGAAGAAAATACCGATTTTATAATCGATTTAACAGGAGTTAGTTTTAATGGCAGTTCTGCAACAGGGTCTTATAATGCAGCACAATTTGCAACTGCTACAGGACAGGACGTAAATTCAGTAGTTGGTCTTCCAGGATTTGTAAATGCTGCTATTTTTGATTTTTCATTAGTCTCAGGTGCTTTTGCCGCCGACAAAGGTGATCCAACATACAACGCAACTTATTCTGGTACATTAGATTTTGATGATAATAACCGTAAAAGAAATGGTCGTATTGATATTGGATGCTCAGAATTGCAAACTGGATCTACAGCTAGATCTGCAGCAAAAACAACAGAAGAAACTACTTTTGCTGTTTTTCCTAATCCTGCTTCGAATATAATCACTATTAATTTTGGAAAAGACATTAAAGCAGCATCAATTTCTGTTTCAGATCTAAACGGTCGAGTACTTTTAAAAGAAGAATATAGTGAAATGAATACAGCAACAATAAATGTTTCTGATTTAAAAAAATCACAACTGGTTATTCTTCAAATTAATGCTGATAACGAAATAAGTAGTAATAAAATATATTTAAAATAATAAAAAAGCTTTTAGGGAGTAAAAAGATTTTCTTATTTGCTCCCTTTTTTTATTTTTAAAATTTCTTACCTTTTTCGAATGAAAAATTACAATGTAAACCAAATTGAAAAAAACATTTTGCAAATAAATGGTTTAGGAAATAATCCAATTTGGAATAATGCTACAGTTTTAACTGATTTTGTTTCTCCTTGGGATTCTATGACCCCTGATAAAATTGAATTAAGAGCTTTGTGGGATCTGGATCATATCTTCTTTTTGTATAAAGTATATGATGGAAATATCCACATTGATAAAACTGATGATTCTGTTGAGAGTATTGCAAAATCAGATCGAGTTGAAATCTTTTTTAGAAAAGACGATTTATTAAATCCGTATTATTGTTTAGAAATTGATCCTGAACCGAGAATTATGGATTTTATTGCTTACCCAAACTGGCAGTTTGATTATGATTGGAAGTGGCCTGAAAAGCATCTAACTGTAAAATCAAATAGTCAAAAAGATTTTTTTACTGTTGAAATAGCCATAAGTATTGAATCTTTAAAAAAATTCAATCTAATAAAAGGAAATAAAATCGAAGCAGGACTTTATAGAGCTAAATACATCAAACAATCTAATTTGGATTACGAACCTGTTTGGATTTCGTGGATAAATCCAAATACTGAAATGCCAAACTTTCATATAGCAAGTTCTTTTGGTACTTTAACCTTAATGTAATTTATTTATGGTAAATAAGGTAGATGCTAAAGATTATAAAAAGTAATCTTTAGCATTTTCAGTATTGATAATGTCAATTGGGAGTAGAATTTCAGAACTTATTTCTTTTTCAAAAATAAAATGCTCAATCAAACTTGTAGCTCCTAAATAAGCTTGTCTTTTTGGATTCTGGTGTATTAAAAAATCAATCGTCTTGTTGTTTAAATATTCAAGATTATTTTCTAATAAATCATAGCCGATAAGCGCAATTTTCTTTTCTGGTTTTTTGGCAATTATTTTCGCCACTTGATAAGCTTTTGAAGTCGTCACAAAAAGACCTTCAATAGTTGGATTTGCTTCTAAAAACTCTTTTAGTGTGCTTTTAAACTGTGGATGTTTGACTTTAAAAGTTTTAATTTCAAAAGCAGCATCTTCCAGATTATTAAAATAGTCTCTAAATCCTTTCTCTTTTTCCTGCATGTGAATTGCATTTTCATAATCCTCATCAATATGAACAATTGCAATTGTACCTTTTTTTAGTAATAAGTCTAATAATCGTGCTGCAATTCTGCCGCTTTGAAATAAGTCTTGACCAACAAAACTTCTAATGCTACTGGATTTAAGCTGGTTATTAAAAATACTGGAAATAATGCCTTTTGAATTATAAATCTCGATGGCATCTATGGCTTCTTTATGAAATAATGGAACCAGCAATACAGCATCTGGAGCAGTGCTGAGAACATTTTGATTGGTTTCTACAAAAGAAGAAGTGCTGGTAGGATCAAAGAGAAAAATTTCAATTTTGACATTAAAAGATTTAAACTCTTTTTTAGCTTCGTTTATGCCATCAATACATGGCTGCCAATAAGGATCATTTGCAGAATCCGGAATAAGTACACAAATAGAGTAAATTTGTTTTTTCTTCAAACTTCTGGCCATTAAATTGGGCTGATAATCAATTTTGTCCAGTACTTCATTTACCTTTTTTAAGGCGTCTTCAGATACTTTTCCCCTTTTGTGCAAAACACGGTCAACGGTTCCTTTTGAAACACCTGCAAGTTCTGCAATATCCTTAATTGTGTAAATTTTTTCCATATAAAACAAATATATATAAAAATCGAATATTACAAAATATTAAATTCAATGTGTTCGATAACATTTTTCATGTGTTCGAGCACATTTTAACATATTTTTCTTTTTTTATAGGATATTAATATATATTTTAGCCGAATATTAATCAGATAGTCTATAAAATTAACTTAAAAAATAGCAGATTACTATATATTTTTCGATTTATAAAAGAAGTTTTCAAAACCACTTATTGGAAGATTCTCGGAAAAATGACAGATTTTAAAAATGCAAAAATGATTAAAAGAAAATTAAAAAAAAATTAAAAAAATAACCCATTAATAATACTATTTAAATGAGCAAAAATAAGCCTACACTCGTGATTTTGGCAGCAGGTATTGGAAGTCGATATGGAGGATTAAAACAGTTGGATACATTTACGCCGGAAGGAGATACAATAATGGATTTTTCGATATACGATGCACTTCAGGCAGGTTTTGGAAAATTTGTATTTATTATAAGTAAAAATATTGAAGAAGAATGCAAAGAAATATTCAATAAAAAACTGGAAGGAAAAGCAGAAGTTGGATATGTATTTCAGGAAATTGACAATGTGCCGCCACAGTATTTGAATCCGGAAAGAAAAAAACCTTGGGGAACAGGACACGCATTGCTTATGGCAAAAGATGAAGTAACTGAAAACTTTGCCATAATTAATGCTGATGACTTTTACGGAAAAGAAGCTTTTGAAATAATGGCCAAGGCATTAATGGAAATGGATAAAGAATCGTATAATTTTAATATGATGGCTTATTTGCTTAAAAATACCGTTTCAGATCATGGTTTTGTTTCAAGAGGAGAATGTCAGGTTGACGAGAATAATTATTTGACAGATGTTACTGAAAGAACCCATATCGAAAAAATAAACGGGAAGTTAATGCGTAAAGACGATAATGGCGAGTTTATTCCTATTGATGAAAATACAATTGTTTCAATGAATTTTTGGGGATTTACACCAAAATGCTTCGAATTTGGAGGTGCACTTTTTGAACAATTTCTAAAAGAAAATGAACACGATTTGAAAGCAGAATTTTTTATTACATCAGTAGTAAATGAAATTTTAAAATCGAATAATGCTTCTGTTGAGGTATTGCAATCCAATGCAAAATGGTTCGGAGTGACTTATAAAGAGGATAAGGAAATCGTAAAAAAAGAAATTGAAAAATTAAGAGCTCAAAAAGTATATCCAACTAATCTCTGGTAATATGACAGTCGAAAAATTAAAATTTATATTCGAACAGTTTGACCATATTGAGGTCTTTAAAACTTTTGAAGAATTGTCTTCCGGTCATATTAATGATACTTATTTAGTAACTGCTGATAGCCGTAGACAGTTTATTTTACAGCGAATAAACGAAGGTGTTTTTAAAGACGTTCCAGGGCTTATTGCTAACAAAGTAAGTGTTAGCCAGCATTTGTTGAAAAAACTAAAACAATTGTCTGAAGATGAATTAAAACGTCGTGTTTTAACCTTTATAGGAACTAAAAAAGGTGTTTTTTATTATAAGGATAAAGAGGGGAATTTCTGGAATGTAATGGTTTATATAGAAGGAAGTTTAACTTTTGAAACCGTAAACAATGAAGAAATTGCTTATGAAGGAGGAAAGTTGTTTGGCGAATTTTTGAATCTAACCAGTGATTTTGATGCGAGAAAATTAATTGAAGTAATTCCGAATTTTCACAATATGGCTTTTCGTTATGCTCAGTTTGACAACGCACTTAAAGAAGCTTCGGAACAAAGAATTGAACAAGCCAAAGATTTGATTAAAATCACTCAGGATTTAAAAGAGGAAATGCATGTTCTGCAGAATTTGAAAGACACTGGAAAAATAAAACTTAGGGTTACGCACAATGACACCAAAATCTCAAACGCACTTTTTGATACCAATAAAAAAGGACTTTGTGTAATTGATACTGACACGGTAATGCCTGGAATTATTCATTATGATTTTGGAGATGCCATAAGAACGATTTGCAACACTGCTGCTGAGGATGAAAAAAATCTGGAATTGGTTCAGTTTAATTTGCAATTTTATAAAGCTTACGTAAAAGGTTTTCTGGAAAAAACAAGTTCATCACTTTCGCCGCTTGAAATAAAATACCTTCCTCTTGGAGCAAAAACAATGACATTCATAATGGCACTTCGTTTTTTGACTGATTTTTTGAATAATGATGTGTACTATAAAACGGAATATCCAGAACATAATTTGGATCGTTCTAAAAATCAATTTAAACTAATAGAAAGTCTTTCGGAACAATTTAAAGAAATGGAAGAGTATAATTTGAATTTCCTTGGATCATTAAAAGAATAAGATATGAGTAAATATGTAATTACCGGAGGTGCTGGTTTTATAGGAAGCCATATTGCTGAACATTTGTCAAACGAAGGGCATCAGGTTTTGGTATTTGATAGTCTTAGAACGGGATTCGAAAATAACCTAAACGGATTAAATGTTGAATTTGTAAAAGGAGATATTCGCGATGAAAATTTAGTAAATGAAGTCATAAGTGGTGCAAGCGGTGTTTTTCATTTGGCGGCTTTGGTCAGCGTTCCAGAGTCCTTATTAAAAATTAAAGAATGTATCGAAATCAATACGATTGGAACAATCAATATTTTAGAAGCGGCCAAAAACAATACAAATTGTAAAGTGGTGCTTTCAACTTCGGCGGCGAATTATGGTAATAATCCTGTTTTGCCAAAAGTAGAAACGATGTTTCCAGAACCAATGACACCGTACGCAATTACGAAGTTAGACGGCGAATATTATTTAAAAATGTATCTCGATCAATACCAAGTTCCAACAGCTTCTTTAAGATATTTTAATGTATTTGGACCACGGCAAAATCCAGAATCGGCTTATGCGGCTGCAGTGCCTATTTTTATCAATAAAGCACTTCAAAATGAACCGATCACGATTTATGGAGATGGTTTGCAGACTAGGGATTTTATTTATGTAAAAGATGTAGTAAAAGCTAATATTCTAGCTTCCCAAAAAGGAAATGAAACTTACAATGTTGCTTTAGGACATAGTACATCAGTTTTAGAATTGGCGGAAAAAATTATAGAAATAACCAATTCTAAGTCTCAGATAAAATTTTTAGAAGAAAGACCAGGCGATATCAAACACTCTAAAGCAAATCCCGAAAAATTCAATCAATTGGGCTTTAAACCAGAATATACAATTGATAGAGCATTAGAAGAAACAATCGAGTTTTATCAGCAACAATTAGTCAGCAGATAATTTTCAGAAAACTAACTAAAACTACAACCAAAATATGTCAGAAATCGATATTACTTTAAAAAAAGATCAAAATAGCACTTTGATTCCCATGGTCATTTTGACCTCCTTATTTTTTATTTTTGGATTCGTAACCTGGCTTAACGGACCTCTAATTCCGTTTTTTAAACTAGCCTGTGAACTAACTGAATCACAGTCGTATTTTGTAACTTTTGCTTTTTATATTGCCTATTTTGTAATGGCAATTCCATCGTCATTCTTAATTGAGAAAGTAGGCTACAAAAATGGTATTTCTTTAGGATTAGGAGTAATTGCGGTTGGCGCTTTGTTATTTTATCCAGCAGCCGAAGCACGAACTTTTAGTCTTTTTTTAATTGCTTTATTTGTAATGGGCACTGGTTTAGCAGTTTTACAAACAGCCTCTAATCCTTATGTTGTGGTAATTGGTCCGCGCGAAAGTGCTGCAGCTCGAATTAGTGTTTTAGGAATTGCAAATAAGCTTGCAGGTTTTCTGGCTCCTTTATTATTGACGGCTTTAGTATTGTCGAATATTGGAGATTATTCTGCAGATAAAATTGCGGCAATGAATTCGGTTCAAAAAGAAACGGCCTTAGATTTACTCGCATTACAACTGCAAACACCTTATATTTATATGGCAGTGATTATGCTGGTATTGGCAGTTTTAGTAAAATACTCGCCCCTTCCAGAAATTAATTTGGATGACGAGGGACAAGTGAAGCACTTAAGTATCTTTAAACAAATAAAAGAAGCTTTCAAACATCCACAACTGGTTTTTGGAGTAATTACTTTGATGGTTTATATCGCAGCAGAAGTTCTGGCAGGAGATTCTATAGGCGGGTTTGGAAAACAATTAGGTGTTTATGGAGAAAATGGTTCTTTTTATTTAAAATTAACTTCGTTTACCATGACTTTTATGGTAATTGGCTATGTGCTGGGAATTACTTTAATTCCAAAATATGTATCTCAAGTTTTTGCCTTAAAAGTTTCCGGATTCTTAGGTCTTATTTTGGTTTCGCTAATTGTGATACTTTCTCCAAAAATTATGATTCAATTGCCGGGAATACCGCAATTGCCTTTAGTTATTATTTTAGTAGCGTTTTTAGGATTGGCGAATGCGCTTTGCTGGCCCGCTATTTGGCCAATGGCACTTCAGGATTTAGGCGGATTTACCAAAATCGGAGGCGCAATTTTAATTATGGGGATTATTGGTGGCGCTGTTTTTCCATTGTTTTATGGAATGCTTGCAGATGCTATTAATGCATCAAATATTGCTTCAGGAGTTGTTGCAACAGCAAAAAGTGGTAATCAATTAGCGTATTTAATTTTATTCCCTGCCTATTTGATGATTGTCTTTTTTGCATTTAAAGGCCATAAATACAGGAGTTGGTAAAATAAAAATATTTGACAAATCCCCGTTTTAATCCTCTTTTTTAATATTTCGATCTTAAGAAAAAAGATCAAACAAAGCATTCAAATAATGTTTTTGAGTTGCTTGCACTCAACTTATGCCTTTTTTTAGCTGTAAAAGCATAAAAAATAGCTGTAAAAAAATGGAAATTCGAACGGAATAATTTAAAAATAAAAAATGACTTTAATAAAATCAATTTCAGGAATAAGAGGCACAATTGGAGGAGTTGTAAATGAAAATTTAACTCCAGTTAATGTCGTAAAATTTGCCGCTGCCTACGGAATGTGGCTCAAAGAAAGTAGTGGCAATAAATCTTTAACAATCGTTTTAGGAAGAGATGCGCGTATTTCGGGAGAAATGATTAGTAATCTGGTTGCTAATACGCTTGTAGGTTTAGGAATAAATGTAGTTGATATAGGTTTGTCTACTACACCAACAGTTGAAATTGCTGTAACTTTAGACAGGGCTGATGGTGGCATCATAATAACGGCAAGCCATAATCCGAAGCAATGGAACGCTTTAAAATTATTGAACAACAGAGGAGAATTTTTAAATGCCGAGGCAGGGGAAAAAATTTTAAAGATTGCTGAGGATGAAAATTTTCTTTTTGCAGAAGTTGATGCTTTGGGAAAGTACGAAAAGAAAGAAGGTTATATCAATCGACATATTGAAGAAGTTTTAAAACTGGCAGTAGTGGATATTGAAGCAATCAAAAAATCAAACTTCAAAGTTGTTGTCGACGCTGTTAATTCGACTGGCGGAATTGCAATTCCAGCTTTATTGGAAAAGCTTGGTGTAGAATGTGTCAAGTTGTATTGCGATCCAACAGGTCACTTTCCGCATAATCCAGAGCCTTTAAAGGAGCATCTTACTGATATTTCGGAATGGGTCGTAACAGAAAAAGCTGATTTTGGAATTGTAGTAGACCCAGATGTAGACCGACTAGCCATTATTTGCGAAGATGGTTCAATGTTTGGCGAAGAATACACTTTGGTTGCCTGTGCAGATTATGTTTTAGGAAAGACTAAAGGTGATACAGTTTCTAATTTATCGTCTTCAAGAGCTTTAAGAGATATTACAATGAAACATGGAGGAAAATATGAGGCCAGTGCAGTGGGAGAGGTCAATGTGGTTGAATTAATGAAAGCCACTAATGCAGTTATAGGAGGAGAAGGAAATGGCGGAATTATTTATCCGGCATCACATTACGGCAGGGATTCTTTAGTAGGTGTCGCTTTATTTTTGTCTCATTTAGCAAACCTGAAAATTTCCTGCAAAACTCTTAGAAAAACTTACCCGGAATATTTTATGAGCAAGAGTAAAATTGAGCTCACACCAACGATTGATGTTGATACAATTTTGGAAAAAATTACTGAGAAATTCACTAAAGAAAAACCGAACTGTATTGATGGTGTTAAAATAGATTTTGAAGAACAATGGATTCATTTAAGAAAGTCAAATACGGAACCCATTATTAGAATTTATACGGAAAGTATTTCTCAAGAAAAAGCAGACAAATTAGCTCAAGAATTTATTACCATAATAACCGATTTATTGTAGCCAAATTGATTGGAATAAAAGGATATTAAAAAAAATAAAATATTTGTAGATAACGACTAAATATTTAATTAATAATACAAAATGAGGTTTTTTATTGAGATTTCTAATTAAATGAATATCAAAAAGAATACTCCAATTATTGAAATATTGTCAATTTATTTTAGTAATTATTTCAATTTTTAAGCTTCGGTTTTTTGAAATCATTAAGAATTTAATAATACTTTTTAGAAAAAATGTGCTCGAAAACACTTTTTTTATGTGCACGAACACATTTTTTTGATTTTGACATTGTTTATTAAAAAATATTCTTTAGTTTAGCCAAAAGTAAGTTGAAAACCAGCTTTTTTATTACCCTTTTTGAAGTTGAATTTTCAGTTTTAAGGCATGAGAAATGAGGCTGGAATTCAGAAAAAAAGTCACTTCAAAAGAGATGGGTTTTAGTGGAGGGAAAACAAAAAAAAACATCAATAAAAAAAATCAAACAAAAAACAAAAACAGAAGAATTATGAAATCAAAAAAAACATGACAAATTATTTCACTTTGAGTTCGATTATAGCTTAACCAATTTAGAATTACTCAAAGTATGCTTTTTACATTAACCATTTAAACTAACCAGAATAATATGAAAAAAAGTAACAAGTTATTATGCTGTAATTATCAGGATATAAAATTAAGGACATTACTCACTGTCTTTTTCTTGATAGCGGCATTAAAAGTAAATGCAGCGTCTTTTACAGACAGCAGCGAAAAATTAGCAATAGAGAATAAAAAATCAGAAGCAGATATTACTATCAAAGGAGTGGTTTTAGATGAATTGGGACAGCCAATGATTGGTGTTACAATTGTGCCAAAAGGATCTCCAAAAGGAACTACAACTGATTTTGACGGAACCTTTACCATTGTAGTTTCTTCTACAACGGAAGCATTATTATTTTCTTATGTAGGATATGAAACAAAAGAAGTTGCTATTGCCAATGCCACTAATCTAAAGGTTTCAATGGTGCCTTCATCAAATAGCCTTAACGAGATTGTGATTGTAGGGTATGGAACACAGAAAAAGAAGAATGTATTAGGAGCTATTTCTTCTGTTAAATCAGATGCTTTAGTGTTATCATCTGCGCCTTCTGTACTAACTGGACTTCAAGGTAAAGTAGCTGGTTTACAGATTTCTCAAAATAGTGCACAACCAGGAGGTGGATTTAATATTCAAATTCGTGGTGCAGGCTCTATAAACGCAAGCAACGATCCGTTAATTGTTATTGATGGGTTTCCAGTTACAAATTTAGAGCAACCAGGAACGGGTAACCGTTATGACGGTGGAACGCAGAGTATTTTAAATTCCTTTAACCCAAATGATATTGAGTCTATAGAAGTTTTAAAAGATGCAAGTTCAACAGCAATTTATGGAGCCAGAGCAGCAAATGGTGTTATCTTGATTACAACTAAAAAAGGAAATGAAGGTGATGTTAGAGTTGACTATTCTGGTTCATATTCCTATCAAAAATACAACAATAGTTATGAAGTCCTTGATTTGAAAGAATGGATGCAGTTAAGAAATGATGCGGCAAAAGAAAATTGGGAATTTATAAATAAAGTTTATCCATATTCATCAAAAACCTTAGAAGAAGCAAATGCAGCTCCGGTAAATGGGATTCCGTATAAAAGAATTTATTCAGATGAACAAATTAGAAATGCTGGAAAAGGAACAGATTGGCTTGGATTAGTTACAAGAAATGGTGTAATTGAGCAAAACAACTTATCACTTCGCGGAGGAACAAAATCGACCAAGTATTTTTTATCAGGTAACTTATTCAATCAGGATGGAGTTATTAAAAACTCAGGTTTAAAGAGAACGACTTTTCACTTTAACTTGGATCAGAAATTAACTGATTATATCAATGTTGGGATGAATATGACTAAAAGCCGAATCAAAAATCAAAATTCACAATTAGGAGGAGATCAGTATGAAAACTCAGGAATTATAAGATCTGCTATACAACAAAGCCCTGAAGTTTTAGCGATTGATGAATTGGGTAATTATCCAATAAACCCGGACAATGCTTTAGAACCTAATCCATATTCACTTTTGACAATTTCTGATGAAGGTGTCATTGATCGAACATTAACAAATTTCTACGCCGAAATAAAACCAATTAAAGGTCTTACAGCAAGATTCCAGGCAGGTTTTGATCAGGGGAATTCAAAGAGAAGCACTTATTTGCCAAGAACTACTTTATATGGAGCATTAGAAAATGGTAAGGCTACTATTAATTCTCAAGAAAAGAATGATGATTTATTTGACTTCACATTAAACTATACTACAAAATTAATGGAAGACAATACTTTTGGTTTAATGGTAGGTTACTCACAACAGACCTATAGAACAGAAGCAGCAACTTTAGGAAACAGCAATTTTATTACAGATGCTTTTTTATGGAATAATATGAATGCTGGTGCAGGGACAAAAGTTACCTCTTCTTCAAAATCTGAAAACAATTTTATTTCTTATTTCACAAGATTTAATTATTCGTATAAAGATAAATACATGTTGACTTCAACAATTCGTCGTGATGGTGCGAGTGTATTTGCAAAGAACAATAAATATGGATTATTTCCTTCTGTTGCCGTTGGATGGGATGTTTCTCAGGAATCATTCATGAAATCGATAGATAAATATGTGTCGCAGTTTAAAATTAGATTTGGATACGGACAAACAGGTAATGCATCAATTGGAGGAAGTGCTTTTGGAGCTTTCTATGCACAGCCGGCTTATTTAAATCCAGATGAATCAATATTAATTGGTGTATTTCCTTCAAGACTTGAAAATCCTGACCTAAAATGGGAAACTACAACAGAGAAAAATTTAGGTGTTGATTTTGAGTTGTTTAATAGAAGAGTTTCAGGTTCATTTGAATTATATGACAGAGTAATTTCAGATTTGCTGACTGTAAAACCTATTAACAGTTATCAAGAAATAAATACCGTTTGGGCAAATATTGGAAGTACACAAAGTAAGGGGATTGAGCTTACTTTAAGCACCTTAAATATTGACCGTCCTGATCTCAAATGGAGAACAACTTTTACTTATTCACAGTTTAGAACAAATTGGAAAGAAAGAGCGCCAGATTGGAAGCCTTCAGTTTACATGGGATATAATGATCCGGTTCGTGCACAATACAGTCAAATTGCTGATGGTGTAATGCAGATTGGAGAAGTTGTTCCAGCGCAGCCTGATTTATATCCGGGACAAATTAAAATTAAAGATTTAAATGGTTTTGTTAGAGATGCAGCAGGAAATCCTGTAACAGACGAAAATGGAAGATTCTTAAGAACTGGTGCTCCGGATGGAAAAATAGACGAAGCTGATACTGTTTTACTTGGATCATCTGACCCTGATTTTGTAGCAGGTTTAAACAATACAATTACGTGGAAAAATTTCCAATTGAATTTTCAGTTTAATGGAATGTTTGGACGAAAAATTGTAGATCAGACTGATTTTGCTTACGGTGTAACTGCAGTAGGAGTGGCACAAAACGGAAGAAATGCTGTGCGAAATGTATACAATAGATGGACACCAGACAACCCAACAAATACGCGACCAGGTTCACATTTTGGATATACACAATATGGTTCAGGAGATTTCTTCCTGCAAGATGCATCATTTGTTCGTTTACAAAATGTATCATTAAGTTATAATCTTCCAAAAAAATGGTTTGGGAAATATATGCAGGGAGCTGCTGTTCGATTAGATGGACAAAACCTTTTTACGATTACCAAATATGATGGTATTGATCCTGAAACAGATGGTTACGCAGCAGCATATCCAAATGTAAAAACATACACAGTAGGAATTGATCTTAAGTTCTAATATAAAAGATATGAAAAATTTTAAAAGTTATATAATAGTAACATTGATGCTTGTATTCTCAGGATGCAGCAACGATTTAGAGTCTATAAATTACGATGAAATTAATCCGAGTATTTTTCCTAGCTCGGAAGCTGATATTCAGGCGATAGTGGCTTCAGCATATTATCCGCTTAGAGGTTCTTATGGAAACGGAATTCATACGACTTCCGAAAATGGGTTAATGTTTATGTTAGATGCAACAACCGAAATTCTTCAAGGGCCTTATGGAGTGCAACAGGAAGCATCTTTGCACAGTTATAAAGCTACTTCTACTGCCTTTACGCGTTTTTATGATGTGTTTTACAATAAGATCAGTGGTATGACTTTAAGTATTGACAGAATTCAGTCATCAAATGTAAATGAGTTAATTAAAAAACAAGCAATCGCCGAAATTAAATGTGCACGCGGACTATTGGCCTACGAACTTTTTGATTTATACGGTCCATTAGTGGTAGCACCTCTGGACTTACTTAAAAATCCATTAAAAGAAGAACCATTGGCAAGACTTTCAAATGCTGAAATGGTAAGTTTTATTGAAAATGATCTGAAAGACGCAGCAGCAGATTTAAAAGCGCCAGGCGAAACAGCTTATGGAAGATTTAGTAATGGTATGGCCAGAATGGTTTTGATAAGATTATATCTGCATGAAAAAAGATGGGCAGAGGTTGAAGAACAAGCTGCAGCAATTATGGCAATGAATTATTATGGTTTAGAAGAAAATTATGTGGGATTATGGGATATTAAAGCTCCTGTGGATAGTAAAGAAGTAATTTGGGCAGTACCGGCAGATTATGCAGGAACTAGTGAAAATCAATGGCAATTAATGGTATTGCCGGCTAACTTTCCAGGGCGTGGCGGTTATGGAACTATTCAGAGTTCATGGACGTTTTATGATTCTTTTGAGGCAACAGATATTCGTAAAAATGCACTTATTGCTGAATTTACAGGAACAGATGGCGTAACGTACAATAGGGCAAATCCAGCTAATTATATGCAATTAGGACCAATTCCGTTAAAAATTGATCCGGATGCTGCCAGAACAACAGCTCTAACAACTGTAGATATTATTGTGTATCGTTATGCTGATGTCTTACTATCAAGAGCAGAAGCAATAGTGAATAAAACAGGAACTCCAACACAAGAAGCTATTGATTTAGTAAATATCGTAAGAAGAAGAGCTAAAATCAGCGAAATACAATTAGCAGATTATGCGACACTATCTAAATTTAACGATATTATTCTCTTAGAAAGATCACATGAATACTGGTGTGAAAACGGACAATACCGTTCAGATTTAATCCGACACGGAAAATTTACAGAACACGCTCTCGCCTTAAATGGAGCAGCGAGTCAAAGCGCTCCTTATAAAGCATTATTTCCTTTTTCATTGGATAGAATAAGTGAAGGTAAAGGTAAATTTATTCAGAATCCTGGATATAATTAATTTAGAAGGTTATCACTTTTTGTGAAAGTATAAAATGAAATCAGATAATTTAATTATAAAAAAAATGAAAAACTTACTATTGCTATTTTGTCTTCTCCTAAACATGGTATCAAGCTGCCAAAGTGATGGCGACAAAAATGATGGAGGACAAGCAAACGGACTAGAAAAGGTTACGTACGCTGTTTCTAACGAGGTTTTTACAAATCCGGAACGAGGGTTTATGCATACCTGGCAGGTAAATTCTGAAGGAGCAGCAATCACTGCGGCCTCTTTGAATAATTTAAAGAAGGAAAATGTGAGTCTTATTCTGCGTTTGTATTATCTGGAAAAATTTAAAACGACTCCTTTAAGCCAAACACAATTAGATCTTATTAAAACTGATTTTACTCGTTTGAGAGAAGCTGGTTTTAAATGTGTTTTACGTTTTGCATATACTGATGCACAGGATGGTTCAGATGCTTCTGTTGCCGTAATATCTGGACATTTAGATCAGCTGAAACCTATTCTGGAAGAAAATAAAGATGTAATTGCTTTTGTACAGGCGGGATTTGTGGGAGCTTGGGGAGAATGGTATTACACAACCAATCAGCTTACTACGCCGGCAAATAAAAAACTGATTCTGGATAAACTTCTAGAGTCTTTTCCAAAAGAAGTGAAAATTCAGGTAAGAACGCCAAAAATAAAACAGGATTTTGTTGCTACAACAACAGCAATGGACGCAACAGTTGGTTATGGAACGTCAAATACAGCTCGCTTAGGTTTTCATAACGACTGTTTTATGGCAAGTGTTGACGATTATGGAACATATACAAATGTTACTGCTGATAAAACATATATAAGCAATGAAGCGCTTTATGTACCAACAGGAGGAGAAACCTGTCCACCAACAGATGTGCCTACAGCCAGCTGTAGTATTGCAGAAAAAGAAATGACGCTTTTAAAATGGACGTATTTAAATCTGGATTATTACGGTCCTGTTTTGCAAGAATGGAGAAACAATAACTGTTTTGCCGATTTTGAGAGAAAATTAGGGTACAGACTTTCAGTAGCTTCTTCAAGCATCAAAAAAGAGGTTGCGCTAAATTCTTCACTGGAGTTTAATGCTTTGATAAACAATTCTGGTTTTGCACCAGTTTATAATTCAAAAAATGCTTTCTTAATCTTGAGGGCAACAACTGGAGGAACTCTATACAAGAAAAAATTAAACTTCGATGTTAGAAAAGTAGTTCCAAAAGTAACATTCGATTTAAAAGAGTCAGTGAGTTTGTCAGGAGTTCCAGCGGGAACTTATGAATTGCTTTTAAAAATAGAAGACAGTTCTTCTAAACTGGAAGACCGACCTGATTACTGCATTCGTTTTGCAAATACAGGAACATGGGAAGCAGCGACAGGATTCAATAAATTATCACAAACGGTTATTATTAAATAGTTATTCAAAACATTTAAATTCAAAACCATGAAAAAAATAAAATTAACCCAATATATAACATCGCTAATTGTCGTGTTATTGCTGACAGCTTGCTCAAGTGATGGTTCGTCATCAGAGGATTCAGCAACAAAACCAACTGCAGATTTTTCATTTACAAATGATGGAAGCACATTTACCTTTACCAATCTTTCAACAAACGGTACAAAGTATAGATGGGATTTCGGGGATTTATATTATACATCTGCTGAAAAAGATCCTATTTACACTTATAAAATTGGAGGTGAAATAAGAGTTTCTTTAACTGTTACAAACGATAAAGGAGAAGAAGCCTTTATTACTAAAATCATTACAGCACCAAGAATTATCATTATTGATATTAAAATTGATGGAAAATTTACGGATTGGGATGATGTTGCTGTGACAGATGAAAATACTTCAGGAAATGGTTCTATTCAAAAAATCAAAATCTGGGCAGGTGGTCCAAATGTTAATGTGTATTTAGAAGGAAACAAAAAAATGCTGATGGAATTGGTAGATATGTATATCAATACTGATGGTAATACCCAGACGGGATTCTTACACAGCAATTGGCCTCAGGGTTCTGGAGCGGAATTTTTGTTCGAAGGCCCCGTTGTAACTGGTGGCTGGGGCGATTTCTATAAACATACCGATCCAAATGGCGGTTGGGGCTGGGGGCAACAAGTAGGTTCTGGAGTTAACTTGAAATCATCTGGAATTGTAAGTCTTTCATCAACTACCAATGCGATTGAATTTAGTATTCCAAAATCACAATTAGGAACTTTAGGGAGTTCAATTGGTATTGCCATTACCGAAATGAATGCAGGATGGGGTCTTGTAGCCAATTTCCCTGAAGGCCCTAAGTTCTCTACATTGCAATTGTAGTTTGTCATCGATAGCCGGTCAAAACGTGCCATTGGATGAAGCGTTTTTTGAAGATTAATTGTTTGAGTCTAATGGCATGAGCTATCGAGTTTATATAATTTTATAATCCCGGTTATTAAAAAATATCGGGATTATTATAAAATAGAAAAAAGAAGAAATGACTAAAGTTATTGCCAATAATCGATTAATGTCTATAGATGTATTGCGAGGATTTGATCTGTTAATGATCATTGTTGCAGATCGATTTTTTTATAATTTACATGCAGCGGCTCAAACCAATTTTACAAAAGCCTTAGCTGATCAGTTTGAGCATCCGGAATGGATTGGTTTTCATTTGTATGATGTTATTATGCCTTTGTTTCTATTTGTTGTTGGAGTTGTAATTCCGTTTTCATTAGGAAATAGAAGTATCGAATCAGGTTCAAAATTTACATTATATGCTCACATTTTAAAGCGATTCATAATTTTATTTATTCTTGGATGGATTGTGCAGGGGAATTTATTGTTTTTAGATATTTCGAAGTTTCACGTTTTCAGTAATACATTACAGGCCATTGCGGTCGGTTATTTGTTTTCATGTATTGCGTATCTCAATTTTTCACAAAAAGGAAGATATGTATTTTTTGCCTCATGTCTTGTTTTATATGCCGTACTGCTATCTATTCCAGATTTCCTTGGACATCATTTTGAATTGCTTCCAAATAAAAATCTTCCCATTTATATAGATCAGCAGGTTTTGGGTCGATTTTATGATCAGACACAATATTCGTGGCTATTGACAGGATTAGGATTTACGGCAACAACCTTATCAGGATTATTTGCCGGAGAGTTGCTGCTGTCTTCAAATCCAAGGCCTAAAATAGCTTTGTATTTAGCAGTAATTGGAGTTTTCGGAATAGGCATTTCATTGCTTATTGGTTTGTGGCATCCTATTATAAAAAAAATATGGACAAGTTCGTTTGTAATTTTTTCATCAGGAATCAGCTTTGTTTTATTAGCATTATTTTATTGGCTTGTGGATGTGAAGGGGTATAAAAAATGGGCTTATCCGTTTCGTGTTATTGGTTTAAATGCTATTGCTGCTTATGTTGGTTCTCATGTTTTTAATTTCTCAGCTATAGCCAAACAGATTTTCTTTGGTTTTGAGCAGTTTACAGGAGCGTATTACGATGCGTTTTGTGATTTAGCAGGATTTGCAATTCTTTATTTTATACTTTGGTATATGCACAAAAACAAAACCTATGTAAAAGTTTAATACAAGCATCAGCTATAAATAATTATCAAAATATTATATTATTAAAAGAAAAAAAAATGAAAAGTTCAAGTTTAAGATTTTTGCTATTAGCTTTTTTGTTATTAAAAGTTTGCGATATTTCGGCGCAGCTTATAAAAACTAAAGCACCCAAAAGAGACAAAGGACAAACAGATGTTTTACGTCTCGCAACACCAGCAATCCCGCATGTGCGAGTAGCAGTTATTGGTCTGGGAATGCGCGGTACTGGAGCTGTAGAGCGTATTCCGCATATTCCGGGAGTAGAAATTGTAGCTCTGTGTGATATGATGGAAGAAAGAACAAAAGCAGCAAACGATACTCTGATAAAGCTTGGCGCACCAAAAGCGCAGGAATTTTTTGGGGAAGATGCCTGGAAAAAAGTAACAAAGCTGGACAATGTAGATCTGGTTTATATTGTAACCGATTGGAAACATCATGCCAATATCGCAGTTCAGGCTATGAAAGACGGAAAACATGTTGCCGTGGAAGTCCCAGGTGCTTTGACTATGAAAGAAATCTGGGATATCATCGATACTTCTGAGAAAACCAGAAAACACTGTATGATGCTTGAAAATTGTGTTTATGATTTTTTTGAATTGACGACTTTAAATATGGCGCAACAAGGTGTTTTTGGTGAAATTCTTCATGCGGAAGGTTCTTACATCCACGGATTGCAGCCGTATTGGGGAAATTACTGGAATAATTGGCGCATGGAGTACAATCGCAAACACAGAGGAGATATTTATCCAACTCATGGAATGGGGCCGGCTTGTTTGGCATTGAATATTCACAGAGGAGATAAAATGAATTTCTTGGTTTCGATGGATACTAAAGCAGTTGGAAACCCAGCTTTTATTAAAGAAAAAACAGGAGAAGTGGTTACTGATTTTAGAAATGGAGATCATACCATGACGATGATTCGCACCGAAATGGGGAAAACAATTCAAATTCAGCATGATGTTACAAGTCCGAGACCTTATAGCAGGATGTATCAATTGTCCGGAACAAAAGGGTTTGCTAATAAATATCCGGTTGAAGGTTATGCAATTGATGCAAAAGAGGTTGGAGCGGAAATTTCTAAAAATTATCAAAATCTTAATGCTGAAGAATTTGTATCGGAAGACGTTAAAAAGATTTTAATGGAAAAATATAAAAATCCGATTGTAAAAGATATAGAAGAAATGGCTAAAAAAGTAGGTGGTCATGGCGGTATGGATTTTATTATGGATTACAGAATGTTTTACTGTCTACAAAGAGGGCTTCCGTTGGATATGGATGTTTATGATTTGGCTGAATGGTCTTGTTTAAGTCCATTAACAGAGATTTCTTTAGATAACAATTCAGCTCCTGTTGAAATTCCTGATTTTACAAGAGGAGCATGGCAAAAACTTAAAACGGTAGAATTTTCTAGATAAAAAAGTTATTTGGATTCGTGTTTAGTTATTTTTTGTTAGCCTTAAAAATCTCCTGTTTTTGTACAGGAGATTTTTTTGGATGCAATTTTAATGCAGATTAGTAGATTAGACTTAGTAGTTTTGGTTTTTATGAATATTAATTATTTGAAAATGAATCGTTAGAAAGTTGATCTGTTAATTTTTTTTATACATGTTATTAAAAATAATTTTATATTTAAGTGTTTAGAATGTTCTAAAAGTAAACTAGATTTTCTTTGAAAGAATGCTATAAATATAGAGAAAGGTTTTACTCTCATAGCCTGTTTTTATTATTGAATTATGAAATTCTGACCGAAAGATACCCATTTTGTATTAGAAAACTTCAGAACATTAACAAAAAGCTGCTACTTAGTTAAAAATAAATAAAACTTACTATTTTATTTTTGTGTTGCAATAAAAATGCAGATATTTGCAAAAAAAATGCACTGTGTTGCAAAAAAATCATTGTTGCTTTTTTTAGTTATGTTATCCAACTTAAGAATAAGAAAATAAATTTTAAAAAAATATACCATGTTAAAAAGTAAAATCGACAAAGCAACAGGTTTCGAAAAACGATTCGAAAACATTAACACAGTTGTTTTTGAAAACTCAACAGAAGCTTCAAAAGAAGTAGCGCAGGAAATCGCAGCTTTAATTAAAGAAAAACAAAAAGAAGGCAAGCCTTGTATTTTAGGTTTGGCGACAGGTTCTTCTCCAAAAGGTTTATATGCTGAATTAGTGCGTCTGCATAAGGAAGAAGGTTTGAGTTTCAAAAACGTAATTAGTTTTAATCTGGATGAATATTATCCAATGGAACCAAATTCAATCAACAGTTATGTTCGTTTTATGAAAGAACTTTTGTTTGATCATGTCGATATTTTACCTGAAAACGCTCACGTCCCAGACGGACTTTTGACAAAAGAACAAATTGCAGACTACTGCCACGAATACGAAGCTAAAATTGAAGCTTTAGGCGGCATCGATTTGCAGGTTCTGGGAATTGGAGGTAACGGACATATTGGCTTTAACGAATCGGGTTCGCTTCAGAACTCTAAAACTCGTTTGGTGGCATTAGACCATATTACAAGAGTTGCAGCAAGCAAAGATTTCTACGGTTTAAATAATACACCAAGAACTGCTATTACACTTGGGGTTAAAAAAATCATGGAAGCTAAAAGAGTAATCTTATTGGCTTGGGGAGAAGGAAAAGCAAATATTGTAAAAAAATCGGTTGAGGATGAAGTTACCAATAGAGTTCCTGCGTCATTTTTGCAAGAGCATAACAATGCCGTTTTTATTTTAGATAAAGAAGCTTCTTCTAAGTTAACAAGAATCAATAAACCTTGGTTGGTTGAAAAAATTGTTTGGACAGACAAATTAACTCGTAAAGCAGTTTTAGGATTAGCATTAGATCTTAAAAAACCAATTTTAATGCTTACAGATGCAGATTATATCGAAAACGGTATGAGCGATTTGTTAGCAGATTCTGGTCCGGCTTACGATACTAATATTAAGATTTTTAATAAATTACAAAATACGATCACAGGTTGGCCAGGTGGAAAACCAAATTCTGATGATTCTAATCGACCTGAAAGAGCAGAACCGGCTAAAAAACGTGTATTGCTTTTTAGTCCGCACCCTGATGATGATATTATCAGTATGGGAGGAACTTTCATGCGTTTGCAAGAGCAGGGACATGAAGTACACGTTGCTTACCAAACATCCGGAAATATTGCAGTTGCTGATGATGAAGCACTTCGTTTTGCAAGATTCGTAATTGATTACAACGAGAAATTCGGAATCAAAAGCGAAGAAGCGGATAATATCTACAAAAAAGCAGAAGCATTTTTACAGAACAAAAAGAACAGCGAAATTGATATTCCTGAAGTTCGTTATATCAAAGGTTTAATTAGAAAAGGAGAAGCGAGAGCGACAAGTTATTTTGTTGGTCTTCCGGATTCTCAAATTCACTTTATGGAATTGCCTTTCTATGAAACAGGAACAATCGAGAAAAAACCAATTGGACCAGAAGATATCCAGTTGACTGTTGATTTAATTGAAAAAATTAAACCACACCAAATTTATGCTGCTGGAGATTTAGCAGATCCACACGGAACACACAAAGTTTGTTTAGACGCTATTTTTGAAGCTGTAAAAGTTTTAAAACCAAAAGAATTCATGAACGACTGCTGGTTATGGTTGTACCGTGGAGCTTGGCAGGAATGGGGAATTGACGAAGTTGAAATGGCGGTTCCAATGAGTCCTGATCAGGTTTTAGCAAAACGTCATGGAATCTTCAAACACCAGTCTCAAAAAGATGGAGTGGTTTTCCAAGGAACAGATGCAAGAGAGTTCTGGCAGAGAGCAGAAGACAGAAACCGCGAAACAGCTCAATTGTACCATCAGTTAGGTTTGGCAACTTATGCAGCAATGGAAGCTTTCGTGAGATGGCATTATTAAAAGTCTCAGTTTACAGTATCAGTTTTCAGTTTTAACTGTAATTGAAATCTGCGACTGCAAACTTTAAAAATATTTTTGAAGCAGGAAGAAGGAATGAAATATTTTCTTTTTTCTTGCTTCTTTTTTTTTAGATGCTAAGATTCTGAGGTTCTAAGTTTTTCAGTCTATGTCTGCATTTTTGTTGTAAACTGTAAACTGTGACCGAGACTGAAAACTATTTTTTAATCTGTGGCAAAAGAAAAATAAGTAATAGCTTTGCATAGCGAAGCAAGTGCAGAAGTCTATTTTCTATATTCTAGCTTCTTTTCTCTTAAAAAAATGGATCAGGACAAAAAACAACTCATAAAATTAGCCCACACCAAAATGCCATTCGGTAAGTACGAAGGAAAATATTTAATTGATTTACCTGAATATTACGTGGTTTGGTATCATAATAAAGGTTTTCCAAAAGGAGAGCTTGGCCAGCAGTTGCAATTGATTTATGAATTGAAATTGAATGGCTTGGAAGAGTTGATTCGAAATATCAAAAAACAATATCCAAAGCCTTAAAAAAAGTATTTTTAAATTGTTAAGGTTATGGATTATTAATTGCGAATTTTTAGCTAAAATCATAAAATTCTTTCGTTTTATAAAGTCAAAACTTAAAACCTTCATTTAAATTAAAAGAACTCTAAAATTTAAAAAATTATCTCATTCTGGAATTGATAAATTGTCTAATTAAATTTGTACTTTTGCCAAGTTTTTTACACAACTACTTACAAACAACAACAGAATGAATCAAACAAAATATATTTTTGTTACAGGAGGTGTGACCTCTTCATTAGGAAAAGGGATTATCGCGGCATCTTTGGCAAAATTGTTACAAGGAAGAGGATACCGTACAACTATTCAGAAATTTGATCCATACATTAACGTTGACCCGGGAACTTTGAATCCTTATGAGCACGGAGAATGTTATGTGACAGATGATGGAGCTGAAACTGACTTAGACTTAGGACACTACGAGCGTTTCTTGAATGTTCCTACTTCTCAGGCTAATAATGTTACTACAGGAAGAGTTTATCTTTCGGTTATTGAAAAAGAAAGAAGAGGAGAATTTTTAGGAAAAACAGTTCAGGTTGTTCCTCATATCACAAACGAAATTAAAGACAGAATGCAATTGCTGGGAAAATCTGGCGATTATGATATTGTAATTACTGAAATTGGTGGAACTGTAGGTGATATCGAATCTTTACCTTATATAGAATCTGTTCGTCAGTTAGTTTGGGAGTTGGGAGAAAATAACGGAATCGTTATTCATTTAACTTTAGTTCCTTATTTGGCTGCTGCTGGTGAGTTGAAAACAAAACCAACACAGCACTCTGTTAAAACTTTAATGGAAAGTGGTATTAAAGCAGATATTTTGGTTTGTAGAACGGAGCATGAATTGTCTCAGGAATTACGCCAGAAATTAGCTTTATTCTGTAATGTTAAAAAAGAAGCGGTTATTCAGTCAATCGATGCTTCTACTATATATGAAGTGCCAAATTTAATGCTTGAAGAAGGATTAGATGTTGTGGCTTTAAAGAAATTGGATTTACCTAAAAAAGCATCTCCAGATCTTAAAAACTGGAATACTTTCTTGAAAAGATTAAAAAGTCCAAAACAAACTGTAAACATTGGTTTGGTTGGAAAATATGTAGAAATGCAGGATTGTTACAAATCTATTTTAGAGGCGTTCATTCATGCAGGAGCTGCAAATGAAACTAAAGTAAACGTTATTTCAATTCATTCAGAGCATATTAATGCAGAGAATGTGGAAGAGAAATTAGGAACTCTTGACGGAGTTTTAGTTGCTCCTGGTTTTGGTGAGAGAGGTATTGAAGGAAAAATTGAAGCAGTTCGTTTTGTACGTGAAAACAATATTCCTTTCTTCGGAATTTGTTTAGGAATGCAGATGTCTGTTATCGAATATTCCAGAAATATTTTAGGTTATAAAGAAGCGAATTCTACAGAGATGAACGATAAAACGCCTCATCCTGTTGTGAATTTAATGGAAGAGCAGAAAAACGTAACCGATAAAGGTGGAACAATGCGTTTGGGTGCATGGAAATGTGATATTAAACCAGATACTTTAGCCTATAAAATTTACGGAGAAAAAACTATTTCGGAGCGTCACCGTCACCGTTATGAGTATAATAATAAATATGCAGATGAACTGCAAAAAGCTGGTTTAAAAGCTTCTGGTGTTAACCCTGATACAGGTTTGGTGGAAATCGTAGAATTAGAAAACCACCCATTCTTTATTGGTGTTCAATACCATCCGGAGTACAAAAGTACGGTTGCCAATCCGCATCCGATTTTTGTAAACTTTGTGGCAGCTGCAGTAAATGCGCATAAAAAATAATAATTCATTCTAAGAGGTGTAACTTTTAAATTAAACTAATTACTAATATCCTCAAACGAATAACTTTTTTTAAAAATAATGGAAGAAAAAAAATTAGACCTCAATTCGATCATTGGTTTTGTATTGATATTCGGAATCTTGATTTGGATTTTTTATCAAAATCAACCTTCTGAGAAAGAAATTGCTGCTGAAAAAGCCAAGAAAGAATTAGTTGCTAAACAAGAAGCACAAGCAAAAGCTGAAAAGGCTAAAACTGCATCTTTACCTGCTGTAGCTGTAACTCCCGGAGATACATTGCAGCTGGCTCAATTGCAAAAAACTTTAGGAGGATTTGCTTATTCTGCAACGCTTCCTTCTGCAAAAGAAACTTTTACTACAATCGAAAACGAAAAGCTTAAACTTAAAATCGCTAATAAAGGTGGTTATATTGTTGAAGCTACTCTAAAAGAATTTGAAAAGTTTAAAAAAGGTTCCGGACAGTTAGTTGAGTTAATTAAAAACAACAACTCTAACTTAAATTTACAGCTTCTTACTACAGACAACAGAACATTAAATTCTAAAGATTTGTATTTTGAACCAACATTAGAAAAAATTGGTTCAGACCAGGTTTTATCTATGCGTTTGAAAGCTGGCGCAAATGAGTTTTTAGAGTACAAATATATTTTGAGACCAAATGATTATTTAGTTGGTTTTGATATTCGTTCTCAAGGTTTGAACAGAGTTTTAAATTCGGCTAAGCCAGTTGATTTGCAATGGGATTTAAAAACATACAGAAACGAGAAAAGTGTTTCTTATGAGAATCGTTTTGCTCAGGTCGATTATAAATATGAAGAGTCAAAATATAATAATGTAAGTCAGCACGGACAAGGGAAAGAAGAAACGCCTGCTAAAGTTAGTTATGTGGCTTTTAAACAGCATTTCTTTGCTACGATTTTGTCTACAGAAAAATCGTTTGAGACTTCAAAATTACAGTCTGATGATTTAGTTAAAGATGAAAAAATCGATACTGTTTTTACAAAACAGTTTAGAGCAAATTTACCTTTGGCGTTTACAAATGGAGAGATCGATTACAAAATGAATTTGTACATGGGTCCTGTAGATTATAAAACATTAAAAGCTTACGATAAAAATTTTGATAAAATCATTCCGTTAGGATGGGGAATTTTTGGATGGATTAACAAATTTATCTTTATTCCATTATTCGGTTTCTTAAGCTCAACTATTGGATTGTCTTTAGGAATTGCGATTATTATTTTTACGATAATTATCAAATTGGCCATGTCGCCAATTACATATAAATCATTCTTGTCTCAGGCTAAAATGAAAGTTTTAAGACCTGATATTGCAGAGTTGGGAGAAAAATTCAAAAAAGACCCAATGAAGAAACAACAGGAAACCATGAAGTTGTACAACAAAGCAGGGGTTAACCCAATGGCAGGATGTATTCCAGCATTGATTCAGCTTCCGTTTATGTATGCTTCATTCCAGTTTTTCCCTGCAGCGTTTGAATTAAGACAAAAAAGTTTCCTTTGGGCAGACGATTTATCTTCTTTTGACTCAGTTGTGAAATTGCCATTTAATATTCCATTGTACGGAGATCATATCAGTTTGTTTCCAATTTTGGCGGCAATCGCGATTTTCTTCTACATGAAAATGACTTCAGGAGATCAGCAAATGGCAGCTCCTCAACAGGAAGGTATGCCGGATATGGCTAAAATGATGAAAATCATGATTTATGTTTCGCCATTAATGATGTTGATTTTCTTCAATAGTTATGGTGCTGGTTTGAGTTTGTATAACTTTATTTCGAACTTAATTACAATCGGAATTATGTTTGTTATTAAAAATTACATCGTTGACAGCGAGAAAATTCATGCTCAGATTCAGGAAAACAAACTGAGAGAACCTAAGAAACCAGGTAAGTTTCAACAACGTCTTCAGGAAGTAATGGAACAACAGGAAGCTGCAAAAGCTCAAAATAAAAAGAAATAATTCTAAATAAAAAAATCTCGATTTATCGGGATTTTTTTTTGCCAGTATAATTTATAATTCAGATTTTCGTTAAGCTTAAAAAATATATTATGATCTCAAAAAAAATCATTCTTGGATTACTATTCTTAAATGCATTGGTTTTGAATGCACAAACAGATATTAATAAAGTTGATGCTGCCGGAAAAAAAGATGGGCTTTGGAAAGGTACTTATACCGAATCTAAGCGCCCACGTTATGAAGGAACTTTTAATCACGGAAAAGAAACGGGGCTTTTTAAGTTTTTTGATGATACTAAAAAAGGAGATGTAATCGCAACAAGAGATTTTAGTGCTAATGATGGGAGTTCGTATACTATTTTTTATGACCAAAATAAAAACATAGTTAGTGAAGGAAAAGAAATAGGAAAATCCCGTGAAGGAGAATGGAAATATTACCATAAAGCTTCAAAGGTTTTAATGACTTCTGAAAATTATAAAAACGGAAAGCTGGAAGGCTTGAAAACTATTTATTATCCCAATGCAAAAGTGGCAGAAGAGATGATGTACAAGAATGGTTTAAAAGAAGGAGCTTATAAAAAGATAGGACAAGACGGAACGCTTTTGGAAGAATCTACTTTTAAAAATAATGAATACAACGGTGAGGCTGTTTTTTATGAATCAGATGCTTCGGTGGCATCTAAGGGGAAGTTTGTAAACGGCAAAAAAGCAGGAATCTGGCAGTTTTATCAAAAAGGGAAATTGGTAAAAGAAGTAAATATGAGTGATCCTAAAAATACGAATAAAGCTTCTGAAAAAGGATCTGCGCCTAAAAAACAATAAGAGATACAGTTCTGATTTTCATTGCTTAAAAAGCAAAAAGATAAAGAATAAAATGTTTACATTTGAGCAACCAATTTATTCTGACCTATGGATTTAAACGAACTTTTAGGACGATTTCTACTTTTGTTTTTTTCGATTTTGGTTTTGTATTTTTTCTCCAACAGAAAAGATAACGCCACCATTAATCCATTGATGGTTATTGTGGGACTTTGTACTTTTTCGCTTTGTTATCTTTTTACGAAAATCGAAATCGGAGTTGGAATTGGTTTTGGATTATTTGCTATTTTTTCGATACTTCGTTTTAGAACACAATCATTTACTGTAAATGCGATAATCTTTCTTTTTGCTACGATTACGCTTTCAATTTTGGATATCATGTATCCATTTGAAAAGATTGAATTACTACTGTTTTTTCAAATAATCATTATTGGTTTTTATATTTTGGCATCGATTATTGTCAACAAAAAAGCTTCAAAATATCTGAATTCAGTCGATGTGAAAATTCCGCTTGACGATAATTTTTCTTTAAATCAGGAATTCATTCGAAAAACAATTCAGCAGAAAATTAAAATTGATGAATTTGATTTTAGAATTGTCTTAATTAATACATCGGCAAACGAAATAGATTTATTGGTTTTCTATTAATCATTAAAGGGGCGAACTTGTTTGATATATAAATCTCTTTTTTCTCCGACAATTTTAAATTCAATATCAACAGGATGAAATTGGTTTTTACGCCAGTAACGATACATTTTTTCTTCGATTTTTCTACTGACGTTAAAAATGTTGCTCATTTCTTTTCTGCTCAATAAAGGTTCATTATTATTCAAATTAGAATTTGAAGTGTAATCAATATCAAAATCAGTATCATTTTTTCCGTCGTTAAAATGATAAGCCACAAACTGCTCACAAATTTCACCTTTTTCCGGTTTTACGACAGAGTTTTCTCCTTTCTGAACATTAACTGTAATTCCCGGAAAGTTTTCTCTAAAAAGATTTTTAGTAATAATAACGCCATTAGCCAATTCATCAGGAAAAGAACGATGTACTAAAACGCCCATTGCAATATTCTGCTGATCAATTCCGAAAAGTTCTCTTTCGTTATAGGAAGCTTCGTTCCAAACACTTGCCCAAACTTGTTTGATTGCTTTTTCAAAAGTTTTAATGGAATCTCCAAAGATTCCTGTTTTAGAATCGTATAATCCGGCTCCGTTAAAGTCATCCAAATCTTCAGCATTGGTTGAAGATCGGAATCTAAAGTTTTTAAATTTAGCTTCTTTAAAAGCCAAATTCAATTTTGAAATTAATTCAGGATTAACAGGTTCTTTTTTAATGGCTTCCCTGATTTTTTTTAGTTGATTATTAATCCAAATTGTAGAATCTTTTTTCGGAAAAGCTAAAAGTTCAGCTATTAAAGGGGAAATTGATTTTTTCTGAATATGTTGGGTATAAAAATAAAACGGAATGGCATGAGCATTTTCCGGAACTTTAAATGGAATTTCTTTTGATATGGCAATTAAGTATGCCATATTCTGCGCTTTAGAACCAATATAATTCACACCTCTTTTTGGGATTTGAGACAAATTAACCAATTCAGTTATAGTGTTGTCAATGATTAGTTTTTTCTTTTTTCCGATCGTTTTAGTTGTGATTTTTTTGGTTGTCTCTTTAATGTAAAAAGTATCGACGGCAATTTTTAGTTCTACTTTTTTAGAAAGTAATCTCTTGATATTGTTGTCTTTTTCAATATCGGTATAAGCCATAATCGGAATCTTTCTGTTTTTTCCTAAAAGAACCAAATGACTTAAAGGTGTCTGAAGTTCATTAACAATAATACCTCTTACATTCGGAAGAATATCCGGCGTTCCGTTTAAAATAATGATTTCATCGGGATTCGGTTTTGTAGTTTCTAATTCTTTGAGATTGTATTTTTTAAGGATTCCGATATTAGTACCCCGAACGACTTCCTGATATTTGATTTCGCCAAAAATATAATCTGATTTGACACATGGAATTTTGAATTTCTGTTGTTGAAGCCATTCCATCATCTCAGGATTATTCAGATAAAATTTTAATTTTCCGCCAATAAAAGTGGAATTTTTTACGAGGTTAAAGAAACGTTCAATAAGTGTAATAGGCATGTGATCTGAAGCAGCAAGTTCAAAAATCCATTTATCTGTTCCTTTGATGTGATTTAAATTTCCGAGAAGAAAATCCCTGTCTTTTTCTGTATTGCTGTAATTTCGATTATTGAAAATTTCTAAATCAGGAGTGTAGCCTAAATAATTAACGGCAAAATCATAGTGCAGTAAAATTAAACTACTGTTGAAATAATACATTTTTTGTTTTCGAAGGTCATAAATCACTTTTACCGATTCGATATTCGAGAATTTATCAGACAGAGGTTTACCTTTAAATGCTTTGTAAGCCTCATAATCAGCTAAAGAAGAGACAAATCGTTGTGCATTTAATGTTGTCAGGATAAACAAGAAAAATAAGCTGTAAATGTATTTTTTCATGTCTTTTAAATTAATGATTAAATGTAATTAAAAAAGTAATAAGTTTTATCTACTGCAGGATTGCTTAAACTAATGAAAACCATGGTGAAATTTTCTATTATTTGGTGTACCTTTGCAACCTTAAAAAATTAAACATTTCAAAATGAAACGAGTAGTTGTTGGACTTTCCGGTGGAGTAGATTCTAGTGTTGCGGCTTATTTATTGCAGCAACAAGGATACGAAGTTATTGGCCTTTTTATGAAGAACTGGCATGATGATTCGGTTACTATTTCTAACGAATGTCCGTGGCTGGAAGACAGTAACGATGCTTTGCTTGTTGCTGAAAAACTGGGTATACCGTTTCAAACTGTTGATTTGAGTGAAGAATACAAAGAAAAAATCGTTGATTATATGTTCAACGAATACGAAAAAGGAAGAACTCCAAATCCTGACGTGCTTTGTAACCGCGAAATCAAATTTGATGTGTTTATGAAAATCGCTTTAAGTCTTGGGGCAGATTATGTGGCAACAGGACATTACTGCCAAAAAAGCGAAATCGAAGTGGACGGAAAAACGGTTTATCAATTGATTGCCGGAAATGATGTAAACAAAGATCAATCATATTTTTTGTGCCAATTGTCTCAGGAACAATTATCAAAAGCGTTATTTCCTATTGGAGCTTTAACGAAACCTGAAGTACGCGAAATTGCTGCTGAAATGGAATTAGTTACTGCAGAAAAGAAAGATTCTCAAGGTTTATGTTTTATTGGAAAAGTTCGACTTCCTGAATTTTTACAACAAAAATTACAACCTAAAGAGGGTAAAATTATTCAGGTCGATAAAAACGATCCGATTTATAGTGTTGAAAAAACAAGTGAGCTTTCTTTAGAAGAAGGATTAAAATTAGAATCTCAAAAATTAGGATATCTTCCAACTATGGGAAAAGTAGTTGGAAAACACCAGGGCGCACATTATTTTACAGTTGGACAAAGAAAAGGTCTGAATGTAGGAGGAACTACAGATCCTTTATTTGTAATTGCGACAGATGTTGAAACTAATACTATTTATACCGGTTTATCAAGCCAGCATCCAGGATTGTTCAAAAAAGCACTTTTTGTTGGAGAATCTGAAGTACATTGGATTAGAGAAGATTTGACATTGAAAGCGGGTGAAAAAATGGAAGTAATGGCAAGAATTCGTTATCGTCAGCCTTTACAGAAAGCTGTTTTACATCAATTTGAAGGCGGAATGTATGTAGAGTTTGAAGAACCTCAGTCGGCTATTACAGAAGGACAATTTGTAGCCTGGTATTTAGGAAATGAATTAGTTGGTTCGGGAGTAATTTCTTAGCTTTATACTTTATTTGGAAGAGATTCCATAAAAGTATGCTATGAGATATAACTTTACTTTTCTTTTAATACTTCTTTCATTTACGGTATTTGGGCAAGAAGAAGCATGGGTTTACTTTAATGCTAAACCTAATGCGCAATTGTTCTTCAATAATCCGTTGACAGAACTTTCTCAGAAAGCTTTAGATCGAAGAACAAACCAAAATATTGCTTTGGATATTACCGATGCTCCTTTGGAAACCTCATACGTTGACCAGATTAAAGCGAGTACCGGAATAACAGTTATGGCTCAGTCTAAATGGCTTAACGCACTTCATATTCGTGGTACGCAGGCAAATATTAATGCTTTGAAAGCTTTAGCTTTTGTGCAGAAAGTAGAATTTGCAGATAGAACTTTAAATACAACTACAAGAAAAAGATTTTCTGAAACTTCAACGGATCAAACTAAAGATAAATTAGAGACGGCAGTGAATTATGCTTATGGCAATTCTGCCAATCAAATTCAAATGCTGAATGGTCAGGTTTTACATCAACAGAATTATACGGGAGAAGGGAAAATTATCGCAGTTTTGGATGATGGTTTTTCAGGCGTAAATACAGTTCAGCCGTTCGAAAATCTTAGAAACAATAATAAAATTTTAGGAGGTTACGATTATACTACACGAAATGCTAATTTTTATGCAGGAGGCAATCACGGAACTTCTGTCCTTTCGACAATGGGTGGCTATAAAGAAAATGCTTTGATAGGAACAGCTCCAAATGCTTCTTATTACCTTTTTATTACAGAAATTGATGGTCAGGAAAATCCATTGGAAGAATCCCTTTGGGTCGAAGCAGCAGAGAAAGCAGATGCTTTGGGTGTTGATATCATCACAACTTCACTAGGATATTTTCTTTATCGTGATGAAGTTAGGTATAATCATACTTATAGCGATATGAACGGCATTACTACTTTTATCTCGCGTGGAGCAGAAACAGCATTTAGCAAAGGAATTTTAGTTTTGGCGTCAGCTGGAAACGAAGGTACCAAGGTAGAAAAACATATTGGAGCTCCTGCAGATGCTGTTTCGGTGTTAGCAATTGGTTCTGTCACAGCTTCTAAAGTGCAATCCGGATTTAGTTCAATTGGTCCAAGTTATGATGGTAGAATAAAACCGGATATTATGGCGCAAGGGACACTAGTTGTAGTTTCTGATGCGAATGGGAATATTGGTACAGCAAACGGAACTTCTTTTTCGTGTCCAATCATGGCAGGAATGGCTGCTTGTTTATGGCAGGCTTTTCCGTCGAAAACAAATAAAGAAATCAGGCAAATGATTCTGGCTTCTGCTGACAGATATTCAAATCCGGATAATAATTACGGTTATGGAATCCCTAATTTTGGAACTACTTTAAGTGTCGATGATTTTATAGCAGAAGCTGCTTTTTCGGTCTATCCTAATCCGGTAAAAAATACAGTTACTTTTTCTTTTTTAAATGAAACTAATACTGCTTCTGTGACAATTTATTCGGTCTTAGGTCAGAAATTAATAGAAGAAAAAATAAATAATTCGAATCCCGTTCTTTCTTTGCAGACCTTACAAAGCGGTCTTTACTTTTATAGTTTTGATGCCGATAATCTGCATAAAACAGGAAAGATACTAAAACAATAATTTTTTTAATGAATAAAATCACCCAACTTTTTAATATAAAATATCCAATAATTCAGGGCGGAATGATTTGGAACAGCGGTTATAAATTAGCTTCAGCAGTAAGTAATGCAGGAGGTTTAGGGCTCATTGGTGCAGGTTCGATGTATCCAGAAGTTTTAAGAGAACATATTCAGAAATGCAAAAAAGCAACCGATAAACCTTTTGGAGTTAATATTCCAATGTTATATCCTAACATTGAAGAAATTATGGATATCGTAGTGGAAGAAGAGGTGAAAATCGTTTTTACTTCGGCCGGAAATCCTAAAACATGGACTTCATTCTTAAAAGAAAAAGGGATAACTGTTGTGCATGTAGTAAGTAGTAGTGTTTTTGCTTTAAAAGCACAAGAAGCAGGTGTTGATGCTGTTGTAGCAGAAGGTTTTGAAGCAGGTGGACATAACGGACGCGAAGAAACCACCACGCTGACTTTAATTCCGATGGTGAAAGAAAAAATTAAAATTCCTTTAATAGCTGCAGGAGGAATCGCTACAGGAAGAGGTATGTTAGCTGTAATGGTTCTGGGTGCTGATGGTGTACAGGTTGGAAGTCGTTTTGCAGCTTCTTTAGAGTCTTCTGCACACAATAATTTTAAAGAAACGATAGTTAATACTCAGGAAGGGGGCACTCAATTGACATTGAAAGAATTAGCTCCTGTTCGATTGGTAAAAAATAAATTTTATAATGATGTTAAGGCTTTATATGAAAAATGTCCCTCAAAAGAAGATTTAGTTCAGCTTTTAGGAAGGGCCAGAGCCAAAAAAGGAATGTTTGAAGGAGATCTGGAAGAAGGAGAATTGGAAATTGGACAAATTGCCGGACTTATTCATGAAATTTTACCAGTAGAACAAATTGTTCAAGAAATGATGTCTGATTTTAAAGCTGCGTGCGAAGAAAAGGCTACATTTGAGTTTTAATTATCTGCAAGAAATATTTTATGAATTCCCTACGCGCTTATATTGTATTATTTTTTTTAGTTTTTGGATTGCAACAAGTTCAGAGTCAGTCATATCATTTTAAAACTTCCGGATTTAGTGTCTTGCAAAAAAATGAAAGAGGGAAATGGGGCGAATGGTCCAATCTTGATTTAGTCAATCTTTCGGTAGTTTTAGATACTAATAAACATAGAATCGTGGTATATTCTCAGGAAATTCAACTTTTCAATATTCTGGATTATATTGAGCGTGAAGAAAATGATACCGATATTGTGTATTCTTTTATGTGTAAAGATAATGACGGAAAAGAATGTAAGCTTTCAATTATTACGCGTAAAAAACAAGACTTCAGAAAACAGCTTTATATCAACTATGATGATCATATTATCGTTTATAATATAATTACTGTTTAAAAAAACAAAAACCTATTATTGGTTTTTGTTTTTTTTATCTTAAAGACTATAAAGAATCTATGTCTTTAATAAATTCATCATATTCTAAATAGAACATTTCAAGTGCATGCATGTTTTCATTAAAGAAATCAAAAATAGCATCCCAATTGTTTCGATTGCTAAAACCTACTCCGGTTTTTTCAACCCAAATTCGGCTGATGGTTTTACCACTTTCCAGTGTATAGTTTTTTTCGAAAACCAAATCTTTAATAAATTCCTCTTCAAGAATACTTTTTAGCGCTTCCAGTTTTTCAAAATAAGCATTACGTTTTTCGTCGCTTCGGTGTTCAATATCAATTAAAACCTGTGCTTTTTTATTGTCAACAAAAAACTTAAAAGAAAAGTCTTTGATTTTGGTATCATAAAGAACCCATTTTCTTGGATACTTTTCGGCAAAAGCTACCCAAAATTCTCTTTTAATTCTTTGTGATTCTTCTCTGCTGTACATTTTTTAAGGCTTTAATTTTAGAAAACTTGCGGTACTGCGTTTTCTGGAGTATATTTATGTTTTATTTGAAAGTACAAAAATAAGCTTTGATTATGAATTTTCAAGATTTTTTGAAATATGTTCTTCATATAATTCCAATTGAACTGCCAGCGGTAGAATCGCATTTAAAAATGGCTCCAAAAGAGCGTATAGAGGGATTAAAAAATCTTGATGTAAATGCATTAAATCCAAGAATGGCAGGAGTAATGATGTTGTTTTATCCAAAACAGGAAAAAACACATCTGATTTTGATTGTGCGAAATACATACGAAGGAGTGCATTCTGCACAAATTGCCTTTCCGGGAGGGAAGTTTGAGAAAGACGATTTTAATTTTGAAAATACAGCTCTTAGAGAAACTCATGAAGAAATAGGAATTGAAAGGGAGAAAATAGAGGTTATTAAGAACTTTTCTCCTATGTATATCCCGCCGAGTAATTTTTTGGTACATCCTTTTTTAGGAATTGCAAGAGAAGAACTCTCTTTTTATCCTGATATTAGAGAAGTTGCAGGAATTATAGAACTACCTTTATCAGTTTTCCTGAATGACGAAATTATTATAGAAGCCAGATTATCGACTTCTTATGGAGCTAATATTTTAGTTCCCGCATTTAATATTCAAAATCATGTAGTCTGGGGAGCAACAGCAATGATTTTGAGCGAATTGAGAGATGTCTTAAAAAAGACATTTGAAAAAGAGAACTAGAAATGTTTATTTAACAATTTGATATTCATTTGGATAACTTTAAATCCGGGAAAATGTTTAAAACTATTGCTAAAAGAATAATTTTTGTATGTTTGCTACCTAACAAAAAATAAGATACAATTAGTTATGGGATTGTTTAAACGAAATCCTTTTGGGCATATATTATTCATCAAGAAATGGTTAATCCGAATCTTGGGTGCTATGACGCATAGAAGATATAGAGGTTTTAACGAATTGCAGATTGAAGGATCTGAAATTATAAAAACTCTCCCGGACTCTAATGTCTTATTTATATCGAACCATCAGACTTATTTTGCCGATGTTGTGGCGATGTTTCATGTCTTTAACGCAAGTTTAAGCGGACGTCAGGATACCATTAAGAATATTGGGTACTTGTGGCAGCCTAAAATGAATATTTATTATGTTGCTGCAAAGGAAACGATGCAGGCAGGTTTATTGCCACGAATTTTGGCTTATGTTGGAGCTATTACAGTAGAACGTACCTGGCGTGCAAAAGGCGTTGATGTTACTGAAAAACGTGAAGTAAATCCAAATGACACTGAAAACATTAGGATTGCTCTTGAAGATGGCTGGGTAATTACTTTTCCACAAGGAACTACAAAATCATTTAAACCTGTTCGTAAAGGGACGGCTCATATTATCAAACAGCATAAACCAATTGTAATTCCGATTGTAATTGATGGTTTCCGAAGATCATTTGATAAAAAAGGATTACGCCTTAAAAAGAAAAATATCCTTCAGTCTTTTATCATAAAAGAGCCACTTAAGATCGATTACGAAAATGATACAATTGATGAAATTGTTGAGAAAGTAGAATACGCAATCGAACAGCATCCGTCATTTTTAAAAGTTATTCCTGCCGAAGAACTAAAAGTACAGGAGGAACTTAACAAATTGAGACAATGGGATTATTAGGAATTTTAGATTTCTGAGTTTAGATTTGTTTTAAAATTGTCAGGCTGAGCGAAGTCGAAACCTCGCTTGCAAGCAGGTATAATCAAGCTAAAAAAACTTAGAATCTTAGCAACTTAGAATCTTAGCATCTTAGAAGTCTATCTTCTTCAATTCTTTATAATTCGCATATAATCTTCTTAAAAGTGTTCCGTAAATTACTCTGTAAAAACACCAGAACAATCCGAAGAAACCTAAAATGACTAAGAACAGAATGCCCATTGTAACAAACATTGCTTTTCCGTTCATTGCTAATTTGTCTCTAAGAAATTCCATATCCGGATTGTAAACAAAGGCAATAAAGAAGCTTAAAATTGCTGTTACTACAATCATTCCTAAATTGTACCAAACATAATACTGAACCGTTTTTCTGGTCTTTAAAATAGCGCTCATTAAAGATTTTGTGGCTATTGTGGTTGAAATAGTTTTGTAATTTTTATAGAAAATATAAACAAATATTAAAACTACAACATAATTAAAGTAGGTTAGGAACTCTAAAGCCTTTACAATTTCAGGATGGTTTATTTTTCTTAAAACATCATCGGTATTAATAAATATGTTCGAAAAAGTCCAAAACGAAATTTCCAAAATACTGATAATTAAAATCCATTTTACAATAGAAGATGATTTTCTATGAATCATCTTGTAGATTTCATTTTCAGAAATTTGTTGAAAAGAACCTGCGTTCTTTTGCCAGTCTTTTTTTAATAAATCCAGTTCTTTCATAATAATTTTTAAGGATTTAGTATTTTTTTAAGTTTCCCTTTAATTCTGTTCATTTTCACGCGCGCATTCACTTCGCTGATTCCCAGGGTTTCAGCTATTTCTTGATAATCTTTGTCTTCTAAATACATAAAAACTAATGCTTTTTCGATGTCATTAAGTTGGTAAACGGCTTTGTACATCAATTTTATCTGTTCTTCTTCTTCGTAATTATAATCCACATCTTTTACAAAATGCTGATGGTTTTCGTAATCTACGGTAGAAATAGTTCTTTTGGTTTTGCGGTATAGTGTAATCGCGGTATTTAAAGCAACGCGATAAGTCCAGGTCGAAAATTTACTGTCTCCTCTAAATTTTGGATAAGCTTTCCAAAGCTGGATAGTAATTTCCTGAAATAAATCTTTATGAGCGTCTTCTCCAGCAGTATATAATCTACAAATCTTGTGGATTATATTCTGATTTGCCTGCAATTGCGCAACAAATGACTGTTCTAGATTTTCGCTCATAAAAGTATTAGTAGTTATGAAATCATTTTTGTTACAGTTAAATCAAAGTTTTCTTGTTTTATAATAATTAATCATTAAATCTAAAAACTTACTGTAGCTTTCCATTCCGTCTTTTTGATTGTTTGATTTTAAAAATTTGTCATAAAGAAAATAAAAACCATCATCTAGAAAACTATCATACTTTTTACTAAAATCCTGACTTTCTTTGAAGTTTTTTAAAATTCCTGTATGAATTGATTTCTTTAAATGATTAAAAACTTTCTCGTTTTTAAACTTCCAGATTCGTAGACAATAATGTAAAGTAAAACTATAGCCAGCATATTTGTAATAAAGATTGTCATTTTTTAATGAAGCCAGAACACTAATAAAATTACATTCATTTTCGCTGGCAAAACCGATTTGATGAGCCATTTCGTGTGCTGTGGTTTGCGGAAAATTGTACATTGGAAGCAAATCATTAATTTGAGCTTCGTTTGTAAACGGATTTAAATAACCTCCAAATCCCATGTAAGATAATGGAGTGCTAAATAATGATTTTTTTACGCTTAATGTCTCGTATTTAAAATAAGGATATTCTTTTGCTAGATTATCATAACCATTCAAAATCATATCGAATGAAACTGCCTGAGAGTAAGGGAAAATAATTTTTGCAGTATCATTTTTAGTGATAGCAAATTGGATTTCGTTGGTTTTGGCGATTAATCTTTTTGTAAAAGCATAAAAATCAGCATCAGAATACTCTCTTTTGATTTCCATTTTATCAGAAAGTGGTTTTCGGTAATAATTGAAAGCCCAAAGAAGATGAAAGAAAAAATAAAAGACAGATATCTTACTTAAGATTTTTAGAATATGATCTTTCCATTCTGTTTTCCATGTTTTTCTAATCTGCCAAAACCATCCAATTATAGATAAAATTAGAAGTGCATAAATACAATCGCCAAGAGAAAAAGGAATTTTGCCCAAAGCTACTCTTGAGAAGTGGGAAATTCTAATAAAGATGTTATTGCTGTAAAAACCTTCAACGTAATCCGGGAAGTATCTAAGGATTCTTAAAAAGATAATTTGAACTAAAAGAAATAGAGGGAGAATGTATTTTGATTTCACTGTATAAATTTTATTTGCGTAAATATAATTACAATTTTGACTGATTAAAAAATGTTTGCAACGAATTGCACGAATTTTCAGTAATTGTAAATTTAATCCGTTATAGAGCCATTATAATTTGTGCTAATTCGTATAATTCGTGGCAAAAAAAGCAATTAAACTTTGTAACTTTGAGGCTCTTAATTGTTAAACATCAAACAAAATATAATGAGTCAGGAAATAAGAAATCTGGAACCAAAAGCACTTTGGAATAAATTTGCAGATTTAAATGAAGTTCCGCGTCCGTCTAAAAAAGAAGAACGTGTAATCGAGTTTATGAAAAACTTTGGAAACAGTTTAGGTCTGGAAACTTTCGAAGATGAAATCAGAAATGTAATTATAAGAAAACCGGCGACTCCGGGAATGGAAAACCGTAAGCCTATCGTAATGCAAGGGCATTTGGATATGGTGCATCAAAAAAATGCAGATACTGTTTTTGATTTCGATACACAGGGAATTGACATGTATGTAGACGGTGACTGGGTTCGTGCCCGCGGGACAACGCTTGGTGCAGATAATGGGTTAGGAGTGGCTACTATTATGGCGATTTTAGAAAGCACAGCTATTCCGCATCCGGCGATTGAAGCTTTGTTTACAATTGATGAAGAAACTGGAATGACAGGAGCTTTAAATCTTAAAGGAGGAATTCTTCAAGGTCAGATTTTATTGAATTTAGATACTGAAGAAGACGATGAAATTGATATTGGATGTGCAGGAGGAATAGATGTAACAGCTACAAGAACATATCATGAGGAAGAAGTTCCGGAAGGTTCTGTTGGATATACAATCACAGTCAAAGGCTTAAACGGAGGACATTCAGGAATGGATATTCATAAAGGTTTAGGAAACGCCAACAAAATTATGAACCGTTTATTGTTTGATGGATTTGAAAACTTTGGTTTACAGGTTGTTGAAATAAACGGAGGAAGTCTTCGAAATGCAATTCCGAGAGAAAGCGTTGCCAAAGTAATCATTTCTCAAATGTTTGACGAAGCTTATGTGTATGATATGCAGGAAATTATTTCTGATATCAAAGCAGAATATAAAACAACTGAACCAAACCTGACTATTGAAATCGTAAAAGGTGATTTACCTGAAAAAGTAATGGATCTTGGTGTTCAGGAAGGGATCATCAGAGCAATTTATGCAGCTCAAAATGGAGTGTATAAAATGAGCGCTGATATGGCTGATTTGGTTGAAACTTCAAATAATATTGCTCGCGTTGTTGTTAAAGACGGAGAAATTTTAGTGGGATGTTTAACGCGTTCTTCTGTTGAATCTTCAAAATTTGATTTAGCAAATTCATTACGTTCTGCATTTGAATTGGTTGGATGCGAAGTAGAGCTTTCAGGTTCTTATCCGGGATGGACACCAAATGTAAATTCTGAAATTTTAGAAGTTTTAAAAGAGATTTACGAAAAACAAAATGGGGAGCAGCCTAAAGTTGTAGCTTGTCACGCTGGTTTAGAATGTGGAATTTTAGGAACAAATTATCCGGATATGGATATGATTTCTTTTGGACCAACTATTCACGGTGCACATTCTCCAGATGAAAGAGCAAGTATTTCTTCGGCTCAGAAATACTGGAAATTTGTATTGGAGATTTTAGAGAATATTCCAGTAAAATAATTCTAAGTTTTATATATAAAAAAATCCCCAATTTTTAAATTGGGGATTTTTAGTTTATTGTATTTTTTAATTTCTTTTAAGAACTTTATATTGCTCATAACAAGCACTAATGGCATCCATGATTTGAAGATCGTTTGCTGTTTGGATGAAAGAATCAGAATAATTACAGCGGTGCATAATTTCGGGAATTTCATCTTTACTGATGCCTAATAATACCGCAACTGTTTCACGATCGTATTTCGATTCTAAAAGCGTTCTTACAGTATCATCCTTTTTCATTTCCTTCAGCTTCTTCAGCTCTTTACCATTTTTTCCAAAGAAATTATAGAGCATATCGGCGGGGTTAAAGATGGATCCTAAAACCTTACCAAAAGCATTTGGAGCATATTCTCCAGCTTCATAACCTTGAGTAAGACCAGAAATACTGTAACGATAATTTTCTTTTGTTGGAATTAATTTAGAGTCGATTTCAAGATATCCTGTTAAGGTAAAAGGAGCAATGATAACTTCTTCTAAGGCAATTGCTTTTTCGGTAAGCTGAATTCGGGTTACTTTGTTTTTGATCCAGTCATTTGTAACTCTGATTCTTAGGGATTGAAAACCAAGAATAGAAAAATGCAGTGTATCATTAACCTGAACGTCAATTTCAAAATACCCTTTTTCGTCAGATTTTGCACCGCGAACTTTATTGGTATTGATAACGTTTACACCTACAAGAGGCTGTTTGCTGTTGTCGTTGATAATGTAACCTGAAACTCTTTGAGGAACTGTTGGCTGCGTATCTTGCGCAAAACCAATATTGGCCATAAGAATAAAAAAGAAAACTGCGAAATATTTCATATCCTGATTTAAAGCTCTAAAAGTAGTAAATAGGGATTAAATATCTTGCAGTCTTGGAATTTAATTATAAGAAAATTAACAAAGGCTTCAGTATTGCTTTTTTGTATTAAATAAAAAGGGATAGGGAAGATTAAGTTATGGGGTTTCGAATTATAAATCATTTATGAAGACTAAAATTTCCGCCATAAAAAAATCCCAAGTTCCATTTGTATTTGGAATTTGGGATTTTGTATTTTAAGAAATAGAATGATTAATCTCTCCTTGATCTTCTTGGTCTTGAGCTGTCGCCAAAGTTTTCTGAACGTCTTGGGGCTCTGTCAGAACCACTATTTTCGTTTCTTGGAGCGGAACTTCTAAAACCACCTTCTCTTCTTGGAGCAGATGAATTTCTATCACTTCTGAATCCGCCTTCGCGTGAACCTCCGTCTCTTGAAGAGTTTCTGTCGCTTCTAAATCCGCCTTCACGTCTTGGAGCAAAGTTTCCTTCTCTTCTGCCAGAATCACGTCTTCCGCCACGGTTGTTGTGGTCACGTCTTCCGCCGCCATCATTTTTAGAAATTTCAACATTGATACGACGACCTTCTAATTGTACGTTGTTTAAAACGTCCATTACTTTGTCTGTGAATTGTGGGTCAGTATTGAAGAAAGAGAATCCTTCTTTTACGTCAACTTTAAAGATATCATCACGACCTAAATCTAATGTTTCTTTCAAGTAATCTTTTAATGACATCCAGTCGAAGTTGTCTCTTGAACCTATATTTACGAAATAACGAACTGCTCCGTTATTATTGAATTCTCTTGGCTCAGAATCACCTCTTTCACGTCTGTCTGAAGACTGAGTAGAAATATCTCTGTTCTTTTTGTAATAAGCGATGAAACGGTTAAATTCTACTGAAACCATTTTTTTAATCAATTCTTCTTTAGATAAATCTTCAAGAACATTGTTAATTGCTGGTAAGTAGTTGTCAATTTCGTGATCAACCTCAGTATCTTTAATCTTGTTTGCTAAGTGTAATAACTGAATTTCGCAGATTTCAATTCCGGACGGAATAGATTTTTCTTCGAATTTTTGTTTGATAATTCTTTCGATAGAAGAAATTTTACGTAACTCGCTTTTTGTAACAATTACAATAGAAGTACCTAATTTTCCAGCTCTACCGGTACGACCAGAACGGTGGTTGTATGTTTCGATTTCGTCAGGTAATTGGTAGTTTACAACGTGAGTTACATTATCAACGTCAATACCACGTGCAGCAACGTCAGTAGCAACAAGCATCTGAATTTGTCTTCCACGGAACGATTTCATTACTCCATCACGTTGCGCCTGAGATAAATCTCCATGTAACGCAGCGGCGCTATATCCATCTTCAATTAACTTCTCAGCAATAGCCTGAGTGTCTCTTTTTGTACGACAGAAAACTACAGAGAAAATATCCGGGTTAGCATCAGCTAAACGTTTTAGAGCTTCATAACGATCACGAGCGTTAACTAAATAAAATTCGTGAGAAACTGTTGATGAACCTGAATTTTTTGTTCCAACAGTGATTTCTAATGGTTCGCTCATGAATTGTTTTGCAATTCTCGCAACCTCTTGTGGCATAGTTGCAGAAAACAACCATGTGCTTTTTTCGTTTGGAGTATCTGATAAAATAGATACGATATCATCATAGAATCCCATGTTTAACATTTCGTCAGCCTCATCCAAAACACAGTAATCTATGTTTTTAATGTTAACTAAACCTCTGTTGATCATGTCTTGCATTCTTCCTGGAGTTGCCACAATAATTTGTGCTCCTCTCTTTATTTCTCTTGCTTGTTCTGTTATACTAGCTCCTCCGTAAACTGCTACCACATTAATACCTTTTTCGTATTTAGAGTAGTTTTTAAGTTCGTTAGTAATCTGTAAACATAACTCGCGTGTTGGCGATAAAACTAATGCTTGTGTATTTCTGTTGTCGGCATCAATTTTTTGAATTAGCGGAAAACCGAAAGCTGCCGTTTTCCCTGTCCCTGTTTGAGCCAACGCAACCATATCCGTGTCTTTTTCCAATAATAGGGGAATCGCCTTTTCCTGTACCTCTGACGGATTTTCAAATCCTAGATCTAAAATCGCCTTCAGTAACGATTCATTTAATCCTAATTGTTCAAATTTATTCATATGTGTTTTTAAAATAGGGTGCAAAATTACTGTTAATTATTCAGATAAACTAATGCAATTTCAAGAATTATGTATTTGTTATGATTTGATTATCAAAAAGTTACGATTTGAGTAAAATGATTTTTTGCAAGAAATCACGAATTTGCCCCAAAAACACGTCTTAAAATGTAAAATTTAAGTATTAAAATGTTGTATTTTAAACAATTATTTTGTGGCGTTCAGGAAATCAATTAGTTGCTGAACCGCTTTTCCGCGATGACCTATTGCATTTTTTGTCTCCAATGGCAGTTCTGCAAAGGTTTTGTCGAAATTTTCAGGTTTAAAAATTGGATCATATCCAAAACCATTAGTCCCCGTTTTGCTTAATGTTATTTCGCCTTTTGCAATTCCTGTAAATAAATATTGTTTTCCGTTAAGATTTAAAGTGATAACGGTTTTAAATTGAGCTTTTCTATTTTCTTCATTTTTTAATGCCTCAAGAAGTTTGTTCATATTGTCATCTGCATTTTTTTGCTCGCCTGCATATCGGGCAGAATACACTCCGGGTTCGCCGTTTAAAGCCTGAACTTCTAAACCAGTGTCATCTGCAAAACAATCATAACCATATTTTTTGGTTACATAATCTGCTTTTAAAATAGCATTTCCCTCAATGGTATCAGCAGTTTCCGGAATATCTTCAAAACAATTAATATCTTCTAAACTTAAAATTTTGATGCTTTCCGGAAGCATACTTTGTATTTCTGCGATTTTATTTTTGTTATTTGAAGCGAAAACGAGTTTCATAGCATTAAGTGTTTAAATGATTTTCAACACAAATTTAGAATTCTTATATTTGATATGTTACCTAAAATTCAAATAAATGCAATTATCAGTACTTTATAAAAAAATCCTGCCTTTTGTAAAGCCGTATCGAAAAATGGTAATTGCAACTTTACTACTCACGTTTTTAGGATCTTTTGCAGCACAGGTAAATGCTGTAATTTTAAAATATACAGTCGATACCATTAATAATTTGATGGTGGCGCACGAACCATTGTCAAAAGGATTTCATCTTTTGGGAATTATAAGTATTGTGTTGTTAACTAAAGAATTGGTTAATTCAGTCGTGCAATTTGGTCAGAAATTCTATGGAGAAAAACTCCGAATTTTTATTACCCGTGATATTTCTCAAACCATAGTCGAAAAAATTCTAAGCTACAGAATGGAATTTTACACTTCTGACGAAAATGAAAGTGGAAAACTTCAGACTAGAATTGATGCAGGAATTAGTAGTTTAACTCGATTAGTACAAAACTTTTTTATTGATATACTACCCTTATTTGCCAATGCTTTCGTGGCCTTGGTAATTATGTTTTATGCCAATGTTTATGTGGGTCTGGTAAGTTTGTGTATTGTTCCGATTTATTTTTACATCAGTCAGTTGCAGGCAACGAGATTAAGCGGATTCCGACGAAGAATGCGTAATTACCGCGAAACTAAAAACAACGGAATAATCAGTTTAATTGAATCGATAACAGTTATTAAATCTTTTGTCCGTGAATCTACAGAAGCAGATCGTCATGAAAAGATTCAGTATGAAATGACCGAAAATCAGTTGGCGACTCGTAAAACCAGTTTTATTTTTGAAAGTATTAAAAGTTTTGTAGAACAGATTGGAGTTGTGATTATAATAATTCTGACCGCTTATTTCGTTTTGAATAATCAAATGACAATTGGCGCCATTATGTTTCATATAATGCTGTTTAATAATGTTTCGTCGCCAATTAGACAGCTGCATCGTATTTATGATGAAGTAAATGATGCTTTAATTTATTCGGAAGGATTTTTTGATATTTTAGAAGCAGAGCACGAAACGGAAACCAGCGGTAATTATATTCCGGAAAAAATTGTTGGATTAATAGAAGTAAAAAATGTAGATTTTGTATATCCAAACGGAACTCAGGCATTATACGATATCAATTTTACGGTTAAACCGAATGAAACATCTGCTTTGGTCGGATTAAGCGGTGCAGGAAAAAGTACTATTATTAATTTGTTAGATAAATTTTATCTCCCATCATCAGGACAAATCTTTTTAGACGGAGTTGATTTAATAGATTACGATACCGATTTCCTTAGAAAAAACATCGGTTTGGTACTTCAGAAAAACCATATTTTTAAAGGAACCGTCGCGGAGAATATTTTATACGGAAATCCTGAAGCTTCACAGGAAGAAGTTGTGGAGGCTGCAAAACAGGCCTATATTCATGAACAAGTAATACAATTGCCAAAAGGATATGATTCTGATGCACATTTACTTTCAGGAGGACAGCAACAGCGAATTGCAATTGCAAGGCTTTTTCTTAAAAATCCGCCAATTATTTTTCTGGATGAGCCAACTGCAAGTTTAGATGCTATTGCAACCGAACAAATTAAAAAATCTCTGGATGCAATTAAAAAAGACAGAACCGTTATTATCATTTCGCATAGTATTTCTCAAATAATTGATGCGTCAAATATTATTGTTTTAGAAAAAGGAAGATGTGTCGAAAAAGGAACTCATGACGAATTGTATGACAATAAAGGAACCTACTATCAAATTTTTATGGCAATGGCCAACAGCTTAAACATTGATAAAATTACACAGACTTTCGATTGAGAAAATTCAAAGTAAATTTTTCTGCAATAAAAGCTATAAGGATTCCAAAAGTATATGCAATAATATCTTCCCATAAAAATCCCTGACCTAAAACATATCTTCCAAAAAGTGTTTTTCTAAGTTCGATCATCCATTCGCCTTGATATAATTGTAAAAACTCAATTCCGTAACAAATCAATAGAGAAAGACATGCAATTGAGATAGCATTTTTAAATGGAAGAAATATTCTAACTAAAAAATAAATCATTACAGCATACAGAAAATCTCCAATCCATAATGGTATAAAAGAAATTTTTCTGGAGAGGATTCCAAGAAAAATAATGGAGAGAAAAATTAAGGTGTAATAGATTCTTGGGTTTTTCAAGTTTAGAGAGGGTTTAGTTAAAAGCAAATTTATATTAAAATTCTAAAAGAAATTAAGTCTAGTTTGCCATTCCGAGGAACGAGGAATGACAAACTAAATCTTATGTTTCAAAATAGTACATCAATAATCCACTTTTAGGCATCTAAAAATACAAAACCCCAACTGATTCACTTTATTTCCTAAATTTATCGATTAAACAAACTATCGACCAAATGAATACTAAATTTTTTACCCTGATTACTGCTTTGTTTCTTTTAGGAAATCAAGGTTATTCTCAAAAAAACAATTCGTTTAATATTAAAAAACAGCTGGAATATTGCGCAGTGCAAGCTTCTAAAACATTACAGGTAATTCCAAATGACGGAACTTCTCCGCGAACAGTACCAAATGGAAGCAAAGAATGGAAATTTGTAGGCTATAAAGACTGGACAAGTGGATTCTGGCCTGGAGAATTATGGTTTTTATATGAGGCAACCAAAGATAAAAAATGGGAAAAAGAAGCAGATAAATTCAGTCGTTTTTTAACGCCTTTATCTGTTAGCAAAGCAGGCGATCATGATTTAGGTTTTCAGGTTTTTAACAGTTTTGGAAATGGATATCGATTAACCAAAAATCCGGAATATAAAGAAATTATTCTCAAAACTGCCGACACTTTGGCAACGCTTTTTAATCCAAAAGTAGGAACAATTCAGTCCTGGCCTCACAATAAAATGGGCGGCCATAATACGATTATTGATAATATGATGAATTTGGAGCTTTTGTTTTGGGCTTCAAAAAATGGTGGAAATAAAAATTTATATGATATCGCTGTAAAACATGCCGAAACTACAATGGCAAATCATTTTAGACCAGATAATACTTCATACCATGTCATAATTTATGATTACGAAACCGGTAAAAAAATAAAAGGAAGAACAGCTCAGGGATATAATGATGACAGTATGTGGGCGCGTGGTCAGGCTTGGGCGATTTACGGTTTTACAATGACGTACAGAGAAACAAAAGACGTTAAGTTTTTAGATTTTGCCCATAAATTAGCACGTGTTTATTTAGACAAATTGATTACAGAAGATTTAGTTCCGTATTGGGATTTTAATGCGCCCAATATTCCTAACGAACCTCGTGATGCTTCGGCGGCGGCCATTGTTTCGTCTGCACTTTTAGAATTAAGTTCATACACAAAAGACAAGGATTTAAAGGCTGAATATTTGACAAAAGCCAAAAAAATGATTGTTTCACTTTCTGATCATTATCAGAGTCATGATGTTAATTCTGCATTTTTATTACATTCAACGGGACATAAACCTGCAAATAGTGAGATCGATTGTTCTATAAATTACGCAGATTATTATTATCTTGAAGCACTTTTGAGACTTGAGAAAATAAAAAAATATGAAAAAAAGGCGAGTTCTTAGTTTTGCTCTCAGTTTTATTATAATTACGTTAGCTGTTCTTAGGGTTACTTTCGGAATAATTAGATTTGTTAATTATCACTCTCATAAAAATGATATAAAGAAGCCTTTTTTAGATATTAGTCCATATGTAATGACACTTGAGGAAGCTGAAAGAAGAACACAACAACATCTAGTAGATATAAAAAAGGCACGAGATACAATATCAAATACTATTTTATATCTAGATTATAATAGCTTAGATAAAATGTCCTTTGTAGATAAGAGAAATTACGGGCTGAATAAAGTAAAAAATGATTCTATACTTTTTATTGATTTTAATACTCAATTAAAAATTCCTAAGGATTATTATAGTAAAGAGAGTTACAATGATTCTTTGCGTGCTGCATTTAAATCAGTTGAAGATTTAAATGTTTTTATTTATACTTTTAAAGCTCAAGGTAATGTTGAAAGAAATTTTAAAAGTTTGAAAACCAAAAATGATTTAAAAAATTACAGACAAGAAGATATTGTAATTAATGACGAAGGTATTTCATATAAAATGTCTGAAAAGAATAAACAGTTTAGAGGTTATGTTTTTTATTTTCACAATAAGAAAGAAGAATCTTTAACTTTTTTTGAGTTTGAGAGTAATAAATTGTCAGGTAAAGAGTTAAAAATAAAAGCTTTTGAATTTTTAGCAGAAAATTTAAAGCAAAAAAAATAGAATTTAAAATGTTTCAGAACCAAAAAAGCAAATAAAAAGAATGAATAAAATAAAACAAATTTTGATTACAATTATTCTTGTAATGTCAATTGTAAGCTGTAAAAACACCAAACAAAAACTCCAGGAATATGTTGTAACTTATAATAAAACAATCGCTCCAAGTTTTAGGGCAGATGATGTAACGCTTACAACTGCTAGAGGTTATATAAATGATGATAAAATCGAACTGCGATTTGAAACCAATTTAGAGCAAAATGAAGCCAATAAGTCGGCTGCTGTAATTTCTTTTCCAAAATTGATAAAATTGATGATTGATAAAGATCAGATTCCGAGACAATTAATTGAGGAAGGTGTTCAGTTTGATGTTTATTTTCTGGCAGATGATAATACGGTTTTAGATAAAGAAATTTTAAAAGGAGAATCTTTAAAAGATTTTTTAAAATAAAACTCATTTTCAGTTCGTTTAATTCTTACATATTAGAAGTCTCTTTAAACTTGATTTAAAGAGACTTTTTTGTATTTGAGGTTTAGTGGTTAGTGTGTAAGGAGTGTTTTTATTCTTACAATTTTATATTTTTTATGGGTATAAATGATTTGTTGTCAAACGATTAAGAGTTGGTTTTTGTCGATTAAATGTTGTTTTTATGTTATAATTTAATTATGTTTGAGTTAAAAAATAACTATAAAACCAATAATTTATGAAAAAAATTACCCAAATCGCATTCGTGCTAACCTTCGCATTATTTTTAATCAGCTGTAAAAACACTAAACAGAAAATCCAGGAACATGTAAGTACCTACAATAATTCTTCTTCGATAAAAGGTCACGGAATTACAAGCACAGCAGCAAAAGCTTTTCTAAATGACAACAAAATCGAAATTAGAATTGAAACAAACCTGGAAGAAACAGATGAAAATAGAGCAGCCTACAAAGAATCATTTCCAGATTTGTTAAAAGAAATGATTAAGAATGATCAAATTTCAGCTGATTTAATTAATGAAGGAGTTTCTTTTGATGTTTACTTTTTAGCGTACAACAATGCTATTTTAGCACAACAGTTAGTAAACAAAGAAGAATTAGCAGTTTTAGAAGGAACTGCAGAGCCCAATAAAGAGACAGCAAAATTGTAATTAGAAATAGAAGTTAAAAAGCCTCTTCAGTTTGCTGAAGAGGCTTTTTTGTTTTTAGGAGAATTGCGTAACGTTTTTAAGGTTATCAGGGAAATACATGTCCGATAAATTAGCAAATTCATCGCCACGCATAAAAATATTAATATCTACATCTGCAAAACTACTTTTACCTGCCGCTGCCAAAAGTTCATTGGCTGAATGCAATGTGTTTTTATGAAAATGATAAACACGTTCTGACTTATCGGTTACAACCAAACCTTTCATCAGCATTTTATTTTGTGTTGCAACTCCAGTTGGACATTCATTGTTATGACAACGAAGGGCTTGAATACAGCCTAAAGAAAACATAAAACCTCTCGCACTGTTGCACATATCTGCGCCAAGAGCTACAGCATGTAAAATAGAATAACCGGAGATAATTTTTCCGCTTCCAATAATACGCATTTTATCACGTATTCCTAAACGAACCAAAGTTTGATTGACAAAGATTAAAGCTGGTTCAAAAGGCATTCCAACACCATCAGCAAATTCTAAAGGAGCGGCGCCAGTTCCGCCTTCAGCCCCGTCAACTGTTATGAAATCCGGATAGATATCTTCATTAATCATTTCCTGGCAGATGTTTTCAAATTCGGCTGTATTTCCAATACAAAGCTTAAAACCAATTGGTTTTCCGTTCGATAAATCACGTAATTGTTTAATGAAATGAATTAATCCTTTAGCATCAGAAAAAGCATGATGTCCAGGAGGAGAAAGAATCATAGTGTGTGGTACAACACCTCTGATTTTTGCAATCTGTTCTGTGTTTTTAGCCGCAGGTAAAACACCTCCATGACCTGGTTTAGCACCCTGTGAAAGCTTAATTTCGATCATTTTTACATTTGGAAGATTCGCTTTTTCAGCAAAATTTTCCGGGCTGAAATTTCCTTCTGCATCACGGCATCCAAAATATCCTGTACCAATCTGCCAAGTTATATCGCCTCCGCCGGCAAGATGAAATTCGGTTAAACCTCCTTCTCCTGTATTTTGGTAAAAGTTTCCTTTTTTAGCTCCAATATTGATAGCACGAACAGCATGTTCGCTTAACGAACCAAAACTCATTGCCGAAACATTAAATAAAGAAGCTGAATAAGGTTGTTTGCAATCTTTTCCTCCAACTAAAACACGAGGTAATTCTTCATTGACTTTTGCAGGGAAAATAGAATGTTTTATTCCTTCGTAGTTTTCGGTATTTAAGTTTAATTGTGTTCCGAAAGGCGTGGTCGAATCAATATTTTTAGCTCTTTGGTAAACCAAGGAACGCTGATTTCTAGAAAAGGGTTTTCCATCTGTAGATCTTTCAATAAAGTATTGCTGAATTTCCGGTGCAATCATTTCAAACAAATATCTGAAATAACCCAGAACGGGGAAGTTTCTTAAAATAGCATGTTTTTCCTGAGAGGCATTGTAAGCGCCTACAATTAGCAAAAGTGGAATAATAAATACGAGTAAATAACCTCGTCCTGTGTAATAGTAAATTGCAAGAACAATTAGAAACAATAAGAATCCGTAAATAAAGAATTTCTTTCTCATGTTTTTAAAAAATTAAATAGGTAATAAATGCGATAATTAGTTGAATCTTAAACGTACATAAACGTGTTTGATTCCTTTTTTGTCTGATTCTCTTTCATCAATCTCTAGGATATCAGTCAAAGATTTTAACATAGGTGTCAGTTTGGAATAACCATAATTTCGGGGGTCAAACTCCGGTTTTTTCTTTACGATCAAATTTCCAACATCTCCTAAGAAAGCCCAGCCATCATCGTCTTCTATATCTTCGATTGTGGCTTCAATTAGTTCAATAGTTTGTTTGTCGACTTTATGAAGTGCTTTTTCAGCAGGTTTTTCAACAGGTTTTTTGGTATCAGCAGCAGCAACTTTTGGTTTTTTCTTTTGAGTTGCTCCGTCCAAAACCTCAATATAAATAAATCGGTCACAGGCTACAATAAACGAATTTGGAGTTTTCTTTTCTCCAATTCCAATTACTTTCATTCCCGATTCGCGAAGTCTAATAGCAAGACGAGTAAAATCGCTGTCGCTGGAAACAATACAGAAACCATCTAATTTTCCCGAATACAGCAAATCCATTGCATCAATAATCAAAGCAGAATCCGAGGAATTTTTTCCAACGGTGTAGCTATACTGTTGAATAGGCGTAATGGCATGTTCCAGCAGAACGCCTTTCCATCCGTTGGCATTCGGTTTTGTCCAGTCGGCATAAATCCTTTTCGTTGTTGGTGTACCAAACTTTGCAATTTCTTCCATCATGCCTTTTACATTGCTGTAAGGCACATTGTCTGCATCAATCAGAACAGCCAGTTTTAAATCTTTTGAATTGCTTAACGGCATTATTTCAATATTAGAAATTAAGTATACTCAAAGTTAAAATTAAAATTGGTTTTTATAAGAATCGAATGATGAATTAGTACTTTTTGTAACACTAATTAGTTTCATTATAAATAATATTCGGCTGCTTAAAATTAATTAAAGATAAATTTGTCTTTTATGTAAAATCACTCTATCTTTGTAGAGAATTAATTAAAGATGTATGTTTTCAAAAGCGTGTGAGTACGGGATTAGAGCTTCTATTTTTATTGCAACCAAATCTTCTAAAGGAATTAGGGTTGGAATAAAAGATGTGGCAAAAGAAATTGATTCGCCAGAACCCTTTACGGCTAAAATCATGCAGATTTTAACCAAAAATGGAATCATACATTCGGCAAAAGGAGTAGGAGGTGGTTTTGAGGTTTCAAATGAAGCAGTAAAATCAATAAAATTAATCCAGATTGTTGATGCCATCGATGGTAATAAAATTTATAGCGGCTGTGGTATTGGACTAAAAGAATGCTCCGAGGAACATCCTTGTCCCGTACATCATGAATTTAAAAAAATAAGAGGCCTGCTTTTAGAAATGCTCACTAAAACAACTTTGGAGCAATTGGCTTCGGATGTAAAATCTGGGGATTTCTTTCTTAAAACATTTAATACAAACGATTAACATTTAATAAATTATCTTAAAAATGAATACAAAAACCAAAATTTCAGTACTAATCTTAATGGGATTTTTAGCAGTTACTTCTTGTGGTAAAAAAGAAACGGCTCCGGCTGATCAAACAGAAACAACTGAACCGTCTACAGAAGGAGAAGCAGCTCCAGTAACGTCAACTGAAGAAAATGTATTAGTTATTGAAGGAAATGACCAAATGCAGTTTAATACCAATGAATTAAAAGCGGTTGCCGGAAAACCAATCAAATTGACTTTGAAACATGTTGGGAAAATTCCAAAAGAAGCAATGGGACATAATTTAGTGATTTTACAAGAAGGAACAGACCAAGCTGCTTTTGCACTAAAAGCAAATGACGCAAAAGCAACTGATTATATTCCGGAATCTGAAAAAGCTTCTGTAATTGCTCACACTAAATTGTTAGGTGGCGGCGAAGAAGATACAATCGAATTTACAATTGATAAAAAAGGTTCTTATCCATTTATCTGCTCTTTTCCTGGTCACGTAGCCATGATGAAAGGTGTACTAATTGTTGAGTAAATAACAAAGACTCCAAATACTGGAATAGGTTTGGAGTTTTTTTAAACACTAATAAAAGATAAAATTGTCTTTTATTGAATTAAAAAAAGATGAAAAGAGAAAAAAAATTATGGATTGTTTTTGCATTGGTAATGAGTGTCTCATTTGCAGTGCTGGGCTATTATGGATATGAAATTTATCAGCAGGCGCCTCCGGTTCCTAAGGAAATAGTTTCAGATTCTGGAAAAGTTATTTTTAGCGAAAGCGAAATTAAAGACGGACAAAATATCTGGCAGAGTATAGGAGGCCAGGAAGTGGGATCGATCTGGGGACACGGCGCCTATGTTGCCCCAGACTGGACCGCTGATTGGCTGCATAGAGAAGCGGTTTTTATACTGGATCTTTATGCACAAAAAGATTTTAATAAAAAGTATGAGCAATTAGATGCTGAAAAACAATCGGCTTTGAAGGTTAGATTGCAGAAAGATGTAAGAACTAATCGTTATAATCCTGATACAGGATTTCTTACGATTTCTGAAAATCGGGTTGCGGCAATCGAAGGTTTAAGCGAATATTATAAAGGTCTATTTACGAATGATCCTAAGTTCGATAAGTTGAGAGAAGAATATGCCATTCCGAAAAACTCGATTAAAGATCCTGAGAGAATGCATAAAATGAATGCCTTTTTCTTTTGGGCAACTTGGGCAACAGTTACCAATCGTCCTGATGGAGATATTTCGTATACACACAACTGGCCGTCAGATGAATTGGTTGGAAATACTGCCACAACCGAACTTTTAGCTTGGTCTGGAGTAAGTATTATTTTATTGATTTTGAGTGTTGGAATTTTAGTTTTCTATCACGCCAAATCGGGAGAGGAAGAAGAATTTCCGCTTCCAAAAGAAGATCCGATTATCAAGCAGGGAAAAACAAAATCAATGGGCTTGGTTGTCAAATACTTTTGGATTGTCAGTTTATTGATGGTTTTACAAATGGTTTTCGGAATCATTACAGCACATTACGGTGTTGAAGGAAATGGTTTGTACGGAATTCCAATTGATCAAATTCTGCCATATGCCGTAACACGTACCTGGCATACGCAATTGGCCATTTTCTGGATTGCAACGGCTTGGCTGGCAACGGGATTGTATATTGCTCCGGCGGTTTCGGGTAAAGATCCTAAATTTCAGTGTTTTGGAATCAACTTCTTATTTGTCGCTTTACTAATTATTGTTTTAGGTTCAATGGCTGGACAATGGTTTGGTGTAATGCAAAAACTGAATTTAGTTCAAAATTTCTGGTTCGGACATCAAGGTTACGAATATGTTGATTTAGGTCGTTTCTGGCAGATTTTCCTTTTAGTTGGATTGTTTTTATGGCTGGCTTTAATGATTCGTCCGTTACTTCCGGTTTTGAAGAAAAAAACAGAAGAGAAAAACTTAATCATTTTGTTTTTAGTTTCTTGTACTGCAATTGCGATGTTCTACGGAGCGGGATTAATGTGGGGAAGGCAAACCAATTTAGCAATTGCAGAATATTGGAGATGGTGGGTTGTGCATCTTTGGGTGGAAGGTTTCTTTGAAGTATTTGCAACGGTTGTAATTGCATTCTTATTCGTTCGTTTAGGATTATTAAAAACGAAAACTGCGACCTTAAATGTGCTTTTTGCGACAATTATTTTCATGTCGGGAGGAATTTTAGGAACATTCCATCATTTGTATTTCTCAGGAACACCAACGGCAATTATGGCTTTGGGAGCAACATTCAGTGCTTTAGAAGTTGTGCCTTTAACTTTAATCGGATTTGAAGCGTATCAAAACTATAAAATCTCAAAATCAACACAATGGATTGCCGATTACAAATGGCCAATTTATTTTATGATTTCTGTAGCCTTTTGGAATTTCCTCGGAGCGGGAATCTTTGGATTCATCATTAATCCACCAATTGCATTGTATTATGTGCAAGGCTTAAACACAACGCCTTTACACGGACATACAGCTTTATTTGGAGTGTACGGAATGCTTGGAATTGGATTGGTGTTATTTGTATTAAGAAGTTTATACCGAAACGTAAAATGGAATAACAAATTGCTTAAAATCACTTTCTGGTCATTAAATATTGGTTTATTCCTGATGGCAATTTTGAGTTTACTTCCAATTGGTGTTTGGCAGGCAATTGAAAGTATTAGTCACGGAATGTGGTACGCACGTTCTTCAGAATTAATGCAGCAACCAGCAATGATTACGCTGAAATGGCTTCGTGCTATTGGAGACTCAATCTTTGGAATCGGATTTATTACAATGGCTTGGTTTGTATTTGATCTGACATTAAAAAACAAAAAATAAAAACACATTTAAAAATAAGAATCATGGAAAATTTAAAAAATAAAACAATAGGATCGTTCGTAGCGGATGATTTTAGAACGGCTGCAGTTTTCTCTAAGTACAGAATAGATTTTTGCTGTAAAGGAAACCTAACCGTTACGGAAGTTTGTGAAAAACAAAACATTGATGCAGATGCTTTATTAGAAAACGTGTTACAAGTGTCACAATCAGAAAACAACGGAAGTATCGATTTTAATTCCTGGCCTTTAGATTTATTGGCAGATTATATCGAGAAAACGCATCATCGTTATGTGGAAGAAAAAACAAACGTTTTGCTTCCGTTTTTAGACAAACTGTGTAAAGTTCATGGAGCAAATCATCCTGAATTATTCAAGATTAATGAATTGTTTATTGGTTGTGCAGGCGAATTGTCACAGCATATGAAAAAAGAAGAATTGATATTGTTTCCTTTTGTAAAACGAATGGTAAAAACCAAAGAATCGGACGGAATTTTGCATCAGCCATCTTTTGGAACCGTTTCAAATCCAATTGCAATGATGATGCACGAACACGATAATGAAGGCGAACGTTTTAGAGCAATTGCCGAATTGACCAATAATTACACGCCACCAGCAGATGCTTGTACAACTTACAGAGTGACTTTTGCGATGTTGAAGGAATTCGAAGCAGATTTGCACAAACACATTCATTTGGAAAATAATATCTTATTTCCAAAAGCGGTTGTTTTAGAAAAAGACTTTGTTGAAGTAGAATAAAGGTTAATTTTATTAATTCGAAAAGCACCGATAACCTATCTGAAAAATGATAATTATCGGTGTTTTTTATTTAAGGAAATGTTTTAAACCATATAAGTAATATAAGTTCATTTTAGCCAAACTTATAATTTCTTATATTACTTATATGGTTTAATAATTTTTTATAGGTTTAAAAATTTACAATATGAATTCTCAAAAAACCTGGATACTCTGTTGTTTTTTTAATTTTCTGATTGCCTGTGTTTTCGGATTATTAATGCGTTTTATGTATCTGTTTCCTTTAGATTTTCTGAACTACAGTTTTCTGCTTCATGCGCATTCACATGTTGCCATGTTGGGCTGGGTTTATTTGATCGTGTATGTTTTGGTTGTTCATTTTTTTATTCCGAAAGAAAAAAGTCAGAAACCAATTTACAATCGTTTGTTCTGGCTAACGGAGTTTTCAGTTATCGGAATGATGATTGCTTTTCCAATTCAGGGATATGCTTTGTTTTCGATTGTATTTTCAACGATGCATATTTTATTGAGTTATGTTTTTTGCCGTTTGGTTTGGAAAGATTGTTTCAGAGATAAATCTTCGTCACAAAAACTTTTATTGACTTCCATTTTATTTATGATTTTGTCTACTTTCGGCGTTTGGTGTTTGGGTCCAGCTGTAAGTACACTAGGAAAACAAAGTGCTTTTTATCAGATTGCGATTCAGTTTTTCCTGCATTTTCAATTTAATGGCTGGTTTATAATGGCAATTTTAGCTTTGTTTTTAAAACAATTTCAAGATAAAATTGATGAGGTAAAATTTAAGAAGTTTTATGTTCTAATGATTGTTTCCACAGTATTAACAGTTGCTTTTCCAGTCCGTTGGTTTATCGAAAATAATGTTTTGAACTATATCAATGCTTTAGGCGTTTTGATTCAATTAGGCGCTTTTATTTATTTTTATAAAATGCTAAAACCTCAAATAAGTCATTTTAAAAGTACTTTAGATGAAACCACAAAACTAGTTTACGGTTTAGCTTTATGTTCTCTGTTTTTGAAAGTTGGAATTCAATTGCTTACTATTTTTCCAAATTTGGCGGAAGTTTCACATCAAATTCGAAATTTTGTAATTGGTTTTATTCATTTAACGACTTTAGGAATTATTACTGGATTTTTGTTTGGAATTTTATTGCAGCATAAAATGCTTTCTGCCAATTCTTCAATATTAAAAATAGGAGTAAAGTGTTTTATTTTCGGATATATTTCAACTGAATTTTTGCTTTTTTTGCAAGGCTGGTTTTTCTTTTTTGGAGAAGGAACAATTACATTTTATTACCAAAGTATTTTGATCTTCAGTTTATTTCTGGTTTTGGGATTAGTTTTAATGATGAGTTCAATAACTAAGCGAAATTTATAGTGGCTTAGTAAATAGTCCCAGCGGGACGAAATATTTATAGCTTTTTAATTATAAATCAAGATAAAAGCCCCAGCGGGGTGACATGTTTTTGGGCCAAATTAAACCAGAAATATATCGCTCCGCTGGAGCTTTTAAACTAAATGGGCAATGTAATATTATCTATAAATATATCGCTTCTCCGAAGCTAACAGTAAATTATAAATAAAAAACAAGAGCCAATTTCTGCCAAAATCAAACTCTTGTTTCTTACTAATCAACCTATTATTTGCTGTTTTTTTTACACATAGAAACATAGTTTTGGTGTACTTAAAAAAAGACGGTTCATTAATGCACACAGCTATGTGTTAAAATCTAGATTTTTTAAAATTATCTTATTCTACTTTCTAAAAAATCTATGTTTCTATGTGTTTACAAAAAAAGCTATATTTTTTTTGCTTCCTGATTTATTACTTCAATAGTTTTTTCATTGTTTACGCCTAAACCTTCCTGCTGAAAAACCAATTCTCCTTCTGGATTAAAAACACTGATAATATTCGAATGCGAAAAATCAATTGGAGATATTTTTTTATAATTAACAGCCAAAACCGCTGCAAACTCTCGTGTGTTTTCTTCTGTTGAACGAAGAAAAATCCAAGGATCCTGATTCATTTTATTTTCAATTGCAAACGATTTTAATCTTTCAGGTGTATCGGTGTTTGGATCGATGCTGACTAGAATAAGTTTTACTTTTTGTTTGTATTTTTTGTCCAATTTTGATTCAATATCGCGCATGTCTGCAACTAATCTAGGACAGGCAGCTTTGCAACTCGTGTAAATCATGACCATGACCAAAACATTTCGTCTAAGGGATTTTAACTCAATATCTTTTCCATCCTGAGTTGTCCATTTTGAAGGCAGATTATAAATTGATAAATCACTGATTTCTTTTTTTGTTTCTGATTTGCTTTCTGCTTTTATGTCGGCCTTTTTACAGCTGTAAAGAGATAAGACAAGAGCGAGAAAAACAATTGTTATTTTTTTCATTTCAAACTAATTTAAATTAGATTTTTGGTTTTGTTGTGCTGGCGCATCTAAAGCCAAGATTTCTTGTGGAATATTGTGCTTTCAAACTTCCTCTGAATGCGTAACGCATAAAAGCGGCGTAATCCATTAAATCGGATGCATTAACTGAGGCGCCTCCGCAGAAGAGGTTTTTGTCATTGCTTTTATCTTTTCTCGATTCTCCTGATAAAAAAATACTGTTGAAATCAGATGTCCATTCCCAGACTAAACCGTGCATATCATAAACGCCCCAATAATTCTTGAACGTTTTACCAATCTCATTCTCATACGTTCTCGATTTTTCATACCAAGATAAAATATATTCGTTGAATTCTTTTTTGGTTCTGGCATCTATTTTTTTGGTGTCCGCCATTGCTACATATTCCCATTCGTCCATTGTGGCTAATCGTTTGCCTTCGCATTCGCAGTATTTTTTAGCAGCAAACCAAGAAATGCCTGTAACTGGCGAATTTGGTTTTACATTTCCAAAATCAAAATCGGTTGCCCAATAAGACAAATAACTTTTATCAGCGAAAATTCCTTTAATTTTTGATTTTTGATAGGAAGGATTTTTTTTGACAAACTCTAAAAACTCACTATTGGTAACTGGATAAATGTCTATGTAAAAGGACTTGACAACTACAGGGTTTTTAGAAACAGCTCCATAAAGAGGGACAAAAGATCCCTCTTTAATGAAAGCCATTCCTTTTTCCTGCGCCTTCATGACACTAAACACAGAGAAAAAGAGAGTTAGTATGAAAATGTATTTTTTCATGCTGCTTGTTTGCTGTTTATCTTAATGCCTTCACCATTTCTGGCGTAACTTCAGTTTTATTATTTCCCCAGCTATTATAAATGTAGGTCAGTACATTTGCGATTTCGTCATCAGATAAGTTCTGAGCAGGCATAACGTTGTTGTATTTTTTACCGTTAACCGTTACTTCTCCGGTTAAACCATGCAGGATTGTTTTGATCGCACGTTTAGAATCGGCATTTAAATAATCTGATTTTGCCAAAGGAGGAAAAGTACTTGGAATTCCTTGTCCTTCAGATTGATGACAGGCGAAACAAGTTGTTCCAAAAATTTCTTTACCAATATTGATTTTCTCGGCAATAGTTCGTTTTGGGATTGCTGTTTTTGCAGTTGATCCACCCGGCATTTTCTGAATCGTTCCACCTTCAGGCAGATAAATGCCTTCTTGAATAGTTCCAGAATAGATGTTTTTGTTCTCCTTTCCTTCCACTTTCAACATTCCTAAAGCGCCTTTATTAAATGCTCTAAAAATAGAGTGATCTACCAAAATAAAAGTTCCAGGAGTTTCTACTTTAAAATCTACAATTGCAGCACCTCCGGCAGGAATCAGAGTCGTTTGCACGTTTTTGTTAACTGTACTTCCGCCTTCAACGTGTACATTGTCAAATATTTCTCCAATTACGTGGAAAGAAGAAACTAAATTCGGTCCACCGTTTCCAACATACAAACGAACTGTTTCACCCACTTTTGCTGTTAATTCTCCGCCATTTGTTAGAGAACCTACTTTTCCATTAAAAACAACATAATCGGGTGTTTCTTTAACGGCTTTGTTCATGTCAAACGGCTGAAGACCTTTGGCTCCATATTCCCCTTGAGTATAAAAATCGCCCTGCATTACATAATATTCTTTGTCAACAGGAGGAAGTCCGCCTTCGGGTTCAACCAAAATCAAACCGTACATACCATTTGCAATATGCATTCCAACAGGAGCTGTAGCACAGTGATACACATACAATCCAGGATTAATTACTTTAAAGCTAAATACTTTTTCATGTCCAGGAGCTACTAGGGAAGAAGTCGCTCCACCACCCGGACCCGTTACGGCATGTAAATCGATGTTGTGAGGCAGTTTATTGTCAGGATGATTTTTTAAGTGAAATTCAACTTCGTCGCCAACACGTGTTCTGATGAAACTTCCCGGAACAGAACCGCCAAATGTCCAATACGTATATTTTACGCCATCAGTCATAGTACCTTCCTGTTCTTTGATTTCCATGTTTAATTTCAATTTCATGGCGGTTCTGTTTCCAACTGGCTTTGGAACATGAGGTGGCGATGTAAGCTCGGCTTCCATTTCGCCTTCGGTCATAATATCGGCATAATTATGCGCTTCCTCTTTTTTACAGCTTCCTAATAAAAGAAGCATAAAAAATGAACAAAATAACATGTTCATTTGGATTAAAAATTTAGTATTTCTTTTCATATTACTTGGGTTTTGTTTTCGTTTTTAATATGAATCAAAAATAAAAGACAATTTTATCTTTTATTATGACAAAAATCATGTTTTCAGATATTTTTGGTACTTTTTTCGGGAATTATTTAAGGTTAAATCTTGTTAAAAAAAACGTGCAGATATTTTTTGAATAAAAATAAATGACACTCTGAATTTTAGAATAATAATGATTATTTTTGCTCGCTGATTAAGTTAAAAAAATTACTACACTATATTATGGTAAAAGATTTATTCGAAAGAATTCAGGACAATAAAGGACCTTTAGGAAAATGGGCTTCTCAGGCAGAAGGTTATTATGTTTTCCCAAAGTTAGAAGGAGAGTTGGGTCCTAGAATGCAATTTCACGGAAAAAATATTTTAAACTGGAGTTTAAATGATTATTTAGGTTTAGCAAATCATCCGGAAGTTCGTCAGGCAGATACAGATGCGGCAATTCAGTTTGGTGCAGCTTATCCGATGGGAGCTCGTATGATGTCTGGACACACTACGTACCACGAACAATTAGAAAATGAATTGGCTGAATTCGTAATGAAAGAATCTGCTTATTTATTAAATTTCGGTTACCAGGGAATGGTGTCTATTATTGATGCTTTGGTTACTAAAAATGATATTATTGTTTATGATGTCGATTCACATGCTTGTATCATTGATGGTGTTCGTTTGCACATGGGTAAACGTTTCACATACAAACACAATGATTTGGAAAGTATGGAGAAAAACTTGCAGCGTGCTACTAAAATGGCAGAAGAAACCGGAGGAGGAATTTTATTCATTACTGAAGGTGTTTTCGGAATGCGCGGACAGCAAGGAAAATTAAAAGAAATTGCAGCTTTAAAACAAAAATACAATTTCCGTTTATTAGTTGATGATGCACACGGTTTTGGTACACTTGGTAAAACAGGAGCCGGAGCAGGCGAGGAACAGGGAGTTCAGGATCAAATTGATGTTTACTTCTCTACTTTTGCAAAATCTATGGCTAATATTGGTGCTTTCGTAGCAGCTGATAAAACAGTTATCGATTATTTGAAATACAATTTACGTTCTCAAATGTTTGCGAAAGCATTACCAATGATTCAGACAATTGGTTCATTGAAACGTTTAGAGTTATTGCGTAAATCTTCTGCGATTAAAGATAAACTTTGGGAAAACGTAAATGCATTACAAAGTGGTCTTAAAGAAAAAGGATTTAATATTGGAGATACCAATACTTGTATTACACCAGTTTACTTAGAAGGAAGTATTCCTGAAGCGATGGTAATGGTAAACGATTTAAGAGAAAACTATGGTATTTTCCTTTCCATCGTGGTATATCCGGTTATTCCAAAAGGAATTATTTTGTTAAGAATGATTCCAACGGCTTCTCATACTTTAGCAGATATCGAAGAAACTTTGACAGCTTTCGAAGCAATTCGTGAGAAATTAGTTAACGGAACTTATAAAGAAATTGCAGAACGTACAACTGTAGACGTTTCGTAATGACTTAAAAAAATAAATTCTCAAACATGGGAATTATGTAAAAAAATCCATTCTTGCAAAGAATGGATTTTTTTTTATTTAAAGTAATTTTATTTCATAATCAACAAAATAAAAAAGACAAGTATGAAAAAAGTTACAACAATAGCGGCTCTAATATTAATCGTTTTTGCTTCCTGTAAAAAAGAAACAACTACGACAGAGCCTGTGCAAATTACACCAAGTCCGCCAAAAGAGGCTGAAATTGTTGAACCTGCCGGAGATCAATGTTATGCATGGAGATCAAACGGAAGTGTGATAGAAATGAGTTTTAATGTAAATTCTCATCAGGAAGTAAACGGAAAATTAAGCTATAATATAGTAGGGAAAGATAAAAATGAAGGAAGTTTAATTGGAAACATGAAAGGAGATACTTTAATCGCCGATTATACGTTTAGTTCTGAAGGAGTTTCTTCGGTTAGAGAAGTTGCATTTCTTCAAAAAGATGGTGCTTTTATAGAAGGTTACGGTGATGTAGTTGAAGCAAATGGTAAATTTACTTTTAAGGATAAAACGAAATTGAAATATGATGCAAAAAATACATTGACAAAAGTCGATTGTAAAGTAGAATAAATGAAAGTGACTATGAAGTTAAAAACCATTCGTTTGGGGGCGAATGGTTTTTTTGTTTATGGAAACTGCTCACTGAAAACAGTGACTGAATACTAAATTATAAGTTCTTCAAATAAGTTTTTCTCTGGCAGTGAATAGTTGGATCGAAATTTTTCCAAAGTAAATGAATGGCATTATTTTCTAATAACTCTGGTGTTCTAATGCAGTTTTGGATTCCTTTTTCAGAAAATGTTTTAAAATATTCATCAAAAATAATAGCTGTAACACCTTTGTTTTGGTATTCCGGATGAACTCCAATAAGATAAAAAACAACATCTTTACTGTGTTTTCTTGCTTTTAATAATTGTAAAAAGCCAAACGGAAATAATTTACCTTTTATCTTTTGTAAAGCTTCTGTGAAACTTGGCATTACAATGCTAAAAGCTACTAAATTATCATCTTTATCCACTACAAACTTAATGTATTCAGGATTGATAAAACTGATGTATTTTTTTTTAAAATATTCTTTTTGAACATCTGAAATCGCTACAAAAGAAGCCAGTTTTGCATACGTTTCATTAAACAAATCGAACATTTTGTCTACATGAGGCATAATGTCTTTTGTTTTGGTGAAAGTAAGTGATTTTAACTCATAACGTTTTTTGATTAAGGCTTGTGCTTTCTGAAAAAACTCTGGTTTTACATTCGAAAAAGGAAATATACTTTCAATATATTGTTTTTCAATCTGAAAACCTAATTGTTCCAAATGCGTTACATAATAGGGATGATTGTACCAGGTTATCATGGTTCCAACCTGATCATAACCTTCTGTTAAAAGTCCAACTTTATCCAGATTCGAAAATCCCATTGGACCTTCTGCGTGTTCTAAATTGTGTTTTCTTCCTAATTCAAAAACTTTATCCAATAAAGCTTTTGTTACTTCAATATCATCAATAACGTCAAACCACCCAAAACGCACTTTTCTTTTGTGTTGGTTGTTAACCTCAGACCAATTAATGATAGCCGTTATACGCCCCACAATTTTATTGTCTCTGTAAGCCAGATAGAAATAAGCTTCCGCATTGTCAAAAGCAGGGTTTTTGGTTTTGTCAAAAGATTCTAATTCATCTGCAATAATAGGAGGCACCCAATATGGATTGTCCTTGTATAAGGAAAAAGGAAATTTAATATATTCGGTTAATTCTTTTTTGCTTTTAGCTTCTTTAATTGTGATCATTAATGTGATATTGAGTATACTCTTTTAATTATTAATTTTATTCGTATTTGGCCTTACGTCTTCTTTCTTTTTCCTGATAATCGACACTTTTTTCGTTATCAGGGTTCTTTTTAGCTCTGTCTTTATTTTTAGCTTCTATTACTTTGTCTTTGTACCAGCCGTCATAACGCCATGATACTCCAACTCCTCCGTACAATACAGAAGGCGTATTTTTAAAATTTGTACTTATGGAAGCATCAACCTGCATATTGGAAGAAAGAAGATAAGCTGCTCCGCCGCGAATAATAGAGTCGCTGTAAAAGTCGCTTTTATAGCCTTGATTTTCAACAAAACCGGACCATTTATCATTAAAACCGTGCGTCAAAGTTAATACATATCCGTAACTTGGGTAATCAGTTCCGATATAATCTGCAATAATATTGGTTACAAAAACCCAGGATCCCCCTCCTAAGATGTTTTGAGTAATCAGGGAAACTTTTGGAGAAACAGCTCCATCCGGAGAAAAATAATACGGATTATTAGCTCCAACAAAATTAGCTCCTGCGAAAACGGAAACAGCCGGAATCAATTCGCGCCATTGAAAATTACGATTGGCTTTGTAGCTGTAAATATTGACTTCTCTTTTGTAGTTTTTATATGGATCATAAATAAGGTATTTTGCACCTAAAACAGTTTGCTTAAAATTGTTTTTCTTATAACTGGTGTAAGGAGTGTCATAATTTGACATTTGATATTGAACATCAAATATAAATTCTAATTGTTCTAAAAATGCGCCATATCGAAGCGTAAAATCGGTTCCTAAACCGCTGGCATCATAATCTAATAAATCATGTTTTTCTTTAATGCCGTAAAAGCCAAGTTCACCTTGAATTACAGATTTTCCAACACTATAAGCTGACATGGTTTCGCCTGGACGATTGGAGTTTATAACATCAGTATATTGTGCAAAAAAGAGTTGTGGAATAAAAAAAAGTACCGGGGCGAGTAAGTTTTTAATTTTAAACATATAATTTTTTTTGGGTTAAAATATAATAACGCATATCAAATGTACATATTTTATTATTTATTTAAGATTCATATTTTATTTTTAAACAACGGATTTATTAATTTTGGAAAAAATTTATAGTTATGCAAGAAGCATCATTTTCAGGTTTAAGATGGATTATTGGGATTATTGCCTTTTATTATATTTTTAAATTTTTGGCTAGAATCTTTTTGCCGGTATTGGTAAAAAAGGCTGTTGAAAACGCAAGCGGAAATTTTCAGAGACAGCAACAACAATATAATCAACAGTTTAATCAAAGTACTTCCTGGCAGAATACAAGTAAAAATAATAATGATGAAATAATTATTGACACTGCCAATGCTAAGAAGCCTCGCGAAACCAAAAAAGTGGGAGAGTACGTTGATTACGAAGAAATAGATTAGATTTGTGTCCTGAAAATTTAGGATTCATTTTAACCCAAACCAGCCAAAATTGAAAATAGTAAATAAGTTCTATCCGCACGCCCTTGTTGTATTGGGCTTTATCCTTGTATCATTAATTTATTTTTATCCAGTTCTGCAAGGAAAACAAATTTTTCAGTCAGATATTGCTCAATATACCGGAATGGCAAAAGAGCAAAATGATTTTAGAGCAATGGAAAATGCAGAACCTTATTGGACCAATTCTGCTTTTGGGGGTATGCCTACTTATCAGCTTGGAGCAAATTATCCATACGATTTTGTTGGTAAAATAGATGATGTATTGCGTTTTCTGCCTCGTCCTGCAGATTACTTATTTTTATATTTTCTTGGTTTTTATGGCTTATTATTAGTTTTAAAAACAGATCCGTTAAAGGCTTTTATTGGCGCCATTGCTTTTGGTTTTTCAACTTACATGATCATTATTTTGGGAGTTGGTCATAATGCCAAAGCACACGCTATTGCTTATATGCCTTTGGTAATTGCCGGATTTATACTCGTCTTTCAGAAAAAGTATATTTGGGGAGGTTTGCTCACGATGTTTGCGGTGGCATTAGAGGTTAATGCCAATCACTTTCAAATGACCTATTATTTATTGATTTTCTTATTGATACTTTCAGGTTATTACGCTTTTGAATTTATTAAAAATAAAGAATATAAGCCTCTTTTGGTTTCGATTGGAACTCTTGCTGTTGCAGGAATTTTTGCGATTGGCGCAAATGCCGGAAATTTATTAGCTACAAGCGAATATGCAAAATATAGTATCAGAGATAAAAGTGAGTTAACTTTTAATCCTGATGGATCTAAAAACGAGACTACTGCGTCTATGACAACAGACTACATTACAGAATATAGTTATGGAATTGCAGAAAGTCTCAATCTTATAGCTCCAAGAATTTTTGGAGGTTCAAGCCATGAAAATGTTGGAACGGATAGCCGTATGTATGAATTTATGCTTGAAAAAGGAGTTCCGGAAAGTCAGGCAAAAGATTTTGTTTCCGGAATGCCAACTTATTGGGGAGATCAGCCAATTGTTTCTGCACCTGCATATATCGGAGCAGTAGTATTCTTTTTGGCAGTTTTAGCTTTGTTTATTGATGAAAGAAAAATCAAATATGTTTTCTTAACAGGAGCACTTTTTACTTTAGTGCTTTCATGGGGTAAAAACTTCTCTTTATTGACAAACTTTTTTATAGAGTATGTTCCAATGTATGATAAGTTTAGAGCTGTTTCTTCTATACAGGTTATTTTAGAATTATGCTTTCCGGTTTTAGCTGTTATGGGATTACAATCCTTTTTTAAAGCTAAAGATGACCCAAAATTACAACAGAAAGCATTAGTTCAAACGGGAGTTTTTGGTTTAGGAATACTTGTAATTTTATTAATTGCCAAGGGCTTTTTCCACTTTACAGGAACAAGTGATCAATATTTCTTAGAGAGCTACGGACCAGATTTTGTTGATGCTTTAAAAGAAGACAGAATGACGATGTACTATGCAGATTTGTTAAGATCTGGATTCTTAATCGTAGTGACTTTTGTAATTCTTTGGATGTTCATTAAAAATAAATTCTCTCAAACAACTACTTTGATTATTGTGGGAATTGTCATGATTTTCGATTTGTTTTTTGTGGACAAAAAATATGTTTCAGCAAAAGACTTCGTAAGTCCGGTTCAGATTGCGGCTCCTTTTCAGGAAACGCCAGCTGATTCTCAGATATTAAAAGATACTTCAGTTTACCGTGTTTTCGATCTCCAGGGACAATTGCAGGGAAGGTCTTCTTATTTCCATAAAACAATTGGTGGTTATAGTGCTGTAAGACCTAGAAGAATGCAGCAATTATACGACTATCAAATAGCTAAGAATAATCTGGAAGTACTTAATATGTTGAATGTTAAGTATGTAATTCAGGTGGATAAAGAAGGAAATCAGATCCCGACTGTTAATCCGGATGCAAATGGAAATGCGTGGTTTGTAGGTTCTGTGAAACTGGTGAATAAACCGGATGATGTTATGAAAGCGCTGAATACTTTGGATACTAAAAAAGTTGCTGTTTTCAATGTTCACGAACACGAAGGTAAATTCCCAAATGCACGTCTAAAAAAGCCTTGGGATACATCAGGAACAATCAAAGTGGTAGAGTATAAGCCTAATTATATTAAATACAAATCGGATAATGAAAAAGACGGTTTAGCTGTTTTTTCTGAAATGTATTATAAAAATGGCTGGAATGCTTATATAGATGGTAAATTAACAGATCATTTCCCTGTTGATTATGTTTTAAGAGCAATGGAAATTCCTGGAGGTAAACATACTATAGAATTTAAATTTGAACCACAAGTTATTAAAACCGGAGGAACCATTACTTTGATTAGCTCAATTGGAATGTTTATTCTATTGGTTGGTGGGATTTATTTTGAAAGCCGAAAAGCTAAAAAAGGAATAAATACGATATAATTATCAATTATATATTCGTAAATCGTTTTGTATCTTTGGATTAGTCTATTTATAAAAAAATGAAGTGATGAAAAATTTTGTATTGAGTTTTGGTAATCCAAAAGAATTGGAGGCTAAAAGAATAGCAGAAATTAAATCGCTTTCTTATTTAGAAAGATTGGAACGATTAATGGTTTTGATAGAAGTTTCTTATACATTAAAATCAGGTAAGATTATTAAATCTAAAAAAACATGAATGAGCAGATAATTGCCATTTGGAATAGTTTTTTTGAGAACAAGGTTAAATATATAACTATTGGTGGATTTGCTGTAAATATTTATGGATACAATAGAAGTACAGGTGACATTGATATTTATTTAGAAGATACTATTGAAAATAGAATTAATTTAAGAAAAGCATTAAAATCAATTAATTTGGGAGATTTCGAAACTATCGAAACAATGCAATTTATACCAGGTTGCACAGATTTTACTTTAAGTTATGGTTTAAGGCTTGATATTATGACTGCTGTAAAAGGTTTAGAAGATAAATCTTTTTCTTCTTTGTTGGAAGATGCAACAATCGTAATGATTGGTGAAACTCCAGTTTATTTTATTGACTACGAAAATTTAATTATTGCTAAAAAGGCTTCTAATCGAGCGAAGGATATTCTAGATATTGAGGAATTACGGAAATTGAATAATGAAAATCAAGAAGATAATTAATTCGATTTAAGGTTATTTTAAAGAAATTAAATAAGAACATTGGAACAAAAAAAACTCTTAATAATTACCTATTACTTTCCGCCTGCAGGTGGGCCTGGTGTACAGCGTTGGTTGAAATTTATAAAATATCTTCCCGAATTTGATGTACAGCCAATTGTTTATGTTCCGGAAAATCCAACTTATCCAATTGTTGATGAAGGTTTAGTTAGTGAGATATCAGATAAAGTAATTGTTTTAAAGAATAAAATTTGGGAGCCTTACCAATTGGCTTCCATTTTTTCAAAAAATAAAACTAAAAAAATCAGTTCAGGCATTTTTCCACAAAAGAAAAAGCAGACTTTTTTAGATAAAACATTTCTGTGGGTTCGTGGAAATCTTTTTATTCCGGATGCTCGTGTTTTTTGGGTAAAACCTTCTGTTTCTTATTTAGAAAAATACATTCAGGAGAATAATATTGATACTATTGTAACTTCAGGGCCGCCGCATAGTCTGCATTTAATTGGTTTAGAATTACAAAAGAAATTAAATGTAAAATGGTTTGCCGATTTTCGTGATCCTTGGACAACAATTGGTTATCATAAAGCACTTCGTTTGTCTTCTTATGCGGAAAAGAAACATAAAAGTTTAGAACATAAAGTTTTAAATACTGCTGATGAAATTATTGTAACCAGTAAAACTACAAAAACAGAATTTGAAGCTATTACAAATAAACCAATTACGGTTATTACAAATGGTTACGATGTAGAAACGGTTGAAAAACAAACTCCAGACAGTAAATTTACTCTGGCACATATTGGCTCTTTTTTATCAGACAGAAATCCGCCTTTTTTGTGGGAGGTTTTGGTAGAACTACTTCAAGAAGTTTCAGGATTTAAATCTCACTTAGAAATTAAATTAATTGGAGCTGTAAGTCAGGAAGTGCTAGATGCAATAAAAGAGCATAAATTAAATGATCATCTGAATTTAGTTGGATACGTTTCTCATAAAGAAGCAGTTGCCCATCAAAGAAAATCTCAGGTTTTACTTTTAATCGAAATTAATTCTGAGGATACCAAAAGCATTATTCCTGGAAAATTATTCGAGTATATGGTGTCAAACCGCCCAATAATAGCGATTGGACCACAAGGTTCAGATTTTGCAGATATTGTGACGCAGACCAATACTGGAGTATTTTTTGATTATTCTGAAAAAGCGAAGTTAAAAAGTGTAATTTTGGACTTTTTTAATCAGTTTTTGGAAGGGAAATTACAAGCGCACGGAATTGGTTTACAGCAATATTCCAGAAAAAACCTAACCAAACAATTAGCACAACTGATTAAGAAATAATCAATTGAAAATTTAAATTCTACAATCTAAACTCAAGAAATGGGTATTGTCTTAAATCAGTCTTTTAAAAATACTGTAATTACATATATTGGTTTTGGTATCGGAGCCATTAATACACTTTATTTATATCCAATTTTTCTGGGATCAACCTTTTATGGATTAACTAATTATATTACTTCCAGTGCGAATGTTATAATGCCATTGTTTGCTATTGGAATGCAAAATACTTTAGTGAAATTTTATTCTCAGTATAAAACAGAGGAAGAAAAATCCCGTTTTTTATCTTTTACAGTCTTGTTTCCCATTCTGTTAATAATTCCATTGTTATTAATCGGGCTTTGTTTTTATGATGAGATTTTGTTCTTTTTATCAAAAAAGAATGCAATTGTCAAAAGTTATATATGGTTAATACCTTTTATCGGTTTAACTATGGCTTACTTCGAAATTTTTTACGCCTGGGCACGTGTTCATATGCATTCTGTTTTTGGTAATTTCATTAAAGAAATTGGTTTACGATTATTCTCTTTGTTTTTATTGATTGCTGTTTATTTCAATGTACTTAGCGTTGAAGGATTTGTATATGCAACTGCAGTGTTATATTTATTAGCATTTTTAGTAACTATGTTTTATGCTTTTAACGTTCAGAAACCAGTGTTTCAGCTTAAAAGACCTGAGAATACAAAAGATATCCTGATTTATTCATTTTATATTATTTTGTCAGGAAGTGTTGCTAATTTACTTTTAGACGGAGATAAAATGATATTAAATCAATATATGATTATTGACAATATTGCATTTTATTCTGTTGCTACTTATATTGCTTTGGTGATTTCGGTGCCAAGCCGAGCAATGCACCAAATTGTGTATCCGATTACGGCTAAATTGATGCACGAAAACAAACATGATGAATTGAATCAATTATACAAAAAAACTTCTATAAATCTGCAGATTGTTGGTGGATTTGTAATGCTTTGCATTTTTGTAAATATCAATCAGTTGTATGAATTAGTTCCAAAAGAATATAGCGGAGGTATTTCAGTAGTATTTATGATTGGTCTTTCAAAATATTTTGATTTAATTTTAGGGAACAACAACGCTATTATCTTTAATACAAAATATTACCGAATGGTGTTGTATTTAGGATTGATGCTGGTTGTTTTAACTGTGGTTTTAAATATGATATTTATTCCGATTTTTGGAATTTTCGGTTCTGCATTTGCTACGCTTTTGTCAATTACTTTGTATAGTTTAGCAAAACTGCTTTTTGTGGTAAAGAAACTTCATTTATATCCTTTTACCAAACAAACTATTTATTCAATGCTTTTGACTTTTGCATTGTTTTTAGTTTTTTATTTTTGGGAATTTCCATTTTTCCAATTGATTAGTATTGTTTTAAAATCGATTTTAGTAACCATTTTATATGTTTATTTAAATTATAAATTTAAAATTTCACCAGAGATTAATGACGTTATTGATTCAATCTTTAAGAAAATAGGTGTTAAGATTTAATTTTTGGGTTGTAGGAAAAATGGAGTCAATCTAAAATTGCAGCATTTTTATTTTTATATTTGTTAGAAAGGATAACTGATTTATTTCTAGTAGAATATGAAAATAAAAGTACTTAGGTTATTAACTTTCTTTCTTGTTTTGTTTTCTTGTTCGATGTTGAGTCAGAGCAGGAATCTGAAAATTTCAGATACATCAACAGTAAAGCTTAAAGGTTATCCTGTAAGTCCTTTTAAAGACACGCTTTTTTACGTGTATAATAATGTAGGATCTTTTCCTGCTAAAGAACGGGCAGAATATATAGCTAATAAAATTAGGAGACTTTATAACGAATCTTTTTTCGAAAAAGATTCTCTCAAAGTTGTTCCTTCTGATGTTTCTACAGACATTGTTTATAAGAATGATCTCGTTCTGATGTCAGTTTTAGAATCTGATGCAAAAGCTGAAAATCAAACAGTTTCTTTTATTGCCAATCGCAATTTAAAGATCATTAAAAGCGCTATAATTTATCAGAATGAAAATTATTCTCAACTTCCTAAGCGATTTGGATATACGGCTCTACTGGTTCTGATTATTGGACTGATCCTGTTTCTGGTCAATAATGTATTCCGCCTCATCAAAAAATATATTGTTAAGAATAAAGAAAAATATTTTAAAGGAGTAAATTACAATACCGTTAAAATATTGTCACCGGATAAGCAACTGTTTTTGTTTCTTAGATTTTTTGGTTTTATCAGGATTCTAACACTTATCCTGATTGTTTATCTCTCGCTTCCTATTTTGTTCAGTATTTTTCCTGCGACAAAAGAATATACCACAACGCTTCTTAGATGGATTTTAACACCGGCGAAATCTGCGTTGATGGGATTTGTTGGTTTTCTGCCAAGTCTATTTACAATTATCGTAATTATTATAATTTTTAAATATTCTTTAAAAATTATAAAATTTTTCTTTGATGAAATAAAATCAGAAAACATCAAAATTGATGGTTTTTACAGTGATTGGGCTTTACCGACTTTTAACGTAATCAGATTATTGATGTATGCCTTTATGCTAGTCGTCATTTTTCCGTACCTGCCAGGTTCTGATTCTGCAATTTTTAAAGGAGTTTCGGTATTTGTTGGTGTTTTGTTTTCTCTTGGATCTTCAAATGCGATCGCTAATATGGTGGCAGGATTGGTTATAACTTATATGCGTCCATTTAAGATTGGTGATTATATTAAAATTGGTGATGTAAGTGGAGAAGTGGTTGAAAAAACGGCTTTGGTTACCAGAATCAGAACTCCAAAATTTGAAGATATTACAATTCCTAACGCAACAGTTTTGTCGAGTACATCAACCAATTATTCAGCTAATACTAAACAATCTACCAGTGGTTTACTAATACACACTACAGTAACGATTGGTTATGATGTTCCGTGGAAGGAAATTTACGCCGCTTTAGTAGAAGCAGCTTTGAATACTGAAATGACAGAAAAAGAACCAAAGCCATTTGTACTTCAAACTAGCTTAGATGACTTTTATGTTTCGTACCAGATTAATGTTTACACCAAGGAACCTACTAAACAGCCTCGAATTTATTCTTCGCTCCATCAAAATATTCAGGATTCTTTCAATGCAGCCGGAATCGAAATTATGTCACCACATTATAATGCGATTCGGGATGGAAACACAACTACAATTCCACCAAATTATTTAAAAGAAGATTATGAAACACCCGCTTTTAATTTGAAGAACAAAAGTTAAATAATTGAAAACGAGTCATTAAATAATAAATTTTAACATGTATTTATTTTGTAATTAATTAGATAAAAATTAACTTTAGGCTGAAAATTTAATACTACTTGGAAGAAATTGCAGAATTATTTCTAACAAAATCACTAAATGTAGGTATTTTATTATTTTTTTATTTTGATTAAGTTTGCAATAAAATGTGAAAGAAAAAGTTTATGATTAATTGAAGAATTGAAGAATTATGAAGGACAATCAGCTCAGCCAGGAACAAAGCATGCAAGTATTTTCAAATATGATATCAAACAAAGTTCATAATGGATTTACGTTGGAAGAAAGAAATGATGAATTCCTTTTCGCTGTTTTATCAAAAGGAGGAAAAGTAGTTAATCACAGTTTAAATTTCATGATTTTTTGTTTAACTCTTGGGTTATGGTCATTTGCTTGGCTCTATTTAACCTTTGAGGCATCCAAACAAAAAAAGATTTTAGTAGCTATCGACGAAGATGGTCTTCCTTTTGAGGAAAGATGTCTGGTAGCTTAAAGTAAAAAAGAAATAAAAAAATAAGCCATAAATACAAACTAATCAATTGTATTTATGGCTTATTTTTTTGGAAGTTTTATAATTTATCTTTTAAATAAACTCCTGTTACAGATTCTTTTACTTTTACAATATCTTCAGGAGTTCCGGACGCGAGTAAATGCCCTCCGTTTTCTCCTCCTTCAGGACCAAGATCCAAAATCCAGTCGGCACATTTTATCAAATCCAGATTATGTTCGATTACAATAATAGAATGTCCTTTTTCTATTAAAGCATCAAAAGAAGCCAGAAGTTTTTTGATATCATGAAAATGAAGTCCGGTTGTAGGTTCATCAAACACAAACAGTGCTTTATCTTTTGTAGCTCCTTTTACAAGGAATGAAGCTAGTTTGATACGTTGTGCTTCACCACCGGAAAGGGTAGAAGAAGATTGTCCCAATTGAACATATCCCAAACCAACATCCTGAAGAGGCTGTAATTTTTGCGTGATTTTAGTTTGCTTATTCTTTTCAAAAAAAGCAATTGCATCATCAATCGTCATGGTAAGAACATCATTGATATTTTGATTGTCAAAATTGACTTCTAAAATCTCTTTTTTAAATCGTTTTCCTCCACAGGTTTCACACGGAAGCGAAACATCGGCCATAAATACCATCTCGACGTTTATAGAGCCTTCTCCTTTACAAGTTTCGCATCTTCCTCCATCAACATTAAAAGAGAAATGTTTGGCCTGATAACCTCTTATTTTAGATAATTTTTCTTTTGCATATAAATCTCTAATGTCATCATACGCTTTGATGTAAGTCACAGGATTAGAACGTGAACTTCTTCCTATTGGATTCTGATCGACATATTCAATATGTTTGATTTGAGAAAAAGAACCTTTTAGTTCACTGAATTGTCCTGCTTTTTCGGCAGCACTTTCCAGTTTTTTCTGCATTGCAGGAAACAGGATTTTTTTAATTAAAGTACTTTTTCCACTTCCGGAAACTCCTGTAACAACAGTCAATACATCTAATGGAAAAGTAACGTCAATATTTTTTAAGTTGTTTTCGCGTGCTCCGACAATGTCAATATGATTTTTAAATTTTCTTCTTTTTTTTGGAACAGAAATCTCCAGATTTCCATTTAGATATTGAGAAGTTAAAGAATCGGATTTCAGGATTTCATCATAAGTTCCCTGAGCAACCAATTTTCCTCCGAAAGTTCCGGCTTCAGGACCAATATCAATAATCATATCAGCAGCTTTCATAATATCTTCATCATGTTCAACCACAATAACTGTATTTCCCAAATCACGAAGAGAAAGCAATACTTTAATCAGTCTTTCTGAATCTTTCGGGTGTAGACCAATACTGGGTTCGTCCAAAATATACATAGATCCAACTAAGCTACTTCCTAAAGAAGTTGCGAGATTAATACGTTGGGATTCACCTCCGGAAAGTGTAGCAGAATTTCTGTTTAAAGTCAAATAATCTAATCCAACTTCACTCAAAAATGACAAACGGTTATTGATTTCGATCATTAAACGTTTGGCAATCTGCTGTTCGTAAACATTTAATTCGATGTTTTTAAAGAAAGTAACCAAATGTTTTATAGGCAAATCAACTAAATCTGAGACTGTTTTACCGTTGATTTTTACATAAGAAGCTTCTTCTCTTAAACGCTTGCCTTTGCAGACATGGCATTTTGTTTTACCACGGTAACGTGATAACATTACGCGGTTCTGAATTTTATAATTTTTCTCTTCTAATTCTCTGAAGAAATCATTTAATCCTTGAAAATATTGATTTCCGGTCCAGATTAAATCTTTCTGTTCTTCAGTTAGCTGAAAATAAGGTTTGTGAATAGGGAAATCAAATTTATAAGCATGTTTTACAAATTCATCTTTGTACCAGCTCATACTTTCTCCACGCCAAGGATAAATAGCACTTTCAAAAACCGATAAAGAAGTATTTGGAACAACCAGATCGGCATCAATTCCAATTATATTTCCATAACCTTCACAAGCTGGACAAGCTCCGTACGGATTGTTAAAACTGAATAAATGGACATTTGGTTCTAGAAAGGTGATTCCGTCCAATTCAAAATTATTTGAATAAGAAAATCTTTTATCACCGTTTAACTCCTGTAAATAGCAAATTCCCTTTCCTTCAAAAAAAGCAGTCTGAACAGCATCGGCAAGTCGATTATAGAATTCTTCCTCCTCTTTTACAACGATACGATCAATAATTAATAAGATATCTTTATTGTCAAACTGATGTAAATCTGAAGCTGAAAATTCATCTAAACGAATCATTTCGTTATCAACCAAAATACGGGCAAAACCTTGTTGCAGTAATATTTTTAGTTTGTCTTCCAGCTGTCTTCCTTCTTCAAGATGAATAGGAGCAAGCAAAAGCCATCTGCTGTCAATTGGCAAGGTTTTAACATCTGAAATTACATCAGTTACGGTGTTTTTTTTGACCTCTTGTCCGGAAACTGGAGAGTAAGTACGACCAATTCTCGCAAATAAAAGTTTGATGTAATCGTAAATTTCTGTTGATGTTCCAACAGTAGAACGAGCGTTGGTAGTGTTTACCTTTTGTTCAATTGCAATTGCCGGAGCAATTCCTTTAATATATTCTACTTTCGGTTTGTCCAATCGGCCTAAAAACTGACGGGCATAAGAAGATAAACTTTCTACATAACGTCTTTGTCCTTCGGCATATAAAGTATCAAATGCTAAACTCGATTTTCCGGATCCGGAAAGTCCTGTAATAACAACCAGCTTGTTTCTCGGAATAACTACATCTACATTTTTTAAATTATGTACTTGCGCTCCTTTTATTATAATATTTGATTTTGGATCTATTTTAGAAAGGTCAATTTGCATAAAAAAGTCAATTTTTACAAAAGTAATCAATTTTGAATTGGATTCTGTTAAGGATATAGTTCCAAATTTTAACTATTTTATCATAATTCCAGTAAGTTGAAAAGTTATTTTCAGAAGAGCTTTTTCAAATAAAATACATTTTTTAAAGGAACGAAGCCTTAAATAACATAATCATGAAAAAAAGAAAGGAATTAAAAACAAAGATTAATCAAAAAAAAAGTTGTAATTTAAATCTGTATTTTAAGAATATAATAAACCGTTTATCGATTAATTTTAACGTTTGAAAGCCTGTTTTTAAAGGGATTTGGTTAATTTTTATTTTATAGATTTTTAGCCTTTTCTATGTAAAAATTAGGTTTATTTTATTTTAATAAATGTTTTTATTAGAATTATTAGTGATTTTATTTGCTTTTTAAAACATTTATTTGTTAAATTTGGTCGCAATATTAACACAACTCAAAAAAGATTACGCCTATATAGAAAAACTACTTTTTAGAAAAATTACTCCAAATTTTAAAATTAAAACTAAAAAGGTAGAATTATGGCTGATCTGCATACTCCAGATGCTCTATTAGTGAAAAATTATGTCGATGGCAGTGAAGCTGCTTTGGCTACATTAATAAAGAGGCACGAATCGAAGATATATGGTTTCATATATTCTAAGATAGCTGATAGAGATATTTCAAATGATATTTTCCAGGATACATTTATTAAAGTAATTAAAACTTTAAAAAGCAATTCTTATAACGAAGAAGGTAAATTCCTTCCTTGGGTAATGCGTATTTCCCACAACCTGATTGTGGATCACTTTCGTAAAACTAAAAAAATGCCAATGTACAGAGAAACCGAAGAGTTTTCGATTTTCTCTATTATGTCGGATGATGCTTTGACGATTGAAGGGAAAATGATAGTAGATCAGGTGGAACTTGATTTAAAAAAACTTATTGAAGAACTTCCGGACGATCAGAAAGAAGTGCTTGTAATGCGTATGTACCAGGATATGAGTTTTAAAGAAATCTCAGAAATTACAGGTGTTAGCATCAATACTGCACTAGGAAGAATGCGGTATGCATTAATGAATTTGAGAAAAATAATTGATAAACATCAAATTATTTTAACCAACTAATAATATTATGGTAATAAGCTCGTTATACTATTATAAAACATTTTACAAGTATGGCGAAAATTTACTCAAAAAAAGCAATAGCTTCTAAAAATCTTAAACCTAATAAAGAAGTAGTTTCTTTTATTTTAAACTATTCTCAAGCTTTGACAGTAGTTAAAATTGAAGAAAAAAGTTTCGAGATTATAGCTAATTAAACAACCCACTGCTCCTGTCGGATGTTTAGTAAAATAAAACCAAATGGTCGTTTTGGTTAAAAGGCTCACTGTTTGTATGTACATCAAACAGTGAGTTTTTTTATGTAAAAATATTCTTCAAATTCCTTCCTCGGGACTAATACGGATTTCTTTTTGTAGCTTATATTTTTTTTATAAGTATTTTATATCAGTTTTTTGAAGTTTTGTTAAAATTTAATATTTTGACCCGATTTTGTTTAGATATTTAATATTTAATTTTATTTTAGTTAAAAACTAGTTTTTTATTCATTAAAAATGCTTTTAAGGAGTGTTTTTCATATTGTTGTATTCATTCGGATTTTCAATTAAAAGAATAGTAAGCTAAAAATAAAATACTTAACCCAAAACCTGATTACTTATGAAGAAAAATTACCCTGTCTTATTTAGTTAAGTTTGATGTCTATTTGATTTTAGCAGAAATATTTGTGCCAGAAGATATTTCCTGCTGAAAGAATAGCTGCTATCGATAATTGTTTAAACCAGTTTTAATTATCTGTTGTAGCTATGTTTCAGAAATAAAAAGAAAAATCATTTAACCAACCAAAACTTAACCGAAAAATGAAAGAGAATATTAGAATGTTATCCTGCTTATTACTAATAAACGTTTGCGCTTTTGCTCAAAAAGACCGAATTAAAGAAGCGCAATCTTTATACGATAAAGGAAAAAGCGATGAAGCTTTAGCAATTTTAACCAAAACGGAATATCTCATCCTTAATGCCCCGGACGAAGATAAATCCGATTATTATTTCTTAAAAGGAAATGTTTTAAAAGATTTAGCCTTAAAAAATATTGATGCTGCAAATAACTTCACATTGGCTGCTCAATCTTACCAGGATGTTTTTTTGTATGAAAATGAATCAGGTAAATTTAAATCGACTGTTAAAGCTAACATAGCACTGAAAGATATGAAAGCAGGTCTTGTTAACGGAGCAATGGCAGATTTTAAAGCCGGAAAATTCAAAGAAAGCGCAGAGAAAAGTTACAAGGTATATTTGTTTGATAAAAAAGATACATTAAACTTAGTAAATGCAGCAGCATCTTCTATAAATGCCAAAGACTACAGTTCTGCGGTTACTTATTATGAACTATTGAAAAAAATCAATTTCTCTGGAAAAGGTGTTTTGTATTACGCAACAAATAAGAAAACCAAAGAGGAAGATGTTTTTATTTCACCAAAAGCAAGAGAATCGGCTATTCAGCAAGGTTTTTATGAAAAACCAAGAACAGAATCAGTTCCTTCTAAAAAGATAGAAATTAATAGCAATTTAGCTTATTCCTATATGGAAAGAAAAGATTTTCCTAAAGCTGAAGCAACATATAATTATGTTTTAGAATTAAACCCTAATTATATTGATGCCTACATTAATCTCGCTTATTTGAAACTGCAAATCAAAAAAGACTTATCTGATGAAATAGCAGCATTAGGAACCTCTAAAGCAGAAATGCAGAAATATGATAAATTAAGTGCAGTAAAAGATGATGTAACAAGAAGTGCAATTCCATACTTAAAAAAGGTGTTGGCCATAGAACCTAAAAATCAAGATGCGACCAAAGTGTTATTAGGAGTTTATAGAGCTCTGGATATGACTGCCGAATACAATGCTTTGAAAGCAGGAATGTAGTTTTTTAAGTTACAAAGATACAGAGATACAAAGGCACAAAGTTTTTTTCTTTGTGCCTTATTTTTTTGAAACCGTTTTTTCCATCTCTTCAATTAGAGATTTTTTTCCAACTGTTTTAGTAATAATATCTTTTTCTAAGCTCCAACCGCGTGCCGGCGAATATTCACGTCCGTACCAAATAATCTGAAGGTGTAAATCGTTCCATAAATCTCTTGGAAATAATCTTTTAGCATCTTTTTCAGTTTGAGCTACATTTTTCCCGTTCGATAAATTCCATCTGTACATTAATCTGTGAATATGTGTATCGACTGGAAAAGCAGGAACTCCAAAAGCCTGAGACATTACAACACTTGCTGTTTTATGTCCAACTGCAGGTAATGCTTCAAGTGCTTCAAAGCTCTGCGGAACTTCTCCATTATATTTCTCAATCAAAATCTCAGATAAGCCGTGAATTCCCTTTGATTTCATTGGTGACAAGCCACATGGACGAATGATTTCTTTAATTTCCTCTATCGACATTTTAACCATATCATAAGGATTATCTGCTTTTGCAAATAACAAAGGCGTAATCTGATTCACACGAACATCGGTACATTGTGCAGACAGCAAAACTGCAATCAGAAGTGTATAAGGATCTTTGTGATCAAGCGGAACAGGTATAGTAGGGTAGAGTTCTTTTAATTTGTCAATAACAAATTGCACACGAGCTTCTTTATTCATTTTAGTCTTTTTAATCCCGTAAAAATAATGATTTATAAGTTATCAAGTTAAGAGTTATAAGTTATAAGTTATCTTTGTGAATAAATCTAAATTCAACAATCTGAAATCTAAAATAACAAGATATGACAACATTAAAAGCAGGAGATAAAGCACCCAATTTTTCAGGAACAGATCAAGACGGAAAAACACATAAACTGGCAGATTATGCTGGAAAAAAGTTAGTAGTTTTCTTTTATCCAAAAGCAAGCACGCCAGGCTGTACAGCAGAAGCTTGTGATTTAAGAGATAATTTTCACCGTTTTCAGGCTAATAATTACGAACTTTTAGGAGTAAGTGCAGATAGTGCAAAAGCACAAATTAAGTTTAAAGATAAATATGAATTACCTTTTCCGCTAATTGCAGACGAAGATAAATCGGTTATCAATGCTTTTGAAGTTTGGGGACCAAAGAAATTTATGGGAAAAGAATACGACGGAATTCATAGAACGACTTTTGTAATCGACGAAAAAGGAATTATCGAAGAGGTAATCGAAAAAGTAAAAACTAAAGAACATGCTTCACAGATTTTGAAATAGAGATTTTTTGTTTCAGGTTTTCCTTGTTTCAAGTTTCTTTACTTAATGCTTAGTTTTAACGCAAAGTACGCTAAGTTTTTTTATGAGCCAAACTTAATAAACCCGCAAAGTTCGCAAAGCTGAATCTAAATAAAGCTTTGCGAGCTTTGTAGGTTTAAATGCTCTAGCTCAAATAAAAAAACTTAGCGTACTTAGCGTTAAAAAAATACTCGCTCCAACAATAACTTCAAACCTGAAACAAAAAAAGCCTCTGTAAAGAGGCTTTTATATTAAGTATTTTGTTCCAATTCTTTTTGTGGATGGTATCCGAAAAGGTGATGTTCCTTGATGATTTCTGGAATTCCAGGTGGTAACATTGGTTCCCAGCCTTTTTTTCCCTGATTGATCATTTTTAGAACTTCTCTGGAGAAAACTTCCAAAATATTTGGGTCGTAATCTTCAATATCAACCACTTTTCCGTTGAATTTAAAGAATTTGTATAATTCTTTCATTCTAGGATGAACTTTCAGGTTGTTAGAATTCATTAAACTTCCGTCTTCATCTAACATTGGGTATAAGAAAACTTTCATATCACGATAGAATAATTTTCCGAAAGCTTCCAGAATTCCACCGCTTAAATGACGGTAATATTTCTCGTCAAAAATATCAACAAGGTTGTTTACACCCATTGCCAGTCCCATACGGGCTTTGGTATAATTAGCGAAGTATTCAACAACTTTATAATATTCCTGAAAATTGGAAATCATTACGGTTTGCCCTAAGGAACAAAGTAGTTCGGCTCTGTCCATAAAGTCACGTTCGTCAATTTCTCCGTCAGAACGTAAATTTGAAAGCGTGATTTCGAAAATAACCAATGTATTGTTTTTTTCAACCTTATTTTCCTGAAGGAACATTTTTAATGATTTTTCATACATGTCCATATTTACCTTAGTAACCGGACGGAAACTTCCTCTTAAAGCCAAAAGATTCTTTTTGTACAGAATTGCAGCAGGTAAAATGTTTTTTCCTTCCGGGTTAAACATTACGGCATCTGTCATTCCGTTTTTAACCAACTGTAAACTCATCAAACGGTTATCAACGTCGGCAAAACGCGGGCCGGAAAAGTTAATGGTATCAATCTCTAATTGATCTTTGTCTAAGTGATCGTATAAGTAACGAAGTAAACGTTTAGGATCGTTGTATTTGTAAAAAGCACCGTAAATTAAGTTAACTCCTAATATTCCAAGTGTTTCTTGTTGTAATCTGGCGTCGGTCTCTTTAAAACGAATGTGAAGAATAATTTCGTTATAAGCTTCGTCTGGTTCAATTTGGTATCGAATTCCAACCCAGCCGTGACCTTTGAATTGTTTTGCAAAATCTATTGTAGCTACTGTATTGGCGTAACTGAAGAAAAGTTTTGTTGGGTGTTTTTCTCTGCTCAAACGCTCTTCGATAATCTGACCTTCATGTGTCAGCATTTTTTTCAAGCGTTCTTCCGTCACATATCTCCCATCATTTTCAGCACCATAAACGGCGTCACTAAAATCTTTGTCATAGGCAGACATTGCTTTTGCTATCGTTCCTGATGAACCTCCGGATCTGAAAAAGTGTCTAACTGTCTCTTGTCCAGCTCCAATTTCAGCAAATGTTCCGTAAATATTCTCGTTTAAATTAATGCGTAAAGCTTTGTCTTTTATAGAAGGAATCTGTTCGATGACCTTGTCACCTTTGAGTTTTATTTCTGTACCCATTTTGTTTTAAATAGATTTGTTACAAAGTTAGTAAATTAGGAGTCTAATGAAAGAGAAATAATCTATTTTTGTAAAAAAATTAAGTTCAATTGAAGGTTTATTTTTTAGGTACAGGTACTTCTCAGGGCATTCCGATTATCGGAATCGATCATCCAGTTTGTAAAAGCACTGATGCTAAGGATAAAAGGCTTCGTGTATCCATCTGGATTACATGGGACGAAAATTCTTATGTAATAGATTGCGGTCCTGATTTCAGACAACAGATGCTTTCCTGCGGATGTCGAAAACTGGATGCAATTCTATTTACACACGAACATGCAGATCATACTGCAGGATTAGATGATATTCGTCCATTTAATTTCAGACAAGGCGAAATTCCGATTTACGGACATCAGCGTGTTTTGGATAATCTAAGACGTCGTTTCGATTATGTTTTTGAAACCGTAAATAAATATCCCGGAGCTCCATCGGTTAAAACAATTGAAGTGGAAAACAATGCTCCGTTTGCTGTTGGCGATAAAACGGCTATTCCAATAAATGTAATGCATGGCGAATTGCAGGTTTTTGGTTACCGAATAGACGATTTTGCTTATTTGACAGATGTAAAAACAATCGATCCAACTGAAACGGAAAAACTTAAAGGTTTGAAAGTTTTAGTCGTAAATGCTTTACGTGTAGAACCTCATGATACTCATTTTAATCTGCAGGAAGCGCTTGATTTTATAAACCTTGTAAAGCCTGAAAAAGCTTATTTAACACACATCAGCCACGTTTTAGGTTTTCACGAAGAAGTGCAGAAACAACTTCCTGAAAATGTTTTTCTGGCTTACGATAATTTAGAAATTACCATTTAATTATACCACAAAATGAAAAAATCCTTAATGCTTTATCTTTTTATTCTTGCCATTCTAATGAATGTTTTTACTTACGCATTTTACAGCGGAGAAGTAAAATTTGCGCAAAATAGATATGATAAAACTACTAAGAAGCTAAGAGATAGTATTAATCTAGTGAAAACACAATTAGCCGAAGCTGATTATTTTTCTTTGGAACATAACGAGAATGCTCAAAATTACTTTGACAACAGTGCTTCAGGAGGAAAAGTAATTCTATATGAAAAACTAATTCCGGTTGTAACTGAAAAGTTATTAGACTTTAATTCGAATCCAAAAGGAAACCCTTATACAGGACAAGACCAGATTGGACCAACTAAATTTATCATCAATAAAGTAAAAATTTTAAACCACAGATGGATTATTGCAGATTACAGTAATGGAGAGTTGTGGGGAGAAGTCTTGTTAAAATACTTTGTGGATAACGACGATAATATTACCTTTGAAGTAAATCAAACTTGGTTATATCAAAAATAGGATTTTATAATCCTATTTTTTTTGCTCAATTTAAAACTATTAGGATTATGAAAAAGATTTTTTTGTTTTTGATTATTGCGAGTGCATTTTCTTGTGGAAAAAAAGTTTCTCAGGAAAATAAAGAAAATAATAGTACTCCAAAAGAGCCTCAAAAAGAAACTGTCGTAGGCAGAGATGCTGATTCTCACGGCTGTAAAGCTTCTGCTGGGTATACATGGTCAACACTTAAAAACGAGTGTATCCGAGTTTTTGAAAATAGCACAAGATTGAATCATGCTGAAGATGGAAAAACGTATTCTACGGTTTCGTATGTAATTTTCGACGGAAATAAAGCAGAGCTTTTTTTGGATACTCAAAAAGAATCCATCATTTTAGAAAGAAAATCGGAAGGAGATTCGTGGGTTAACGGCGATTGGCAGTTAATTCCTTGGAAAGGCTATGTTTTGAAGAAAGGAGAGAAGATTCTTTATACTGGAGAATAGTTTAGTATTTTAAATCTGATAATTCTATTTGAAATTTAACTTTAGCTTTTAAAGCAGTAAAAACTTTAATTAAGGTTTCTAAAGTCACATTTCCAGCATTGTTTTCTAATTTTGATATTTGCGCTTTTTGAACACCAATAAGTTTTCCTAGTTCTTCCTGAGTCAAATTTCGTTCTTTTCGGGTTTGTTTGATTGCATTTCCAATTAAATCCATTTGTAAATCATACTCAAATTGATCTCTTTTTGGAGTTCCAATTTTGCCTACAATTTCGTCTGTAACTTGATCTAATGTATATGTTTTCATTTGTTTAAAGTTTAATTTTAATCTTTTTCTTTAAAATAATCGAATCTAATTTTTTTTGCTCGTTCGATTTCATTCACAGGAACTTTACTTTGTTTTTTTATAAATCCATGTGTTGAAATAACAAGGGTGTTTTTTGAATTTGTTTTATCCCAAAATGCTAATAAACGATATTGATTTCCTTGATATAAAGTTCGAAATTCCCAAATCTCATCGTTTAACTTTTTAAAGAGTTCAGGATCGTTGTTGGTTTGTGATTTTCTAATGTTATAAATTATTTTTTCTGAATGTTTCGGTTTTAATTCTTTTAGAAAAAGAAAAGCCTCTTCTAAAAATATAATATCAAAAATTTTATCCATTCTTTTCGTATTACAAAAATACCCAAAAGTTTCCTTGAAAAGAAACTTTTGGGTATTTAATTATTTTTTTGCTTTAATAAACTTAATTAGTTTACAGGACTAAAATACAATATTACGATTTATAAAAAAAAAAAAAATAAATAAGTTTTTTCTTTCTTTTTTTACAAAGCTAACCAATTCTTAAAATCAAAGAAATTCTGAGGTGCAACTCCATGTCCAACTGGATATTCTTTGTAAGTAACCGGAATGTTTAGTTTTTCTAAAATCGCAGGAGTTTTTCTAGCCCATTCAATCGGAATTACTTGATCTACAGTTCCGTGTGAAGCGAATATTGTTAAGTTTGTAAAGTTATTATTTTCAAAACCTTCTTTGATGATTTCTTCATTAAAATAACCACTCATTGCCACAACTCTCTGTATTTTTTTAGGATATGAAAGAGCTGTTGCATAACTTAAAATAGATCCTTGGCTGAATCCGATTAAAGTTACATTGTTGGCATCAATTGGATAATTTGCTACTAATTCGTCAATAAAATTGGCAATAATATCTCTTGAAGTTTTTGCTTGTTCGTTATCTGAAAATTTATTTTGGTCGGCATCAAAATTAATGGCATACCAGGCATAAGCGCCATATTGCAAATCGTAAGGTGCTCTTGCAGAAATGATGTAATAATTATCAGGAAGTTCAGAGGCAAAAGAAAATAAATCAGCTTCGTTGCTTCCGTATCCGTGTAATAACAATAAAAGCGGGTTTTTGTCTAAAATTACTTTTGGTTCTTGTATTTTATATTCTAAAGATAGATTCATTTTTTTAGTGTTCAGTGTTCAGATTTTTAGTGTTCAGTTTGAGCTTTATCAAAGTTTTAAACTTTGACAAAGCTTTATAGCGTCCAGTTTTGGAATTTGGAATTTTAAAACTTGGAATTTTAAAAATTACCCAATTTTTTTAAACCATTTTTGAAATAACTCTCCCACTAAAGGAATCGGTTTCATTTGTCCTTGAATAGCATTAAAAATGCCAAAAGTCCAAAGAATAGAAATGCATATCCACATTGGGAAAGTGATGTAAAAGCTATCGAAATTACTAACGATTGCTCCGAAAGAAATAAAGGTTAAAGACAAACCCAAAGCCTGGCGGATATGAAAAGAAGCAAAACTGTTTTTGTTTTCAGAATTCATGCTCATGGCAATCAAAACACCAACAATCAGAATATAACTGGTAATGGCGATTGGTTTTCCTTCTTCTACTGAATTATTCATTGTATTATTTTGTAACAAGTTGATTTTGATTGAAAATTCCATACACAGATCCTTTAAGTTCTGTTCCTAAAAAGGCAGAATTTTTAGATTTTGAAAGAATGTTTTCTTTTGTGAAAGTTGATTTGTGTTCAGGAGTAAAAAGTGTCAAGTTGGCTTTTGCGCCTTCTTGAATTGTATTGCTTTCCAGACCAAAAACAGTTCTTGCTGAAGTTAATTTTGCAACTACAGTTTCTAATGGTAAAACAGTCAATAAAGCTCCAAAAGCGCTTTCTAAACCAATAGTTCCATTTTTAGCTGTGTCAAATTCCATTTTTTTGAATTCAATATCAATCGGATTATGATCTGAAGTAATCATGTCAATTGTTCCGTCAGCAACTCCGTTTAGAAGAGCTTGTCTGTCAACTTCTGTGCGTAAAGGAGGTGTTACTTTAAAACGAGTGTCAAATCCGTCCAGTTTTTCATCTGTCAAAACCAAATGATGAACAGAAGCACTGCAGGTTACGTTTAATCCTTTTGCTTTAGCTTCTCTAATCAATTCAACCGATTTTGCTGTAGAAATCGTCGGAATATGAAGTTTACCGCCTGTATATTCCAATAAAAATAAGTTTCTTGATATTTGCAGTTCTTCCGCAAGATTTGGAATTCCTTTTAGACCTAATCTGGTAGAAACAATTCCTTCGTTTGCTACACCGTTTCCTTTGATGTTTGGATCTTGTGAATATGCGATTACCAAACCATCAAAATCCTGTACATATTGCAGAGCGATTTTCAGGATATTCGCATTGTCGATACTTTTGTTGTAATCTCCAAAAGCGATCGCACCGGCATTTTTCATGTCAAAAAGTTCTGCCATATCTTTTCCTTCACTTGCTTTGGTTAAAGCTCCAATTGGGAAAATTTCTGTCGCAAAACTATTTGCTTTATTTTTTACAAAACTTACCTGAGACTGGTTGTCAATAATCGGTAAAGAGTTTGGCTGTAAACCAATTGCTGTAAAACCACTTTTCGCCGCAACATTTAATCCGTTTGCAATGGTTTCTCTGTCTTCGTAACCTGGTTCTCCAAGAGAAACACTACTGTCAAACCAGCCTTGAGAAACATGAAGATCGTCAAATCGTACGACTTCAGCATCATCGTTTGGAAGTGAAACACCGATTTTTTCTATTAAACCATCTGCAATTAAAAGATCAACGGTCTGATTGTGAAACGGACTTTTGGAGTCGATAATTTTGGCGCTTTTGATGATTATTTTCATATGTAGAGAAATTTATTTTTTTTATTAAAAGATTTCGCTTTGTCATTTCGACGAAGGAGAAATCTCACTAGATATTCCGTTCCAAATGTTCTCAGCATGTGTGATTTCTCCTTCGTCGAAATGACATACTAAACGAATAATTTGAAGATTATTTCACAAATTTTATAATTGCCATTTCTAATGCTAAAAATAACAGTGCAAAGATAACAAACCATTTCCAAATTTGGCTGTCAGTTCGCTCAGTTTGTAAGGTGTTAAAAATGGTTGATATGGTATCGGCAGTTTTGAAATCTGAAACCAAATTGGTGTTTACCTGACTCAGATCGCTTTCGGTTCTATTGTAATTAAAGCTAATGTTTTCAATCCATTCTTTTTTGTCAAAAATTCCGTAATTGCCGGCCGTTTCGGGAAAGTCATTGAAAGTTAATTTTACTTTATTATTTAAAATCTGCTGAACCGGAATAAAAGAATCTTCATTTCCTTTGACTTCCAAAATAGCATCTTTAGTCAAAAGAACATCCACAAAATAAGGCTGATTATTTCCAATGGTTAAAGCATTTACACCTGTTTTCTGATTATTCTGCGCTATTTTATAAAACAACGGAACAATCAATGGCGATTGCTGAAAATTAGAATTAGTGCTATTTATCGGAGCTGTAAAAACCGTTATTCCTGCAACCTGATTCTGAACAGCAGTAACAAACGGAGTCTGATCTTCAAATGAAAGCACAGCTGGATAAGAGCTTGAAACAGCAAACGAACTGCTCACTTTCGGATATTGAAAATTCAAGATTTTATTTTCAAAAACACCTGAAAACAAAGGATGATCGAAGTTGATTTTAGTGATTAATTTGCTGTTGGTTTCTAAATTCCCAAATTGAACTTTTCCAAAATTACTCAGTAAATTATTCAAATTAGAAATTGAACTTTTTTCAGAAGGAATCACAACCAGATTTCCGCCTTTAGAAACAAACGCTTTCAAAGTAGTCTGTAATGCTTGTGGAATCTCCATTAATTCATTTAAAATAATAGTATTCTGTTTTTCTAAACTATTGTAATCAAGAGAACTAATGGAATAATTATGATAATTGAATTCACCAGAAGTATAAATTCGGGATAAGAAATTAGCTTTTTCAGGTTCACCAATACTAATTACGTTTGTTTTTTTGTTTTTAGAAATACTGAAAAACAATTTATTATCATAAGTCAAACCATTATCTTCAATGGTTACATAGCCGTGAAAAGCTTTTTTTGGAATAGTAAAACTGATTTTCTTTTTCTTTGCATCAAAATTGACAATCGTTTTGGCAATCAGTTTGTTTTGATTGTATAATGCAGTCGAAACAGGTTTGAAATCTTCTCCGTAAGCCGATAAATTAATGCCGATTTCATAGAAGTTTTCCAAAGTCTGATTGATGTAAACGCTGTCAATTGAAACGTTGTTTTTCTGCTCTGCTTTAGGAACTATGAAGTATGGTTTTTCTTCAAAATCTATATTCTGAATGTCTTTTTCTTTTAAACCAACTGCATCAGTGATAATGACAATATCTTTTTTGTGTGCCGATTTATGCGCTTTGATTTTAGCGGTAATGGCTGAAAGATCAAATGGAGAAGCGCTATATTTTAGATTTTGTAAAGCACTTTTTGAAGCTTTAATATCGGTATTCCAAAAATTTTCGGTGTTGGTTAAAAGCGAAAACTGCGTATTTTCGGGAGTATTTTCCAATAATTCCTGAACCGCTCTTTTTAATAATTCTCCTTTTTTTCCTTTTGCCTGCATACTGAATGAATTATCCAGAACAATATACATTTCGTTTGAAGCATTTTTACTGTCAACAGCTTCAAAAAAAGGTTGAGCAAAGGCTAATATGATGCAGGTTAGCAATAATAAACGAGTCGCTAATAAAAGTCTTTTTTTAATTTTGGAACTTTTACGAGTCTGAATGGCAAGTTCTTTTAAGAATCGAACATTGGTAAAATAGGAAGTTTTAAAACGTCTTAATTGAAATAAGTGAACCAAAATTGGAACGATCAATAAAAACAGAAAGTATAGAATTTCGGGATGTTTAAAATGCATTCTGGCTTCGATTTACTTCACTACGTTTTGTTTTTCGCGAAGATGCTGGTCAAAAATACGAATTAAAAATTATTTTAAACCATATAAGTTCATGTAAGAAATTATAAGCACTGCAGATGAACCGGAAAAAAAAATACAGTTGAAACCATATAAGTTCATATAAAAGATTATAAGTTGAGTTCTGAAAGCTAAAATGAACTTATATGACTTATATGGTTAATAATAAAAATGTAACTTTTGTAATTTCTTTTGTAACAATCAAGCAGTTTCAGAACAATATTATTCCTTATTTTAGCTGATTAAAAAAACAAACTATGAAGAAAATATATCTAGTTTTATTTTCTGCTTTATCATTAACCACGGTTAAAGCTCAAAATAAATTCAACTTATTGGTAGGAACTTACACCAACACCTGTCAAAGCAACGGAATTTATGTTTATGAATTCGATGCCTCAACAGGTAATTTTAAAGAAAAGAATTCCTCAGAAAATGTAATCAGCCCGAGTTATTTATCGGTTTCTGCAGATAATAAATTTATATATGCCGTAAACGAAAACGGAAATCAAAGTGCGGTTAGCGCATTTGGATATGATTCAGCTTCCGGAAAAGTAAAATTTTTAAATTCAAATGCTTCTTTGGGAGCTGATCCTTGCCATTTAATTAATGATGATAAAAACGTAATTGTTGCCAATTATTCTGGTGGAAATATTGTTGTTTTTAAGAAAAATGCTGACGGAAGCATTACAGAAGTACAACAATTAATTCAACATGAAGGAAAAGGGCCAAACGCAGCGCGTCAGGAAAAAGCACATGTTCACATGGTAATGTTTTCTCCAGACAAAAAGTTTGTTTTGTCAAATGATTTAGGTTTAGATAAAGTATTCATTTATAAATACAATCCAACTTCTAAAAACGAAATGCTGACATTAAAAGGAAGTGTTGATGTAAAACCAGGAAGTGGCCCAAGACATTTGACTTTTAGTAAAGACGGTAAATTTGTTTATTTGGTTCAAGAATTAGACGGAACATTAACAACATTAAGCTACGACAAAACAGGAAATTTAAAAGTAGTTGCTGAAACGAGTATTCTTCCAAAAGGATTTACAGGCGGAACTGGTGCTGCAGCAATCAAGACTTCACCAGATGGAAACTTTTTATATGTTTCTGACCGTGTAGATGCGAACTCTATTTCAGTTTATAAAATCCAAAAAGATGGTGCTTTAGAGTTAGTAGAACAACAAAGTACTTTAGGAAAAGGACCAAGAGATTTTGCTATTGACCCAACTGGAAATTATCTTTTAGTTGGTCATCAATACACAAATGATATTGTTATTTTTAAAAGAGATATCAAAACAGGAAAACTTTCTGATACAGGAAAAAGAATCGAATTGTGTTCGCCGGTTGGATTGGTTTTTACTAAAATATAAAAAGGAGCTAAGCTACTAAGATAAAAAAGCTCAAAAGTTTAATATGAAACTTTTGAGCTTTTTATTTTTTTAATGCAAAAAAACTTAGAACGTCAGTTCCTTACAATCTTAGCATCTATAAAAAGATTATTTTCCGTCTTTTTTCTTCTTAGCTCTTGTTTTTAGCATATTTCTGTTAACAGAACCGTGAGTTTTCTTTTTGGTTTTTGAAGGACCACCAAGGTTGACTTTTTGGTTCTTTTTGGCTTTTTCGTGGAAAGCGCCATCACCATCCAATTTAGGTTTCTTCATTAGAAACTTAACAGGTTGTCTGTCTTTTTCAGGGCCGATTAATTTATCTGAGATTTCAACTTCTTCAGGAAAATCAGCAATTTTAAGTTCTAAGTTCATTAAAACTTCCGCTTCGATTTTGTATTCTTCTTCACGAGGCGTTACAAAACTGATTGCAGTTCCGGTAGAATCGGCACGACCGGTACGACCAATTCTGTGCATGTATTGTTCCGGTAATTCAGGAAGTTCAAAATTGATAACGTGCGAGATATTAGAAATATCCAAACCTCTTGCCATAATATCAGTAGTAATAAGTCCGCGAAGATTTCCTTCCTGAAATTCAGCCATTGCACTCAAACGATAATTTTGAGATTTATTAGAGTGAATTACTCCAAACTGACCTTCAAATAGTTCTTCAATGCGCGTGTGAAGCATATCCGAAATCTTTTTATTGTTTACGAAAATCAGGATGCGTTCCATGCTTTCGTCTGTTTCCAATAAATGTTGAAGTAAATTTACTTTTGTATTAAAGTTTGGAACGTTGTATGTAATTTGTGTAATTTTTTCAAGTGGAGTTCCTGAAGTTGCCAAAGTAACTTCTTCAGGAAAATCGAAATAATCATTTAAAATAGCATCAACTTCATCCGTCATTGTTGCTGAGAAAAGAATATTTTGACGCTTGGTTTTCATCATTGCCAAAAGTGCCGTCAATTGCGTACGGAAACCCAAATTAAGCATTTCGTCAAATTCGTCGATAACTAGTTTTTGAGTTTCGTCAAAACGAACAACAGCGTCTAAAGCTAAGTCCATTGTTCTACCTGGAGTTCCAACTAAAATGTCAACTCCTTCGTAAACGGCTTTTTTCTGCGTATTGATGTTTACACCACCATAAATTCCTAAAGTTTTAACTGACATGTATTTTGTTAGTTTTTCTACTTCATCTACAACCTGAACGACTAATTCGCGGGTTGGAACCAGAATTACAATTTTAGGAGTATTAGTATGGGTAAACTTGTAAAGTTTTAAAAGAGGCAGTAAATAAGCAAATGTTTTACCCGTTCCGGTTTGTGCAATTCCCATCATATCTCGTCCGGAAGTAATCACTGAAAAAGATTTTTCCTGAATAGGAGTTGGCGTAACAAACCCTAAATCATCTATTGCTTTTTGTACTGATTTTGGAAGATTAAATTTTTCGAAAGTGCTCATTTGCTTTAAATTTTGTGCAAATGTACATTAAAATGACGGTTAGATCACTACAATTTTCGAATCATCTAAAATTTTGTTTGTGTAATGGTTTGATTTTCAGTTTTTAAAAGTGTTTTATTTGCGTTTAATTATATTTAGAAAGGTCTAATGTATTGAAATGATCTGGCGAATATTTTTATTATTTTTGGAAAAAGTAAAAAAAACTGCTAGCAGATTCAACAAGATGGCAACATATTCACAAACCAATATAAAATGTAATGATGTTCAAACTGTAGCAACCGAACTAAAGAAATATTTACGAATTGGAAGAGAAAAATGGTTTGATACTAGAAAACCATGGTTTTATAATGTGCCACACGATGAAAATTCTTTTAATGGTGATAATCTAACAATAGTAGTTTCAAAAATCGATAGTGAGGATTGGGTTGAAGTTGAGTTTGATTTTCAGTTTGGAGTGTATTTTTTTGATGAAATTCTGAAACAAATTTCAAAAAATCTTAATACTGATATTTTGTTAGCCTACTATCAGTCGACTAGTGGTCAAGGTAGGTTAGCGAAATTTAAAAATGGGAAATTGGAATTGTCTTATTATGAAAAGTATCGTTATGAAGTTACTCCTGGAAATGATTCTTATACTGTAGAATCCAATTATGTAGCAGATAATTTTGGAGTTTCTGGTTCAGATATCGAATTACTTAAAAACACAAAATTAGGAGATCAATCTCTAATAATTGATTACGATTTAATAAATGAATTCTATAAAGCAGAGGGCTGGAAAGGTGATTCAGGGAAAAACATATTTTCTGATTGGGACTATTTGCATTTAGAACAATTGAAAAAATAATTGCCAGTTTAAAAATTTAAAACCCTTCAAAAACGCCTAATCCAAATAGGGCAAAATCATATTTTACAGGATCATTAGCATCCATTTCCCTTAGTTTCGTATCTAATTCCAATAAAGCTTTAGCATCGTTTTGCTTTCGCGAAAGAATTCCAAGTTTGCGGGCTACATTTCCGGAATGAACATCGAGCGGACAAGATAAAACAGCAGGCGAAATGGTTTTCCAAATTCCTAAATCGACTCCTTTTGCATCTTGGCGAACCATCCATCTTAAGTACATGTTGATTCTTTTCGCTGCGGAATTATTTAAAGGATCCGAAATGTGTTTTTGAGTTCGGGCCAAATGATCTGTTTCGAAGAATATCTTTTTGAATTCGCTGATGCTCTTTTGTAAACTCTCTTTTTCCTGATTTTTAGCAAATACATTTTCCAATCCATTGTGGTTTTCATAGATGTTTTTTAAACCTTTTATAAAACCAGCAAAATCATTTCCGTTGAAAGTTCTGTGCACAAAAGTTTCGAGTTTGACTAAGTCTTCATCGGTATGCGACATAACGAAATCGTAAGGTGTATTACCCATTAATTCCATCATTTTATGCGAATTTTTGATAATCATTTTACGGTTTCCCCAAGCAATGGAAGCGCTTAAAAAACCCGCAATTTCGATATCTTCTTTTTGAGTAAAAAGATGCGGAATCTGAACGGGATCACTTTCTATAAAATCCTGATTGTTATATTGAATGACTTTTTCGTCTAGAAATTCTTTTAGTTCTGTACTATTCATTTTTGGTAATTTCTTTGGAGTAAAATCCGTCTTTTAAATTATTGGTGCGCATTTGCGGTCTATAATGAAAATATTTTTCAAAATATTCTATCTGCACTTTATTAATGCAAGGTAAATCGCCATTCCCATTTCCCCAGAAAAAATCATTGTTTTGAGGAGAATTATATTTTAAATTTCCTATTCGAATGGTTTCAAACGTGATGCTGTTTTTCGAATTGGAAAAAGGAAAAATAATATTTTGACTGGAAAAATTACTGATTTCCATCAATGAGTTATTATTGGCAAATTTACTCAGATTTATGGAGAAAAATAGAACAATAACAACAGGAATTAAGGAAAGCATTATTAGTATATTAATCACTCTGTTGTTTTTTATCATGCATATCAAACAGAAAAGAGAGAAAAATAAAATGTAATTAAGGAAAAATCGGTATTGCGGAGAGGTTATCAAAAGCAGAATCAACTGTATAACCATCACAAAATAAATGCTCCAATGTGCTTTTTCGTTTTTAAATTTCAAAATTAAAAATGGCGTAATAAGAATCAATAAAACACTGATTTTATTAAATAATCCATTAAGTTTTGACATTGTGATCCATCTTAGAAATAAATCACCGGCAGACATCGAATTATATTTTTCAGGAGTTACGAAATAGCCATAACATTTAATCTGTTCATAGTAAAAGCTCTGAATGGAATTTGGTATAGCATAATCCATATTAATGGAACCAAAAAGGTTTGAGGGAAAAGCAACTGTGCCAGATACAATCAAATTTTTTACAATAAATAACGAGATTAGAATTATTGAAAGTAAAGCTGGTTTTAATAATTCTTTGAATATTGATTTGAAATGAAATAGTAATAAGATAATAGGGAAAACAAAAAATGTTACAGTGGTGTTTTTTATATAGAACAAAAAAAGTGCTAAAATAACCAGTAGATTAAAAGTTTCAGGAGTTAATTTTTTAAAGTTTTCTAAGAAATAGAAAAAGAAGATAAACGAAAAAACATAAACTGGAATATCGGGAGAAGGTGCGCTGATAAATTGAAAGAACAAAATATTAAACAAAGGAAACAATCCAATAATTAAATAATTTGAGTTGTTGTTTTTGAAATAGTCATTCAGTTTTTGAATAGCAAATAGGTTTCCTAAAAGCAGGCAAAAACCGCTTAAATCATTAAAGTTTTGATATAAAAAAGAAAAATTAAAAGCACTTTGGGTAACGTGCCATCCGCTGGTTTGTCCTAGAAAAAGATGAAGATTTGCGAGTCCTTTTACAAAACCATACTCATTTAGCCATTTTATGGTTTGAATGTAATACGATTCATTGTCAATTACAAAAGGAATGGACGCACATTGAGCTAGAATCAAAAAAAATAGAATAATTAGAAAAACCTTTAATGCTTTATTTAATTGTTTTAGCTCAATCCAAAAAGCCGTATAATGTTCGGTTATTGATTTTTGAAATCTGATATATAACAAAATGTTAGTTAGCAGTAATAGAGCATGAAATTCAATGTTTATTCTCCCAAAAATTGCCCATATGCTAGCTAAAATTGTAACTGAAAATAATCCGAGAATAGAAGTGATGACAAAGTTTTTGTTTTTTAACTGAAGAATTTTATCGGTTAGAAAACCTAAGTTTATTGTTGTAAAAAGAATATAGATCCAGCTGATTACAATTAAAACCATATTTAGGAAATAATTTGCCCGTCTGACATTACTAATTTTCTGTCGGCCATATTGGCTAATTCTTCGTTGTGAGTAACAATTACAAAAGTCTGTCCGAATTCATCACGAAGCTGAAAGAATAACTGATGCAGGTTTTCTGCAGAATGTGTGTCTAGATTTCCAGAAGGTTCATCAGCAAAAATAACATCCGGTTTATTGATTAAAGCTCTTGCTACTGCGACACGCTGTTGTTCTCCTCCAGAAAGTTCGCTTGGTTTATGATTAATACGATGGGAAAGTCCTAGAAAAGTAAGCAGCTTTTTTGCTTCAGCTTCGGTTTCTGAAGTTTTTTTGCCCGCAATATAGGCTGGAATACAAACGTTTTCTAAAGCGGTAAATTCAGGTAAAAGCTGATGAAACTGAAAAATAAAGCCTAGGTTTAAGTTTCTGAAATCAGATAATATTCTGTCTTGTTTGCTTTTCTTTTTGAAATAACGATTGTAGTAAAAAAGCATTGAAATTATAGGCAGGAATAAAGTTATGCTTGCCACTAATCTAAGTGTGTCATCGAATATTTTAGTTCTGAAAAATAATAAATAAACAGCCAGAAGTACAATATAAATAGATCCTGTCCAAGTAATTATTTTGAATATTTTTTCTTCTTTTGAATTGCTTTTTTTGATGTCTTGCAATTCAAGAACATTTTTACCATTTATGGTTAAAGAAGAATCTGGTGCATAATCTGGCTTATCCAAAGTTCCCAGAATCTGCAGCAAAGTGGTTTTTCCAGCACCTGATGCACCAACAATAGAAACAATTTCGCCTTTCTTAATATGTAAATCAACTCCTTTTAAAACTTCAAGTTTATCGTAGAATTTATGTATGTTTTTTGCGTGTATCATTTAGTGAAACTGTTTTTACAAAGAAACGAAGTTTATAGTCAATATCAAATTCAAAATCCTAAATTCCAATTTTTAACCGCAAAGATTCGCAAAGGTCTTTTTTTAATTTCTTTGAGAGTATTTAAGTTCGCAAAGCTTTGTGGTTAAGAAATCTAAAATGGGTACGTTTCTTGATATGGGAATTTTAGAAATTAAACTTAATAAAGAAATAAAACAGTTTATGTCAATTATTTTTAATTTCGAATAAACTCAATTAGACTTAAAAATGCAAGACTTAGAGGCTATAGAAGATAACAGAATGTCCAAATTGATCATAGGTTTAATTTTGGACGGAATTGGTATGTTGACTTATTCTGTTTTTGGATTGGGAGAATTTGGAGATATAATTTGGGCGCCAATTGCAGGAGTCATTATGACGAGAATGTACAAAGGAAGAGTAGGAAAGGTTGCGGGGTTTTTGACTTTTGTAGAAGAAATATTGCCCTTTACAGATATTATCCCTTCGTTTACGCTGACTTGGATTTATACTTATTTTTTTCAGAGAAAATAAAAAAGACGGCTTTAAAAACCGTCTTTAGTTATTCTTGATTTCTTATTGAACAATTATCTTCTTAACATATTTTGTTTTTTTAGTTTGCGGATCTACTACTTTGATTATAAAAACTCCTTTAGAATGTAATTGAATAGTTTCCTGAGTGTTCCCTCTAATTTTTTGCTTCACTAATTCTTTTCCGGAAATATCATAGATTTTAAGATCTGAAATTTCGGTTTCTTCATTATCAACATATACAGAAAATGTTCCGTTGCTAGGGATTGGCCATACACTAAATGAATCTTTTGTTGTTTTTGTTATTTCTTCAGTGCCTAAATGTACAGTTTGTCCGCTTACAATATTTACTTTTCGTTTCATAGTACCTCCTTCAGAGTCCGTTACTGTAAATTCGAAAGAGCATAATCCATTTGAAGCTGGTGTAAATGCAACAGTATCTGTGTTTAGTGTAGCGTTTCCGTTTACAACATTTGAAATAGTATAAGAGACACCACTGGTAAATCCTCTTGATAGTTTTTGAATATTAATGTCAATTTTAGCGCCTTCCTGAGATTCATAACGCGGTAATGACATCCATTGCAGGTATTTATCCAGATTCGTATATCCGTCCTGATCTGTATCGGCATTTGCATCTGAAAAATCGCCAATAGCAGAATTTACATTTGTCCCGATTATGGTTTCCCACCAATTTGGGAGACCATCCTGATCAGTATCCCAGTTTGCATCTCTTACAGCAATTGGATAGACTTCAAATCCTCCTGCATCAGCTTCGTTATCAGGAAATCCTGGTTTGCCGGTAATGCTTCCAACAGCGGAATAAGTTCCGTTTAGGGTTTCTGTGATGATTCGCTGATCGTGCTCATCAAATTCAGGCTGTGTACATCCAACATCGGAAAGTACAATTTTATATGCGTTTTTTGCAGATTGAGTAGTTACGTAAGAGGGGAAAAAGGGTGTATTGACAAAATTTTCGAATGTAATGGCAACTCCGGAAGCCTTTCTTCCGGCTGTTTGATTGCTTTCGTCAAAATAGCCCGGCATTACATTTCCGCTAAAATAACATTGTTGAGTTCCGGTTCCTGCACCCTCATTTTGCTGATTGAATGCAGTAAATATTTTGGAACCTGCTCCTGGTTTGTAATAATTGTTTACAAAATTTACTTCTTTGGTTCCTCCATCAGTAGTTCTTCCGCCCCAATTGTAAACAACGTTATTAGTGATATCCATTCTTCCTGCATAAGCACCACTTCCGTCTAATCCACCTCCAAGACTCCAGTTACGTCCATAACAATGTGCTAATAGATTATGGTGGAAACTTCCAATATCACCGCCAATTGTTGCTGCATAACCATGTTCTGTTCCTGCAGGATAATTTTGGTGATTAGCAGCGTTTAAGGCTTCAGAAATTAGTGTTCTTTGCAGGGTAATATTTTTTCCCGATCTGGAGCTGAAAGATTCGTCTATTGTCCAGCTTATAGAGCAGTGGTCAATAATGCTGTTGTCGGCACCGGTAAGTCCCATTCCATCGTAAGTTGGGCCGGCTCCAATTCGAACTCTTAAGTTTTGCACAATAGCATCATTTCCTGTAACTCCAAAAGGAGCAGATCGAATACAGATCCCTTTTCCGGGTGCAGTTTGTCCTGCAACTGTCACATAAGGCTGACTTAAAACCAAACGAGATTGTAACTGGATTACTCCTGAGGTATTAAAAATGATTGTTCTGGGTCCTATATCATTGGTAACAGCTTCACGGAAACTTCCCGGACCGCTGTCATTTAAATTGGTTACAGCTACTACTTTTCCGCCACGTCCACCACGGGCAAAACGTCCATATCCTTCCGCGTCAGGAAAAGCAAGTTGGGCAGGGCGAAAACGCCAGACATTTCCTTTTTCAACTCCGTTTGCTAAAACTTCATCTACTCGCCAGTAATAAGTTGCTCCGGTATACAGTCCGTTTACTTGATAAGAAGTACTGGCTAAAGGCTGATTGCCTTTGTATTCTGGAGAAGAAGGTGTTGCGCTGTTAACAGCCGCCTGATCGGTTCCGAAATAAATGTTATGTGAAACTGCATTTGCGGCAGCTGTCCATTGCAATAATTTTCCTCCAGAAGTCAGTTCAACATGTTCGTCATTTTGTTTCGGATTTGGATTTGTTGCCTGATAGAAAATATTAGGCGTATTAAGTTCAAAACCATTAAACATAATGTTTTTAATGTTTTCAGTTCCTGAAGTCTCAGCCGCGATTAAAATCACAACATCATTTCCTGTTGTGGCTTGAAATTTTAAATAAGTAGATTTAGCATCGGCGGTTTTAAGTGCTCTTACAGATGGAATTAAATTATCGACAACTAAATTTCCATTAATGGAAATGTCAATTGGACTAAAGTTATTTCCGGAAGGACTGTCTACTGCATTAAAAAAAGCAAGTAAGGTATGTTCGCCAGTTGCTAGTCCGCTTATTTTAAGTTCTATTTGTGCACCTTGATTGGCAGTTGTTCCTTTTACGGTTAAGCCGTCACTAACTAATCTCGCATAATAAGGAGCTTGGATTCCAGCTTTGTACCAATTGGTTCCTAAGGCGTCTCCCTTATCTCCAACTCTTGTTACAGTAAAAGTAACACCGTTTTCAGTATAAGTGCTGGTATTTCCGGAAGCAATTACCCAAGAGGTATAATCGGGATCGTTGACTTCTGGTTTAGGTCTTCCTGACTGATCAAAGTCAATTTTAACAATCGGATTTTGGGCAAAAATCTTGGTCGGTGTCGTAATGAGACAGAGTATTGTCGCCATTACGGAGAATTTTAAGTAATTTTTCAGCATTTCAATGTGGTTTGGTTAGTAAGTAGATAATCTTAGTTTGGAATTTTTAAACAGTTGAAATTCAATGTTTAAAATGTTTCGAACTATTGTAAAGTTTGTTATTACCTAAAATAAAACCATCCTGCACCATCCTGTTCTGTATGATGATTTCTTAGTGAATTGCTATGAAAAAAATGTAATGTATTTTTTAAATGCTAAATTTTTAAATTGTTTGTATTTGATAAATAAAGGGATTGCCAACAATAGAAACTGTTTAGAAATGCAAAATTTCTAAAAATGGAAGGATTAAAATAAAACGAAAAAATAGGATTAAGAAAAAATCTTAACCAGAACGGTTTGTTTTATGAAAGAAGGAGTAATGGTAACAAGGGATTAATCTTTAAAAAGAAATCCAAGTCCCATTCTTTTTAGCATTTTCTTTTCAAAATTCCAAAAGAAACGGAATTGTCCAAAAATAGTTCCAATGGCAACTAATAAGACCTGATAAACAGGAAGGATAATTAATAAACGAATAAGAGTAAACCAAACTGCTCCTAAATCTTCTTTGTGTATTCCGACCCAGTCACAAAAAGGTCTGGAAATCCATGCAGATGCCGATCCGGTGATGGCAAAAACAATAAGTATAATTATGGCTTGTAGGTTGGAAGTAATTCCCCAGCGTTTTTTTAATCTATTCATTGTTATTTGTAATGATTACAAATATAGTATATTATCTTGAAGGAACATTACCCCAAAGCTTTTGTTTGTAAGTATTTTGAAAATAAATCATGTAATTGTAAATTAAGTAATTTACTTCATATCCGTAATGAATGTCAGGTCTATAATCGATACTCATTTCATATAAATTAGGATTGTAACGATTAGGTTGTAAAACGCGATTATTCCATTCGGTTACGTAGAGATAGTTTTTGTTTTCCAGATATGCCAAAGAATAATAATTACGAGGAAGAGCGCGGGATGCTAGCCACGTATTGAATCCGTTATCGATTATAATAACTTCGTATTCTAATGAATCATTTGCAATCCGGATTGTGTCGCCCAGTTTTTTATTTGGTACATTGTCATTACTTGCAATATTTTGCTGAGCTGTCGAACACGCAATTATTGTAGCTAAAACAAATAATATGGAAATGCATTTTTTCATGTTTTAAATTTACAAATAAATGATGGGAAAAAGTTAAGAATTAACTTTTTTTAAGGTTCTAAGGTGCTGAGATTCTAAGTTTTTAAGATTTTATTACGTTACGTTTTTAGAATTAATCATAAAAAAGGACTGCCTCAAAAGACAGTCCTTTTTTCTGTATCAGTTTAAAAACTTAAAAACTTAGAATCTCAGTACCTCAGTACCTAAGAACCTTTATTTGCTTCCAAATAATTTGCCAATAAATCCGGCTATGCCTCCTTTGCTTTTAGTAACCACTAAAACATCGGCTACATCTACTTTTCCGTCATTATTTTGGTCTAATCCGAATTGCATTCCGTATTTAGAAATAGTGTCCATTATTCCTGAAGCTTGTCCGCTGTTTCCGGATATTGAATTGATAATATCAGAAATTTGAAAACTGTTATCATTTGGATCTTTGGCTTTATTAACTAGGGAACCTAAGATCTGTGGGATTAAATTAGAAGCTACTCCGCTTGAATCTGCACTGCTAAGTCCGAATTTCTGTCCCAGGTTTCCGCTTAATTGTTGCTGAATTTGCTGTACAACCGGATTCGAACTGTCAATAGAAGAATTTCCGTTAAATAATCCGGCAATTTGATCAGTTCCGCCTTCAGAAACAATTTTTTTTAATCCTTCGAAGATTGAGTTACTGGTTTCGCTGATTACAGCTTCATTATGTTCGTTAGGAACAGCGTTATTGTTTACCACTGCATCGCCTCCATATTGTTGTACTAATTGGGTTAATTGTTCAAACATGATTTTTAGGATTTAGATTAGAACTCAAATTTAAACAAAAAAAGAAAGGGATTTATTAAACAATGTTAATAAATCCCTTGCAAGTAATTTAATTATAGTTAATTAGCTCAATAAAGTAATGATTTGTGAAGCTAATTCAGTACCAATTCTATCTTGTGCTTCTCCGGTTGCAGCTCCGATATGAGGAGTCAAAGAGATTTTAGAGTGCATTAAGATTGCCATTTCTGGTTTTGGCTCGTTTTCGAAAACGTCTAAACCTGCAAAAGCAACTTTTCCTGAGTCTAAAGCTTTAACTAAAGCTACTTCGTCAATAACACCACCACGAGCACAGTTTACAATTCCAACTCCGTCTTTTAGGATTTCGAATTCTTTCTCTCCAATGATGTATCCGTTTTGAGCAGGAACGTGAAGTGTAATGAAATCAGCTTCTTTGAATAAAGATTCTAAAGATTGAGAAACAATTTTAGTTGTGATTGACTGTCCGTCGAAAAATTCAACTTTTACGTCAACCTCAGGAATAAAACTATCAGCAGCAATAACTTTCATACCTAAACCAAGAGCCATTTTTGCTGTAGCCTGACCAATACGTCCGATACCAACAATACCTAAAGTTTTACCTCTTAATTCAGTTCCGTTAGCGTAAGCTTTTTTCAAACCGTCAAAATTAGTGTCTCCTTCAAGAGGCATGTTTCTGTTAGAATCATGTAAAAAACGTACACCGTTAAACAAGTGTCCGAATACTAATTCAGCAACAGATTCTGAAGATGAAGCAGGAGTATTGATTACGTGAATTCCTTTGCTTTTAGCATAATCCACATCAATATTATCCATACCGACACCACCACGTCCAATGATTTTAATTCCAGGACAAGCATCGATGATATCTTTACGAACTTTAGTTGCACTACGAACTAAAATTACGTCGATGTTGTTTTCGTTGATATAGTTAGCTACTTGTTCCTGAGCTACTTTTGTAGTGATAACTTCAAAACCACCTTTTTCTAAGGCTAGAATTCCACTTTTAGAAATTCCGTCATTTGCTAATACTTTCATTGTATTTATTTTGTTTATCTGGTTTGTCGTTTTAATTGTTTAATCAACAAACCAGCTATTTGATTTTTCTTTTTTGATATTTTAAAGGAAATACTTTTTAACGATTAAACAGTTAAGTAAATTAACGATTAACCGAGAAAAAATTAAACTTTAGATTCTAATGCTTTCATTACATCAACCAAAACTTGAACGCTTTCGATTGGCATAGCGTTGTAGATAGAAGCTCTGTAACCACCAACAGAACGGTGTCCTGGCAATCCTGAGATATTTGCTTCTTTCCATAAAGCATCAAAAGTAGCTGTATGATCTGGATTGTTCAGTAAGAAAGTTACGTTCATGTTAGAACGGTCTTCTACTGCAGCAGCGCCTTTAAATAATGGATTTCTGTCGATTTCAGCATAAAGTAATTCTGCTTTAGCATTGTTTAATTTTTCAACAGCAGCGATTCCACCTTTTTCTTTAATCCATTGTAAAGTTAAAAGAGACACATAAACAGAGAAAACAGGTGGAGTATTGTACATACTTTCTGCTTTGATATGTTTAGCGTAATCTAACATACTTGGAATAGTTCTTCCGTTTTTGCCTAGGATTTCCTCTTTAACTACAACTAAAGTTGTTCCTGCAGGTCCCATATTTTTTTGAGCTCCGGCATAGATTAAGTCGAATTTAGAGAAATCTAATTCGCGTGAAAAAATATCAGAACTCATATCGCAAACAACCGGAATGTTAGTTGCTGGGAATTCTTTCATTTGAGTTCCAAAAATGGTATTGTTACTTGTGCAGTGGAAATAATCAGCATCAGCAGGTATTTCGTAACCTTTTGGAATATGCGTATAATTGTCATCTTTTGAAGAAGCGACAACAATAGTTTCACCGAAAAGTTTAGCTTCTTTTATCGCTGCGGTTGCCCACGTTCCTGAATCTAAATAAGCTGCTTTTCCGTTTTCTTTTAATAAATTATAAGGTGCCATTAAGAATGCTGTACTTGCACCGCCTTGTAAAAATAAAGCCTGATAACCTTTTCCCTGAAGTCCTAATAATTCTAAAGCAAGGGAACGAGCTTCCTCCATAACTGCAACGAAATCTTTACTTCGGTGCGAGATTTCAAGGATAGATAAACCTGAATCATTAAAATTTAAAATTGCTTTTGATGCCTTCTCAAAAACTTCCTGAGGTAAAATACTTGGTCCTGCGCTGTAGTTGTGTTTTTTCATGGTTGTTGTTAATAGTCGAAAATTTTAAAGACGCAAATTTCGTCAATAAGAGCCGAAAAAGCGTTAAAATATTCGAAATAATTAAACAATTTATTACTTTGTTGTTAACAAAAACGTTATAGTATCGACATTATCTGCGTAATCCCACAATTGCGGTTTTTGCGTTTCTCCGAATGCAATGTTGTCTGAAGTAAAATTATTGCTTACAATACACTGAATTTGTTCTGAATCGTTCTGTAAACGTTTTTTAAGTTCTTCGGGATTTTCGTAGTACTCATAAAAAACGCTTGAGATAGGCGAGGCGTAGCTTGAGTCTTCTTTTATAGTCAGAAAACCGTTGTCTAATAACTTAAAGTTACTCATTAAAAACACCGCTTTATTGTAGTCGTAATTGTTGGCGTATTTTTCATAATGAATGACATCCTGATATTTGAACATAGCCTGAAAAAAGGCATCAAATGAGTAGTCTTTTGGAACAAAAAGTTTCGAAACATTACGGCATCCTAAACCAAAATACCTAAATATATCTTCTCCTAAATTTTCTAATTCTTCAGTAGATTCTTTTCCGGTTAAAACTGCTGCCGAATTTCTGTTTTTACGAATGATTGAAGGTTTATCTTTAAAATAATATTCAAAATATCGTGCTGTGTTGTTGCTTCCGGTTGCAATTACAGCATCAAAATTCTCCAGTTTTCCTTCTGTAAAAGTGATTTTGTCTTTAAGGTTTTCATCCACAGCAATTAAATATTTTGCAAGAAAAGGCAATAAATGCTGATCGTTTGATGATGTTTTAATTAAAGCTTTGTTCCCGGTTATTACAACTGATAAAAAATCATGAAAGCCGACAAGCGGAATATTTCCAGCCAAAATCAAAGCAACCGTCTTTTCTGTTTTATCAGATTTTGCAAATTCATCTTTATATCGGGAAAGCCATTTATCAATGTTTTCATCTGTTAAAGCTTCTGCCCAGGATTGTATTGAAAAATAAACTTGTTCAGGTGTATACCATCCATTATGAGATTGTGATAAATGAATTAGTTTTTCAAAATCGTCAAAAAAGATATCGTTATATAAAACGCTAGATTTTTGTATGGATCCTGTTTCGGAAAACTGACTTAAAAATTTTCCTAATTCAACAAAAACACTTTTTTTTGTTTCTAATGTCATAATGTTTGTTTATGAATTGTTTTGATTGTAATTTTGCACAAAAATAAGCTATATTACGTTATAAGGCAAAGTAGATTAAAATCTTTAATATTTTAATACTCTAAAGCTCATAACTTTTAACAAAAAGAAGAAAAAGATGGCAATTATTATAACTGACGAATGCATCAATTGTGGGGCTTGTGAACCGGAGTGCCCAAATGCAGCAATATATGAAGGAGCGGATGATTGGAGATATAAAGACGGAACAAGTCTTTCCGGAACTATAATTTTACCTGACGGAACTGAGATTGACGCTGATGAAGCTCAAACTCCAATTTCTGATGAAGTATATTATATTGTGCCAGGAAAATGTACAGAATGTAAAGGTTTTCATGACGAACCTCAATGTGCTGCCGTTTGTCCGGTTGACTGTTGTGTGCCGGATGATAATCATGTGGAAGACGAAGAAACTTTATTAGAAAGACAATCTTTCTTACATAACGAGTAAGAATAACGGTCATTAATATACAATCCTGAGCTAAAAAACTCAGGATTTTTTTTACCCTGATATCAGGTATTTCTAAAATTTACTTTCTTGATAACGAATGTTTTATTTTTTGACTGTTGCTTAATTGTTAGAAAATTAATACTTTAGTTGAAAATTTAATAACGCCTATGAAGAAAATACTACTTTTATTTGTCGTTTTACTCAACTGCTTAAATGTTTTGGCACAAAGTGAAGAGTATTCTGTTTTTGTAAAAGATATTGAAACTTTGCAGCCAATAGAAAATGCAACTGTAGTTGTTTTAAAAACGAAGCAGGTTTTAATGACGAATGAAGAAGGAAAAGTTACTTTTGTTCTGAGTGGCGGTTCGAATGTGCAGGTTTCTGAAATGAATTATGAGAATCTGACAGTTCGTTGGGCTTCATTAAAAGATAATGAGTTTGTGGTTTATCTGAAAAACAAAAAAGAAAACTTAGACGAAGTTGTAGTCTCTCAGGAAAATCTTCAAAAAACACTTCAGAGAATAGTTTCCAATTCGAAACAAAAAATAAGCGTAGCACATCGGTTGAAAGTATATGTTCGCGAATTTTTTATGCTCGATAATCAATATTCTTATTATAATGACGGACTGGTAAATTTTCAATTCAATAAAAACAATACTACGACTTTACTAGTAGAGCAAAATCGTTCTTACGGATTATTAGAAAATGATATAAGTGCCGATTTGATGGGGTATAACTTGAATAATATAATGGAGAATTATTCGAATTTCAAATACTTCGAACCGCTGCTTGATTCTAAAGCAAAGAAAGAATATGATTTTACAGTTAAAGGACATTCTAAAAATAAAGATTATTACGTGATGTCTGTTAACCCTTTGGATAAAGCTAAGGAAGCGGTTGATAATTTTGAGATAATTTATGATCCTGTTAAAAAGCTTATTTTAGAGTTTACTATTTCAGTTCCTCCTGCAAGTCTGGATAAAATTGTGGAAAAAACAGGTACAGGGGATAAGAATATGACCAAATCGTTTATAAATGTAAATTATCGCTTAGATGGAAATGATTATTATCTGTTGAGTTCCAATGAGGAAATCGGGTATACGCTGATTCAAAAAGAGAAATCAAAAAATATTCAGGTAAGAAATAGTTTTGTAACGACTGGTTTTAATAAGCAAAATTTCACTTATAACGAAAGTGATGTCTTTAAAGAAAAATCTCTTTTTAATAAAAAGAATAAAATCCTCACCAATTACTGGGATATATCCGGTTTTACAGCTACCGATGAAGAAAAAGCAATCATCGCTTCTTTAGAATTTAAATTGTAATTAAATAAATAGAAAAAAATCCTGAACTTAATTGGTCAGGATTTTTTGTTTTGTCAAAAAAGATCTCTGCTTTACTTCGTGCAAGAGCTATTAAATCTTATATTTGCAAAATTTTAAAGTCACGAAATATAATTTTGACTAAAAATTACAAGAAGCAGATAAATCATAATGCATTAAATTACAACGTTTAATGTTTTTAGGCTCAAAGAAAAAGCCGAATAAAATAATATAGAAACAAACAGATGAAAGCAGGAATTGTAGGATTACCAAATGTTGGAAAATCAACATTATTTAATTGTTTATCTAATGCAAAAGCGCAGAGTGCAAACTTTCCTTTTTGTACAATCGAACCTAATATTGGTGTTGTAAACGTTCCGGATCCAAGAATCAATAAATTGGAAGAACTGGTAAAACCAGAGCGCGTTCAAATGGCTACTGTAGATATCGTAGATATTGCAGGTTTAGTAAAAGGAGCAAGTAAAGGTGAAGGTCTTGGAAACCAGTTTTTAGGAAACATTAGAGAGTGTAATGCTATTATTCACGTTTTGCGTTGTTTTGATAATGACAATATCGTACACGTTGACGGAAACGTAAATCCAATTCGTGATAAAGAAACAATTGATATTGAATTGCAGTTAAAAGATTTGGAAACAATCGAAAAACGTTTAGAAAAAGTAAAACGTGCTGCAAAAACAGGAAATAAAGAAGCGCAGACTGAAGAAGCTTTATTAAACAGAATTAGAGAAGCTCTTTTACAAGCAAAATCGGCTAGAACAATTATTCCTCAAAGTAATGATGAAGAAGTTCTAATGGAAGGATTTCAATTGATTACTGCTAAACCAGTTTTATACGTTTGTAATGTTGACGAAGGTTCTGCTGTAAACGGAAATAAATATGTTGATCAGGTTCGTGAATTAGTAAAAGACGAAGATGCTGAGGTTATCATTCTTTCAGTTGGAGCAGAGGCTGATATTACAGAATTAGAAAGCTACGAAGAGCGTCAGGTTTTCCTTGAAGATATGGGATTAACCGAGCCAGGAGCTTCTGTTTTAATTCGTGCGGCTTATAAATTATTAAAACAACAAACTTATTTTACAGCAGGTGTAAAAGAAGTTCGTGCCTGGACAATCAACATTGGAGCAACAGCGCCTCAAGCAGCTGGAGTTATTCATACTGATTTCGAAAAAGGTTTCATTCGTGCTGAAGTTATTTCATATGATGATTACGTTCAATACGGTTCTGAGGCAAAAGCAAAAGAAGCTGGAAAATTCAAAGTAGAAGGAAAAGAATATGTGGTTAAAGATGGTGATGTAATGCACTTCCGTTTTAACGTTTAATCTTTTTTAGAGAAAATAGAATAAAGAACAAAGAATAAAGATTAAAACTGCTGGAGAGATTCAGCAGTTTTTTTATGTCTTAAAATTAGTCAAAGTAAAGTTTGTCATCCTGAGGAATGAAGGGTCACAAACGAGACTCTACAAAGATTGGCGACTTAGATTGCGGAAATTCTAGTGTGATCCTTCGTTCCTCAGGGTGACAAAAAACAGAAAAAAAATCCGTTCAAATCCGCGCTTTCGCGAAAGCGAATCAGTAAAATCCGTGTGCCATTTTCAGGAAGTAAAAATTTTTGGCTTAAAAATTGGTTACAGAAAAATTAACCAATTACTAATCTAAAAATCAACCAATCAAAATGCTAAAAAAATCTTTCAAATTTCTCGGCTGGACACTTTTCGGAATTTTTACTTTTCTGGCTTTGTACATCTCATCAGTACTTATTCTTTCAAAAATTACAGTGAATTCAGATATTGCAAAAGTTGAAGAACAAAATGCAGTTCCGATATATATTCTTTCCAACGGCGTTCATACTGATATTGTCGTTCCAATAAAGAACGAAATCAAAGACTGGCGAAATGAAATTCGGTTCAGTCAAACCCAATCAAAAGACTCTTTAATGAATTATATCGCTTTTGGCTGGGGTGATAAAGGCTTTTATCTTGACACACCAGAATGGTCAGATTTAAAAGCTAGTACAGCGCTCAAAGCGGCTTTCGGAGTTAGCTCTTCTGCAATGCATACTACGTTTTTTAAACAATTGCGAGAAGGAGACGACTGTAAGCGAATTTTAGTTTCAAAAGAAAATTACCAAAATTTAGTCGATTATATTTCTAACAGTTTCACAGATCCAGTTCGTCCACAATGGATTGAAGGTCACAGCTACGGAAAAAAAGATGCTTTTTACGAAGCAAAAGGAAGTTACAGTCTTTTTTATACTTGTAATACCTGGGCAAATAATGCTTTAAAAGCAGCTAATCAAAAAGCGAGTTTGTGGACGGTTTATGATAAAGGGATTTTTTATCATTATAAATAAATTTATAGTGTAGTCCCTACGGGAAAATTATTACGAACAGATTTTTCGGGTTACCAATATTTAATCTCTACGAGATTATTCCGCTAGGAATTCCATATTGGTAGACATGGAAAAAATATAAAATCCAACTAAAAATCAAGAAGAAAGAACTTTTCAGTATTGCGTAAATTTGAGAGAATATCAAAAAATCAGCAAATGAAAATCAAAAATATATTCTCCAAAACCTGGTTTCTCTTAAAGAATACTTTTTTAGAATTTAACGATGATAATGCCATTAAACTTAGTGCTGCACTCGCATATTATACCATTTTTGCACTGCCGCCTTTATTGATTATTATCATTACAATTTGTGGTGTCTTTTTTGGAGAAGAAGCTGTGACAGGCGAATTGTACGGGCAAATTAACGGATTAGTTGGTAACGGTGCGGCGAGTCAAATTCAGGAAGCTATTAAAAATGTACAATTATCCGGAGATAATGTTTTTGCAACCGTATTTGGAGTCATAATGCTGTTAATTGGAGCTTCAGGAGTTTTTGCTGAGATTCAAAGTTCTATTAATTTTATTTGGGGATTGCGTGCAAAACCGGATAAAGGAGTTAAAAAATTTATTCAAAACCGCTTAATGTCATTCTCTATGATTGTTTCTGTTGGTTTTTTAATGTTGGTCAGTCTTTTTATAAGTACCACTTTAGATTTACTTAGCACACGTTTAAAAGTCTATTTTCCAGAGAGTACAGTATATCTGTTTTATGTAGTCAATATAATTATTGTGTTGGCGAGTATCAGTACACTTTTTGCTATTATTTTTAGAACATTGCCAGACGGAAAGATAAGATGGAAAGATGCTTTTATTGGCTCTGGAGTTACTGCAATCCTATTTATGATTGGTAAATTTGCTATTGGACTTTATTTAGGTAATTCTACTGTTGCTTCCGTTTATGGCGCGGCAGGTTCTGTAATAATAATTCTCGTTTGGGTTTATTATTCGGCAATAATTCTGTATTTTGGAGCTGAATTTACGAAGGTCTATGCTAAATCATATGGAGGAAAAATTTATCCAAATGAATACTCTGTAGAAATAGCAAAAGAGATTTACGAAATCGACGGACCAAAAAAAGAACCAATAGAAGAAACACTACAAAAAGAGAAGCCATGAAAATTATCGCCTTTGGAGGAAGTAACAGTACACAGTCAATCAACAAACGTTTAGCTACTTATGCATCAAGTTTGTTTGAAAATGCAGATGTTGAAGTTTTAGATTTGAACGATTTTGCAATGCCGGTATTCAGCGTTGATCTTGAGAAAGAAATCGGTCAGCATAAAGTGGCGCAAGCATTTTTAAATAAACTCAAAGAAGCTGATATTTTAGTAGTGTCAATGGCAGAAAATAATGGTAATTATTCTGTTGCTTTCAAAAATGTTTTCGATTGGAGTTCCCGAATAGAAAAAGATGTTTTTCAACACAAACCAATGTTGTTATTAGCAACTTCTCCAGGAGGAAGAGGTGGCGCATCTGTTTTAGGAATTGCTCAAAATCTTTTCCCACGTTATGGGGCAGAAATTAAAGGAAGTTTCTCATTACCAGCGTTTGGCTCGAATTTTGATTTACAGGAAAATAAAATTTCTAATGTTGAGTTAGATAATGAACTGAAAGATATTATCAAATCAAATTTTTAAATGCCACAAAAAAAGATTGCCCTTATTTTCCTTTTATTAAATATTCTATTTATCAATTTTACTTTTTCGCAAAAGATTAGTGAAGTTGATAAAATAGTTTCAAAATACCCTAAAAGTTTCGATACTACCGAAAAATTGGCGGAAAAAATCGAAAAAGATTTTGATTCCGATGCTGAGCGCGCACGTGCTCTTTACAGCTGGATTGCACTCAATATAAGATATGATTATAATGCGTATCTGAATCCGCCGAGAGTGCAGGGTTTCAGTTATTCTACGGAAGCTGAAAAACAACGAAAAATCAAACAACTCAATGATAATCTGATTCAAAAAGCTTTTAAATCTAAAAAAGCAGTTTGCGAAGGATTTACAGCTTTATATCAGCATTTGGCTAATGCAATGGGAATTAAATGTGAAATAATACGTGGCGATTCTAAAGTATCAGTTAGAGATATTGGACGAAAAACTACCTCCTCCAATCATGCCTGGAATATGGTTTTGATTGATAAAAAATGGCGTCTTGTAGATGTAACCTGGGGACAGGGATATTATGACAGTAGTAAAGGAAGAATGGTAAACGATTTTAATCCGATTTATTTTGATACAGAGCCTGACTACTTTTTTGCAAAACATTTTCCGGATTCCGGAACTTTTTTAGGTGACAGATTAAGTAAAGAAAATTTTCTAAATGGTCCTTTGATTTACACTACTACAATCGAAAAAGATTATAAAATTAAATCGCCGGATTCCGGAATAATTGAAGCCGGAAATGGTGATAAAATTACAGTGGAAATCAAAAATCTTTCGAAATCAAATCAGGTTTTTTATTTAAATAAAAGAAATCAGCCTGTTAAAGTTCAGAATCCGAAAGAAAAACGGGGAGGTTTAGAATTTCAAATTCTAATTGATAGTAATATTGGCGATTATATTACTGTTTTTGTGGATGGTAACAGTGTTGTTTCTTTTAAAATAGTTTCAAAATAATGGATTAAGATACCGCAATTTTCATCTTTTCTGAAATTGCCGTATCTTAGCAAGAATGATCCGAATTTGAAAACTATGGAAACGACTTTTTTGAAATCTATTTTAGATAACGATTTCTACAAATTTACAATGCAGCATGCTGTAATAAAGCTTTTTCCAAAAGCAAAAGTTCGTTACGGATTTATAAATCGAGGAAAACATATATTTCCGGAAGGTTTTGCAGATTTACTTCGAAAATCTGTTGATGCATTGTCTGAACTTCGTTTAACAAAAGAAGAGAAGAATTATTTAGCTCATTATTGCCCTTATTTAGACCCGACATATTTAGATTTTCTGCAAGGATATAGTTTTGATCCGTCTGAAGTTCACATTAGTCAGGAAGGTTCAGAAATTGCAGTAACAGTAGAAGGATTTTGGTATCGAACTATTTTGTGGGAAGTTCCTTTAATGGCACTTATTTCAGAGCTTTTTTATAAATCGAATCATTTAATCCGTTTGAATGATGAAGCCATAAAAGATCTCACCAAAGAAAAAATTGACAATTACAACAAACTGGGGGTTTCTATTTTAGAGTTTGGAACAAGACGCCGCCATTCTTACGAAGTTCATGATTTAGTAAATAAAACTTTAAGAACCTATGGAGGTCATAGTTTTATTGGAACCAGCAACGTACATTTTGCCATGGTTAACAATAGAAGACCTTTGGGAACACATGCTCACGAATGGTTTATGTTTCATGCCGCTCAATATGGTTTTCAGGTAGCTAATTTTATAAGTCTGGAAAACTGGACAAAAGTTTATGGCGGTGATCTCGGAATCGCACTAACAGATACATATACAACAGAGATATTTTTTAATCAGTTTGATAAAAAATATTCGAAACTTTTTGATGGTGTCAGACATGACAGCGGAGATCCAATTGAGTTTGCTCAAAAAGTAATTTCTCATTATAATAAAATGGGAATTGATCCAAAATCAAAAGTCATTGTTTTTTCTGATTCTCTGAATTATGATAAAGTAAAAAAGATTGTCGATTTCTGTCAGGATAAAATAAAAATGTCGTTTGGAATCGGGACAAATTTCACTAATGATGTTGGTCTTCCGGCAATGAATATGGTCATCAAATTGACCGATACGAAACCCGATAATATACATTGGCAAGGTGTTGTAAAACTTTCTGACGAAAAAAATAAAAATACGGGAACGCCCGAAATGATTGCGTTGGCAAAAGAAGTACTGGGAATCAAATAGTTTTTTTATTAAAAAATCAGTTTTTTTACGATTTTACCGGTCTGTTTTATTTTAAAACCAATTTAAATAGATTTTAAACTGTTATTATTCATAACAAAAAAGAAATACGCTTTCATTTTTTGTTGAGAAATGGTACATTAGCAAAAAATCCTAAATTCATTTATGCTAGAGCAAAATCAATACAACGAAGACAATATTCGTTCACTCGATTGGAAGGAACATATTCGTATGCGTCCGGGTATGTACATCGGGAAATTAGGGGACGGATCATCACCGGATGATGGTATTTACATTCTTTTAAAAGAGGTTTTAGATAACTGTATCGATGAGTTCGTTATGGGAGCAGGTAAAACCATTGAAGTATCTATAAAAGACAAAACAGTTTCGGTTCGTGATTACGGACGTGGAATTCCGTTAGGAAAAGTAGTCGATGTAGTTTCGAAAATGAATACCGGAGGAAAATACGATTCTAAAGCTTTCCAGAAATCAGTTGGTTTGAATGGTGTCGGAACAAAGGCGGTTAATGCGCTTTCGAATTATTTCCGTGTAGAGTCGGTTCGTGATGATAAACAAAAAGGGGCGGAGTTTTCGGCTGGAAATTTAGTTTTAGAAGAAGAGATAATCGATACGACTAAACGTAAAGGAACAAAAGTAATTTTTACGCCAGACGAAACGATTTTCAAAAACTATAAATTCCGTTTAGAATATGTAATCAAAATGGTTAAAAACTATTGTTATCTAAACAATGGTTTGACCATTATTTTTAATGGAGAAAAATATTATTCAGAAAATGGACTTCGTGATTTATTGGAAGAAACAATCAGTGAAGAAGATTTAGAATATCCAATTATCCATTTAAAAGATCATGATATTGAGGTTGCATTAACACACAGTAAAACGCAATATAGTGAAGAGTATCACTCTTTCGTAAACGGTCAGAATACAACGCAGGGAGGAACGCACTTAGCGGCTTATCGTGAAGCGGTTGTAAAAACGATTCGTGAGTTTTACAATAAGAATTTCGAAGCATCAGACGTTCGTAAATCGATTGTGAGTGCGATCAGTATTAAAGTGATGGAACCGGTTTTTGAGTCTCAGACGAAAACCAAATTAGGTTCTACCGATATGGGTTCTGATGATGGAACACCAGCAGTTTCTGTTCGTACTTTCGTAAATGATTTTATTAAAACGAAACTGGATAATTATTTGCATAAAAATCCAACAACTGCCGATGCTTTATTGCGTAAAATTCTCCAGGCAGAACGTGAGCGTAAAGAATTATCAGGAATTAGAAAACTGGCGACAGATCGTGCTAAAAAAGCCAATCTTCACAATAAAAAATTAAGAGACTGCCGAGCACATCTTCCAGATACGAAAAACCCAAGAAACTTAGAAAGTACGCTTTTTATTACGGAGGGAGATTCGGCTTCCGGATCGATTACAAAATCGCGTGACGTGAATACACAAGCGGTTTTCAGTTTGCGTGGTAAACCTTTGAATTCATACGGAATGACAAAAAAAATTGTGTATGAAAATGAAGAATTCAATTTACTGCAAGCTGCGCTTGATATCGAAGATGGTTTAGAAAAATTACGCTACAACAATATAGTAATCGCAACCGATGCCGATGTCGACGGAATGCACATTCGTTTACTTTTGATTACTTTCTTTTTACAGTTTTTCCCTGAATTAATCAAAGAAGGGCATTTGTATATTTTACAGACACCACTTTTCAGGGTTCGAAACAAAAAAGAAACGATTTATTGCTATTCTGAGGATGAAAGAAAAGACGCTATCGAAAAACTAAAACCAAAACCAGAAATCACCCGATTTAAAGGTTTAGGAGAGATTTCGCCAGACGAGTTTAAAAACTTTATTGGAGATACAATCCGCCTTGATCCGGTTATGATGGATAAACACACTTCAATCGAGCAATTATTGTCTTTCTATATGGGAAAAAATACGCCGGATAGACAAGAATTTATTATCAAGAATTTGAAGGTGGAAATTGATGAGCTTGAAGAGGTTTAAGAGATGGAAAAGAAAAAATTGATATACGCAGCAATTGTTTTTATTTTCAGTTTTGCTTTAACTTATACTTTAATAAAAATGTATAAAAATAAGAAAAGCAACGAAACCGAAACAGTTGAGAAAATTAAGGATAAATAAAATAATATCGGAATCAAAATAAATGAAAGACGAAGAAGACGATAACATCATTCCAAACGACGACGAGAATAATCAAGATGAAAACCTGATGGATGACAATCAGAATGGAGATGACGATGAGATTATCGACGTAGATGCCAAACATTTTGAGGGACAGCATTTTTACGAAAATCAGGAAGAAGAAGGCGAAGACGTTATTACCAAAGTAACCGGGATGTACAAAGACTGGTTTTTGGATTACGCTTCATATGTAATTCTGGAACGTGCAGTTCCTGCTATCGAGGATGGATTCAAACCGGTTCAGCGTCGTATTATGCACTCTTTAAAGGAGCTGGATGATGGTCGTTATAACAAAGTTGCCAATGTTGTTGGTCACACCATGCAATATCACCCACACGGAGATGCGAGTATTGGTGACGCGATGGTGCAAATTGGTCAGAAAGATTTATTAATTGACTGCCAAGGAAACTGGGGAAATATCTTAACGGGTGACGGCGCAGCAGCTTCGCGTTATATTGAGGCACGTTTATCTAAATTTGCTTTGGAAGTTTTATACTCTCCAAAAATTACAGATTGGGGCGTTTCGTACGATGGTCGTCGTGCAGAACCAAACAACCTTCCTGTGAAATTCCCATTGCTTTTGGCACAAGGAGCAGAAGGTATTGCGGTTGGACTTTCTACAAAAGTTTTGCCTCATAATTTCAACGAATTAATTGATGCTTCGATCAAGATTTTAAAAGGAAAACCATTTACGCTTTATCCAGACTTTATGACTGCGGGTATTGCCGATGTATCAAATTATCATGATGGAATGCGTGGCGGACGTGTGCGTGTGCGTGCTAAAATTTCGCAATTAGACAAAAATACATTGGTGATTACACAAATTCCGTTTTCGACCAATACTTCGAGTTTGATTGACAGTATTTTGAAAGCCAACGAAAAAGGTAAAATCAAAATCAAGAAAATTGAAGACAATACGGCTGCCGATGTTGAGATTTTAATTCATCTTTTCCCTGGCGTTTCACCAGATAAAACAATTGATGCTTTATTTGCTTTTACAGCTTGTGAAACTTCTGTTGCGCCATTAGGATGTGTTATTGAGGATAATAAGCCGTTATTTATTGGGGTTTCTGAAATGTTGAAAATTTCGACACACAGAACCGTTGATTTGCTTCGTCAGGAATTAGAAATTCAGTTAGAAGAATTAAAAAATAAGTGGCACTTTTCTACTTTGGAGAAAATATTCATTCGTGAAGAAATGTATATTGACTTCAAATTATACGGAGACAGAGAATCGCTTTACAAATATTTATACGATCGTTTTGAGCCTTTCAAAAAATCATTCGTTAGAGAAATCAATGATGACGATTTACAGCGTTTGACTCAAATCCCAATGATCCGTATTACACGTTTTGATTCTGATAAAGCCGATGAATTGATTTCAAGGTTAGAAGAAGAAATGAAAGAAGTAGAGCATAATCTGGAACATTTAACCGATTTTGCAATTGCTTATTTTACCAAATTAAAAGAGAAATACGGAAAAGGCCGTGAACGTCAGACAGAACTTCGTGTTTTTGATAACGTAGAAGCAACAAAAGTAGTTTTAAGAAATACAAAACTTTACGTAAACCGCGAAGAAGGTTTCGTAGGAACGAGTTTAAAGAAAGATGAATACGTAGGTGATTGTTCTGATATTGATGATGTTATCGTGTTTTTACGAGACGGAACATTGATGATTACTAAAGTAGATGCCAAAACGTTTATTGGAAAAGATATTATACACGCTGCCGTTTTTGATAAAAATGATAAACGTACGATTTATAATATGATGTATCGTGATGGTAAATCAGGACCGTCATATATAAAACGTTTCAATGTTACTGGAGTAACTCGTGATAAAGCTTATGATTTGACAAACGGAACAAACGGTTCTCAGGTGGTTTATTTCTCGCATAATCCAAACGGAGAAGCTGAGGTAGTGACTATTTTGCTACGTCAGGTAGGAACGATTAAGAAACTGAAATTCGATATTGATTTTGCTAAATTAGCAATAAAAGGACGTGGTTCTAAAGGAAATTTAGTAACCAAATATCCAATAAAGAAAATTGAATTAAAGGAGAAAGGTATTTCAACTTTATTGCCAAGAAAAGTTTGGTTTGATGATACTGTAAAACGTTTAAATGTTGATGCAAGAGGAGAATTATTAGGTGAATTTAAACCAACAGACAAAATTTTAATTATTAGTCAGTCAGGAAAATTAAAGGTCATTATTCCAGAGTTGTCAACTCACTTTGAAGAAGATATGATTGTACTGGAAAAATGGAAACCTAAAAAACCAATTTCTGCGATTTATTATGATGGAGAAAAAGAGCGTTATTTTCTGAAACGTTTCCTTGTAGAAAATGAAGGAAAAGAAGAAAGTTTTATTACAGATCATCCAAATTCGCAATTGGAGATTGTTTCAACAGATTATCGTCCAGTTGCGCAATTAGTTTTTGCTAAAGTAAAAGGCGTCCAAAAAGATGATTTACATATAGATGTTGAAGATTTTATAGCGGTAAAAGGTTTCAAAGCGTTAGGAAATCAATTAACAACAGATAAGTTAAAACAGGTAAACTTATTAGAACCGCTTCCGTATGAAGAACCGGTTGAAGAAGTTCCTGAAAGACCAGAAATATCAGAAGACGATCCTGTTGAAACAGAATTGGATGATGATGGCCAGATTGGTTTGGTTTTAGAATAAAAATGAAAACGCTAAGATTAATTTCTTAGCGTTTTTTTTGTTTTAACAATTGATTTAATTCTCAGAAATAACTACTTCTTGTTTAATCCATTTTACTTCATTGTTTTCAATATAAACTGAAATAGTATCTCCGTTTTGTACTTCCCCCGATATTATTTTTCTGGCTAAAGGTCTTCTTAAATGAGTTCTAATAATATTTTTAATTGGTCTTGCGCCGAATTTATTATTATAGCCATTTTCTGCAAGATAAAGTTTAGCTTCTATAGGAATATTGACCGAAATATTGATGTTTTTTAATAAATCGGTAAACTCTTTTTTAAGATGAATCTCGAAGATTTTCAATGCATTTTGTTTACTGATAGGTGCAAAAGGTACTATTTCGGTTAGACGACCTAAAAATTCAGGGCGGAAATAATTGCCCATAATTTCCATTAAAGAACTTGAAGTCGGAATTTCACCATTATTGAATGTATTGATGATATGATCTGCCCCAATATTTGAGGTAAAAAGAATAATGGCATTGGAGAAATCACCTTCTTTACCTAAACGATCATGTAGTTTTCCTTCATCCATAATCTGTAGAAAAATATCGAAAACTGAAGGATGTGCTTTTTCAATTTCATCGAATAAAACTATTGAATATGGCAGAGATTAATCAACTTTTGGCTTCTGTTCAGCAACAAGCCAAGGAAAAAGATTTTTCTAAAAATAATGATCCTTATTTAATGATTAAACCCAAAAATGATGGACCTGAAGGAAAGAACTTTGGCATACACTATTGGTCAACCTGTGCTGAAGAAGGGAACGATATCAAAGCAGGTACAATGTTAGAATGCAAAGACACCTTTTTTATAAGTAAAGAGGTGACACTAATGACCAACACAGTTGGCGGTGTAAATAAACAAACCAATAAAGACAGAATCCTCGCTTATAGAAATGCCTTATTAACCCGTGGCAGAATTGTAACTTTTGCAGATATTAAAGCTTTTGGATTTAATCATTTTAAAGGCTCAATACAAGATATTCGAATTGAAAAAGGAACTCGAAAAGAAATCTCTGTAAAAGCAGGTTTCAGTCGCACAGTCGATATTTTCATAAAAACGAATCCTGAAGAAAGAAAACGACTCTCAGATTCTGAGTGGAATTATCTATGTGAAAGCTTTTTGAAAAACCTTAAAAGTAAATCATCAAATGTCTATCCCTATCGCATGTTTATAGATTAGAAATGAAAAACGCCAAAAAATATACTTTTCGGCGTTTTTGTTGAATTGAGGTTTTATTTTGGTTTTACTGGTATTTTTTATCCGTAAGTGTCTTCATAAAAGCAACAAGCGCTTTTTCCTCTTTGACAGTTAAATTCAGTTTATCGAAAGGCAGTGTTTGATTTTCTACTTCGTAACCCAAACCAATACCGCCTCCTTTGTTGTAGAAAGAAACGACTTCTTCCAGCGTTTTAAAAACTCCATTGTGCATATACGGAGCTGTAACAGCCGAATTTCTAACTGTAGGAGTTTTGAAAGCACCAACTAATTGTGGCATTTGATTGTAGATATAACGGCCTTTATCTGGACTTAGCGTTTTTCCGGAAGCCTCATTTGGAGTTCCAATAACTTCGTGTTCGGTTTTGGAATAACTTGGAGGAACTGTCCCGTTAAATAATGGTGTAAAATGGCAGGTGGCACATTTGGCTTTTCCCATAAACAGATTCATTCCCTCAATTTCTTCGTTATTTAAGGCATTTTTGTTTCCACGCATATATTCATCAAATCTGGAATCAAAAGCATTCAAAGAACGTACATAACTCGCAATAGCATTCTGAATCTGCCAGGCTTCAGGTTTTGAAATTTTTGGATAGGCTTTTTTAAAGAGTTTTAGATATTCTTTGTCTTGCTGAATTTTAGCATGAATGTTTTCCATTGAACCGTGCATTTCATCTTTATTCTGAATCACATCTACACTTTGTTTTTCTAAATCCAATTGGCGCATATCCCAAAATTGGGCATTCTGCAGAGAAGCATAGGTTAGAGTAGGAGTATTTCGTGGTAAATTCATTCCCGTTAATGAAACGTTTGTTTTTAAACCATCTGTAAATGCTTTTTCAGGATTATGGCAGGTGGCACAGCTTCGATCATTATTTTTAGAAAGGCTTTTGTCATAAAACAACTTTTCGCCTAAAACCGATTTTTCTTTAGTAAAATTATATTCTTTAGAAAGTACAAAAGCATTCACATCAAAAGCATCTTTATCAAATAACGTTTCAATTGTTGGTTTTAACGGACTGCTTTTTTTTACGTTTTTAATGTTTTCTTCTATCTGAAAAGTTTTTAGTTTTTTCGAAATCGGATTTAAATATTCGCTTATAAAAACAGCTCTGTTAAAAGCATTAAAGTTGTTGTTTTCTTTACAATACTTTTGAGCTTTTTCAGTCAGATTTTTTATTGCAGCTACTGATTTATTATTGGCATTAATCTTCTCAAGAGATTCAGGAATTGAAATTAAACTTTCTCCAGCTTCGGGAATTGATGATTGTAAAATTGGACTGTCAAAACCTGTAATTCCTAAGGCAATAACTCTAAAAACATTCTGCTGAATAGCATCCAAAACATAATCATCGCTTATTGTAATGACTTCAAAAGTACTTTCAAGCTGTTTTATATTCGATTTAAAAATGTTCAATTCCCTGATGAGGTTCTCTTTGTTTTCAGCTTCATATTCCGGATAAATCATTTCTTCCATAACCTGAAATCCGTGAGGTTCAAAAGACCTGTTTTCTTCCAGTTCCATTTCGTCCAAAGCAGGACCATTCATAAATCGGGCTGTTTCAGGGACAAAATATTCGATCGCCCATTCGACTTTTTTATAGAAAAGACGTGATTTTTTAAATTGTTCTAAAATTTCTTTTTGAGAAGAATTATTGTTTACTAGTTTCTGAAAAAGAACTATTTCATTATTGAGCTTGGTCAGATCAATAAGTAAATCTTGTTTGATAGTTGCTTTTGGAGTTTCATTTTCTTTGCATGAAAAGAACAAACATAGCATTAGAAATAAAAAAGTAAAGTGCTTTAATTTCATAATAGTATTGTAATAGCAACAACCCTTATTGAGAAATAAGGGTTGTTTTATGATTTTAAACGAAATTATTATCGTTGTACGTTTCTAATAATTACAGTTTGTCCGCCCTCTTTGTTCGTTTGAGTTCCTGAACCGTCAGCATTTTTAAATGCATCGCTCTGCCAAGTGTGAGGGTGAATATTTACTGTGAAAGTATCCGGAACACCAATGATATCAGAAATGTCTTCCATAGCACCAAATTCCCAGCTTCCAAATCTCATTTCACCTGTTTGGTTGTATAAAGTATTCCAAGCTGTATCAGTTCTTTTGTGGTTCATATTTAACCAAGGTTTGTTCTGTTTTGTAGCGATATTATATTGCCAGATATACGAATCATGTTTAGCATCTGCATAATAGCTATCCCCATCTTCCTGAATGTAAACAAAGTTTTCAGTTACACATAAGTTATCCGGATTGATGATTCCTGTTCCAGGAGTACTGTCGCCTTCAACTGCTAATTCTAAAGTCCCTTTTAACGGATTTGAAGCATCTAACTTCAATTTATAAACTCTTCCCCACATGGTATAGCCATCAACTGGAGCATTGTTTGTAGCCTGACCTGTTGCAGTAAAGTAGATTTCTCTGTTGTTGCTTGCGCTTCCTTTTCTGTAATCTACGTCTTCAACTCTAGAAAAACGGATTGCTTTTAAGTCATTAACCGTTGTGTTGATTACTGCGCCAGTTAAGTTTTTAGCATTAGGAATTTCAACAAATTCCACTGGATAAGAATTGTTTAATGTAATAGTCGTTTCAACCTGATTTCCGTCAGTTCTTTTTAAGGCATATAATTTTCCGTTAGATAAATCTCCAACCGTACTTACATACATAATTACCTGTCCTGCACTTACGTGAGAAGTTGCATAAGACTGATCTTCTCCAATCAAAATAACTGTTTTTCCAGGGTAAGCTTCTTTTGGAAGTGGCACCGCGTTTTCCATACTTGCTTTTCCTAAAGCTGGTAAAACTCTGTCTTTTCTTGCTTTATCTGAAGATAATCCTAACGGATTAATTCCGTGAACCATACTTTCCTGACCACTTTCTCCTGCAGTTAAAAACATAGGACCAAATCCGTGGATTTCAGGAGTTGCTAAAGTTGCAGAACACAAACGTGTTAAACCTCCAACACCATCAACGATATAATCTCCTTTTACAGGTTTGAAAGTTTTGTCTAAATATACTCTTGAAACCGATTGAAGGATTTCGTGATTGGTAATCATAATGTAACCATCTCCGTTTGGATCTTTCATTAATCCTGCACCATCTGGTTGTGCTCCATAAACAAATGAAGGAGATTGTGGTAAAACATCAGAACTTGCGATTAAAGTACTGATTTTTAAGTTTTCAAATCCGTTCATAGCATAAACAAACGCAGGAACTTTTGAGTGTGAGGTAAAATCGATGCTTGCATTTACATCGTTTTTGGAATCTTTGTCATCATTTTGACAGCTTACTAAGGAAAGAGAGGCTATTCCAAATAAAGCAATAGATTTAAGAAGGTTAGTTTTCATAATTGTTTCTGTTTTTTTTTGATAGAACAAAGCTATCTTTCCAAAACAAAATACAGGTTATGTTAATTTTTTCTTAATGCTAATAATTATAAGTCTTGTATTATGAAATAGTAAATTAAAAGTATTGAATGTAAATTTAATACTCTTAAAAAAATCTTAAAGTGGCTTAAAAAGCTGATTGAGATTAGTTGTTTTCTTCTCTTTCAGCTTTTTAACAATTTTTAAGAAGGCAATAGCGGTGATATAAGCATCGCCCAAAGCAGTATGTCTGTCTTTTTTAGAAATATCAAATTTATCAGCTAAATCATCTAAAGTGTAATGATCTTTTCGTTCAAATAAATGGGACTGAATCAAAGTCTTTTTATATAAATAAGCGGTGTCTAAAGTTTTATTGGTTAACTGAGGAAGTCCGTTTCTTTCCAGAGCTTTATTAATCATGGTGACATCAAAAATAGTATGATGTGCAATAATAATAGAATCTCCCAGAAACTCTAAAAACTGTTGTAAAGCTTCGAGTTCTGTGGGACGTTTTACCAGCAGATCTTTTAAAATACCATGAATTTGTGCTGTAGTTTTGTCATAATGTTCTTGTTCAAGATAGACTTCAAAGCTATTCTGAACATTAATAATTCCGTTTTGAAGAACTAACGCGCCAATGCATAACATTCGGTCGTTATCGTAATCAAAACCAGTAGTTTCAGTATCTAAAACCACAAAACGAGTTTCTTCGATTGTGACGCTTTCATCAAAGAAATTATGTTCTTCTTTTTTCCAAAAATTGAATAAACTCATTATTATACCAGATTTGAGATATTAAAACGTACTGAAATTAATTCCTGAAGCTCTTTAATGGTTTTAAAAGTACGTTTCAGTTTAATCTTTTCCATTTTCGTTAAAGATTCCAATTCGATAAACTGACCCGAATCATGATGTAATAATCCTTGTTTGGTTCTAAATTTCAATAAAGCTTTAAACGAATATGAGCAGGATAAATACAATTCTCTATTATTAGGTTCCAGTTCAGCCAATTTTTCAAAACGTTCTGCCGTATTACTAATTCCTTTTACAGAATGCGATAAAATTAAAAGACGTGCGGCGTCGGTTAAAGGCATTAAAGCTCTTCGTTTAATGTCAAAGTTGTCTTTGTTAGCCCCGTCTTGTTCCACCAAAAATTGCCTAAAGAAACCAGTAGGAGAAGGACTTTGCAAAGCACCACTCACCAAATGCATATAAAAAATCGGATTCGCTTTTACGTTTTCAAAAATAGAATCAGATAATTCGTTTACGATTTCAGAATCGCCATACGTTTTGCTGTAATCAAAGAAAATGAACGACAGTAAAACTTCATTTTTACCAGGATTGGTGATCCAGTGATGTACCTGAGCTTTCCAGTCGTCAAGGCTCATACACCATTTAGGACTTGATGCCATCATATCGGCAGGACAGTAATCGTAGCCAATTTCAAAAAGACCTTTGTTGACGTGTCCAGCCAATTTTAAGAAATAGATTTTAGTTTCATCTCTAAAAACGTCGTTTACATTTTCATACACAATAGCATTATCCTGATCGGTGTGAAGCATTTGTTCGCCTCTTCCTTGACTTCCAAGTGCCAGCCAGGCAAATTTTACTGGAGGCGGACTGCTCATTTTTTCCAAAGAAATCTCTATAACGCGGGTAGTGCAAGCTTCATTCAATTCTGTAATGATTTTAGTAATCAAAGTCATTGGAATATTTTGATCGAGATAACCCTGAAGCAACTGCATGATTTGGTTGCGAATCGGCTTTATTTCCTTAATTTTTTTGGTACGTTTTAACGCTTTTATCAAAACGGCAGGATTGTTTCCAAGCGCCACCATAACGTCATGCTTCGATAAAATTCCGACTGCTTTGGTATTTACCGTTCCGTCTTTCGTTAAACATAAATGACTGATATTACTTTTCATCATCGCCATTTGTGCTTCGGTAACCGTCATTTTTTTAGGATATGTAATTACCGGTTTTGTCATTATCGTTTCGGCAGTCGTCGTAATCGGAAAATCGCCGGTAACAATTTTATTTCGAAGATCTTTATCGGTCAAAATACCAATCGGAAGCATTTCATCTACAATCAAAATCGCTCCAACTTTCTTTTTACTCATAATCTTAGCAATTTCCTTAACTGTTGTTGAAGGACTGCAGGTTACGATTTTTTTAGAATATTTTATCGGCGTTAAATCAAAGGAATGATTGTTAGAATGCAGATTTTCATTCAACAGATCATCACCATATAATTTGTCTTTATGAATATCAGAATACGGATTTCGCGTATTAGAAGCATAACTTTCAATCAGGAAATTACCAACATTTCGGTTTTCCAATGCGTAAGGTTTAAAAACAGCAATCGGAATAGCGTATAAAATACTTTCTTCATGCGCTACCGCTTCCATAATATAGTTTTCCTGCGCTAAAAGCGGGCGAAGCCCAAAAATATCGCCTTCATCACACATATCCAGAACGGTATTTTTAGTGCTTTTTTTCAAAGCAACTGCACCTTTATGTACCACATAAAACGAATCGTGTGTTTTATCGTTTTCAGCAAAAATTACCGAATCTTTTTCTTTATATATAATTGAAATCTGTTCAGACAGCTTTTCTAAATCTTTCTGATGCAAAAAATTAAACGGCGGATATCCTTTTAAAAAGTCAGCAACTCTCTGCGAAATGGTATTTTTCATGTGGCTAGATTAAAGTCCTAAAGTACTATTTAAAATAGAAATGTAAAAGAAACACATTATAATAATTTGCCACAAAGGCACAAAGTCCCAAAGAAATAAATCCTTGGCGTCTTTGTGCCTTTGTGGCAAAAAAAACTTATATAATTTAATCGACTCTATGAACAGTACCGCGTTGCTTTTCTTCAGAACCAACCAAGCCAAATTCAAAAGTATAAGAATCCTTAGAAGTATTTAAAATCTTCATGCTGATGGCTTTTTCCTCTGCCATATTTTTTGGATGCATTTTTTGTAGCACATATTCGCAGTCACTTACCCAACGAATGGTTGCTGTGTCTGTTTTTCCTTCAAAAGTTTCGATTTCGATATCGTCTTTGCGTTCAAAAAAAGTCGTTTTTTTAACGCCGTTTACTTCTGTTTCAAATTTGAATTTTCCGGTTTTAAAATCTTTGCAGTTGTGTTCTGTATTATAGCATGAAACTAAAGTTAGAACAGGAAATAAGAATAGTATTTTTTTCATTTTAATTAAGTTGTTTTTTAGGAGCTAATCCCGCTTTCCATTTCAATCTTTTTATTTTTAAAGAAAAAATAAAAAGGATTTCCATTGCAATCGGGGCTAGGGCATTAGGATAACAAGAAACACTTGTATTATAATTTAGACTTTTTGAATATAAAATTCTTTGAGTTTTTTAGATTCTTTCACTTCTTCTCTCATTTCCTCTTTAGATTCGCTTTTTGAAGCTTTTGGCCAGATATGAAAACCTCCTTTTGTCATCGCTAGAACTTGTTGAAAAACGTTTGGCGAAAAATCAGCAAAAAAACTCAAGTCTTCAGGATTATCCCAAAGTCCCCAAATGCCGTTTTCGTCTATATCTCCAGCATAATTAATGATATGTGTTGGATAAGTTTTGACCATTTTCAGTTTAAAATGTTCCAAATTATAAGAACCGTTCCATCGAAATGAGTCCACATCATCAATTCCGGAACCCGTAATAATTGAATTCGTAAAACTTAATTCAATAGACATTTTATGTTGTGAAGGCGAATTAGAATAACAATAAAATCCTTCCCATTCGCCACTAGGCAGAAAATGATGCGTTTCGTTATCTTTTGATTTCATGTTTGGGGATTATTTCAATCTTTTTAATTCCTCATCGGTAAAGTTCTTGATTTCTTTTTCTTTGGCAAACTTTTCAGCATTATAATTTCCGGATTTATTCTTTGGAATTGATAAACTATTCCACTCGCTGTTTTTCAATTGTTTGGCATAAAAAACAATCTGACCAACATGATACGGATAATGTGCCAATTGACGATTGATGGCTTCAATTACCGTATGACCTTCGTTTCTAATGTAAATAATGTCTGAAAGCTGTTCTGGTTGTAAACTATTCAATGTTTCAAGAAAAATAGTCCAGCCTTTATTCCAAACTTCCAAAACTTCTTCTTTAGATTGTAAATCGTTTTCAAATTCGGCATCGCGGTTTCGCCATTCTTTTTCTCCATCAGAAGTTAAGAAATCCGTCCAGCGCGAAAGCATATTTCCTGAAATATGTTTGACAATAGTTGCAATACTGTTGGTATCGTCGTTAAAAGAAACAAAAAGCTGTGCAGGTTCGAGTTGATCGATTGCCTTTTCGCCAAGCATTTTATAATATAAAAATTGCTTTTTGACACTTTCTAAATAAGATTCATCCGTTTTCATGATGCAAAGATTTTAGATTATAGCTCAACTTTATTTTCAGAAATCAATATTTTTCCCCAATCATTTAGTTTCCAAAGAATTTCTACTAATTGTTTTCCTGTCTCGGTGAGAGAATATTCAACTCGTGGTGGAAGTTCATTAAAAGATTGTTTTAGCAATATGCCATCTTCGACCATTTCGCTTAATTGCTGGTTTAAAACCCGTCGATCGACTTTTGCAATGCCTTTTAAAAATTCGCTTGGTCTTTTTTTACCTTCATTGATCTGCCATACAATAGGGATTTTCCATTTTCCGCTAATGGTGTTTACAGCAATTTCTAATGGACAAATTTTATTTTCAGTACTTCTTTCCTTTGTTTGCATAAAATTGACTTTTATATCCCTATGGGATAAAAATATGCGGTATTGCTGGGCTGATCCCGCTTTCCGATCTTTACAAAAATAATCAAAATTTTAAGTCGAATGAATGATTTAGCCAATCAAATTGAAATTCTCAATGCAGAATTCTCAAAACAGGTTCCTCAGGAAATACTAACAGTTTTTCAAAAATCAATAGAAGATTTGCAATCTCAAAATATTGAGAAGAACAGTTTGAAAGTTGGAGATAAAATCCCTGATTTTTGTCTGCCTAATGCCAATCATGAGATTATTTGTTCAGAGAATATTTTAAAGAAAGGAAAAATGATAGTTGCTTTTTACAGAGGAAGCTGGTGTCCATATTGTAATTTGGAACTTCAGGAGTTGCAAAAGAATTTAGCTAAAATAATAGCAAAAGAGACAACGCTTGTGGCTATTTCACCTCAAAGTCCGGATAATTCCTTAACATTGTCAGAAAAGCATAACTTGCAGTTTGAAGTGCTCACAGATGCAAATAATATTTTTGCGAAACAATTAGGAATTACTTTCAAGCTGCAGGATTTCGTATTATCTTCATATAAATCTATTGGAATTAATCTCAAAGATTTTAATAAAGATGAGGAAAATACACTGCCAGTTCCTGCCGTATTTTTGGTAAATGAAAAAAGGGAAATATTGTATAATTTTTTTGACGTAAATTATACAAATAGAATCAACATTGAAGAATTACTTAATTTGTTATGAACGAAGTAAAACGAAAAGGGGCAAGATCGATAAAAGATATTCCCACAGTTATTTTGGAACAACTCAATAAAGGCGAAATTGAGACAGTAAATCTGGTAGAATGGCTTGCGGTAAATCAAACTAAGCTTCTGGAAAATGTCTTGAAAGAGTCTGATCGAATGGAATATCTGGAACCTATTTTAACAGATATAAGAAATTTGAAAAAGCAAACCGTAAATACTATAAATGAAGCAATAGGAACAGGTTTATTAACGGAATCAATCCTTAATAAAGATACTGATGTACTTTCAATAATTTCGAAACACAAATCGGATTTGGTGCGATGTTGGTCTGCATATGTAATTGGAAAAAATCCTGAATTGACAATTGAAGAAGTTTTGAAACAAATTCAATTCCTGTCAGCTGACAAACATTTTGGTGTCAGAGAAATTTCGTGGCTCGCAATTCGTTCCAGTATTATAAAGAATTTAGAGAAAAGTTTCGAAATTTTATTGGAATGGACTTCCAGTGAAGATGAAAATATCAGACGTTTTGCAACTGAATCAACAAGACCAAGAGGAGTTTGGTGCGAACATATTGAGCAATTGAAAAAGGAGCCGGAATTAGGTTTAAAGATTTTAAACGCCTTAAAGTCTGATTCTTCTAAATATGTTCAGGATAGTGTTGGCAACTGGCTCAATGATGCCAGTAAAACAAGACCCGATTTTGTAAAAGATTTATGTGAAAAATGGAAAACCGAAAGTCCAACAAAAGAAACGCTTTACATTATTAAAAAAGCATTGCGAACAATTGAAAAGTAGGGTTTTGTCTTTTGCCACGAATTACACGAATTTTTATGTTTCAACAGAAAATAATTGAAATATTAATTTGTGGAAATTCGTGTAATTTGTGGCTGAAAAAAAACTATACAATTTTAATATCATATTTATCCAAAAGCCCAACAATTCCTTCTGTCGAAAATTGCGCTTTTTTCATCGGATTGAATTCGGGATCGATTTTATAATTGTAAGCCGTTTTGAAATTGACTCCGGCTAGTTGTGTTTCGTTAAAAATAGCACCATCAAGATCGCAATTGTCAAAAACAGAACTCGTTAAGTTGGTTCCAATAAAAGTGACTTCTCTAACGGAAGAATTAATAAACTTGGTTTTAGGCATTTTTTTATTCGAAAATAAAGCATAATCCAAAGTACATTCTTCGAAATAAACCTGAAATAAAAAATCGTCACATTCGTTAAAAGCGATTCCCAGAAGTTTACAGTTTTTAAAAGTGACATTCTTTAAACTCGTTCCTGATAAACTTGTCATTGAAAGATTACAGTCAATAAACTCACAGTCTAAAAAAGTATTAGAGCTAAAATTACTGTTGGAAAAATCACAGTTTTTAAACACACAATCTTCAAACTCCCGATTGTTTATTTTTTTGTCGATGTAAACAACTTTCTCGAATGTTTTCTGAATGTGAATTAGGCTTTCCATGAATGTTTTTTAGGTTTTTGTGCATTGTGACGAACTCGAAGTATATAAATACTTTCTTTCGTTATTTGATAAGAAACAGCGTAATCGTAAACAGAATAAACTCTAAAACTTCCATCATTGTTAGTTTTTTGTTTGTCGAGTTTGTAAATTTCAGGTTGCGTTTTTAGTATTTCGGTACTATCAAAAATGGTATTGACTACTTTGTCAGCAATATTGAGGGATTTGCTTTCAAAAAAAATGTAAAATGAATGTCTTCTAATTGGTTTAAAGCATTGCTAGACCAAATTATTTTCTTCCCCATTTTTTTGCAATTTCTTTAGCTTCATTTTCAGTATAAAAATTGCCTTTTTTTATATTATCTAAGGCACTTTCAATATCTAGATTGTAAGATGCATCTGAATCAATTGTGGTATTATTTATTGATTGTAAAAGATGCTTTAGTTTTTCAACAAAAGAAGGATCTTTTACTTTATCAATTTCTTGATGAATCCAGTTTATTTCTGCTTGTATATCCATAACAAAGAATTTTAGTAAAGATACAAATTAGTCATTAAATATACCTTTCATAATGATTTTCAATCCTAAAAAGATTAAAAACATAGAAGCGAGGCAAGCCACAATTCCAATTCCTAAAACAAGATAGTGCCAATTCGTATGCTGATTCATAAAAGCATTATAAATCATTGATGGCCCCAGAAACATAAGAGGCAGAGCGCCTGTTAAATATTTCACTCCTTTTCTTAATAATTCTTTATTTGTTGCCATGTTTTTTGTTTCAAGTTTCAGGTTTTTTTTAGTTTCAAGTTGCTGGACTTGTATTTAACCGCAAAGTTCGCAAAGTTTTAGATAAAAACCTTGCGAACTTTGCGTAAATCTTAGTGTGCCTTGCGGTTAAATTACCAAGCAGAATTTTTTTTATTTTTTATAATTATCAACAGCATTTCTCACGCTGCCGTATTTTTTTAATAATTCAGAAGCTTCTTCGTAAGAAACTGGAATTTCTTCCATAATCATTTTAACGCCACGATCGACCAATTTAATATTGCTCAATTGCATATCGACCATTTTGTTTCCTCTTACTTTTCCAAGCTGAATCATTGCAGCGGTTGAAATCATATTTAGAACTAGTTTTTGAGCTGTTCCTGCTTTCATTCTGGAACTTCCGGTAATAAATTCAGGACCAACCACTACTTCAATAGGAAATTGAGCCGTTAAAGCCAACGGACTTCCAGCATTACAAGTAATACAACCCGTAATAATATTATTTTGATTACAAGCTTCTAAACCGCTGATTACATAAGGAGTTGTTCCCGAAGCAGCAATTCCAATTACGACATCATTTGAGTCGATATTATGATTTTGTAGATCAATCCAGGCATTTGTGGTGCTGTCTTCTGCGTTTTCTACTGCGCGTCTTATGGCTGTATCGCCACCTGCAATTATACCATTTACCAAATCGAAAGGAACACCAAATGTAGGTGGACATTCAGAAGCATCAACAACTCCAAGACGACCAGAAGTTCCTGCTCCAATATAAAATAATCGGCCTCCTAATTTTAATTTAGAGACGATTTGCGGAATTAAAGCTTCTATTTGTGGTAAGGCTTTTTCCACCGCATAAGGAACGGTTTTATCTTCTTGATTAATGTTTGACAACAATTCGTGAACAGACATTTTTTCTAAATGTTCATATTTTGAAGATTGTTCCGTGGTTTTCGTAAATGTCATTTTATCGTTATTTAGACTCGCCAAAATTAATATATTTTATCTCAATCTCGCAAAGTTCAAAGATTTATAATCTTCATTTTATTTGTTTTTTTGTTATTAAAGACGGTTTTTAAGCATCATTGTTACACCAACTAAAATATTATATTTGTTTATTATTTTAACTAAATAAATGGACAAATTAGATTTATTACAGGGAATAGCTCGAATTTCTGTTTTCGTGTCTTTATTGATGGCATTTTTTTTACTGACGGTTAAAACCGAAAATAAACTCGCAAACCGACTATTTGCGTTCTTTTTTATATTTTCGGCAATTGATCTTAGTGGTTTTTTTATGTATTTGTATACAGAAGATCATAGGAATTTGGAGATTTTCAGAGCCACTTTCTGTTTACTGGGTATGCCAACATTTTATTTGTATGTTTTATCTGTCTGCTACTCCGATTTCAGACTGAAATGGAAACATCTTATTCATCTACTTCCTTTTGTAATAGTCAATTTACTTTTTATCCCAAGAATTTATAAAAGTATCGAAGAAGGCAATTTTATTGGTCCATTAAATGAAATGTCTGAGATTTATTTTATTCAAATTTTAGTTGAATTACAGTATGTATTTTATATCGTGAGTGTATTTTTGATTTTAAAGAAATATAAAGAAATCTATCTGGAAAATTACACCAATGCCAGCGTTTCGACTTATAAATGGCTTTTCCAGATGACTTGTGTATTTCTTGCGGCACATTCTATAGTCCTATTAAAAAACGCACTTCGATATAGTGGTTTTAGAGATATTTTTTTGTGGGCAAATATTCTTGTTGGAACCATTGCTTTATTTATAACTTGTTGGTTTATAATGAAAGCTTTAAAACATCCTGAGCTTTTTAGGGGAGTAAATTCTAAACTGAAACTAACAAAAGATATTCTGCCTGAAGTGGAAGAAAAATCAGAATCAGTAAATGTGAAGAATGATTTGATTGCTGCTCAGATTACTTCGTTGAAACAATATATGAGTGAAAAAGAACCATTTCTGGATCCATCGCTTACGATACAAGAATTAGGAAATCAAATTAATATTCCGGCTCGGGATCTGTCTGTTTTGATTAATCATCATATGGACCAGCATTTTTTTGATTTTGTGAATGAATATCGTATTCAGAAAGCCATGAATATTTTGAAAGATCAGTCCAAAAGTGATCTTACCGTTCTTGAAATTTTGTATGAAGTCGGTTTTAACTCCAAATCTTCTTTTAATACTTCTTTCAAAAAATACACCAATTTAACACCTACGGCTTACCGAAACGCTTCATAGTAAAGGATTTGTAAAAAGTCGTACTTCATACTAAATAAAGTCGAACCAATTTCCGGAACAGAAAATGGTTCGACTTTTTTTTGTCGGTCGAAATCCGAAAATTTCTAAGGCAACTTTGCTTCAAATTAATCGAAACAAGTTTAAAATTAGAAATCATGAAAAAAGCGACCCTTCTTATCTTTTTAGTATTGCCTTTATTTTGTTTGGCACAATCACTTAAGTTAAAAGGAAAAATAACTAGCGAAAAAACGCCATTAGAATGGGCAGAAATTTCGATCTCCAATTTGGAAGGAAAAATTATTGACGGTACAACAACCAAACAAGACGGTACTTTTGAAATGAACCTTAAAAAAGGTTCTTATAAAATTGGCATTAGTCTTTTAGGATTTACAGATTACGAAAAAGAAGTTGCCATTGAAAACGACACAGATTTAGGAACAATTACTTTAAAAGAAAGCACAACTAATTTAGTAGAAGTAGTTGTTCAGTCTAAAAAGAAAACGATCGAACAGAAAACAGATCGTTTGGTCTACAATCTGGAAAATAATGTGACTACAGTTGGCGGAGATGCTTTGAGCGCCATTAATACGGCACCGGGAGTTGTGGTAAAAAATGATGTGATAACTATATTAGGAAAAGGAACTTCAAGAGTCATGATCGACGGAAGAATTATAGAATTGACTGGAGAAGAACTGAATAATTATTTAAAATCAATTTCGTCAGGAGATATCAAAAATATTGAGATTATCAGCAATCCGCCGGCTAAATACGAAGCCGAAGGTACTGGAGGATTAATCAATATTATTATGAAAAAAGGCGTTCGTGATTCCTGGAAAAATACAACTACAGTTTCTTACGATCAGAACAAATACGAAATTGGAACTTTGAGAAACAATTTTTTCTATAATAAAAATAAGTTCCGATTTTCTGCAAGTGTCAATGGGAGAACTGGTTATAAAAATTCTGAAGAAAATTTAGAAATGTACTTTCCTGATGGTCTTTCTACGATGAAAGCCGTTACAAAAGTGAAAGATGAAAATTTTTCAGGAAAATTGGCTTTAGATTATGATCTTTCAAAACGTACGACTATTGGTTTTCAGTTTTTGAATGACAGAAATAATCCGGATTTTAAATCGGATATCAGAATTGATAAATATGATACTCAAAATAAGCTGAATAATGTTACGCTGAATGACAGTTATACAGATAAAGGATCAAAAAATCAGACTTATAATGTTCATTTGATAACCAAATTAGATTCTTTGAACCGAAAATTGTCTTTTGATGCTGATTATTTCAATTACAATTCAAAGTTTGACAGAGCTTTTACAGCCAACAATTATACGCCTGAAATGTTATTTGTTGATGTGAATCAGTCCGGGCGAAATATTTCGAATCAGGCTATTGATAACTGGAGTTTTAAGGCGGATATGGAACATCCTTTACAAGCTTTAAATCTATCTTACGGAGCTAAAGTAAGCTTTATAAACAGTGAAAGCGATGTTTTGTATTACAACACAATTTCCGGAACTCCGGAATTGGATCCAACTCAGTCGAACCGATTTAAATACACTGAAAATAATCAGGCGGTTTATATTAACGGAAACAAAAAAATCAATGAGAAATGGAATTTTCAGGCTGGATTAAGACTTGAAAATACACAGACAAACGGATTCTCTGAAACTTTAAATCAGGAAACGGTAAACAATTATTTGAAATTATTTCCAACATTTTATGCTTCTTATCAGAAAAATGAAAACAATAATTTTAGTCTGAATTATGGAAAAAGAATCAACCGACCTCGTTTTGATTTGTTGAATCCGTTTAAGGTTTATATTAATAGTAACAGTTATTCTGAAGGAAATCCGTTTTTAAGACCTTCGTTTAGTGATAATTTTGAGTTGTCTCATTCCTATAAAGAAGTTTTAAGAACCAGTGTTTTTGTAAATCTTGTTACAAACGGTTACGGTGTTTTGTTTACTTCAAATCCGGAAACGAATACGCAGATTGTAACACGCGAAAACTATTTTAAGAATTTAAACTATGGTATCGGAGAAAGTTATTCGGTAAGTTTTGCAGATTGGTGGTCAAGCGAAAACACCTTGTACTTTTTAGGAGCTAAAACAGAATTTATAAAAGATATAAACGCAACGCCATCTAATAGTTTACAAGTAGATTTTTCGACCAATAATACTGTTATATTAGGAAAAACAACAAAACTTCAAATTGATTTTAGTTACAGTACGCCTTTTAAAAGTGGTTTATATGAAGTTGGATATGTGTCGAGTTTTGATATTGGTTTTAAACAGGATTTGTTTAATAAATCGATGCAGATTGCTTTTCTGGCAAATGATATTTTTAATACCGGTTATCTAAAAGATTTTACTTCGGTTGTAAATGGTGTAAAACAGGTTTATAGTCAAAACGAAAGCAGTCGATTTGTGCGATTGTCTGTGATTTATAATTTTGGAAATAAAAAAATCAACGTAAAAGAACGTGCTTTTGGAAATCAGGACGAGAAGAAGAGAACGGGGAATTAAATTAGATAATTAGTGAATTTGATAACTAATATGTTGTATAATTCTTTAAAAAAAAACATTAAAAATATGGTTTTTAATGTATAATCAAAAAGATCAAAAAGAAATATATTTCTTTCTGTTTTAAGATTTTATAAAGTGGCGGAATTAGAAGCATAAATTTTGGCTTAGAACAAAAGCTTACTAGAATTCTGAATGTTAATTTAGAATTGAATCCGCCATTTTTCTAAACCGTGAAGAACACAGTATTTCTTTATTATTCGATTTGTATCTTCTAAATTTTGGGTATCATAAGCTATTATCAATTCTTCTATATCTTTTTGGCTTAACTGTTTTATATTTGGTATTTTTAATTGTCTTAATACTTGTGATTGGAATCTAGGAAGACCTCCATTCATTCTAATTCCAATTTGAGCCATTTGATCTTTAACAAAGTCGGACATTAAAATACTACCTAGTATCTTTAATGAAGAGATATTTTTAGCTGTTATGTAGTAGATGTTGTGGTGTGGATAATAATTTCCCTCGTCAATGAATAGGAACTTGTTGCCTGTTAAGTCAGGTAATAAAAGTTTTGGTTTTGAAAGTAATTCAGGTTTTATTCGGTCAATAGTTTTATACCATTTATTAGGTGTTTTTTTTGCAGTATGTCTTTTTTGTAGAGTATCTTTATTGTTATTAAAATATGTCTGTAAATGGGGATATAATTTTAAATCGCAAAGACCATCATTGTCGTATGGATTTATTAAATAATTATCATTCCAACTGAATTTGTTATTTTTTAAATCTGATGATTTAATCAAAGGTAATATTCTACTCTTCTCTATACCGTTAAGTTCTTTACCTTGCTTTATAAATACTTTGTCTGCTCCTGTTGCAACGCCAATACCAATTTCAAAACCTTGTTCTTCAATTCCAACTAATGCTATGTCATTTATATTATAATGCAGGAATAAGTTTTGCCAAGAATAAGTTTGTGGTTTTTCTACTTGTATATATTGAATATTATTAAAATCAATTACTTTTGAATTGTCTTCACAGAAAAGAACCTTTTTTGATTTTGAGTTATTTTGAATGGTTGTTATACATGGATATGCCATAACGGTTTCATCAAATGGGGAAGATTTTTCAATATTTAAAATTTTTATAAGATTATAATTGTTTGAAATTTGCTCTCTTAAAATTTTACCATATTGATTATATAACCATCTATTTGAGCAAATAAAAGACAGCAAACCATTCGGTTTTAATAGATGAAGTGAATTTTCATAAAAAGGTATATATAAATCTGCCCTGTATTTAAATGTACTAAACTTTAGTCTGTAAATTTCTTTATCAAATTTTGGGATTTTTTCGTTACGTATGTATGGAGGATTGCCAACTATGCAGTCATATTTCAAATTAAAGTCGTGAGTTAAAAAATTTGTGTTCAAGCAAATTTTTGAACTCACATTATTTTTTTGATTAGTTAATTTAAGTACTAATTGATCAATAGAATTGCATAAATCTGAAAAGGCATTTTTGTCTAATTCTACAAAGGTTAAATTACTGATAACACAATTTATAAATGAAAAATTATATTTTGTGGCTGATTTAAACAAACGGTTGATTATTTCGATAGCAAATGCACCTTTACCTGAAGCTGGTTCTAGTATAGTAATATTACTTAAATCAAATTCAGAAAAATAATTAACTTCATCCAAGATAAATTGTATTGCATTTTTATTTGTAAATACTTCTCCATGATTTCTTCCATTTTTCCTTTTCATAACTTTACTTTTTAAACTCGTGGAGTTGTCCTGTTAAATGACCTATAAAAGAATTTAAAAAGCTATCCATTGAAATACTCTCTTCTAAATCTCCAAATTTATGATCATTAGTAACCCAAATTAAACAAGTTTGAGAATAAAGCCTTTCAAGCATTAATTTTTGACAGAAAAGTTTATATCTGTCTAAATAGGATGTATTATGAAACTCATTAAAAACCTTAAAATAAGGTTGGGTTATTCTTACTGGGGATGTAGATTTTTCAGATTTTTCAACAATCATCATGTAGCCTAACCAAGGCGCAGACTGATTTGGAAATGCTTTTTCTCTAAAAGCTGTCCATAAATCTGTTGCACTTCCTAATGCTTCCTCAGTTCTATTGTTAAAATTATTACCAAATGAGCCGACTTGAGATTTCAGCTCTAAAACGGCAACAAGTTTTTTAGAAGGGGTTATGATGAGCATATCCCAATCTTTTGTTGGTCTAAAGTAGCCTGGTAGTTGATTTCCTTTTATATAAATACAATCTTCTGGAATACCTGTATCCGTAGCTACTACATATAGTAATTTTAATAGCCCATCTAGTTGTTTGCCACCTGTTACAGAACTTCTATTACCAGTATCTTTAATTTCTTTTTCACTTTGTGCATCTTTTTGACTGTTTCGCGTTTCCCAAAAAAGCTTAATTGCATTTTCTAAAAGAGTTTGATATTTTTTCAGATTCATTTTAATTGTATATAATTAGTACAAATATAAGTTTTAATTGGGGCCGTTTTTGACGATCGATTTTTCAATAGTGGTCTAAATAATATCTAAATCTTTGTTTTTGAGTAAGTAAAATTTTCTATTGTAAGTTTAAAGTCTATGATTTTAAGTGTTTCAATATTAGTTAATTTTTAAATGTGTTTATTTAACTTAATTAAGAAAAGTAATTTTTTTCATGCCCAGATATGGCTAATTTGTTGCATTTAAATTAGAAAATTATCTTATTATCTAATAACACATTATCTAATAAATTTTTTATAAAAAGAACGCCAATAAAATCCCAAGAACAATCATCGAAACTTTGGCGATGTTGAATTTGTGTCCTTCACTGCTTTCAAAAATAATTGTAGAGGATATATGAAATAGAATTCCGATTACAATGGCTGTAATTTCCGTGTAATAATCGTTTAAAGAGGATAAATATTCGGAGGCAATTGTACCAAGCGGTGTCATAATCGCAAAAACGAGCATGAAGACAAAAATGGCTTTTTTGTTTAAATCGGCATTGATGAAAAATGTCGTTAAAATTACCGCAATTGGTAAATGATGAATCGCAATTCCTATGGCTAAATCATGATGATGACTTACCGGAAATCCTTCTAAAAAGGCATGAATACACAAACTAATAAACAGAAGCCAAGGAATCTGCGACATTTTTGCATGTCCGTGTACATGTCCGTGTTCGGCACCTTTGGAGAAAAATTCTAAAATGATCTGAAACAGGATTCCGACCATAATGAAAACCCCTATTTTATGATTGTGAGTTGCATAAACTTCTGGAAGTAAATGCATCACGGTTAATGACAATAGAAAAGAACCGCTGAAGGCCAACAGTAATTTTAAATTGGTTTTGTTTTTGGGTTTAATAAACAAAGCCACACTATATCCTAAAAGTACAGAAAGTAAGGGTAGTAAATAGTTCATTTTTATTTTGTTTAATCGTTGATTCGTTTAATCGGTTAATTGTTTTTTGTTTAGCGATTAAACGGTTAAACAATTACACGATTAACCAATTTATTTAAAAATCATGATTAATCTTTCGCTTTCGGTTTTATGGAATTTTTTGAGTTTGTAGTCTCCAAAAATGTCGAGAAGATAAATTCCCGCTTCGTCCATTAAATCCTGAAAATCTTTTAAAGTTAAGGCTTTTACTTTTTCTGTAAAATGATATTTTCTGCCTTTGTCTTCAAAATCAATTTGTTTAAAAATGTGACCGTCTTCGACATATCTTTTAATGTGAAAATCAATTTCGTCAACCGTTTTGGTTTCTTCCGGAACAAGGTTTTCAATTACGTTTGCTACGTTCATAAAATCGATAACGGCAAAACCATATTCTGAAAGGCTTTCTTTAATTGCTTTTAAAGTGGTCAGGTTGTCATCGTCGTTTTCAAAATAACCAAAGCTGGTAAACAAATTGAAAATGGCATCGAATTTTTCTTCAAAAGGCTGGCGCATGTCGTGCACTTTAAAATGCAGGGTTTCGTTGCTGTTTTTACTGGCTTCGGCAATGCTGTTTTCAGACAAATCGGCACCTAAAACATCAAAACCTAATTGATTTAAATAAATAGAATGACGGCCTTTTCCGCATGCCAAATCCAATACTTTTGCCTTTTCGGGCAAATTCAGATAGTGCGTTAAGTTGTCCATGAAAACCTGAGCTTCACGATAATTACGATCCTTGTAAAGAATATGGTAATAAGGTGTGTCAAACCATGAAGAATACCAGTTTTGATTGTCACCTTCCTGATTCGGAATTGATTCGTTATGCGTTACAGACATTTATTCTATTTCAATTAATTTAAAGTCCGGCAAATTTAGTGTATTTTTGCCGAAAAATAACTATTTAGCAACGATACATTGTTGCATTATGTGAAGATGCAGGATTGGCATCTTTTAAATTTTAGTTTTTTTTAATTTAAAAGAAAAGATGGAAGAAAATTTTAAAATGATTGCCAAATGTTTTTTTGGCTTTGAAGAAATATTAGAAAAAGAATTGCGTACACTTGGAGCTCAGGATGTTGAAAAAGGAGTGAGAATGGTGAGTTTTAAGGGAGACAAAGGTTTTATGTACAAAGCCAATTTATCTTTGCGTACGGCTCTTAAAATTTTAAAACCAATTTATTCTTTTAGAGCAAACAATGAACAGGCATTATACAAAGGGATTTCGGGTTTAAACTGGTCTAAATATTTAAATGCCAATCAGACTTTTGTAATTGATACTACTGTACATTCTACATATTTCAATCATTCTGAATTTGTTTCTCAAAAATGTAAAGATGCTATCGTAGATCAGTTTAGAGAAAGAACAGGACAGCGCCCAAGTATTGATAAACAATATCCGGATTTACGTATTAATATTCATATCGATAAAGATCAGGTTTCTGTGGCTTTGGATACTTCTGGAGCTTCACTTCATCAGCGTGGTTATAGAACTGCTACGAATATTGCGCCTATTAATGAGGTTTTGGCAGCAGGAATTCTTTTATTGTCAGGTTGGGATGGACAAAGTCATTTTTTAGATCCAATGTGCGGTTCTGGAACTTTCTTGGCTGAGGCGGCGATGATTGCCTGCAATATTCCAGCAAACATCAACAGAAAAGAATTTGCTTTTGAAAAATGGAAAGACTGGGATAATGACTTGTTTGATAAAATCATTGACAGTTTAATGAAAAAAACAAGAGAGTTTCATTACACCATAAAAGGTTTTGATAAAGCGCCAAGTGCTGTAAGCAAAGCGAAAGACAATATTAGAAATGCCAATTTGGAAGATTATGTGACTATTCGTGAAGATAACTTTTTTGATAGCGAAAAAGAAACCGAAGGAAAACTTCACATTGTATTCAATCCACCTTATGATGAGCGTTTAGATATTCATATGGAACGTTTTTATGCAAGTATCGGCGATACGTTAAAGAAAAATTATCCGGGAACAAATGCCTGGTTTATTACGGCAAACCTGGAAGCTTTGAAATTTGTTGGATTAAAACCTTCAAGAAAAATTAAACTTTTTAACGCTAGTTTAGAAGCACGTTTGGTTAAATATGAAATGTACGAAGGAAGTAAGAGAACGAAATTTCAAGTCTAAGTATCTAAGATGCTAAGAGTTTTAGTAAAATGAGAAAAAGAATAAGTTAAAATAAAAATTAAGTTTCTAAGAATGTAAGTTGCAAGGAGAAAAACTCAGCATCTTAGCATCTCAGAACCTTAGCAACTCTAAAAAAAATGTCAAAACTACAAGTAAGAGCTTTTTTATATCAATTAGGATGTTTTGCCGTCCTGTTTCTGGCGTTCCGATTTTTAATCGCCGCTTATACTGGTTTAACAGGAATCTGGATTCCTTTGACTGCTTTTGTAATTGGAACTATTATTGGGCCGAAATTTCAAGCAGCAAGAACTAAAGACGGAGAGAAGCTTTTTATGAAATGGATTTTCATTAAAGGCATTAAAGAAATCGGATAAACTAATGAATAGATTAAAAAAAGCTCAAATTCAAAAAAAAATGAATTTGAGCTTTTTTTAATCTTAGCAACTTAGTATCTTAGAATCTCAGCATCTTAAAAAAAGAATTATTTCTTTTTAGGAGCTTCTTTCTTTTCAGGAGCCATTACTTTTTTCTTGTAAATTGGGATGAAATAAGAAACTGTATAGTTGAATCCTACCCCAAAACTACCATCATACGTTCTGTTGAAGCCCGGAATATAAAGATTGTCAAATCCGCTTGGCTTTTTATTTGTAGCAAGAAGTTTAAGTTGTACTCCAAAACCAACAAATACATTATCAAAAACCTCTGCTTTTAATCCCATAGCAACTTCCAGCCAGCTAGCGGTAAGTCCGCTGTATTTTTGATTTGCCGGTACAGCAGACAGTTCACCCCAGTACGGATTTGGATTATAGATTTTATAGCTGTTTAAATCCTGACTGAAAGCACTAAAACCACCACGAAGTCCTATTGTGATTAAGTTTTCCATGTCAAGCCAATTTTCATAAAAATTGTAATCAAATCCGGCTTTTATATAACTTCCGGCTGCGGATGAATTTAATCGGTCGTCATCTGTAGTTTTGTTTTCATAACCTAATTCTGCTGCCAGATAATATTTTTTTGTCAGTCTCCAGTCTCCAACAAATTCTACTCCTTTATAATCTTTGTCATAAAGGCCTCGGGTAAGTTTATATAAGTCAACACCAACGCGAAGACCGTAACGGTCCGTTTTGACAATGCTGTCTTTTTTTACTTCCTGAATCTCCGGTTTAGCTGTTTCGGTTTTAGCTTTTTGAGTAATTACCTTTTTTCCTGTAGTTTCCGGTGTTTCCTGAGCGTACCCTAAAGAAATTGAAAACAGTAAACAAATACTAGAAATATACTTTAATGTGTGTTTCATTTTCAGATTCAATGTTTGGGTTTTCTAATTGCACGTCTGTCATCCATATCGTATCTCCATCAGGATCTGTACGAAGAAAAGGATCTTTGGCTTTTAAATCAAAAATAGTTTTAAAACCACACGCTCTCGATACATATACATTTTGAGTATTATAATTAATGGTTAATACATCTGTATTTCTTGACGTTGGATTGGTACTGGTAGAGTTATAAATAAATTTAAAAGTGACAGTGCTGTCATTAACTTTTAAAGGAAGCATTACATTATTTCCACTTGTAATATATTTCGCCTCATCGATAGCATTTTCATTAAAAACAATTCCCTCTTCCATATCTTCACCAATTACTTTCAAATTGCTGACATTTCTGGTTTTTGTCGGGTTGGCGATATCGTAAAATGTAATAACCAGTCTTGGTGTAGTAGGGGTATTTCCATCGCAGATATCATCTTTCTCGCAGCTTGATAAGCCAAAAGTAAAGAGCAGTAAAATCGAGATTATTTTTTTCATTTATTTTTTATCGAAGTTCTAAAAGTACAACATTTTCAACATGATGTGTCTGTGGGAACATATCTACAGGTCTCACACGGGTAACTTTATATTTTTCATCCATTAAAGCCAGATCACGTGCCTGCGTTGCAGAATTACAGCTTACATAAACTACTCTTTTTGGAGCAATTTTTAAGATTTGTTCTACTACATCTTTATGCATTCCATCACGTGGAGGATCTGTGATAATTACATCCGGTTTACCGTGCTGAGCAATAAAAGCTTCGTTGAAAACAACTTTCATGTCTCCAACAAAAAACTCACAATTGGTAATATTATTGCGTTCTGCATTGGCCTTGGCATCAATAATTGCTTCTGGTACACTTTCTACTCCAATTACTTTTTTTGCTTTTTTAGAAACAAATTGAGCAATTGTTCCAGTTCCTGTATATAAATCATAAACTGTTTCGTTTCCTGTAAGGTCAGCAAAATCTCTTGTTATTTTGTATAATTCGTACGCTTGGTCAGAATTGGTTTGGTAAAAAGATTTAGCATTGATGCTGAATTTTAAACCTTCCATTTCTTCAAGGATATAATCTCTTCCTTTGTAAAGAATGACATTCTGATCGTAAATGGTATCGTTTGGTTTTCCGTTTACAACATATTGTAATGAAGTAATTTGCGGGAATTTCTCGTATAAATGATCTAAAATTAATTCTCTGTTTTCTTTGTCCTCTTCAAAAAACTGAATCAAAACCATGATTTCTCCTGTAGAAACGGTACGAATCATTACGGTTCTCAACAAACCCGAATGTTCTCTAGGATTGAAAAACGCTAAATTATGCTCGTTTGCAAAAGCGCGTATTTCATTACGAATTGCATTTGAAGGATCTTCTTGTAAATGACATTTGTTAATGTCAAGAATTTTATCCCACATTTTTGGAATATGAAATCCTAAAGCATTTCTATTTCCTAAATCTTCAGTGCTTCCAATTTCTTTTTCAGTTAACCAACGGCTGTTTGAAAATGAAAACTCCATTTTATTTCTATAGAAAAATTGTTTCTCAGAACCTAAAATAGCTTCAAATTCCGGAAGTTCGATTTTTCCTATTCTTTGTAAGTGATTTTTAACTTCATTCTGTTTAAATGCAAGCTGTTGGCTGTATTTCATATTTTGCCATTTGCATCCGCCACATACTCCAAAGTGTTCGCAGATTGGATCTACTCTGTAATCTGATAATTCGTGAAATTTTACAGCTTTACCTTCGTAGTAAGCTTTTCTTTTTTTAAATGTTTGTACGTCAACTACATCTCCAGGCACCACATTCGGAATAAAGATAACTTTTCCGTCTGGTGCTTTGGCCACCGAAACTCCTTTTGCACCGGCATCAAGAACCTGAATTTGATGAAAGACAACTTTGTCTGTATTTTTTCTTCCCATAGCGCAAAAATAAGCCTTTGAAAACTTTTACAAATTTAATTTTAAAAAATTTTTAGAAATTCGTCAAAAAATTAGTTTAATACAGGATAAAAGTTAATTTTGTTTTGTAAGAACCCCCATGAATTTACAATATTAACCTACAATTATTGCCTCCTTTTCATGAAGTTGTACCACAAACTCTCACAGATTAGCTTTCTTAAAAAAAGTTATGCGTTTAAATTTCTTTTTGTTGCTTTTATCGGTATTCATATTCCTTTAATTGGTATTTTATTTTTTGTACTGTATTTTCAGCATAGCATTTCTCCTGCTTCTATTTTAGTTTTTTCGTTAATTATGACTTTGCTGGCAACGGCAATAACATTATTAGTGTTGAATAAATTAATAAAACCGATTGCATTGGCTTCGAAAGCACTGGACGATTATCGCAGTTCCAGAAAATTATCTGTTTTACCAACAGAATATGCTGATGAAGCAGGATTACTTATGTGTAATATTCAGGAATCGATTTATGAGGCGGAAAATTTTATTAATGAAAAGCAGGATTTGGTTTATATGCTTTCGCATGATTTAAAAAACTTTGCCGGAAATCCACAGGGATTAGCAAAATTAATTATAAGCGAAAACCCTTCTGAATCTGTAGTAAATCTAGCTGAATTAATCTGTGAATCGACTGATCTTCAATTCAGATATATTGAGAACTTCATTAAGCTGCTGAAAGAACAGGATGAAGTTGTAAAAATAAATCCGGAAATCAAATCAGTTCTGTTTCCTAATATTCTTCCATTTATTAATGAACAGGTTGAACAGCGACTGTTTGATAAAAATATAAAGCTCAATCTGGTTTTAGAATGTGTCGAAGCCAAACTTAAAATAGATGAAGGTCTTTTGATTCAGGTTTTAGTTAATTTGATCAGCAATGCCGTTAAGTTTTCTTATTTTGACAGCGAAATAAAGGTGAGAATTTACTCGGAAGATTCTAAATTGATTTTAACAGTAAAAGACAATGGAATTGGTTTCGATAAACATCAGATCGAAGAATTATTCAAAAAATTCACCAAAATGAGTCGACTCGGAACGGCAAATGAGGGTTCAACAGGAATTGGCTTGTATTTATGCAAGAAAATAATAGAACGCAACAAAGGCCGATTGAGTGCTTCAAGCGATGGTAAAAACAGAGGCGCTGAATTCAGAATTGAATTTGATATTTAAGAAAAAAGGTTACTAAGATTTTAAAATCTCAGTAACCTTAATTTTTTACTGTGCATTACTATAAATTAAAGTTGGTTTTTCGTCTATACACTTTATGCCGGTTGGAGGAGGTATAGTTATACATTCGGATGTGTAATAAACTCCCCATTTTGCATCAAATTTTCCTTGAGCTTCACGAAATTGATCAATTTTTTTTCGAAAAATAGCTGCATCAACTGCTTTGTTATAGATAATATACCCTGAGCAGTTTGAAGGAGAGTATTTCATAAATGCCCATTCGTCCGGATTAGTGCAGGATTTTGAGTTAACTTGAGAATAATCAATAATTTCCTGATACATTTTATCAAGTCTGGCTTGTTCTTCTTCACGTGTACTTTCATCTTTACTGCAAGAGATGGTTGTAATGCAGATTGCAAGCAGAAAAAAGGATAACTTTTTCATAATTTATGGTTTATTGGTTAGTATTTTATAACTAGATGCAATAAACCATAAATGGTTGCGCCTTTATGAAAGAAAAAACTTAAATAAATTTACCAAAGCTGATGGACAGCAGGTTTAATAAGATGGTTGTAAATTTTATTCATTTCAGAGATTTGTTCTGCGGTTAATTTAGGAGTGTCGTATACCGATAAATTAGATAAAACATGGTTTACTTTTGAAGCACCCGGAATAATACAGCTGATTTCGTTGAAACTCAAAATCCACTGTAAGGCAATTGGAGCAAGATTTTCTTGTCCGGGAAACAAAGCTTTTAATTCATTAACAGCTTTTAAACCTAAATTATAATCAATTCCTGAGAATGTTTCGCCTTTATCAAAAGCTTCTCCGTTACGATTAAAATGGCGGTGATCCTCAGGTTCAAAAGTGGTTTTTTCACTGAAAGTACCCGTTAAAAGTCCACTCGCTAAAGGAACTCTGGCAATAATTCCAATGTCTTTCTTTTTAGCTTCAGAGAAAAACAACTCAGAAGGGCGCTGGCGGAATAAATTGAAAATAATCTGCACTGTAGTCACATTGTCATATTCAATTGCTTTTAAAGCTTCTTCTACTTTTTCTACGCTTACGCCCAGATTAAGGATTTTTCCCTGCTCTTTTAAGCGTTCAAAAAGCTCAAAAATTTCAGGACGATAGTAAACTTCTGTCGGAGGACAGTGTAACTGAATCAAATCAAGCGTTTCTAAACCAGTTCTTTTTAAACTGTCTTCCACAAATTTTTGAAGCACTTTTGGAGTGTATCCTTCATTAACATGCGGATTAATCTGGCGTCCGCATTTTGTGGCAACGAAAATACGTTCAGAACGGGAGCGAACCACACGTCCAACAGCAGTTTCGCTTAATCCGTTTTCGTAAACATCGGCAGTGTCAATAAAATTAACACCATTGTCTATAGCTGTATTTAAAAGTTCGTCGGCGGTTTTATCATCAAAACCCGATCCCCATTTCCCTCCAACCTGCCAGGTACCAAGTGAGATTTCAGAGATATTAAAGTTTGTTTTTCCTAGTTTTCTGTAGTTCATTTTTTTTAAGATTCTAATGTTCTGAGTTTCTAAGATGCTAAGTTTTTTTCTAAAGTTGCTGAGATACTAAGATTCTGAGATACTAAGTTTTTTTAGTTATTCAAATCTTAGTTTTCTGTAGTTTATTTTTTTTAAGACTCTAAGGTTCTGAGTTGCTAAGATTCCATTTTTTTAAGTTAACCAAATGTTAGCATCTTAGAGCCTTAGCAACTTAGTATCTTTTTAATCAAATAAATCCGAAGACAGGTAACGATCGCCTCTGTCGCAGATAACGGCAACAATAACTCCGGATTCTAATTGTTCGGCTATTTTTAGGGCAACAGCAACAGAACCTCCGCTGCTCATTCCGGCAAAAACACCTTCTTCAAGTGCTAATCTTTTTGTCATTTCACGTGCTTCTTTTTCGCTTACATCTACAACAGTATCAACTTTAGAGGCATCAAAAATTTTAGGAAGATATTCTTGTGGCCATTTACGGATTCCAGGAATCTGAGAACCATCGCTTGGCTGTGCGCCAACAATTTGAACATTTGGATTCTTTTCTTTCAAATAAGTCGAAGTTCCAATAATAGTTCCCGTTGTTCCCATTGCAGAAACGAAATGAGTTACAGTTCCTTCAGTGTCATTCCATATTTCAGGCCCGGTTGTTTTATAATGTGCTTTCCAGTTGTCATCATTCGCAAACTGATTCAGCATTAAATAACCTCCTTGGGCTACTTTTTTATCAGCATAATCACGAGAGCCGATAATTCCTTCACTAGCAGGTGTTAGAATTACAGTGGCGCCATAAGCACGCATAGTTTGTGTGCGTTCTTTTGTTGAATCTTCTGGTAGAACCAGTTCGATTTCAATTCCGAATAATTGCGCAATCATGGCAAGTGCGATTCCGGTATTACCGCTGGTTGCTTCAATTAATTTGTCTCCTTTCTTAATGTCGCCTCTTTCTAGAGCAGCGGCGATCATATTGTATGCAGCTCTGTCTTTTACACTACCTCCAGGGTTGTTTCCTTCGAGTTTAAGTAAAAGTTTTACATTTTTATTTTGAACCAAATTGACGGTTTCCATCAAAGGAGTATTCCCAATTAGGTTTAATAATTTCTGTGGACCCATTTTATTTTTTTTCTTTTATTTTAACTTCAGTTGTGGTAGTGTTTAAAACGATGGAATCTTCAGGAATAGATTTGGTAACCCATGCATTTCCTCCCACAATACTATTTTTTCCGATTACAGTTTCGCCTCCCAAAATTGTGGCATTGGCATAAATGCAAACATTAGCCTCAACCGTAGGGTGTCTTTTTGCATTTTTCATTTCTTTGCTTACGCTTAAAGCACCCAGCGTAACGCCCTGATAAATTTTTACCTGTTTTTTGATTACAGTTGTTTCTCCAATAACGATTCCGGTAGCGTGGTCAATAAAGAACGGAGATGCAATATCAGCTCCGGCATGAATATCGGTTCCTGTAATTCTATGTGCATATTCGCTCATTAAGCGGGAGAAAAGAAGTAAATCAAGCTTATACAATTCGTGGCTTAACCTGTAAATTGCAATGGCATAAAAACCAGGATATCCTAAATAAACCTCGTCAATACTGTTTGAGGCGGGATCGTTCTCTAAAATATATTCCGCATCCTGATTTAATTTCTCTAAAACTCCGGGAAGTTTTTCCAGAAACTTATCCCAAATAGATTCACATAGATTTTGTGGTTTTTTGCAAGCCAAAACAGCAATTTCCTTAAAACGCACTTCCAGTTCATCAATGCTTTCGTCTAAGGCAGCATTAGAGTCAAAAAGAGTGTAAAAAAGCTTTTCTGTAAAGTCTTCTGTTTTGGTTTTAATACCGTAATTTATGTGCGAATGACTTTTTAAAGCCTTTATATTTTGTATGATAGTGTCTTTTGTCACAATGGTAAAAATGAATGAATAATTTTGGAACGTTAAAAGTAAGGTGTTTTTTGGAAATAAAGCCACGATTTAACTAAAGAAATTTTCTGTAGAAAAGCTCATTTGTGATAAAATAGAAATGGTAAACAGTTCTTTTTTATATCGTTCTTAAGAAGTTAATTACGTAAATTAGCTTTCAAAACAAATTAAAATGAAAAACAGTCAGACCTTTAAAAGTGCAATTTCCGGACTTTCTTTTGCTGAAAGCGAGAAAATCTATGGTAAATCAATTCATGATCCTATTTTGGGTTTAATAAAAAAAGAATTCCCAAGTTTTAATGATGATGACTGTATTGCTGTAAACGAATTAAATGTTTATCGTCAAAAATACATTTCAAACTATCTTTCGACAGAAATTGGTGCACTTTCAGCTATGGAAAAAAACGTCATTTCTTCTCTAAAAGAGGATAAGTCGATTGTAAGTATTGTTGAGGATGAAGAAGAAACACGCAATTTAGGGCAGAGGGTTGCAGATAGAGTTGCCGACTTTGGCGGAAGCTGGACCTTTATAATTTCGTTTGTTGTTTTTATTACAATCTGGATTGGGTCTAATGTACTTGTTTTTTTGAATAAGGGTTTTGATCCTTATCCATTTATTCTCTTAAATTTAATTCTCTCCTGCGTTGCTGCTTTACAAGCGCCGGTAATCATGATGAGCCAAAACCGTCAGGAAGAAAAAGACCGAAACCGCGCCAAAAAAGATTATATGATTAATCTGAAATCGGAATTAGAGATTAGAATGATCCATGATAAAATTGATCATTTGATTATGCATCAGCAGCAAGAATTAATCGAAATTCAGAAAGTACAAATCGAGATGATGAATGATATTTTAAATCAGATTAAGAGGTAAAAAGTTATTTAAGATTCAATCTTTTTAAATCCCAAATTTCAATTATCAAAAATCAATGTCAATTTAAAATAATCTAAAAGACGTCAAATACATAGAGAGAAGCAAATTTAAAAAAAAGGAGCGAAGCAACTTTTAGAAAATCTAAAATCTAAAATCTAAAAATAAAAATGTTTGAAGTAATAACCGCCAAGCATGAAAATGAGATTTACAGTTGCCATTCTCCAAATTATTTTTTTGTAATTTTTAGATTTGTCCAAAAAATGCAGGGCTATTAAAACGAAGAGTAAAAGACAGGAATATATCGCCGGATACATTTTGAAAGCGGCTAAAAACTCTCCCTGAAAAAGTAAGAATAAAGAGCGCTGAAAACCGCAACCCAAACACTCAAAACCAAAGAAGGTTTTGAAGAGGCAGGGGATCATATATTTCTCTAAAGTCATGAGGAATCTTTTTGCAATTTTACTAAAAAAATACGACAAACCTTTGAAGTAGAATAGAACTGCTATTTGAAAGTTTTATACTTTTGAAATCTTAAACTTTGAATTGATGAAAGCTTTTAAAATAATAATAATGATTCTTGCTATCTCGGTGGCATTCTATGAGCAGGTTTCAGAAGAAAAAAATATCTATATCATGATCATTGCAATTGTGGTTTTCATGTTTGGAATGATGCAGCTGAGTGCCAAAACCCCAAGTAAAAATAACGATAAAGAAGAGTAGGATGCTGGTAAAAGGAGATAAGGTTTCTGTATTGGATGAAGCCATAAACGGAACGGTCGTTTCGGTGAAAAATAGCGAAGTTTTGATTGAAACTGAGGATGGATTTATGATGACATTTTTTGTCAATGAGTTAATTAAGATTCAGGAATCCAGTAATTTAATGAATTCTATTAAAAGAATTGATTTAGAAGAAGTTTCAAAAGAGAAAACAGAGCCAAAACCAAGAAGTTTTGTTAAGGAAAAGAAAGAAAAACGCGATGTTGGTGTTCCGGAATTTGATTTGCATATTGAAAAATTAGTTCCAAATAAACGCGGTATGTCTAATTATGATATTTTGACATTACAAACGGAAACGGCAAAAAGACATATTGAATTTGCGATTCGGAACCGTATTCCTAAAATCGTTTTTATTCATGGTGTCGGAGAAGGTATTTTAAAAGCAGAACTGGATTTTTTATTAGGACGCTATGACGGAATAGATTTTCAGGATGCCAATTATCAAAAATACGGACTTGGTGCAACTGAAGTTTATTTTAGACAAAATAATAAATAGAATAAAATTAAGTGGTTTAAAATGTCTATTTTAAACATAAAAAAACGTCTGTCTTTCTAGCTGATTTAATCTTAAAATCAGTTTTGAAAAACAGACGTTTTTTGTAAGAATATTTTTTTCTGGAAAACCTGAAAAATTATTTGATAACACTTCCTAAAACAAAATTACTGCCTAGCTTAAAAGAACTATTTCCTTTTTCAAGAATAACATTTTTAAGAACAATAGTGTGTGTGTAAATTTGTGCTGCATGGGTAGTGGTCACTTCTATAATACCAGATTCACCTGTTTTTCCTAATTGACCTGTCCAGGTCTGATCTACAGCTGGCGTTGCAGTCGGAGTACAAATGTACTCTTGAGAGAAAGATCCCGTTTCTGCTTTTGCAGTTCTGTAATAAATTTTGTTTGCTGTTGAAGAAATCAATCTTGTTCTTGGCTGATTCGCCGGTGTATCTACATTTTCAAAGAGGGTGGGGTCAATATCCTCAATAGATAAGTAGAAGGAATTATTGTAATTGTAAACTCTTTTATAATTGTCACATTGGTATATGATCCCCGTTCCTTCCGGATTGGTTCTAAATGTAAAGTCAGCAGGTGTTACGGTAGTTTGGTACGTTCCAAATGTATATTTTGCCTCAATTTGGTCTCCGGACGGTTTTGCAAAAGTTATATTTCTAAAAATAATACTATGGCTGTAACCTGTAATCCTTGTTCCGTCATCATTTGTATTTTGTTTGTCTATTTGTCGGGATTCTATATGTATAATACCATCTTTTCCAAGCCATTCTTGTGTAACTCTTGGAGTGCTGGGCGGAATAGTACCGCAGATATTTGTAGTAGCAACTTTACCATCATAAGCTCTATAAACTACACGATATTGTCCGTTACCTTTAGAATCTATGGTATAATCATAATCTTCATTATCATTAATAATAGAACCTTCCGGCATTTGAAGTAAAAGAGCTTCTTGATCTTTTAATTTGTAAATTAATGCATTGGTTTCTGTATCGCAAGCCTGAGAAGAGGTAACACTTTCAAAATTTATTTCATCTACAGTTAAATCTCCGTCGTCACAACCGTTTAGCAAAAAAGCAAATAATATAAGGGAAGCGTATTTTTTCATTGTAAAAATTTATTTGGGTCAAAAATAGTGAAAAAAATGGCAAATGATATTGAAGATTTGACAATTGATATTTCTTAACTTTGCAACAATGAAAAAAGTATATCTAGATAATGCCTCAACTACTGCAATGCGTCCCGAAGTAATTCAGGAAATGACTAAAGTAATGCTGGAGGATTTTGGCAATCCATCGTCTACACACAGTTTTGGACGAAATGCTAAAACAATATTAGAACTTTCAAGAAAAAGTATCGCTAAACATTTAAATGCTACTGCCCAGGAAATTATTTTTACTTCTGGTGGGACTGAAGCCAATAACTGGATTATGCGTTCTGCAGTTGAAGACTTAAAAGTACAACGAATTATTACTTCAAAAATAGAACATCATGCAGTTTTGCATACCGTTTGGGCACTTCAGGAGGAATACAAAATACAGGTTGATTATGTAAATGTAAATCCGGATGGAAGTCTGGATTTGACTCACTTATCGAATTTGTTGTCTGATGAGAAAAAGACTTTAGTGAGTTTAATGCATGTAAATAACGAAACCGGCGCTATTTTAGATCTGGAAAGGGTTGGTCTTATTTGCAAGCAATACAATGCCTTGTTTCATTCTGATACGGTTCAGTCTGTTGGAAAAACCGAAATTGATCTTCAAAAGACTCCGGTAGATTTTATTTTAGCCAGTGCACATAAATTTCACGGACCAAAAGGAATCGGATTTGCCTTTGTTAGAAAAAATTCCGGTTTGCAGCCTTTGCTTTTTGGTGGAGAACAAGAGAAAGGACTTCGTGCAGGAACAGAAGCGGTGCATCAAATTGCAGGAATGGCAAAAGCTTTGTCTGTTTCTTATGAAAAACTGGAGGAAGAGAGAGCTTATATTTCGGATATAAAAAAATATCTTATAGAGCAGTTAGAAATTCATTTTCCGGACTTTAGAATTAATGGAAAAAAAGATGATTTCTACAATATCATCAATATTATTCTGCCTTTTTCATCAGATAAAACTTCAATGCTGCTTTTTAGTTTAGATATGAAAGGAATTGCGGTTTCAAGAGGAAGTGCTTGTCAGTCGGGTAGTATAAGACCTTCTCATGTTTTAAATGAAATGCTTTCAGAAGCCGATTTAAAACTGCCTAATCTCCGAATATCATTTAGCCATTATAATACAAAAGAAGATATTGATTGGCTTATTGAAAGTTTGAAAACGGTCTAAGTTGCTAAAATACTATCCCGTGGCTTCGGGACTGATATTCTAAGTTTTTTTAAGCGCGGAGTGCGCTAAGGATTACGCAAAGGTCGCTAAGATTATTTTAGAGCCATTAAAATAAAAAAGTTCGCAAAGTTTGTTTTGATAAAGCTTTGCGAACTTTTTTAACTCTATTTAGATTTTCAATAAAAGCTTCTTTGCGTTAAAAACTATACTCAAAGTTTTTTCAAAAATCTGAAACCTGAAACCTGAAACAAAAAACTATTTACGAATCACTTTTACTTGTGAATCGTTAGTCAGTTTAATAATTGTGGAAGATTTCCCGTTTACTTTGTCCTGATTTAATTTTACTACATAATCAACTCCGTTTATAATTTCCGGACTGATATCTTTAAAACTTTGTGGTGTTGGCTGTCCTGAAATATTTGCAGAAGTAGAAACCAGTGGTTTTTTCATTCTTTCCATCAATTTGTAGCAGAAAGGTTCTTTTACCAATCGAACTCCAAGAGATTTGTCTGCTGCAATAATATTAGAAGCAACATTTCTCGCATCATCCAAAATTAAAGTTGTTGGTTTTTCAGATAAATCAATAATCTGCCAGGCTACTTCAGGAATGTTCTTAAAAACATTATACATCATTTTTTCGCCATTCATCAAAACAATCATGCTTTGAGTTTCGGCACGTTGTTTTAATTGATAGATTTTTGCAACAGCTTCGGCATTTGTTGCATCACACCCAATTCCCCAAACAGTGTCTGTTGGATAAAGAATGATACCTCCTTCTTTAATGACTTCGTACGCATTGATTACCTCCTGATTGATATTTTCCATGAAAAAAACTTTAATTTTTGGCAAAGATAACAATTCAAAATCCCAGTATTTAAAATTTTTGTTTCTAATTTGAGCTTTAAAGTATATTTTTAATAATGGGATTAAATTTAATTTGCAATAATCAGGTTTTTGTAATTTATAAGATTATTTTTGTCACTAAAGTTAAAATGTCAGAAAAAATACGCGCTGGTTTTAAAAGCAATTGTCTTTCTGAAAAAATAGATTAATCTTAAAATACCACATGAATAAAAAAATAGTGAAAGTAATCATTCCTGTTTACAAGGAATATTTTGGTGAACTTGAAGAAAAATCATTTTTACAATGCTGTAAAATATTAAAAGATTATGAAATTGTAATTGTACATCCGGAAGGTTTAAACCATTCTTATCTTTCAGATAAATATGAAAATTTGACTTTTAAAAGTTTTGCCAAACATTATTTCGCAACTATAGATGGTTATAATGAATTATTATTGTCAACTGTTTTTTATGAGAGCTTTTTAGATTCTGAGTATATTTTAATTTATCAGTTAGACGCTTTTGTTTTTAGAGATGATTTATTAAAATGGTGTCAAAAAGGATATGATTACATTGGAGCACCATGGATTGCTACTTCTACAGATTCTTTTGGAATGAATATTTTCAATAAAGTAGCAAGATTGTTTAGATCTAAAAAGAAAAATGAACGTGAACAAACTTTTTTTAAAGTGGGTAACGGAGGATTTTCATTACGTAAAATAGCCTCGCATTATAAAATTACAAAAGACCAGCAAAAATTCATTTCAGATACTTTAAAAGCTAAAGAGAAGAAGATATATGCCATAGAAGATGTTTTTTGGTCTTTGAAAGCAATTGAATTTGATTCTGATTTTAAAATTCCTGACTACAAAGAAGCAGTTTACTTTGCAATTGACAGAAAACCCAATTTGGCAATGAAGTTAACCAATAACGAACTTCCGTTTGGTTGTCATGCAATCAATAAACCGAAGGTAATCGACTTTTGGAAACCAATAATTGATCAGTATTAAGAGCATTCAAATAGGCTCTTATAGAAATTGTAATAATTTGTTCCCATAATATCAAGGTCATGATTCTCTTTGACTAATTTAAAAGAATTAGTTATTAGGGTTTCTTGTAAAGCAGGATTTTCTAAAATCTCAATTACTCTTTGAGATAAGGTTTCAGAATCTTTAAAGGAGGAAAGAAATCCTGTTTTTCCATTTGTGATAACTTCAGGAATTCCTCCTGCTTCAGTTGAAACAACGGGTATTTTAGAAGCAAAAGCTTCGTAAATAGTTAAGGGAAGTCCTTCTGTTATTGAAGTTGAAAGAAACACGTCAAATTCAGGTAATAAATCGACTGTGTTTCTAAAACCTGTAAAAAAAAGATCATTTTCTAAACCGTTTGCTATTGTATAATTGATTAAACCATTCTTTAAAGGGCCATCTCCAATTACGATAAATTTTATTGGATAAGATTTATGATTTTTAGTTTTGATTTTTTTTGCTGTATCAATAAAAGTGTAAATGTCTTTTTGATTGGTTAAACCTGCAACATTGCCAATTATTTTTGTATCATCAGAAAAACTGAATTCCTTGTGTAAAAGATTCTGACTCTTTTTTTGCGTAAATTTTTCTACATCAATTGCATCATAAATGGTTTGTAAGCGATTTTTGTCAGTTATGATGTTATCAAAAATAGATTCTACAGCTTTAGATACACAAATGATTTTTTGGATTCTGGGATGCGAATATTTGTATTTGTTTAAGAATTTATCTTTGATTTTGTTGTTCCTTTTACGGCTTAATACTAAAGAAATGGATTTATCTAAAAATGATAAAGCAATTAAGGCTGCGTTTAAAGCCGAGGAATCATGAATATGGACTATGTTTATTGATTCTTTTTTGCAAATTCTAATAATTGCACGGACTAAATTAAATAGTTTGAAGTAATTTTTTTTATAGGTAAAAAAGCGGGCGTTGTCATTTTTACAAATAGATGCCAGAATGGAGTCATCAGGACATAAAATGTATTGCTTGAGATTATCTTTATTGTCAAGAAGTTTGTAGATCATATACATTTGAGCATCACCACCTCTCAATTCGGTAATTGAGGTAACATTTAATATTTTCATTGCTAAAATTTAATTCGCTGTAAAAATATAAGAAAAATACTATATAAAGAATAAATTTTATGTTTTTATCATTGTATGAAAGCATTTAGTTATTTTTGAACTCTAAAAAAATTACAGATATCTATTATGCCATTAAAAATTAACGAAAAATTTAAGCAAGACCAGAATTATATAGGACAAATCATAAATAATTTTAATTCTTCAGGTGAACTTTTTGGAAATGGAGACCGTAATAAGATTAAATTGTTTGATTTGAATGGAAAAAAAATTAACATCAAATCATTCAAAATTCCTAATATCGTAAATAAGATTGCTTATAAATATTTTAGAAAGTCAAAAGCGAAACGTTCTTTTGAATATGCTACAATTTTATTAGAAAAAGGAATTGGAACACCTGAACCAATTGCATTTCTTGAAAACTACAATTTTATTGGATTAAGAGATAGTTATTACGTAAGTGAACACTTGGTAACTGAACTGACTTATAGGGAACTGGTTGAAATCCCGAATTATCCGGATCATGATAATATTCTAAGACAGTTTAGTCAATTTTGTTTTGAACTTCACGAAAAAGGGGTTGAATTTCTGGATCATTCGCCGGGAAATACTTTAATAAAGAAAATGACTGAAAGTAAATATGCTTTCTTTTTGGTTGATTTAAACCGAATGAATTTTCATCATGAGATGAATTTTGAGCAAAGAATGAATAATTTCAGTCGTTTGACTCCTAAAAAAGAAATGGTTGCTGTAATGAGCAATGAATATTCTAAAGTTTACAAAGAAAAAACTGAAGCCGAAATTTTTGAAAAAATGTGGCAGGCAACTGTAGATTTTCAGGAGGGTTTCGCTAAGAAAAAAAGACTTAAAAAGAAACTTAAATTCTGGAAAAAATCTTAAATATAAAAACAAGAAAGTCTTTTTAATTCTGGTTCTTGATTTTTTTGAGTTCCTGAAAACGCTCGAAAACACTTAGGGCATTTAGATAACAAATTATTACCCCTTTTTTACCATCAAGAAAACCTAATCGTATAATGTATTGATGTAAAAACTGATATGCAGGACGAATATAAAAATGAAAGAAGTTTGGATTGGTGTTTTTAGCGAGTTCTTCGTGAGCTTTTAGCTTTCCGTAAAAAATCATTTTCTGTTTATAATCGCCAAATGAGGAGTAGGAAAAGTGAACTAATTTGTTTTTTAGTTTTCCTACTTCGCCATTTATAATCAGCTTTTCATGAACTATTTTTTCATGGTTGTAAAAAGCATTTTCCTTTTTAAATAATCGTATAATTTTATCGGTTTGCCAACCACTAAAACGCAGTCTTTTATTCATAAACATAAAAGTACGGTGCATAAAGTAGGCTACAGTTTCGTTTTCCTGATTGATAACCAGTACGATTTCCTTTTTTAGTTCCGGAGTCAGTCGTTCGTCAGCATCTATAAAAAGAATCCATGAATGGGAAGCCAGACTTAATGCAAAATTTCGCTGTGAGGCAAAATTTTCAAAAGTATGCTGTATTACATGAACATTTTCGAAAGAAGATGCAATTTGAAATGTCTGGTCAGAACTAAAAGAATCTACAACAATGATTTCGTCTGCAAATGACAGATTTTCCAAAACAGTGCGAATGTTTTGTTCTTCATCATGTGTAATGATTAAGGCTGTTAAAAGTTGTTTTTCTGAAGAAATCATTGAACCTAATTAAATCCGTTTTGCCCTAAAAATGATTTGATTTTATTTTCAAAAAACTCTGGTAAAAATTTCTCATACAACTCCAACGATTTTTTTTTAAGCATTTTTTCTGTTTTGTTTTCGAACAGTGCGGGACGGTAATCTTTTAAGTGTACAGAAAGATGATGGATTCCGTCTTCAAATGTTGCCCATATTTTCTTTTCAATCCAAGGAGAAAAAATTATAAAAGAAGGTTTTTCTAATGCTTTTGCCATATTAATTGCACCACCATCATTTCCGATAATAGCGTCACATTGATTTACCAAACCAATAAACGATCTTAAGTCTCCTCCCAATAAATCAAAATAAATTTTACTTTGGGTAGAAGGTTTGCAGGTATTAAAAACGATTTTGGCTTCTTCTAATTGTTTTGGGAAATAATTAAAAAGAATATTTACATCGGCATTATCGGCAACATAATCTACTACTTTAGACATGAATTCCAAAGGATAGGTTTTGAGTTTTTCGCTTCCCAAAAGGCTAATCATAATCGTTTTTCTGTCTTTTTGTACCTGATGTTTATCAAATAAAATTAGAGCTTCCTGATTTTCTTTTTCAGAAACAAATAATTTAGGAATTGGATCGATTGCTGTTTGAAGATGCAGTGGTTCTAATAGAGAAAGCCTTCTTTCAATTGCAAGTCCTAAATTGGTTTTAGGAAAAGGTTCAAACGGAACATTATCTGTATATAAAAAGCTTCTACCCGGTTTTTTGTATGAAATTTTTCTTTTAGCATTGCTTAATAAAACCAAAATCCAACTCTCTAATTTGGAATAAGCATCAATTAACAAATCGTAGTTCTCTTTTCGAAGTTGTAAGCCTAATTTAAGAAGCTCTTTTTTACTGCTTCGATGTTTTTCTTCAAACAAAATAATGTTGTCAATACTTGTATTTCCTTCTAAAACCGGTGTTGTAGAAGCATAAACCAGATAATCGATTTGTGCTTCCGGATATGCGGTTCTAAGGTTGTTGCAAATAATGCTGCTGACTAAAACATCGCCAATCATTTTTTGCTGAATTACAAGTATTTTCATCTAAAATAGTATTGTGTTAACGGACTACAAATTGAAGCAAAAAAAATCCAAATTCCAATCATTTTACAGAAAGGAATTCGGATTTTTAAAAATTGAAAATTTCTATTACTAATAATTAAACAGCGACATCGTATTCGCGAAGTGCATTGTTTAAAGAAGTTTTTAAATCTGTAGAAGGTTTACGGGTTCCAATAATTAATGCGCAAGGAACCTGAAATTCTCCGGCAGCGAATTTTTTAGTATAGCTTCCTGGAATAACTACAGAACGAGCAGGAACGAAACCTTTCATTTCAACCGGTTCATCTCCAGTAACGTCAATAATTTTGGTAGATGCAGTTAAACATACGTTAGCACCAAGAACAGCTTCTTTTCCAACATGAACACCTTCAACAACGATACAACGAGATCCGATGAACGCACCGTCTTCAATAATTACCGGAGCAGCTTGTAATGGCTCAAGAACACCACCAATACCAACACCACCACTTAAGTGAACATTTTTACCAATTTGTGCACAGCTTCCAACAGTTGCCCAGGTATCAACCATAGTTCCTTCGTCTACATAAGCTCCAATGTTTACATAACTTGGCATTAAGATAACACCGCTTGAAATGTAAGCGCCATAACGAGCAACTGCATTTGGTACAACGCGAATTCCTTTTGCAGCATAATCTCTTTTTAGTAACATTTTATCATGATATTCGAAAATACCAGATTCCCATGTTTCCATTTTTTGAATTGGGAAATACATTACAACCGCTTTCTTAACCCATTCGTTTACCTGCCATTTGTCGCCAACTGGTTCAGCAACGCGTAGTTTTCCAGCGTCTACCAATTCGATAACTTCTCTAATGGCATCTGTAGTTGTAGTTTCTTGTAATAAAGCTCTGTTTTCCCAAGCTTGTTCAATTATAGTCTGTAAAGAATTCATACGTTTAAATTTTTGGCAAAGATAAGGTATTTGCATAAATGCAAAAAAGCAAAACCACTGTAAAATGTTACATATTTAACTTTTTGTTTCTTATTTGTAAAACTTCGAATAATTGGAAAAGCCTAGATATTTACCAAACAACCTCTATAAGTTTTTTTTATGTCAAAATATGACAAAAGTCAGATTTTCTATTTTTTCTTCTCTCTACTTTCGCATCATTGAAAAACATTCCATTCAATACATTAATCATATAAGCAGTAAAATATGAATCAAGAAAATCAACTTCAGAACAGAGTCATAATTGACAAAGAGGTAACCTGGGATAAAACGCAGGTTATTATGAGTAAAACAAATGCATTTGGTATTATTGAGTATGCCAATGAAGTATTTGTTGACGTTTGTGGTTATGAAGATTACGAATTAATGGGACAGCCGCATAATATTATACGTCATCCTGATATGCCAAAAGTCATTTTTAAAGTGCTTTGGGAAAATTTGAAACAAGGTAAAAACTTTCACGCTATCGTAAAGAATCTGGCGAAGTCTGGAAGATATTACTGGGTAATTACCGACTTTGAAATTGCCCGTGACGAAAATGACGTAATTGTAAATTATTTTGGGCGCAGACAGGCTGTGCCTCAGGAAGTAATTGCGATGCATATTGAGCCATTATATAAAAAATTATTGCAAATAGAAGCAGCAAGCGGAGTTGAATTCAGTGAAAAATACCTAATCGGGTTTTTGGAAGAAAAGAAGAGAAGTTATGTGGAGTATATTAAGGAATTGATTTACGAACACGAAAAAGCACAATCCAAGTTTGCTAATTACGTTGAGGAAGAAGATAGTGAAGAGGAAGAACACAGAGGTTTTTTTAGTAGATTATTCGGAAGGTAAATTTGAGTTATTTTTTAGGTTTGAATATTTGGATAGAGTCCGTCCTGAGTTTTTCAGGGCGGATTTTTTTGTTTTAATTTATAAAGTTAGTTGATCATTTATAACTCTGTCATTAAAAGATTGTATATAGGCTTTTATGAATTTTTCTTCTTCTTTTACTTTTAAGTAATCTTGTTTCATTAAGTTGTTTTTTAATAAAGGATCTTCTTTCCATTTGTAGAAACCAATTGTTTTCCCATTTGCAAATGCTAAGTAATAATCATCTTTTATGTAATGATAAGTTCCCTGAAGATAATATACCACAAAGTTTTCTCTGGATTTATAGCTTTTACCAAAACTGATCATTTCTGCCTTTATATTTAAATAGTCCAAAATACTTGGCATAATATCAATTTGTTGGAAATTTTTAGTATCTACTCCAACAAAATCTGAATTGGTCGGATCGAAAAAGAATATAGGAATTCTAAATTTTCCAATACTTGTTTTATCTGTTTCTCTGTCGCCTTCTGAAGATGTATGATCAGCTGAAATCACAAAAAGTGTATTAGAATACCATTTCTGTTTTTTTGCCGTTTCAAAAAACTTCATTAAAGCATAATCTGTATAAGCAATACTTTCTTGTATTCGCGTGCTTCCTTTGGGAAATTTCCCAATGTATTTTTCAGGAATTGTGTATGGATTATGGGAAGAAATAGTAAATAAGGAGCTGAAAAAAGGCTGTTTGAAAGAGGAAAGTTTGGAAGCAAAAAACTGTAAAAACTCTTCATCATAAATTCCCCATTTGCCATCAAAAGAGTCAGGACCTTCGTATTGATCTTTCCCAAAATATTGGTCGAATCCTGCTATTTTTGCATACTGATCAAAATTTTGACTTCCGTTAAAGGCGCCATGAAAAAAGAAGTAGTATAGCCTTCCTTTTTTAGGATTTTAGGAAGTCCGTTTATTTTATTTAAGGAATAAGCAGAGGATATAAAAGAATTATTCATTAAACTTGGTATGCTCGAAAGTATAGACGGAACCGCATCTATGGAGACTTTTCCGTTTGCAAATCCATTTTTGAAATAATATGATTTGGTAATGAGAGAGTCTAAAAAGGGGGTTTGTCCAAGTCCAATGTTTTCATTTCCGAAGCTTTCTAAAATTAAAATAACAACATTTTTTTTAAAGAAAGGCTGTGTTGGTTGCAAGGAAACAATAGGATTGTAGATCGTTTTTAATTCTCTGGAATTGTAATATTGAACTTGTTCAATATCATCTTTTTTTGTAATACTTTTAAAGATGGTAAACGGAGTGTTTAGAACAAGGCCTGCATTTTGTAGAGCACCGTATTTTATTCCATCAACAACTTTAATGGGCTTTTTTTGCAAACCGCCTCTCCCTAATATTAACAAAATGAATATTGTAGTCAGAAAAAAAACGTATTTTTTTAGATAATCTTGTTTTGTTATTTTTTTTGGTGATGAATTTCTGTTTAAATCCGGAATGAGTTTCCAAAATAAAATGCTGGTAAGTAAAAAAGCAATCGCGATATACCAGAATTCTTTTAAAAAAGAGGGGAGCAGACCCATAGCTTCATGTTCCATTCCTTTTGCGGTAATCATTCCAAATGTGCTTCTTCTTCCAGTAAAACGATAATAAATTATATCTATAAAATTGGTAGCAATAAATAGTAGGTTAATGCTGTAAAAAACAATTTTTAAAATACGTTGATAGTTGTTGTTGTATTTAAAATTTCCCGGGATTAAATGGGCAAATAAAAAAAGTATATTGATATAACTAACAGAAGCAAAATCGAATATAAGTCCGCCCCAAAAAGACTGAAAAGAAACAGGACCCAATAATTTATGATTTATTAAATAAAATAGAATTCGGGTGAATTGATAAATGAAAACTATCAAAAGAAATCTTTTAGAAAATAGTTCAATACTTTTTTTATAATTATTCATTTTATTCTCAAAAGATGTATTTGAAAGTTGATTAAGATTGCCGCAAAATAACTGACATTAAAATGTGTTGATATAGCTGTAAAAGACATTTTTATAATGTAATAAGACATTTTTACAGTTGTATATTGAATATGGAATAGAGCATTTTTTGAAGGGAGCAACCTCTGAAAAGGACTTTCTTTGTTAAAGGATTTGAAAATAGAAATAGCTATTGCTTTTTATTTTTGTTTAAATTTGCATAAAAAAATAAATGCCAAGAATCCTCTCCATAGATTACGGACAAAAACGCACAGGAATAGCAGTTACCGATGAAATGCAGATTATAGCATCAGGTTTGACTACGATTCCGACACATACTTTGGTTGATTTTTTAAAGAATTATTTTGCAAAAGAAAAAGTAGAAGCGGTTTTAATTGGCGAGCCAAAACAGATGAACGGACAACCATCTGAAAGTGCTTCCGTAATAAATGGATTTGCCACTCATTTTTCCAATGTTTTTCCGGAAATAAAAGTAATTCGGGTAGATGAGCGTTTTACCTCCAAAATGGCATTCCAAACCATGATTGACAGTGGCTTAAGCAAAAAACAGCGTCAGAATAAAGGTTTGATAGATGAAATTTCCGCTACAATTTTGCTTCAGGATTATCTTTCCTCAAAAAAATAACGCTCTTCGTCGTATTTTTTATTTATAATTTAATGGTTTTTAGAAAATCCTAACTTTTATCCTGTAAAAATTAGTTTTTTTTTGCAATTAAAAAAGTACCTTTGCACTTTAAATAAAAATACTGTTATGCCTGACGAAACCATACGTTCAAATAGTGATGTAGTACTCATTGGCGCTGGAATAATGAGTGCCACTCTTGGAGTAATTTTGAAAGAATTACAACCTGATATAAAAATTGAAATTTACGAAAGATTAGATGTTGCCGCAGCTGAAAGTTCAGATGCCTGGAATAATGCCGGAACAGGACACTCTGCTTTTTGTGAACTAAATTATACTCCGGAAAAGGCAGACGGCAGTATAGATCCTAAAAAAGCAATAAGTATTGCTGAATCATTTGAGATTTCTCGCCAGTTTTGGTCTTACTTAGTGCAGCAAAACAAAGTGCCTTCTCCTGATAATTTTATTAAAAGCGTTCCTCATATGAGTTTTGTGTGGGGAGATAAAAACGTTGATTATTTAAAAAAGAGATTTGAAGCTCTTCAGAGCAATCCAATCTTCGCCGACATGACTTTTAGTACCGATTTTGAGCAGCTTCAAAAATGGATGCCATTGGTAATGGAAGGGCGTACTGCTGATGAAAAATTAGCAGCTACACACATGGAAATTGGTACCGATGTGAATTTTGGTGCTTTAACCAGAAGTATGTTCAATTACCTGGGAAAATTAGACGGTGTTTCTTTGTATTTTAACCATGAAGTTAAAAAACTAAGACAACGTGAAGACAAATCCTGGAGAATAAAAATTACAGATTTGTCTACAGGACAAAAACGTAAAGCGTATACTAAATTTGTATTTATTGGTGCTGGTGGTGGTTCTTTGCCCTTATTAGAAAAAGCAAATGTACCGGAAGGAAATGGTTACGGTGGTTTTCCTGTAAGTGGACAATGGCTAAAATGTACCAATCCGGAAGTAATTGCAAAGCATCAGGCAAAAGTGTACGGAAAAGCAAGTGTTGGAGCGCCTCCAATGTCTGTTCCTCATATTGACACGCGTGTAATTGATGGCGAAAAAGCATTGCTTTTTGGTCCGTTTGCAGGATTTTCAACTCGTTTCTTGAAAAACGGTTCTTATCTGGATTTGCCAATGTCAATTAAACGTAACAATTTAATTCCGATGTTAGCTGCTGGATATCACAATATTCCATTAACTAAATATTTGATTGAGCAGGTTCGTCAGTCTCCAAAAGACAGAATGAAAGCTTTACGAGAATATTTGCCAACAGCACGTTCAAAAGACTGGAAACTGGAAAAAGCAGGACAACGTGTTCAGGTAATTAAAAAGGATGAAAAAGAAGGTGGGGTTCTAGAATTTGGTACAGAAGTTATTAATACACATGATGGAACTTTAGCTGTTTTATTAGGTGCTTCGCCAGGAGCCTCTACAGCGGTAGGAATTATGGTGGATTTGATTAGCAGATGTTTCGGTAATCAAATTAAGACACCTGAATGGGAGGCGAAATTGAAAATAATGATTCCTTCTTATGGTCAGACTTTAAATGATAAACCTGTGCTTTTAGCAGAACTCAGAAAACATACAGCAGAAGTTTTGAAGATAAAATAAACTTCTTTCTTTAATTGAATAAAAAAAACAAATCCGGCTGAATTAATCCGGATTTGTTGCTTTTAGATCAGTTGTGTTTTTTAGGATTTTCTCTGCAAGATTACTCATCCATATTAATTGTTCTATAACCATTGAAGCCTCCTGCATTTTGGCCTGGCGCGTTTCTTTATCCAGTTCATCGTCTTCTGCTAATCGCGTGAAGTTTTTTCTTTTTAATTCTTCAAATTGCAACGTCACATCTTCTTTCTCAAAAAAAGTATCCGTCAAAATAGTTTCGTTTCTTAAAACAGCAATAGAATGATCCAGATTGGCTAAAATCGTTTTAATAATATAATTGAAAGATTCTGAAGCAGATGTCGTTTGATGTGACTGAATGTATGTTGAAAGTGAAGCTAAAGCAGATAATAAAGAGTGATTTAAAACCACTAATTTATTAACCAAAGGCATTGTTTTTTGTTTCGATTTGGGCTCCTGCATCATGCGCTGAAAAGAAGTCATCAGATTCCCAATTTCCACAAATGCATTTTTTCTGGCTAATCTGTACGAAGTTGGAACTTCTCCTTTTTTATTATAAAAATCGGCAATTTCTTTCAGGTAATTTCGATTGGCCCGAATAGAATTTTCGATATGAATTGGTGTATTGATAAATTCCCAGGCCGGCCATAAAAATTGATTGGCAATAAAGGCTAAAATAGCTCCGGCAAGAGAATCCAATATTCTGTACTGAATTACTTCGTTAATGTCAGGAGTTAGAATTCCGTAAATAAAAACCACATACATTGTCACAAAAGTGGCACTGATTTTATAGTTGATTTGAGTAAACGAAATTCCTAAAAGCATACAGATTATAGAGAAAATACTAAGTGCGACATGATTTTGAATGAAAGAAACAATTCCGAAAGCCAAAACACCCCCCAAAACGGTTCCGAACATTCTATGGTAAGATCGCTCTTTTGTTAATCCATAGCCAGGGCGCATGATTACAACTATAGTTAGCAAAATCCAATAGACATTTTGAAACGGAAGAATTTGTCCAAGAAAGAAACCGATTAAAATTGTGATGGTTAATCGTATCGAATGCCTGAAAATAGAAGAAGAATAAGATAAATTCTCAATTAAAGTTCGCAGTGGATAATATTGAGGTGTTAAGAATTTTTCAAGTTCCTTGTCTTTGTCTTTTAATTTATAAGACTGCATTGCCAGTGAGAATGCACGCTGAATAATTTTGATTTTTCCAACCTGATTTTTGGCATATTTCAGCATGTTTGTTAACATTAGTACGCCTTCTGCAGCTTCTTCTTTTCCTAAAGTTTTTTCGTAGTCAAAAATGGCAAATTCCAAAGCATCCAATTCATTTTTCAAATCGTGTTTGTCAACATAAACACTGATATGACGTACGTTTTTGGAAAGTTTCTTTAAAGTAGAAGCCAGCTTGTATGCCACATTTTGATAGGTTCTTAAAACATCCGGATGTTTGGCAAATTTTACATGAAGTTTGCTATGGTCAAAAGAAGTATAAAGTGCCAATTCCTGAATTTCGACCAAAGTAATAAAAACCAAAAGCATCTTTCTGTTTTGACTAGTGATTCCGGAAGCATTCTGATTTCCAATAAGCATTTTTCTTAAATCCTCATGAATAAGATTCAATTCGACCTGAACAGCCAGTTGTTTTTCGATAATTGCTTGCCTGTTGGCTTCAGGGCTCCACAGGTCTCCTCTAAGTTTTAAATATTTAGCGGTAAGCTTTATACCCTCGGCAATTTGTAATTCAACATATTTATAAGGCTGTACCAAATGAAATACAAGCGATACTATTAAATAGAGAATTCCTCCAATAAATATGAACCCGGAATATTCAAAGGCTTCGACTCCTTCATGTAGATGTCCAAATGAAAGAGAAATAGATAATAAAGCCGAGAATGAAATTAATGTCGCACGCTGTCCATAAACTGAAATCATGGAGCAAGCAAATAGAAGAATACCTAAAAAAGGATAAAATAGTACAGGGTAAGGATAGGCTAAATTGACTAAAAGATTTACTCCAGAAACGATAAACGAAGCGGCAATTAAACCTTTTACTTTATGAATTAAGGAACTTGGGATATCACTCGGATACGTATAAAAAGCACCCAAAGCAATGGTAAAACCAATTTCAAAATGACCTAAAAAATTTAAAACCAAAACAGGAACAACAGAAGCAATAGTTACTTTAGAGGCATTGAAGAAAGAGGTGCTGTTTGTAAATTTTGAAATTTTATCAATCATAAAGACAGGTTTACTAGCAAAGGTAAGAATTGTAAGAGTGATTTTGGCACAATTATAGCTGAGTTTTTTAGCGGTTAGGAAAAAATATCACATAATATAGTAATAGAATTATTCATTGACTATTTTTTACTATTTTTGCCAGCTGAAATATCAGAACTTTAATTCTGTTTTTTCAGCACCTAAAAACAAAAATAAAAACAAATGATTTTACCAATTGTAGGATACGGTGATCCTGTTTTAAGAAAAGTAGGGCAGGACATTACGCCAGAATATCCAAACCTAAAAGAAACGATCGCAAATATGTACGAGACGATGTACAATGCGTACGGAGTTGGGCTTGCTGCGCCGCAGGTTGGACTACCGATTCGTTTGTTTGTTATTGATACAACACCTTTTAGTGATGATGAGGATTTACCTTCAGAAGAACAAAAAGATTTGAAAGGTTTTAAAAAGACTTTTATCAATGCTAAAATTGTTAAAGAAGAAGGAGAAGAGTGGGGTTTTAACGAAGGATGTTTGAGTATTCCGGATGTGCGTGAGGATGTTTACAGAAAACCAACCGTTACAATAGAATATTGTGAGGAGGATTTTGTAATGAAGACGGAAGTATTCGATGGTTTAATTGCTAGAGTTATTCAGCACGAATACGACCATATTGAAGGGATTTTATTTACAGATAAAATTTCGTCTCTTAAAAAACGCTTGATCCAAAAGAAACTGAAAAATATTACTGAAGGAAAAACGTTTCAGGAATATAGAATGAAGTTTTTTGCGGCCAAAAAAGGTAGATAAGTTTTCTAACTATTTAGAAACAAAAAATAAATCAAATTCTTAATACAAATTTTAATAAAATGAATTTAACGAAAATTTTAGCCATTTCAGGAAAACCAGGTTTATATGAATTGAAAGTTCAAACTCGTACAGGTTTTGTGGCGGAGTCATTAATTGATGGGAAGAAGATTACTGTAAATCTAAAAAGCAATGTAAGTTTATTGTCTGAAATTTCGATTTATACTTATGAAGGTGAAAAACCGTTAACTGAAGTAATGCAGCAAATTGCCGTTAAAGAGAACAAAGGTCAAGCAATTTCTCATAAAGAAGACAATGCTACTTTGGCTGCTTATTTTAAAGAAATTCTTCCAACTTATGACGAAGAAAGAGTATATCCTTCAGATATTAAAAAAGTATTAAACTGGTACAATACGCTTCAGGCAAAAGGATTAGTAACAGATTTAGCTCCTGCTGTTGAAGAAGCTAAAGAAGAAGCTCCGGTTGCTGAAGAAAAACCTAAAAAAGCTCCGGCTGCTAAAAAAGCAAAAGCTAAAAAAGAAGAATAGTAGTTTTTCTTTCGATATAAATCAATCCTGTTGAGATGTTTCTTGACAGGATTTTTTAATTTTACCAAATAGAGCTTTAAATTTAAAAGACTTCAAAATGAATAGAGAAAACCAGTTAAAGGCATTTGAAAGATTACTAAATATCATGGATGAACTTCGTGAACAATGTCCGTGGGATAAAAAGCAAACCCTTCAGACTTTAAGACATTTAACAATTGAAGAAACCTACGAGCTGGGAGATGCTATTCTGGACAATGATTTGAATGAAGTTAAAAAAGAGTTGGGTGATTTGCTTTTGCATATTGTTTTTTATGCTAAAATAGGAAGCGAAACCAACGATTTTGATATCGCTGATGTCTGCAACGAAATTTGTGAAAAATTAATTCATCGTCATCCTCATATCTATGGAGATGTGAAAGTGGAAAATGAAGAGGAAGTCAAACAAAACTGGGAAAAACTAAAACTTAAGGAAGGTAAAAAATCGGTTTTAGAAGGTGTTCCAAGAAGTCTTCCTGCTTTAGTTAAAGCAAGCAGAATTCAGGATAAGGTAAAAGGAGTTGGTTTTGATTGGGAAGAACCGCATCAGGTTTGGGATAAAGTACAGGAAGAATTACAAGAATTGCAAGACGAAGTACAAGCTGGAAACCAAGATAAAATCGAAGATGAATTTGGCGACGTTTTGTTTTCGATGATCAATTATGCGCGATTCTTAAATGTAAATCCAGAAGATGCTTTGGAAAGAACCAATAAAAAGTTTATAAAACGCTTTCAATACTTAGAAAGTAAAGCAGGCGAATTAGGAAAATCTTTATCGGATATGACGCTTAGCGAAATGGATATTTTTTGGAATGAAGCGAAAAAGCTTTAGTTTTCGGCCAGTTTTTTTAAGGCACGAACATTTTTAAGCATAATCTTTTTACCAACCAACTCAATCAATTCTGATTTATTAAAATCAGATAATAAACGAATACAGCTTTCTGTTGCAGTACCAATAATTCCCGCAAGTTCTTCTCTGGTTAGTTGAACTTTCAGGGTTTTATCTGTATCTTCTCCAAAAGCTTCGTGTAATTGAAGCAAAGTTTCTGCCAGTCTTTGTTTTACTGTTTTCTGGACTAAAGCAATTTTTTCGTTTTCAGATTCTTTTAAATCTTCGCAGACAGACTGCATCATATTTAAAGAAAACTGATTGTTGCTGTTGAAAAAATTGATGATTTCGGTTTTAGGAATAAAACAAACCTCCATATCTGCGATTGCTTTTGCCGTTAAGTTTGCCGGCTCATTGCTAATCATCGAACGCTGACCAAGAAGTTCTCCGGATTTTACCAGTTTTACGATTTGGTCTTTTCCGTTTGCGCTTAATTTTGAAAGTTTACCCACACCATCTTTTACACAAAATACCCCATTGGTAACTTCGCCTTCTTCAAAAATGGCTTCCCCTTTTTTAATTTTGTAAGTGGTTTTACTGCTGGCTAATTTTATAACTTCTTCTTTGTTAAGGGCTTTTAAAGAGCTAAGCTGACGTACAATGCATTGATCACATTTATTCATGACAATATTTGTTTGGGACAAAATTAAAAATATTTAAGAGTTTTAGCCATTATTATATCGTAAAATTATTATAAATTAGAATTACTGCTATTTTGAATGCTCGTAATGAGGTTTAATTAGAATTCAATTTAGGTATAACATGACAATTATCATCTTAATAATTGTGCTTTAATTGGAAATTTGTGGCAAATAAAAACAAGTTTATGAGGGAGCAAAGTTGTTTTCATTGTGGTTTAACTATTGAACAAAATGAAGAAATTGATTTTGATGATAAAAAGTTTTGTTGTGCCGGCTGTAAAACAGTGTATGAAATTTTCAGCAGTAACAATTTAACCTCTTATTATGATTTCGAAAAATCACCTGGTGCCACACCACAGGACATTGCAGGAAAATACGATTTTTTAGATAATGAAGCCATACTTTCAAAAGTATTGGAATTTCAAGAAGGAAACACGGCTATTGTTTCTTTAAATATTCCACACATCCACTGCAGTTCTTGCATTTGGATTCTGGAAAATTTAAACCGATTGCAGCCTGGAATTAGCATTTCTCAGGTTAATTTTCATGAAAAAAGAGTTCGAATTACTTTTAATTCAGATACTGTTTCTTTAAAAGAAATCGTATATCTGTTGAGTTCAATTGGTTACGAACCTTACATCAGTTTAGAAAATTACGAAACAGGAAAAACAAAAGTTGACAGAAGTTTAACCTATAAATTGGGTGTTGCCTTTTTCTGTTTTGGAAATATCATGTTGCTTTCGTTTCCGGAGTATTTCGAAATGAAGGAATTTTGGTTAGATAGCTACAAACCGTTTTTCAGATTATTGATATTTCTTCTAGCCTTGCCAAGTTTTTTGTATTCTGCAAGCGGATATTATGTTTCGGCGTATCACAGCATCAGAACTCGAATGCTCAATATTGATATTCCAATTGCGTTGGGAATTATCGTAATGTTTATTCGAAGTACTTATGATATGCTTATGGATCACGGGCCTGGGTTCTTCGATAGTTTAGCCAGTCTGGTGTTTTTTATGTTGCTTGGTAAAATGTTTCAGATTAAAACGTACAGTTTTTTAAGTTTCGAAAGAGATTTTAAATCCTATTTTCCAATTGCTGTAACCAAAATAAATAAAGACGCTTCAGAAGATAATGTTGCCATTTACGATGTTGTTAAAGGAGATCGTTTATTGATTCGTAATCAGGAATTGATTCCGGTTGATGGAATTTTAATCAGCGAAAGCGCCGATATTGATTATAGTTTCGTGACAGGAGAAGCCGTTCCGATTACCAAAAAATCGGGAGATAAAGTTTTTGCAGGCGGTAAGCAGATTGGAAAAGTAATCGAAATGGAAGTTTTACATTCGGTTTCTCAAAGTTATTTGACCCAACTGTGGAGTAACGAAATTTTTCAGAAAAAAGTAGATCAAAAACACAAAACCATAACAGATGCGATAAGCCGTTATTTTACCCCTATCCTAATGCTCATTGCATTTGCTGGTTTTGGTTATTGGATTTCTATAGATGCTAATATTGCCTTTAATGTTTTTACAGCTGTTTTAATTGTGGCTTGTCCTTGTGCATTGGCATTAACAGCTCCATTTACTTTTGGTAATATTTTGAGGATTTTAGGAAAGAAGAAATTCTACTTAAAAAATGCTGTTGTAATCGAACAACTGGCAAAAGTAGATACCATTGTTTTTGATAAGACGGGAACCATTACCACTAATAAAAAATCGAATATAAGCTACGAAGGAAATACAATTTCTGATTTAGATATTGTACTGATTAAGAATGTATTACGAGCTTCAAATCATCCTTTAAGCCGAATGCTTTATGATTTTCTTCCAGAAGTAAAACGAATGAATGTTTATGATTTTCAGGAAATTACAGGAAAAGGAATTTTAGCTGTGACTGAAAATAAAGAAATAAAAATTGGTTCAGGACAGTTTATCGATAGTTTAGTTTCTGATGGTTCAGAGCTTGAAAAAACAGCTTTACATATTAAAATTGATGGAACTTATTTCGGAAGATTTGTTTTCCAAAATCAATATAGGGAAGGTTTGGAAAAGCTTTTTTCAAAACTGGATAAAGATTACGAAATCAAAGTGCTATCGGGAGATAACGATGGAGAAAAGAAAAATCTAGAAGCCATTCTTCCTAAAAATACGGAATTAGTATTCAATCAAAAGCCCGATCAGAAACTTGAATTTATTAAAAACCTTCAAGAGAATGGCAGAAATGTCATGATGGTTGGAGATGGATTGAATGATGCCGGAGCATTGGCACAAAGTAATGTCGGAATTTCGATTTCTGAGAATGTGAATGTGTTTTCGCCTGCCTGCGATGCTATATTAGATGCTTCTGAATTTTCACGTTTAAATTACTTTTTAAAGCTTTCTCATAAGGCGATTTTTATCATCAAGATGAGTTTTGGTTTATCATTGCTCTACAACGTTATTGGACTGGCATTTGCGGTCACAGGAAACCTTCTTCCATTGGTTGCTGCGATCATTATGCCGTTGAGTACAATTACCATTGTCAGCTTTGTTACTTTTATGTCTAACTATTTCAGTAATAGTAATTTAGAATAGTTTTAAATAATTCAAAAGATATTTTTTTTATTTTTATTATTCTTCTCTGAGCATGATAATTATCATATTTTAAACGCCGATCACCTAGTAATTTTGTTAACATAAATTTACGGTATGAGTGTTATTTATCTTTTAATTTCAGTAAGTATTTTCGTAGCAATTTGTTTCTTCATTGCTTTCATTATTGCTGTCAAATCTGGCCAGTACGACGACGATTATACACCTTCAGTCAGAATTCTTTTTGACGATGAGACCAAAATTATTTCCCAAAATAATAATTCACCAATCGAAGAAAAACAAGTATAATTATGGAAATGGAACAGTTTTATTACGACAACAAAATTGTAAAAAAATTCATTTACGCCACAATACTCTTTGGAGTTGTGGGTATGTTAGTAGGGCTTACCCTTGCGGTAATGTACCTTTTTCCCAACATCACAGATGGGATCTCGTGGCTTAGCTACGGCCGTTTAAGACCATTACACACCAACGCTGTTATTTTTGCTTTTGTGGGTAATGCCTTCTTTGCCGGAATGTATTATTCTATGCAGAGATTATTAAAAGCCAGAATGTTTAGTGATTTTTTAAGTAATCTGCATTTCTGGGGCTGGCAGTTAATTATTGTTGCTGCGGCAATTACACTTCCCTTAGGTTATACTTCTTCTAAAGAATACGCAGAGCTGGAGTGGCCAATTGATATTGCAATCGCTTTAATTTGGGTTGTAATGGGAATCAATATGATTGGAACCATGTTACGCCGAAGAGAGCGTCACTTGTATGTAGCGATCTGGTTCTATCTGGCAACATTTGTAACGGTAGCAGTACTGCACATTTTTAACAATATCGAAATTCCGGTTTCAGCTTTAAAAAGCTATTCTGTTTATGCTGGAGTTCAGGATGCATTAGTGCAATGGTGGTATGGGCACAACGCGGTAGCATTTTTCTTGACTACTCCGTTCTTAGGATTAATGTATTATTTCGTTCCTAAAATTGCAAACAGACCTGTATATTCTTATAGATTATCAATTATCCACTTTTGGTCTTTAATCTTTATCTATATCTGGGCGGGGCCTCACCACTTATTATATTCTGCATTGCCAAACTGGGCACAGAATTTAGGAGTTGCATTCTCAGTAATGTTAATTGCACCATCTTGGGGAGGTATGATTAATGGACTTTTAACGCTAAGAGGTGCCTGGGATAAAGTTCGTGAAGAACCAGTTTTAAAATTCTTTGTTGTAGCGATTACAGGTTACGGAATGGCAACGTTTGAAGGACCGATGCTTTCTCTTAAAAATGTAAATGCTATTGCACACTATACGGACTGGATCGTTGCCCACGTACACGTTGGAGCTTTGGCTTGGAATGGTTTTATGTCGTTTGCAATTATTTATTGGTTGATTCCACGAATGACAAAAACAGATTTGTTCTCTAAAAAATTAGCAAACTTCCATTTCTGGATCGGAACTTTAGGAATTATCGTTTATACAATTCCATTGTATGTAGCAGGTTTTCAACAAGCTTCTATGTGGAAACAATTTAATCCGGACGGAACTTTAACTTATGGTAACTTCCTTGAAACAGTAACGGCTATTATGCCAATGTATTGGATGAGAGCTATTGGTGGTAGTTTGTACTTAATTGGTATGCTGACATTGGTTTACAACATCATAATGACAGTTAGACAAGGTTCTCCGGTAGAAGACGAATTAGCTCAGGCTCCTGCTTTACAAAAAATCAGCAGCGGAAGAGTAAGAGGAGAGAAATTCCACTCCTGGTTAGAAAGAAAACCAATCCAATTGACCATTTTAGCGACAATCGCCATTTTAATTGGAGGTATTATTCAGATTGTACCAACGATTATGGTAAAATCAAATATTCCGACAATTTCAAGTGTAAAACCTTATACACCGTTAGAATTAGAAGGACGTGATTTATATATCAGAGAAGGTTGTGTGGGATGTCACTCTCAATCAGTTCGTCCTTTTAGAAGTGAAGTCGAACGTTACGGAGTGCAGTCAAAAGCTGGAGAATTTGTTTATGATCATCCATTCTTATGGGGATCAAAACGTACAGGTCCAGATTTGTTAAGAGTTGGAGGTAAATATAATGACAACTGGCATTTTAACCACATGTGGAATCCGCAAAGTACATCTGCCGGATCAATTATGCCAGGATACAAATGGCTATTTGATAATAAACCAATGGATATTTCATTGACGCAAAAGAAAATGCAGGCTATGATTTCGTTAGGTGTTCCGTATTCTCCTGAAGATGTTGCTAATGCGCAGCGCACTTTAAGAGAACAGGCAGTTAAGATCGAAAAAAGCTTAGAAAGTGATCCTGACTTTGTGAAAAGTTATGAAGACAGCAAGAAAAAAGCTGTTGCTAAAGGAGAGAAATTCATTCCGATGAATGAAAGAGAAATCGTTGCTTTGATTGCTTATATTCAAAGACTTGGTACTGATATTAAAGTAAAAGAAACTAAATAACAGCATTATGTTCGAACAAATAAAACACAATATGGAAACAATATCGGGTGTAGAATTATACCCGATTATTTCCCTCTTGATTTTCTTCTTCTTTTTCGTAGGATTAGGCTTTTGGGTGTTCTCTTATAGAAAAGATAAAATTCAGGAAATGAGTAGTATTCCTTTAGATGAAGGACTTGTTGTAATTACAAAAGAGATATAAAAATGAAAAAGTTTTTCCCAGTATATGTTAGAGTACCAGTAATTTTCTTCATTGTATTTGGTTTGATGGAGTATTTTGTAGACTCAGGCGATAGAGCGGCTTTTATAAAATATCCTATGGTATCGCTCTTTTTGTTTGTCTTCTTATTTATTTTAATTGCCATCGAGATTACGCTTAGCGCTGTAAATCGTGTCATGTATCAATTAATGACACCAGAAGAAAAAGCAAAAAAAGAATATGAAGAAAGCCTTAGTTTCAAAGAGACTACCTGGTTTAAAGATCTAATGCAGAAATTAACCAAAACATCTCCAATTGAAAAAGAAGGCGAGTTGTTGATGGATCATGATTATGATGGAATTAAAGAGCTTGACAACAATTTACCGCCTTGGTGGGTGTATTTATTCTATATCTGTATCATTTTCGGAGTAATTTATGTGATTCGTTATGATGTTTTAGGAGCTGACAATCAAGAAATGGAGCTGAAAAAAGAAATGGCTCAGGCAAAAATTGATGTAGAAGAGTACATGAAAACCGCTCCGGATTTGATGGATGAAAAAACAGTTGTTTTACTTACAGATGATGCAAGTCTTGCAGCAGGAAAAGAAATCTTTACCACAAACTGTGCAGCTTGTCACAGAGCCGATGGAGGAGGGCAAATTGGACCAAATCTTACAGATGATAAATGGATTTTAGGAGGTGGAATTAAGAATTTATTTCACACCATTACAAACGGAGGACGAGATGGTAAAGGGATGATTTCCTGGAAAGGAACCTTAAAACCAAAAGAAATCCAGAAAGTTGCGAGTTACATTTTGTCTTTACAAGGCAGTAATCCAAAAGATCCGAAAGAACCGGAAGGAGAGGTTTGGGTAGATGAAAGTGCCCCAATCAATGATGCAACGGCAGTTGCTCCAAAAACAGATACCACACAAGTTAAAAAATAATTAGAATACAAATATCATGTCAAATTTACCAGACGAAGCGTTTAGAGATACCATTGGAACTATAGATGAAGGTGGTAAACGGAAATTTATTTTTCCTAAAAAGCCGTCTGGTAAATTTTATGATTACAGAAAAATTGTCAGCTACGTTTTACTGACTATTTTGTTCATAAATCCTTTTATAAAGGTAAATGGAAACCAGTTTATGATGTTCAATATTATCGAGCGTCGTTTTAATATTTTTGGATTTCCGTTCTGGCCTCAGGATTTTTACCTCTTTGTAATTTCAATGCTCATCGGCGTTGTATTTATACTCTTATTTACAGTTGTTTTTGGAAGGATTTTTTGTGGCTGGATTTGCCCGCAGACTATTTTCCTTGAATTGGTTTTCCGCCGAATAGAATATTGGATTGATGGAGACCGCGGCGCACAATCCCGTCTGGCGAGAATGGAATGGAATGCAGAGAAAATTAGAAAAAGACTTCTAAAATGGACTATTTTCTTTTTGATTTCTTTTCTCATTGCCAACGTATTCCTGGCCTATTTAGTTGGAAGCGATAAATTGTTTCTAATGATAGAAGAGGGGCCAATTGCACAAGCTAGTAATTTCATTGCGCTTCTTATTTTTACAGGTGTCTTTTACTTTGTATTTGTATGGTTTCGTGAACAGGTTTGTATTATAGCTTGTCCGTATGGAAGATTGCAAGGTGTTCTTTTGGATAATAAGTCGATTAACGTTGCCTATGATTTTGTTCGTGGAGAAAAAGAAGAAGGACGCGCCAAATTCAATAAAAAAGAAGACAGAGCTTTAACAGGAAAAGGAGATTGTATAGATTGTTTGCAATGTGTTCATGTTTGTCCAATGGGAATTGATATTCGAAACGGAACACAATTAGAATGTACCAACTGTACAGCCTGTATTGATGAATGCGATCATATTATGGAATCAGTAGGATTGCCAAAAGGTCTTATTCGTTATGCTTCTGAAGATGAAATCGCAAAAAAAGAACCTTTCAGGTTCACGGCAAGAATGAAAGGTTACACAGCAGTTCTTTTTATTTTATTAAGTGTTTTTGTTGGAATGCTGTTTTTAAGAACAGATGTTCAGGCAGTTGTTTTACGTCTTCCAGGGCAATTATTTCAGCATAACGGAGATAAAATCAGTAATGTTTACACTTATAAAATTGTAAACAAAACGATGAAAGATTACAACGATATTCATTTTGAGCTAATTGATCAAAAAGGCGAAATTAAAAATGTTGGCAAAAGGCATTTTAAAGTTGCTAAAGAAGGAATTTCTCAGGGAACATTATTTATAGAAATAAAAGAAGTTTTATTAGAAAGTGATAAAACAAAAGTAAAAATAGGAGTTTACAATGGTTCTGAACTCATAGAAACAACCACAACAAATTTCTTAGGACCACGCAGTTTTAATTAAAAATTATAGTATCATGAAAATTAATTGGGGTACCGCAATTGTCATTGCATTCGGATTGTTTATGACGTTTATTTTATATTTTGTTTTTGAAGTACAGTCAAATTCTAAATACGATAACGATTTGGTTGTCGAAGAATATTACAAACATGACACACATTTTCAGGAAGAAATGGCGAGGATTCAAAACGCTCATGATTTACAGCACAAACCATTAATCAAATATACAGATAGTGGAGTAGCTGTAACTTTTCCTGCTGGATTTGAAAGTGATAAAGTACAGGGAAATATCTTGTTGTACCGACCTTCAAATAAAAAATTCGATTTCAATACCAAAATTGCTTTAACGAACTCTTCTATACTTATTCCGCAGAAAAAACTAATAAAAGGACGCTGGGATGTGAATATGGAATGGCAGTACGAAGGAAAAAAATATTTAACTAAAGAAGTGATTTACGTCAATTAATTTAGGTTCTAAAGATTTGATCCGCTAGGATCAATTCATAGGTAGAAAAAAAATAGCCATAGATAAATTGTCCTGTAGGGACACATTCTGAGGATTTGCAATTAAAAATTAATTAATATGTTGTTTTCAGCATTCATATTAGGCCTTATAAGTAGTCTGCACTGTGTCGGCATGTGCGGGCCAATTGCCATGATGCTTCCTGTTGACAGACAGAATGAAGCAAAAAAGGTAACACAGGTTATGACCTATCATTTTGGAAGATTAACAGCTTATGCTACAATCGGATTAATTTTTGGATTATTAGGAAGAGGTTTTTTTCTTGCCGGATTACAGCAAAAAATGTCTATTATTATTGGCGTAATCATGATTATTGTGGTTTTAATTCCAGAGAAAAAATTTGCGAATTATAATTTTTCAAAACCAATTTATAAAATCATATCAAAAATTAAATCAAACCTTGGAGCTCAATTTAAAAACAAAAGTTATAAATCTCTTTTTACAATTGGTCTGCTAAATGGATTTCTGCCATGCGGAATGGTTTATGTAGCACTTTTTGGAGCAATTGCAATGCAAAGTGCAGGTTTTGGGATTCTTTATATGCTTTTATTCGGAATTGGAACTATACCTTTAATGACTATTGTAGTTTATGTGAATTCATTACTAAAATTGCCTTTCAGAAATAAAATCCAAAAGGCAATTCCATATGTAGCTGTAATTATTGGAGTTCTTTTTATTCTTAGAGGATTAGGACTTGGAATTCCTTATATCTCTCCTTCTAATATGAGCTTATTTGTGCAGCAAACTCCTAATTGCCATTAAAAATTGAATGTAATTTTTAACACATAGAGACATAGATTTCACTATCGTTAAAAAGACGTTTCACTTATTTTTAAAAATACATAGCTCTATGTGTGAGAAATATATTTCTCTTTTGGATTCTTTATCTAAACGGTAAAAACTATGTTTGTATGTGTTTACTATTCTTTGAATACAATAATTAAATCTTGTTTAAATTATACAGTCATCGAAAACAAGTTGGTTTCCGGTGACTTTCTTTTTAAATGTAAATCAAAAGCCATACAGATGTTGCGTACAAAAGGTCTTCCTTCTTCGGTAATGGTAAGTTTTCCTTCTCCAATAGAAATTAAATTGTCTTTTTCTATTTCTTCCAAATCTTCTAAAACCGTTGGAAGTTCTTTAAAATAAAGAGCATCATTTGTCCAGGAAGTTTGTAATTCACAAGTTAAGTTCAGGATGTGTTTTCTAATAATTAAATCTTCTTCATTTAAAATGTGCCCTTTTATAACCGGCAATTTATCCCATTCTAATAATTGGTAATAATCTTCCAGATTTTTAGTATTTTGGGCAAAACTATACCAGCTGTCGCTAATTGAGGAAACTCCCAAACCAATCATAACTTGTGTTTTAGAAGCGCCATAACCCATAAAGTTGCGGTGTAGATTTCCATTATGAGCGGCTTTGTATAAACTATCGTTTTTTAGTGCAAAATGATCCATTCCAATTTCATGGTAGCCATTTTGAGTAAGAAGTTGTTTTCCAATTTCGTACAGTTTTCTTTTTTCGGAATCTTTTGGCAGATTTTCATCATTAAAACCGCGTTGTCCGTTTCCTTTTATCCAAGGTACATGAGCGTAGCTATAGAAAGCCAAACGATCTGGTTTTAAAGAATTTGTTTTTTCAACGGTATCGATAATATCTTCAATAGTTTGAAATGGAAGTCCAAAAATTATGTCATGACCAATAGAAGTGTAGCCGATTTCTTTTGCCCAAAAAGTCACTTTCGCAACATTATGGAATGGCTGAATTCTATTAATAGCTTTCTGAACCGTAGCAGAATAATCCTGAACACCAAAACTAACTCGGCGAAAGCCTAATTCATATAGTTTTTTAAGTTGTTCGTATGTCGTATTGTTTGGATGTCCTTCAAAACTGAATTCATGATTTTCAGCTTTTACAGCATAGCTGAAAATTCCATTGATAAGATGCTCTAGATTTTCTTTTGAAAAGAAAGTTGGAGTTCCGCCACCCAGATGAATTTCTTTAATAACGGGTTTCTCAGGAAGAATTTTGCAGTATAAATGCCACTCTTTTAAAAGCGCTTTAATATAAGTTTCTTCAACAGAATGATTTTTGGTAATACGTTTATTGCATCCGCAGAAAGTACACATACTTTCGCAGAAAGGCAGATGAATGTATAAACTAATTCCGTTCTTTGAATTGCTTTCCGAAAATGATTTTTGTAAAGAAGTGATCCATTTTTCAGCTGTAAAATCAGCTTCATTCCAATACGGAACTGTCGGATAGCTTGTATATCTTGGACCAGGGACATTGTATTTTTGTGTCAAAGAGATTTTCATAATGACGGATTTAGTTTACATCAAAATTAAAACTTCAGTGACGGACATAAAATGACAAATATCATGTAAATGACAAAAAAAAAGAGACTCAAAACAGAGCCTCTTTTAACTGAATTAAATAACTAACGTGAAATAGAATCTTGGATGATTTTAAGCCATTTTTTTGCAAACTGATGATCTTGATAGACACTGATCTGTTTTATACGGTCATCGTCAAAATCATAGAATGGAATTATTATCTTTTTGGATGTTTCTTTGTCCTGAAATTCGAAATCAATTTTAATAATAGTATCTGAATTTGCGTCTGTTGTTGGAATTAGCCTGCATGAACTAACAGTATTTAAATCAACATAAATTGATTCCTGTTGATTTGGATTGAAATTCATCAAAATAAACTTATTGTTTTTTTGATCCAGCGTTAATGTTTTATTATTAATCGATTCTGTCAAATCAAAACTTTCCGGATTAGAAGGATTGAATCTTTTTTTGATATTTAGAATTCTTGATTTACTGGCAGCGCTAGAGCGAGCAGAAAAATATACCGGAATTGCGACAATAATTAAAATCACAATTCCCATAATGGTTGTTGTAGTTTCCATGATGTTTTTTAATGAAATAAATAAATTGATATACGCCAGTTTTCTACTGAAAACAGCCTATTAAATGAAGAATAAATCTTCGATCTGAATCAAGTTTTATTTACCAGAAAAAATGGAAAGCATAGAGTATGACTAAAACCTTTTTACTTTGAGTTGTAAATAGTTTTGTATATGCTATAGTAGTTGTAATGGTTTGATGCTGTGGGATAAGCGGTAAAAATGAATCCAAGCATTTTAGTATCCCGGACGAATAGCTTTTGATGTTTGCTGCAAATTGATAACTTCCCTGAGGTTGAATGAATGCAGACGAATCTCCAGTCTCTTTACAAAAATTAGAATCCGTTTTTTGCGTTTCAGTTATATGCACACATGATGTGTCTGCTTGATAAGCAAACAAACCTGCAATCAGAAGTGCAATAAATATAACAGTTTTACGAATCCAATTCATGTCGGCGAATTTAAGTCATAAAACACAATTAATGAAATTTTATAGAATTAATTAACAAACAAAAATAATCCTCAGCTTTTTATGGAAAAAAACTGAGGATTTATAAGGTTATTGTTGCATTTTGAAGTAATAATCAGCAGAATGTTTGCCGCTTCCATAAAACAAGAAGAAGATGCAGACTAATAAAACAACTACAGCCAGAAGTAAACTTTCAGAGTGCATTTTGCCCATGAAATTTACGAGGACGGCACCAAATAGAATAGGTAATTGAGCAGCAATTGCCCAACGGGTTAATAGTCCAAAAATAATCATTATACCACCAATCATATGAGCAGGAGCAATGTAATGCAGCATAAACATTCCTCCTCCAAATTTATCAATAGGGGAAATTAAATCATGCAGGTACTGAATATTGGTGACAAACGAGACACCTTTCATAAATAAAAATCCACCCAAAACAATACGTACTAGATCCACCGGTAAATAAGTGTGCGAGTTCGCCCATTTATTCAAACTTTTTACATTTTCCATGATGCTGTGTGATTAAAAATTATATACTAAGTTACTAATTTTTAGCGATATGTATATTTTTAACAGCCTGAAAATAAGATTTTTGCTTTTTATTTAACGTATTGTTGTGAATTATTAAATTGCTAAACCTGAATTACGCCCAAATTAAAAGGTTTTTGAATAGGAGCGTGGTTTGCAGCTTCGATTCCCATTGAGATCCAGGTTCTGGTGTCTAACGGATCTATGATAGCATCTGTCCAAAGTCTTGATGCTGCATAATACGGAGAAGTCTGCTCGTCGTAGCGTGCTTTTATTTTATTGAAAAGTTCCGTTTCTTTAGCTTCATCGATGATTTCTCCTTTCGCTTTGAGCGAAGAAGCTTCAATTTGTGCTAAAACTTTTGCGGCTTGAGTACCGCCCATAACAGCTAGTTCAGCACTTGGCCATGCAAAAATTAATCTTGGATCATACGCTTTCCCGCACATCGCGTAATTTCCTGCACCATAGGAATTGCCAACAATAACAGTAAATTTAGGAACTACCGAATTACTCACTGCATTTACCATTTTAGCACCGTCTTTAATAATGCCACCATGTTCCGATTTTGAACCGACCATAAATCCGGTTACATCTTGCAGAAACACCAACGGAATCTTCTTTTGATTGCAATTGGCTATAAAACGAGTTGCTTTATCGGCACTGTCAGAATAAATGACACCACCAAACTGCATTTCGCCTTTTTTAGTTTTTACCACTTTACGCTGATTAGCTACAATTCCAACAGCCCAACCATCTATTCTGGCGTAACCTGTAATAAGCGATTGTCCATAACCATCTTTGTAAGCTTCAAATTCTGAATTATCAACCAAACGTTTGATGATTTCCATCATATCATATTGTTCGGTTCTCGCTTTTGGAAGAATTCCGTAAATATCGTTTGGTTCTAAAGCTGGTTTTTCCGCTTTGATTCGGCTGTAACCCGCTTTGTCAAAATCACCAATTTTATCTACAATATTTTTTATTTTGTCTAAAGCATCTTTATCATCTTTCGCTTTATAATCGGTAACACCTGAAATTTCACAGTGAGTTGTGGCACCGCCTAAAGTTTCGTTATCAATCGTTTCGCCAATTGCTGCTTTTACCAAATAGCTTCCCGCAAGGAAAATACTTCCGGTTTTATCGACAATTAAAGCTTCGTCACTCATAATCGGCAGATAAGCACCGCCGGCCACACAGCTTCCCATAACGGCTGCAATTTGTGTAATTCCCATGCTGCTCATTTGAGCGTTGTTTCTAAAGATGCGGCCAAAATGTTCTTTATCCGGAAAAATTTCATCCTGCATCGGCAGATAAACTCCTGCGCTGTCTACAAGATAAATAATAGGAAGTCGGTTTTCCATAGCAATTTCCTGTGCACGAAGGTTTTTCTTTCCTGTTATTGGAAACCATGCACCGGCTTTTACAGTAGCATCATTAGCAACAACAATACATTGTTTCCCTTTGATGTAACCAATTTTTACGACAACACCGCCAGAGGGACATCCGCCGTGTTCCGGATACATTCCTTCTCCTGCAAAACTACCAATTTCAATACTTTTAGAATTTTCGTCCAATAAATAAGCGATTCTTTCACGAGCCGTCATTTTGCCTTCGGAATGCAGTTTTTCGATACGTTTTTCGCCTCCGCCTAATTTTACTTTAGCAAATTTTTGTTTTAATTCAGAAAGGAGTAGTTTATTGTGATCTTCGTTTTTATTGAAGTTTAAATCCATGATATAGTATTGATTTTACAAAATAGTGTTGGCTAATTTACAAAATCAATTGAAATAAATGAGTTGATTTATGAATTAAGAAATAGAGTTCTTGGCTTCTTTTTATTTAAACACATAGAAACATAGGATGCATAATTTAAATAAGAAAGTAAAAAAGAAACTAGTTTCTAACACATAGATGACTATGTTTTTTTATACAAATGAAACGACTTTTTATGCATACTAAATCTATGTTTCTATGTGTTAAAAATAATTACACCACTTATTTTTCTTTAATTTGCTTTTTCATACTAATTAGTATTTTTTATGTCAAAAGCGGCAAATACAAGACTGAACATTCTTCATAAAGCCTTTGAGTTGATTTATACCAAAGGCTATCAAACTACAAGTATTGATGAAATCATTGCAACTACGCAGGTTACGAAAGGAGCTTTTTATTACCATTTTAAAACAAAAGACGAAATGGGAGTTGCTATTATTGAAGAAATTCTTAAGCCAACTATGCAGGAACATTTTATAAAACCAACAGAAGCTTCTCAAAATCCAATTGAAGATTTTTATAATATGATTTCGTATTTACTGTTGGAAGATCCTTTTCTGCAAGTAAAATATGGCTGTCCGGTTGGAAATCTTACGCAGGAAATGACGCCATGGAATAACAGATTTAGTGAAGCTTTAGCGGAATTGGTTGATCTATGGAAAAAGACGATCATAGATTCAATCGAAAAAGGACAAGAATTTGGCTTAATCCGTAAAGATGTTGTTGGAGAACAAGTAGCATTTTTTATCTTATCAGGCTATTGGGGAATACGAAATTTCGGAAAACTCCAAAACGATAATTCGTCTTATCTGGTTTATTTAAAAGAACTTAAGAGCTATTTGAATGGTTTGAAATAAAATTATTTTTCAAAAACATACTAATTGGTATGTTTTTGAATATATTTGCATTGTCTAAATCAAAAAACAATGTATCAAACACTTTTAGTTGGCCATTCTTTTATGCGATGGCTCGTATTGCTAAGCTTATTGTATTCTATTTTTATTGCTTACAAAGGCTATTCTCAAAAACTTCCTTTTACCAAGAAAGATAATTTGTTGCGTCACTGGACAGCCACAATTGCTCATATCCAGCTTCTTTTTGGAATATTGGTTTATCTGCAGAGCCCGATTGTGAAATATTTTTGGAGAAATTATAAAGAAGAATTTCAAAATCTGGATGCTTCATTTTTTGGACTAATTCACATTGTTTTGATGTTAGTTGCTATAATTATCATTACAGTTGGTTCCGCTTTAGCGAAAAGGAAACTTTCAGATCAACAGAAATTCAAAACGATGCTAGTTTGGTTTTCTATTGCCTTAATCATCATTTTTATTGCCATTCCTTGGCCATTTTCACCTCTTGCGAATCGACCTTATTTTAGATAATTATGAAAAATTTATTTCAAACCAATACCGGACGTTTAAGAATTATTGGATTTCTTGAAGGTATATCACTTTTGATTTTACTTTTTATAGCAATGCCAATGAAGTATATTTTTGAAATGCCGTTTCTAACAAGACCTGTAGGAACTATTCACGGTGCTCTGTTTTTGCTTTTTATATTCAATGCTTTGAGTGTTGGAGTAGAGCAGAACTGGAAGTTTAGGGATACAACTTGGAAAGTGCTTTTGGCTTGTGTAATTCCATTTGGCACTTTTTACATTGATTCTAGAATTCTAAGTAAAATTCAAAATTAGTGAAGTTATGATTTTTGTATTCAAAACAAACATTGACAGCATTTCTAAAGTGAAGAAAGTTGCGCCAAAACTAAATCAGTTATTTCCCAATTCAAAATGGAATTTTGATCTAGAAGATTGTGATAATATTCTACGATTTGAGTGTAAAGATGATATTATCGAAAAGGTAATTTTCTTAATGAAAGTAATTGGCTTTGAATGTGAAGTGTTATAAAACAAAAAACATCCGTAGAAGCGGATGTTTTTTTATATAAATTATAATTGAATTATTTTTTAGGTGCACAAACCATTCGTTTTAACATCGCCCATTGTTTTAGGGCGTCACGAGCTTCAACTGCAGGATAACCCAGCATTGTTTTTCCGGCAGGAACGTCTCCGGTTACACCAGATCCTGCGCCAATTACGGCTCCATCTCCAATAGTAGTATGGTCTTTTATAGAAGCGCTTCCGCCAATAATAACGCCATTTCCTAAAGTTACAGAACCTGCTAAACCACTGTTTCCGGCCATAATACAGAACTTTCCAAGTTTGCTGTTATGCCCAATTTGAACTAAATTATCTATTTTACAACCATCTCCTAAAATTGTAGAACTGAATTTTCCGCGGTCAACACATGAATTTGCGCCAATTTCAACTCCGTTTCCAATAATTACATTACCAATTTGCGGTATCTTTACTAGTCCTTTTTCACTGCAAGGACGAAATCCGAAACCATCTGCTCCAATGGTTGCGTTTGGATGAATGATACAATCGCTTCCAACATGACAACGCTCGCGAATCACTGTTCCAGACCAGATAATAGTGTTTTTTCCAACTGTAGATTCGTCTAAAATAGTGACATTTGGGTAGATTACTGCATTGGTGCCAATTTCAGCTTTTGGTCCAATATAACAGCCGGCACCAATTTTGGCACCTTCGCCAATTACTGCGGTTTCATCTATAGTAGCTGTTCGGTGAATATTGTTATGAAAAATTGGAGTAGGCGGAGCAAAAAGAGCAAGAATTTGCGACATCGCCAAATCGGCATTTTTAACTTTTATGAAAGCGCGGTTCTCTCCAGGTTCAATCGAAATATCTTCGTTGACCACAGCAATGGATGCATTAGAAGTCGACCAGTATTTTTCGTATTTTTTATTTCCAATAAATGAGATTTCTGAAGTCGTTGCTTTTTCTAGTTGTTCTGTGGCGTTTATGGTTTGGGAAGTACTGCCGTAAATTACGCCATTAATAACTTCGTTAATTTCTTGAATTGAATAGGATCTCATTGACAAATTTTAATCGACTAAAGGTTATTTTTTGCCAAATAAAATGAATTACATTCTAATTACCTAATTAATTTTTTTAGTTTCTTAATAAAAAAATAAAATAATAATGTGATTTTTGAAAAATTAACATTTAAAATATTAATTTAATGAGAGTTTTTTAAGGGACTGAGTAGCTGTAACTTAGTTTTTGAATAGAAACAGAGGAAAATTTGTAACTAAAAAATGAATAATTTAATTGTTAAGTGATGGCTTACATTTGTTTTGTTAAATCACTTGATTGTTGGTAGTTATAAAAAAAACGATTCACTTTTAAGGAATCGCTTTCTATAAATTATTCTTTAATTTTTGATAAAGAAACTGCGTTTATGCAGTAACGTAAACCACTTGGTGGAGGTCCATCTGGGAAAATATGCCCCAAATGTGCATCGCACACATTACATACAACCTCAACACGAACCATTCCGTATGACCTGTCAGCATGATATGCGATAGCATTTTCTTTGATTGGCTGTGTAAAAGAAGGCCACCCTGTTCCTGATTCAAATTTTTCACTTGCATCAAAAAGAACAGTTCCGCAGCACTTGCATTCGTAAATGCCAGGATCGAACAAACTGCACAATTCAGAGCTAAAAGATCTTTCGGTGCCTTTTAGACGAGTTACCTGAAATTCTTCCGGAGTTAAGATTTGTTTCCATTCTTCCTCCGTTTTTTCCACTCTCTTTTCAGGAGCTGGATTTCCTTTATTTGTAAAATGAATTACATCTGCCCATTTTATCATAACTATTTTTTTTAGTAAATATGAAAAGTTTAATTGTCAAAAGGGTAATTTTTATAACGCTTATATTCTCCGGTTTCGCAATTTATTTTAACCACATACTGTTTTAGATTTCTAGGAACTAAATCATTAGGAAGCGTTCCTGATTCAGTTTCTTCGCCAAATACATAATAACTATCTTTTGGGCCAACTTCAATTCCATTAATTGTAGTAGATCTAAAAACCTGATTTTTCCTTTTTTCTTTTAGGATCCGTTCGGCATCTTCTATTTTTATATTGCTCTTTTTTGCAAAACCATAATATCCAGCACTATCAGATACACTTATCTTTTTAATATGTTTGGATATTTCAGGGTTTATCCAGCCGTTTTCCCTGAAAAGTATTGGACTTAGCAGAACCTCATTGTTAATTGTAGGATTATCAGAAAATCGGCAGTCATGGCTTCCGACATATCCTGTCATTCCATAATGTAAGTAAGCGTAATGATGGTATCCTGAAATGTAATAATGTAATTTGTTTTGTGTAGTAACTACAATCGTATCAGTTTTTAAAAATGCTTTATAAGGAATATTAATTGATTGGTATTCGCTGGAAGAAGTTTTTTTATTAAACCCATTTTTAATTATTGTGTCATGGATGAATTTCCCTTCTCTTATGATCTGGAATTTAAGAATACTGATTTCGTTTTTCTTGAATTTTGCAAATTGAATCTCAGGTTGTTCTGTAATAAATTTGATGGAATCACATTCTTTTGAGAATGCGATTCCATCAATTTCAGCTTGTTTTTTACGGCTATTTGATGACCAAAAGAACCATCCAATTATTATTGCTAATAATATAAATACTGTGCCTGTAACTACTAAACAACCTTTGATGTATTTGTTCATTTATTCTTCTTCTTTCTGTCCCATCATCATTAAATAGGCTTTAAGGAAAGCGTCAATATTTCCGTTCATTACGCCATCGACATCGCTGGTTTCGTAACCTGTACGAACGTCCTTTACCAATTTGTAAGGCTGCATTACGTAATTACGAATCTGCGATCCCCATTCGATTTTCATTTTTCCGGCTTCAATATCAGCACGCTGCGCTTGTTGTTTCTTTAACTCAATTTCATACAATTGAGAACGAAGCATTTGCATAGCACGTTGTCTGTTATCTTGCTGAGAACGTGTTTCAGAACATTGAATCTGAATTCCGGTTGGTTTGTGAACCAATTGCACTTTTGTTTCCACTTTGTTTACATTCTGTCCACCGGCTCCACTTGAACGAGAAGTTGTAATTTCGATATCGGCAGGATTAATGTCGATTTCAATACTATCATCAACTAATGGATAAACGTAAACTGATACGAATGATGTATGACGTTTAGCATTACTATCAAAAGGTGAAATACGCACCAAACGGTGTACTCCGTTTTCTCCTTTTAGATATCCAAAAGAATAATCACCTTCAAATTCTAAAGTTACGGTTTTAATTCCTGCAACATCGCCTTCCTGAAAGTTCAGTTCTTTTATTTTGTAGCCATAACTTTCTCCCCACATCATGTACATACGCATCAGCATTCCGGCCCAGTCGCAACTTTCTGTTCCTCCAGCTCCAGCGGTAATCTGAACTACAGCGCTTAAACTGTCGCCTTCGTCAGAAAGCATGTTTTTGAATTCAATGTTTTCAATGTGCGATTGCGCGGCATTGTATTGTTCATCTAGTTCGTCAACAGTAAGTTCTCCTTCTTTGTAGAAATCATAAGCCAGCTGTAATTCTTCTGTTAAAGAAACGGCTTTGTCATAATCTTCGATCCATTTTTTCTTGTTTCGAAGATTTTTTACAATGTTTTCTGCTTCTTTCGGATTGTTCCAAAAGTCAGGAGCAAACGTTTTTTCTTCTTCGTTTGCGATTTCGATTAGCTTGGCATCGACGTCAAAGATACCTCCTCAACGCACCAAGGCGCTCCACAATACCTTTTACTTGTTCGGCTGTTGTCATAAATTAATTAATAGGATTTATATGTTTTTTATCAAAATTACGTTAATTTGGTCTATAGAAACGAGCGAGTTAAATTTTACTAAAACTTGCTGAGAATAACTATAAGTAATACGTAATTTTGCATACAAAAATAAGATATAGTTTTTAGAATATGGAAATAAATTTAATCAGCGATACCATAACAAAGCCTACTTATGAAATGCTGCAGTATATGTTTAACGCTCATGTCGGCGATGATGTATACAAACAGGACCCTACGGTGATTGAATTGGAAAACAGAACAGCAGAGTTTTTTGGTATGGAAGCTGGGCTTTTTTTTCCGTCTGGAACTATGGCTAACCAAACAGCGATTAAACTACATACACAGCCGGGAGAGCAGTTGATTGCCGATAAATATGCTCATGTTTATCATTATGAAGGAGGAGGAGTTTCTTTTAACAGCGGAGTTTCCTGTTGTTTAATAGATGGGAATCGCGGTATGATTACAGCAGCACAAGTGAAAGCAGCAATAAACGATCCTGAATTTTATCATAGTCCGTTAACCAGTTTGGTTTGTGTTGAAAATACGACAAATAAAGGTGGGGGAGCTTGTTACGAATTAGAAGATTTAAGAGAGATAAAAAAAGTTTGTGACGCTAATAATTTGAAATTTCATTTAGACGGTGCCAGAATCTGGAATGCTTTGGTGGCAAAAAGACAAAATCCGAAAGAATTTGGGGCTATATTTGACACCATTTCAGTTTGTTTGTCTAAAGGTCTTGGAGCTCCAATTGGTTCAGTGCTGCTTGGTAGTAAAGATGATATTCGCAGAGCGTTGAGAATCAGGAAGATATTAGGCGGAGGGATGCGTCAGGTTGGTTATTTAGCTGCTGCAGGATTATATGCTTTGGCGCACAATATCGAAAGACTGGCAGAAGATCATCGAAGAGCGAAAGAAATAGCGAAAGTGCTGAGTATTAAACCCTGGATTGGATCAATTGAACCAGTAGAAACTAATATTTTAATTTTTTCTTTGGCTGAAGGTTACAGCGATCAATTATTAATAGAAAAATTAAAGCAGAAAAACATATTAATAAGTTCGCTTGGTCATAACAAACTTAGAATTGTAACACATTTAGATTACAAAGAAGTAATGCATACTTATGTAATTGATACGCTTTCGAAATTTTAGACAAAGTGACAAAGGTTCAGAGTAACAAAGCTTACAAAAAAAGACGCACATTGCGTCTTTTTTTGTTTTTTGAGTAAGAGAGAAGAAATCTTTGTCCCTTTGTAACTCTGTATCTTTGCCTCTTATTTAAAAAGATTATCCATTCCAGGAATAGAAGGCATATCCATTCTTGCAACAGCGTCTAATTCTCTTTCGTTAACATTTGTTGCTTTTTCAATTGCTTTGTTTAGAGTTACAATTAAATAGTCTTCCAATTGTTCTTTATCTTCTAAAAGAGAATCATCAATAGAAAGAGATTTTATTTTTCTGCTTGCAGTAATAGTAACTTTTAATAATCCGTCAGCGCTTTGTTCATCAATCAAAACAGTATCTAAACGCTTTTTTGTATCTTCAATTTTTTGCTGGGTTTCTTTAAGTTTACCCATCATTCCCATTAAATCCATTTTTGTTGATTTTTTAAATTATTTCAGACAAAATTAGTATATTGCTGTGTTAAATCAATAGAATATTTTATGAAAAAATTAATTTTGTTCTATTGTGTTTGTACTATTTTTGCGTCTTTATATTTAAAAATTAATGCTCAGTCAATGCAAAATGATATATCGGCTCCAAAGGCCAAAATAATTCCAAAAACATTAAAAAAACACAAAGAATCCAGGATTGACAACTATTTCTGGCTGAATGACAGAGAAAATTCAGAAGTAATCGATTATTTAAATCAGGAGAATACTTACTATGAGGGAATGACTTCTCATACAAAAGTTTTAAAAGATAATCTGTTTGAAGAAATGAAAGGAAGAATTAAAGAAGACGATTCTTCGGTTCCTTATTTCTACAATGGATATTTCTATATTACCCGTTTTGAAACAGGACAGGATTACCCAATTTTCGCCAGAAAAAAAGGAAGCCTTTCTGCAGTCGAAGAAATTCTTTTTAATTGTAATGAAATGGCAAAAGGACATGCCTATTTCAAATTAGGTGGTTTAAGTATCAGTCCGGATAATAAATTTGCCAGTTTTGGGATAGATATTGTTGGGAGAAGAATTTATACCATTCAAATTAAAAATTTAGAAACAGGTGAAATTTTAGCTGATAAAATAGAAAATGTTACCGGAGCTTCTGTTTGGGCAAATGATAACAACACTATTTTTTATGTGAGACAAGATCAGGTGACACTTAGAGCTGATAAAGTTTTTAGACATAAATTGAATACAGCATCAGAAAAAGATGTTTTGGTTTTTGATGAAGTGGATGATACTTTTAATGTTTCGATTAGTAAAGAAAAATCCAGAAAATATATTGTTATTGGTTCAGGAAGCACTTTAACAACTGAATACAGAATTTTGAATTCGAATAATCCGGACGGAGAATTTGTTGTTTTTCAACCACGAGTTCGCGGATTAGAATACAGTATTTCGCACTACGAAGATTCGTTTTATATTTTGACTAATAAAGATAAAGCGACCAATTTTAAATTAATGAAAACGCCTGAAGATAAAACAGGGAAGAAAAACTGGGTTGATCTTATTCCGCACAGAGAAGATGTTTTATTGGAGGACATTGAAATATTCAAAAATTATTTAGTTGTAGAGGAACGTTCTAACGGATTAAATCATATTCGTATTATGCCTTGGAATGGTGAGCCGGATTATTATCTTCCTTTTGGTAGTGAGACTTATAACGCTTACACAACAACTAATGTTGATTTTGATACCGATATTTTACGTTACAGTTATCAGTCATTGGCAACGCCGTCTTCTATAATTGATTTTAATATGAGGACTAAAGCCAAAGAAATCTTGAAGGAACAGGAGGTTTTAGGCGGAAAGTTTGATAAAAACAATTATGTAGAAGAACGCGTTTGGGCAACTGCGAGAGATGGTGTAAAAGTGCCAATTTCGATGGTTTACCGAAAAGGATTAGAGAAAAACGGTAAAAATCCGTTGTTGCTTTATGCTTACGGGTCTTATGGAATTACGATGGATACTTATTTCTCTTCTACAAGATTATCACTTTTGGATCGCGGATTTGTATATGCTATCGCGCATATTCGTGGAGGAGAGGATTTAGGGAGGCAATGGTATGAAGATGGAAAACTGTTAAAAAAGAAAAATACCTTTACAGATTTCATTGATTGCTCTAAATTTGTAATAGACCAAAAGTACACTTCTCCCGAACATTTATATGCAGAAGGAGGATCGGCAGGAGGTTTGTTAATGGGAGTTATTGTAAATGAAGCTCCTGAATTATATAACGGAGTCATTGCTCAGGTGCCTTTTGTAGACGTAATTACCACAATGCTGGATGACAGCATTCCGCTTACAACCGGAGAGTATGATGAATGGGGGAACCCAAACAAAAAAGAGTATTATGATTATATGTTATCGTATTCACCTTACGATAATGTAAAAGCACAGGGATATCCTAATATGTATGTATCTACAGGATTGCACGATTCGCAGGTACAATATTGGGAGCCAGCTAAATGGGTTGCAAAATTGCGAGATTTAAAAACAAATGACAAACTTTTATTTTTAGATACCAACATGGATGCAGGACATGGCGGGGCTTCGGGACGTTTTGAGGCTTTGAAAGACTTAGCAAAAGAATTTAGTTTTTTATTAGATTTAGAAAAAATTAAAAGCTAATTAGATTTTTTTTGTTAAATTTGCAACCTATCAAGGTTAATTAAAAATGCCCTTGATTAACTATTTTTTTATGAAAGAAGAAATAACCGCTTATAATAATGTTTTAGAGTTAATAGGTAACACCCCGCTTATTAAACTAAATAAAATCACCGAAGAGTTAGAAGGAAATTTCTACGCAAAGGTAGAAGCTTTCAATCCAGGTCATTCCTCAAAAGATAGAATCGCGTTATATATTATTGAAGAAGCCGAGAAAAGAGGAATTCTTTCGCCAGGAGATACCATTATCGAAACCACATCTGGAAATACAGGATTTAGTTTAGCAATGGTAAGCATTATTAAAGGTTACAATTGTATTTTAGCAGTAAGTTCAAAATCATCCAAAGATAAAATTGACATGCTGCGAAGTTTAGGAGCTAAAGTATATGTCTGTCCCGCTCACGTTTCTGCAGATGACGAAAGATCATATTATAACGTTGCAAAACGTTTACACGAAGAAACAAAAGGATCAGTTTACATTAATCAATATTTTAACCAATTGAATATTGATGCTCACTACAACACTACCGGTCCGGAGATTTGGGAACAGACAAAAGGACAAATTACGCACTTAGTTGCTTGCAGCGGAACAGGAGGAACGATCTCCGGAACTGCAAAATTCTTAAAAGAAAAAAATCCAAATATTAGAATTCTCGGAGTTGATGCTTTTGGTTCTGTATTGAAAAAATACCACGAAACAAAAGAGTTTGACAGCAAAGAAATTTACCCATACCGTATAGAAGGTTTAGGTAAAAACTTAATTCCATCGGCTACAGATTTTGATATTATTGATAAATTCATGAAAGTAACCGACGAAGAAAGTGCGCACTCAGCAAGAGAAATCACTCGTAAAGAAGGTTTGTTTGTTGGATACACTTCCGGAGCAGTAATGCAGGCTATAAAGCAGTATGCTGAAGAAGGTGAATTTACAAAAGAGAGTAATATTATTGCTATTTTCCCGGATCATGGTTCTCGTTATATGAGTAAAGTATTTAGTGATGACTGGATGAATGAACAAGGTTTCTTTGATAGTGTTAACGAAGAAGAAGCTCAAAAAATTGAATTCGTAAAGTAATTTAATTGCTTTTTTAAATATAAACTCCATTCGTATTTGCGAATGGAGTTTTTTTATGGTGTAAGCTCAAGAAAAAAAATATTGAATATATTATTAAAAGAGCGTATTTATACGTAAGAAATTATTAAGTTGATTGAATTCTGACTTGTATTTTAGTAATATCGTTAAAAGTGTGAAAATATATTTTTTGGATATAAAATGTCCGAAATTGTTTATTTTAACGAGTATTTCTGTAGGTTGTCGGAAAAATTTCCGCTCCAATTCATAATAATCTAGTTTAGCAGTGTTAAAATAACCTTAGTTGTTTAATCCCTAAAATCTATTATTATGAAAAAATTACTACTCACAGTTTTGTTTGTAAGTTATTTGAATGTTACTGCTCAAACACCGATTCAGGAATTTAACTTTAATGGTACTTTAAATAATACCGCCAACACCACTTCATTTATGGGAATCGATAATTTCGTTGCCGACAGGGCAGGAGAGCTCAGAGGTGCCCAAAGATTAAATAATAAAGCTTTAGAGGCTGTAATAGACAATCTGCCGCAAGGTAAGACTGCGAGAACGGTTAGTATTTGGGTTAAATTCAATGATATTTCAAACGCAAATTATATCTGGGGCTACGGTAATGCTTATAATGCGCAATATTGCGGATTATTACAACAAGGAACCTCAACTTCTAACTCTGATCTTAGTTTGGCTGCCTGGGGAGCTTCTAACGATGTTATTGTGTCTACACAACTTGAAAAGTATGTTTGGTACAATTATACTATTACTTACGAAGGAGCAACTTCGAGAATATACCGTGACGGGAAGTTATTGAAATATCTGGAAGGCATGACTAGAGCAACAAACGGGAATATTTTTAGACTTGGAGAAATTAATACGACTATCGGAATTAATGCCGATATAGATGATTTAAAAATCTATAATGTGGCTTTAACACCGGAGCAGGTTAGTGCTCTTTATGAGAGTGGAAAACCTGTTGTAGCTATGGCAGCTGCGCCAACAATGGAGTTGAAAACTTCTAAGGCAACAACATCTGCTAAAGGCAAAACTACCGTTAAGCCAAGCGGGACAATTATTGCGTCAAATGATGTAAACGGATCTGTTAAAAATATTGAAGTGTATTCACAAGGTCAAAAAATAGAAGGAAGCAATGCATTGAACATTAATGATCTTCCGGAGGGAACTTATTTGTTAAAAGTTACCAGTTCTCCTGCCAAAAAGATTACTTCAAAATAACAATATTTACTTAGTTTTTAATTTTAGTTAGTTTGTATGTTGCGTTAGCAACGGAATTTTTTGAAATAGTAAAAAAAGCCTTCTGGAGTTCAGAAGGTTTTTTATTGATTATCTTTTTTTCTGCTGACCTGGAGCGTACTGTTTTGCGCTTTTGCTTCCTGAAGCTTTTTTAGCTTGTCCTGGTGGGATTTTTTTACCTGTAGTGGTTTGCGTGGCAGTGTGAGTGTGCGTACTACAGCTAATAACACTTAATATTAAAAATAAAAGTACTAAAGCGATAACTGCAATTCTAGTGATTTTTGATGTCTGCATTTGGGGTAATTAATAGTTAATTCTGTTGAGACAAATATAATTTTTTAAAACAGAAATTATGAAACAATAGCCTATAAACATGTTTTTTTAAGTTTTGTGAGAATTCTGTATTTATATGTAGGAATTGCTTGGTGATGCTGAATTAAAATTATAGTTTTAACAAAATTTATAAAAATACAATTAGGATTTTAATAAGCTGAAGTATTGTAGTTTAAAATTCTTTAAAAAAGAAGAATTTCATTCTGATACATTAAAAATATACTTTTAATATCTTTTATACATGAAAAAATTATTACTTTCTTTAATGTTTGTAAGTTTTTTGAATACGAATGCGCAAAATCCGGTGCAGGAATTTACTTTTAATGGAAACCTAAATAGTGCCGATAACACTATTTCATTTTTGGGAACTCCTGTTTTTGTAAATGACAGAATGGGCGCTCCTAAAAGTGCTTTACGACTTACCAATAAAGCGTATCAGGCAGTGGTAGGGGATCTTCCACAGGATAATAAACCAAAGACTTTTTCTGTTTGGGTAAAATTTAATGCCGTGACCGCAGCCAATTATATTTTTGGTTACGGTACTGCTGTAAATGGACAGTATTTCGGATTAATACAACAACCCACAGTTTCGGGCAGTTCTGATTTAAGTTTGGTGGGCTGGGGAGATACAAACAACGTAGTAGTGTCTGTGCCGCTCGTTAAAGAAACCTGGTATTTTTATAGCGTAACTTATGATGGAAATATATCAAAAATATATCGCAACGGAGAATTGCTAAAAGCTGTAGAAGGCATGCAGCGTTCGGCAAAAGGATATATTTTAAACATTGGAAAACTCAATACGGCAACCAGTATTAATGCCGATATTGACGATCTTAGATTATATACTGTTGCTATGACAGACGAACAGGTAAGAGAGGCTTATAACAGTTCTAAACCAGCTTCTTCAGCTGCAACAGTAAGTCAAGTTGCAGCGCCGGTAAAAAAAACAGCAGCGCCTGTAAAAACTCCAGTTCAAGCTCCGGCACCCGTTGCAGCTTCTTCAAATGAAGCTAATAAAGCAGGCGGTAAAAATATCGAGGTTTTCTCGCAGGGAAAAAAACTAATAGGGACTGATGCATCTAATATTAATGATTTACCGGAAGGAACTTATTTGATTAAAGTGACTAATGGAACTCCTCAGAAATAAAGGAGTTTTTCAAACTAAAAAAGCCTTCTGAATTTTCAGAAGGCTTTTTGTTTTTTAGCTTAATACGCTAATTACTATGAATAGAACTACTAGTGAAATTATGGCGTATCTTGTGATTTTTGAGGTTTACATGAAACTATTTATTGTTTAATTTTAATTTTTCAAATTAAGGTAAGTATTCATTAGCCATGGAAGTAAGAAGAGATTCTAGATATGAAAGTTTTCCGTCATAATCTGTATCATTGCATAATTTTAGGAACTTTTAGATTTTCCAATATCTAACCTCTTTAGGAATTAGTTCCAAAAACTTATCCTGATTTTCTATAAAAGAACCTTTCCATCCTTCCATAATTCTATTTTCAATTGCCTGATCAAAATAGTTGCTATAAAGCTCTTTATTATCAAAGTCGATGTATAAACTTGGAAGATAATTATTATAAGAGCTTTTAACTAAATTGGAGAAGTCATTTTTATATGATGTATTTTCAAATTCAATTTTTAGTGGTTTTATTTCTTGTAAATAAGTATTGTTAAGGATATCATTCTCCCAATCCTCTAAAAGCCACCAGGAATTTTCTCCGAAATAAATCGATGCTTTATTATCTAATTTGATAATTACGAATATTCCGTCCTTAAATTTATTAAAATAAGAACTCATTTGCCTGTAGTTTTAGACTTTTAGTATTGTGTTTCTAAGATTTCTATTAACTCCTTAAATAAATTATATTCGGAGTTCCATTCCTTATTATTTTTCATTTCCTGTTCTTCTTTTATATAAGTATTTAGCAGCCATTCTTTATAGAAATCATAATTTTTATTTTTGCAGATTCGCATAATGACAAGTTTTTTTAAATGCAATGGTCCAACACCAAAATAATCAGCTAAATTCATCTGATCAACTTTATTTATAATCTCATCATTTATATATTGTATATTACTATATTTTTTCCAAAAAGGAATAAAATAACGCTCAATTACTTCTTTATAATGTTCGCATAATTTATCCAGCATTTCTTTGTCTGTAGCTAAATCATAACCATCGAATTGTCTAAATGAATCCCATATTAGTTTAAAATTTGGAATCGTAAATTCATTAAACCAAATTGTAGGATGTAATTGACCTACATGTAAATCATGTTTTGAAAGTAACGCAATTAACATATTTTCTATAAAATTTACTCCAACCCAACAGTGAAACCCACCATTTACAATTTTATGATCAGGATAGGTGAGTTCTCCCAGACCTACAAATATTTCATGTTTATATCCATTTGTATTATTATGAAAATATAAAGCATCTTCGTTCATTTTGATCTTAAATCTTGAAAATTCGGGAAAGTTGCTTGACATAAAATCAGCTATATAATCATTTACAAAATTTAATTTTTCACTCATTTATTTGTTATTTTAAATATATTCAATACTCTTACTGGTTTTTGAGTTGATGATTTTTGAAGTTTGGTTTTTGCTTATGTTAGCAAGATTGGGTTTTAGTTATTACTGTTTTTGTAATCTCAAGCTGGCAGGAGAATTTCCATGCTCCCGAACGAATCTTTTCGTGTGGTATTTTACCTTTTTATTTATAATTTCATCTCATTTTTATAGTACTATTTTTTATAAAAAAACTAGACTTCGATCATTTGCATCGCCACACGAAAGGATTCGTGCGGGAGTGGCGTATCTTGTCTTTTTTGAGGTTTGCATAGTTTGGTTTATTTTGTTCTATTAATTTTTTTGGAAAATATGCAAGGTCCCACCAGTGTCTAAAACATATAGTTTGGTTTTAGATATTTGAATATCATTTAAAATTCCTGTACAGGATTCGGGAGGGAAAGTGTATATCCAGTCAAATTCTTTAGTTATTCTATTAAATATTATTATTTTACCGTTGATACTATCAATAAAATATATATGTGTTTTAGTAAAACATTTTTTTTCAACGTGAGGAGAATAGGCTAAGATTTTGCCACATTCTTCGGTAAAAATCCAATAATTTAAGTTCAAATCGTTTAAGTCTAATTCATAATACGTTTCGTGTTCAAATCCTATTATCTTTTTATTTTCTTCATCTATATATCCATCATAACCTCTAAAATTTTCTAATGTTTTGCCACTATTATATATTACTTGATTCGGTTCAGAATAAATATATTTTTTTTTCCCAGTATTGATGTCTATTCCCAATAAAGCTTTTGTACAACTTAGCCAAAGGATATCATTATAAATTCCTATTATTTTTTGTATACCATCAACCTGATAAGTAGAAAATTCTTGTTCTAGATTTGACTCCCATTCAAATTTGGCCGTTACGAGTGAAATGGATTTGATGATGTATGATGATTCTGTTATTAGTATGGTTTTGTTTAAAATTTTATTTTGTGGTTTTTCAATAAATAATAATTTTTCCAGTTGATTTCTTTTAAAATCATACCAATGATAATCTGCTATTTTTTGTCCTAAATCATTTTTTCTTCTATTGACACTTATTAAAACTTTATTATCTTCTAGAGTTTCCCAATAATACGAATACTTCGAATTTAATTCTTTTTTAATGTTATTCCTAAAATCATATAATATCATTGTTTCTAAATTGCCATAAAACAAATATTGATTATTTATAAAATTGCAAACATTATATTCGTCAAATTTAGGATGTAGTATTCGATCATTGATTTTTATATTGTTTACGGTATTAATCAAAACGTTGTCATTCCTAACACTAAAATTACGAATGCCTATTTGTGTATTTAAAAGATTGAAATTCATTAATTTAATTTTATAAAATTGAAGCTTTTATCAAGTATACTTAAGATAAGATTCAAACCTATTCTATTTTTTATAAACACCATAAATAAAAATACTTTCTGGTCCATAACTGCCACGAGTACAGTAAATGACAATTAGATCGTCGTTTTCTGAAATTTGAAAATGTTCTGTGTTGTAAGTTTCTGTGCCAGAATAATAAATTCCGTCTACTTCTCTTATTTGAAGATTGTATTTTGAAGATAAAAATTCCAGTTCCTCTTTGCTGTAGAATCTAAAAGTAGATAATACCTTCACATTTTCTTTAATAATATAAATTCTTTTGTTGTTTAATTCTACATAAGAATTACTCCAGATCGCGTAATCCTCAGAAGTTAGCCAATCATAATATTGATGAGTTACTTTGTGTAATTTTAAACCATCAAAAAAAACGTAATTATAGTTTTCTAAATCATTTTTTGGATGCTGTTTATCAAATGCTAAGTGTGAATGATCATCTAAACAAATTTTCAGTTTTTTAATCGCATCATAAATTTCTTCAGTCGAAACTTCACCTATACATTTCCAGTGATCAAAAGTATCAATAATCTGAGAGGTTTTCTTTCTGGATTCAACAGTATATATCTCAAAGCCGAAATCATATTCTTCTAATTCTCCCGATTTTACTTTTTTTAAGTTTTTTATGATTTCTATTAAATATTCAGGACTGCAGGATCCTAACTCATTGAGTCCTTCAAATTTTCCTGTAAATGAAAACAGATTCTTTCCTGTTTCGCTTTTATAAAATTCGTATTCAATCATTTTTTTTGAAGAAATAATTATTGCGTTGGTTTTGAGTTACAATTCTATGTTCTTAGAATGCCAATTCTTAGGTACGGTATTGCGATATAAAACTATTTCAAATTTTTCGCAATCTGTGCATTTGATATAACGTTCGCCACCACTGTAAATATCTTTTTCATTAAACGCAACGTCTACAATAAATAAGGTCCCTTTTTTACAGCTAGGGCAGACAACCAAAGAATTGATGTCATTTCTGAATTTTTTTTCGGCCTCTAGCCAAAGTTTTCTTTCTTCCATACTAAAACCTAAACTGACTACAACCATTTTCAAAACCAGTTGCACATGCACCACTCATATTTTCAGATTCAAAAGTAAAAGGTTGTTCTATTCCCAAATCTCTCTGTATTTTTTCTAATGTATTTGCTAAAACATTTCTGTTATAATTGGCACATTCTTCGCCTAATAAAAGCTTGTTAGGTTGGTCTAACGCTTCATTAAATCCAGCCCATATCCGTTCTGAAAAAACATTTATATTCATCCATAATGATATAGAAATAGTGCTTGTTGGATAATCGTCAGCTGTAAGTAAAAAAGAAGCACCATCTTTAATAATATATTTTTGCTTTCCTTCAAGGCACACATCAAAATGATAATCAGCTAAAGTAGATTCTATGCTATCGTCAATCACTTGAAGATTGTCTAACCAGGAATCAAAGTCTTCTGTATCTGCTACCCATGTTGCATAGTCGTTAGTTTGTATGCGCTTCATGTCGGAAATTAATAACCTGGACGGTCTTCCTGAGATCTCAAACATTTTCTTTAACAAATTAACAATTGAAAGAGATGTTAAGTCTTCTTTATTGGTAATAGAAATGATACCTGTCCAATGGCCAACAATTCTACAATGAGGATCTATTTTTTCAATTCTTCGCTGTACTTCTTCAGATATTTTGAATGTAATCATAATTTTTTGGTGCTTTCAGTGAGATGCTGAGTTGATCGAATTACATACTATAATTTATATTTTTGGTTCCAATAAAAAGATCTGTCAAATCGTGTTTTTAAAAAATCAGTACATTCTAACGTATTTAAATCTAAAATTTGAGATTCAGTATAATCTAGTCCATAATCAAGGTCAATAATATCAAAATCAATTTGTTTTTCACTTCTATATCTCGAATAATGACTAAAGCAAAATCTTTTACCATTTAAAGAGCTTTTTAGAGGAGGATTTGCCTCATTGTGTTTTTCTATTTCTTCAATAATAATTTCAGATTTGAATGAAGGAAAAGTTAGTATTTTTTCCAATGTACCATCTAAATTTAAAATTACAGCATTATTAGGATAAGGATAAGTTTGACTATCTCTAAATATTGCCACTATATATTGTAAATTAGAAAGAGGAAATCCTTCTATACTTCCGTTTTTATCGGAGATGCTTATTTTTTTTTCATTGTATTCCCAATATATTCCTTGTTTTTTACCTTTTAAGAATTCTTCTTTGATGTCCTTTTCAATTTTGTCCAAATAAAATGCATTTGGATTTAAAATGTCAATAGGAATATAAATACCGGATTCATTAAATTTTTTCCAATTTTTGATCATTTTTATAAATGTTTATTTGAAAATACGATGTTAAAAATAATATTAGGTTGTAATTGTTTTTCTCCAGTTGAAAGCATATCGCTTTTCAATCTAAAATCTAGTTTGTTTTAAAGTAGGTACTTATAAATTGACCATCTTTTTTTTGAATTAATTCTAATTGCAATTGATTAGATTGATACTGTTGTCCTCTGTAAATCCATCGGAATATATTAGGGTAGAGTGATTCGCTAATCATATTTTTTCTGTCAATGATTTTCTGTTCTTCTAAGTCATATACAAAACAGGTATTCGAAAAAGCCTGAATAATTTGTATTTGTTTTGGATTAATAAAAAAAGCCCATTCAATATCAATATCATTTTCAAACTTGATTCTTGTCTTTTGTAAAGTTGAAAGATTAGTAACGACAAGGCTTCTTTTATTCATTAGAAGATGATTCTCTTCATAAAAAAAACTACCGGCCAAGTCATCTCGGCTTGTATTACCATTTTCTCTAAAATAAACGGCTAATGTTGTTTTATTGAATTTTAAAGTATCTACTAACGGACAATTTGAATAAGGAATAAATACAAAATTTTTGGATGGATGCTCCGTTTCCATTTTCTCATTGATGTGACACTGAATCTTATCTTCTGAAAACAATTCTTGTGTTCTGTCTATTGCGTTTATCAGAACACTATAATAGACAATTTCCAGGCCTCTGTTTGGTTCTTCCCATCCTTTGTAAATAAACTCCAGTTTTTTGTTTTCTCTTTTGAAGTCGTTTAACTTTTCAATCTTTGTCAGTTGTATCATTATCTAATTCTGGAAAGTTTAATTGAAGATTTAATAAAAAAATTATTCATGTGTTTCTGCTTCCCATCTGCCTAGTCGTTTTCTTTTTTCAATTTGATGCAATGCTAATGCTTTTATTTCTTCATCTTCGGATTGTGAAATAATTTCTAATGCTTCAAAATTATAAGGCTCTGGCTGTGCACCAATGGCATAAATGATTTTTCGAATATAAGGATATTTAAGATCTTCATCGTACTTATAAAACTCAGGAAGAGAGGAAAACGCCTGCATTAGATACTTTATGTTTTCTTTATCCTGATTAAACCAATCTTGGAAAGATCTAATTATCGATTCGTGATCATGATGCCAATTCTCTACTAAAAAGAATTGCAGTAATTTCATAAATTCATTATCCGACATGGAAATTGGAAATCTCCATAATATTGCATTAAATCTATTATTGAATACAGAATCAGTTTTTGATTCCAGAAGTAACTGTTTCAACTCTTCAAAATTTGCTCTGTAAGGGAAAATAGGAAACAATTCTTCTCTGCTAATTCTGAAGTTTTTATGCAAAATTTCCCAGTCTTTTTCTGTTACCTTTATCATTTTTTAATTTCTTATTAGCTTTTAATTTTTGCAATTATATCATCAGTTAAAAAAGGATTTTCCCATATACCATAAATATAAGTGACATCTTCCCCTAGGCTATCTTCTCCGGCTCCTCTGGGTTGATAATCATATTGCCAACGACGAAATTCTATTAATAAATAATTTTTGTTTGATTCATTATCTTCAAATAGCGCAACATTAGCGGGCAAATCATATAATTTATTTACTGCTGAGTTGTCTGTGATGAATCTGTAGGTATATATTGTATTAGAGATCAGCTTAACGCCATAATGCTTTTCAAAAAAGAATAATTCTTCCTGGCTGAATGGGTTTTCTTTCAGAGCTTTATTGAAACTATACTTGAATTTAATTTTATTGCCATTTATCAGCAGAAAAATTTCGGGTCTTATTAATTCAGTTTTAATTTTATTAATGCCTTCCGAAAGTATTAGCTCATTCCCATTGCCCTGAATTTCTCTTTCAATACAATAAAATTCTTCAATTAACTCCATTTCTTTCTACTAAAAAATATTATAATTCACCTGCTTTCATGAATTTGAAAATACAGTATTAGGATTTTCTTTTACTTTATTAATGTAAGTACCTAAATAGTATGCAAAATTTACTGTATCCCAGTCGTCAAATCCAGACGCCATATCGATATAAGGTTCTTCGTTGTTCTTGTATTCTATTTGATAAAGGATGTGGTTTTTATCGTATATTTTAATCCAACTGAGTTGTTGGTCACTTTGTTCACAGTAATATTGAATAGTAATATCCGTAGTTATAACAATCAATTTATCTTTTACATACAGATAATTTTTTTCTTCATGACTAAAAACGGCTAATAATTCATCATTAATTAATTGATATAAGCCATTGGTTTCAGTTAAACTACCTTCAAAATTTTCAAATCCATGAATTGCTATATTCCCTTCTTTGAATTCAAAAGATAGTATTTCTTTATGGTTATAAAATCGATGTATTTTCATTACGGTCTATATTTTTTTGAATAGGCTATCTGTGGCGAGTGTCTCACTTTTGAAAACCTTAGTGTATCGTACTGAAAAAAAACTGGAAAGCCTTCTGTAATTTCAGAAGGCTTTCCTATTTTTTTAGCCTAATACGCTAATTACTACGAATAAAACAACTAGTAATATTATAGCATATCTTGTGATTTTTGAGGTTTGCATAAAATTGTATTTAAATTAGTTTATTACTGAGATTAGCAAATATAATTTTTTATTTGAATTTAAAAAGTGAAAGTGTATCAAAACAAAAAAGCTCCGGAAAAATCCAGAGCTTTTGCATCTATTTTATAAAAGATTATTCCTCTTTCATAGTATGATAAACGTTCATTACGTCATCATCTTCTTCGATTTTCTCGATTAGTTTTTCAACATCAGCGATTTGAGCTTCAGTTAATTCTTTTGTGATTTGCGGAATACGTTCGAAACCAGAAGATAAAATTTCAAGACCTCTGTTTTCTAATTCTTTCTGTAAAGCACCAAAACTTCCAAAAGGAGCGTAGATTAAGATTCCGTCTTCGTCTTCAAAAACTTCTTCTGCACCAAAATCGATTAATTCTAATTCTAATTCCTCAGCATCAAGACCATTATTCGCAATTCTGAAGTTACAAGTATGGTCAAACATAAATTCAACAGACCCCTGAGTTCCCATTGTTCCGTTGCATTTGTTGAAATAACTACGAATGTTTGCAACCGTTCTGTTATTGTTATCAGAAGCAGTTTCAATTAAGATTGCAATTCCGTGAGGAGCGTATCCTTCAAACAAAATTTCTTTATAGTTGGCAGTATCTTTATTACTTGCGTTTTTAATCGCGCGCTCCACATTGTCTTTTGGCATGTTGGCCGCTTTCGCATTTTGTATAACAGCTCTTAATCTGGAATTAGCGTCTGGGTTAGGACCGCCTTCTTTAACAGCCATTACGATATCTTTACCAATTCTGGTAAATGTTTTGGCCATTGCTGACCAACGTTTCATTTTTCTTCCTTTTCTAAATTCGAATGCTCTTCCCATTTCTAATTTTTAGTTTTGTGATGCAAAAATACGGTTATTCCTTATTTTTCCAAAAACAAAATGGCTCTTTTTTTTGTTTCAGGTCTTAAGTTTCAGGTTTCAGGTTGAATGGATTGTGTTGATTTAAACGCAAAGTTCACAAAGTTTTTTTATTTAAGGTTGAGTGTGTAAAAACAAAGTTCGCAAAGCTACATGGATAAAGCTTTGCGAACTCTTTTATTTTATAAAATTAACTCAAAAATTTCTTAGCGTTCTTAGCGTGAACCTTTGCGAACTTTGCGGTTAAACCTGAAACTTGAAACCTGAAACTTGAAACCTGAAACTTGAAACCTGAAACTTGAAACCTGAAACTTGAAACCTGAAACCTGAAACTTGAAACCTGAAACCAATTCTATTTAGCCCCTCCATTAAATTCGTTAATGATATTTACAGCTTCATTCAGATAAGGATTCGTTTTAAGATTGTCCATTTGATATTGATTAATAGTTTTATCATTTGGATAAGCACCAAGTAAAAGCTGATTTACACTCGAATTGTAAACATCCAGCGGATTGTTTTCGTCGTTAAAAGTGTTAATCTCTGTCCAAAGTGCATTTAATATTTTTTTCTGTTTAAAAACAGCATCTAAAGTCATTGGTACTTCTGCTTTGGGCGTATTCACAAGCTGATCAATTTTAAGATTGATCTTTTTAATGTTACTAAAAAAATAGTTGTCTGCAAGTCTTACAGAACTGTTTTTAGCTATTTTGTCAATTAGATTTCGCTTAACATAGGTTTTGTATTTCAGGAAAGGCTGAAGGCTATCATTTTTAATAGCCGTCGGGAAATCACTTTCTTTCTGATAAATATCCTCATAAAATTCAGGAAGAACAACATCCGGTGTTACGCCAACATATTGATGGCTTTTTCCGGTAATTCTATAAAATTTATTAATGGTGATTTTTAAGAAATCAGTATTTTTTGTTTCATCGAGCGGAAGAATAGTTTGCATAGTTGCTTTTCCTAGTGTACTGCTTCCTAATAATAAGGCACGGTTATAATCCTGCATAATAGAAGAGAAAAATTCACTGGCCGATGCCGTATTACTATTAATTAAAACCACAATTGGACCTCTGTAAATAACCCCTTTAAAAGGATCTGTAATAACCGATTTCTCCTGACGATTATCGACCACAATCGAAAGCGGACCGTAATCGACAAACATACCGGCAAGTTTTATTGCTTCCTCCATGGAGCCACCGCCATTATCAATCAAATCAATAACAAGTCCTTTTATATTATCTCTTTCCAGTTTAATAACTTCTCGTGCAACATCGTCAGCACATCCTTTTCGGCCATTTCCGTCTAAATCAGCATAAAAACTTGGAATTTTGATATAGCCAATTTTACTGTCTTTCCCGATTATAAAACTAAATACCGAATTGTCTTCGTCTTTCATTACTTGTTTTTCGATGTATACCTCAAAACTTTTCCCCGAATTACGTTTCAGGGTGAGCGTAATATGTTTGTTAGCTTCCGACAAAATCATAGATGAAATGGATTCCAGTGAAGCACAAGAAACCTGAAGTGTCTCTTTTTGGTTAGAAATAGAAATAATCTGATCTCCCTTTTTTACTTGTCCCGTTTGATAAGCAGGACCATTTGGGTCGACCTCATCAATAATAATTTCGTTTTTATCGTTTAGATTAACGGTCATCCCAAGAGATAGATGCTCTTTCGATAAAGAAGCCATGAAACTGTTTTTACCATCATCACTAAAATAAGCTGTATGAGGATCAAAATACGTACAAAAGAAATTATACAGTTTCTCTTCCTGTTTGGTGTCAGTATCCAGTAAAGTTGTAAAACGACAGATTTCGTTGCTCAGAATTTTATTTTTAGAAATCTGTTCAATCGATTTGAAATTAGCCTTTATAGAATCCAGGTTATCGCTAGTCTCCGCAATATCATCTAAAATTTGATATCGCAGTTTTTTGATCCAGACTTTCTCTAAATCTTCCTTTTTTAGATAAAAAGCAAAAGACTTTTTATAAAAACGAATCGTATCTTTTTTGGCATAATCAATTGGAATAGTCTGGATTTTTTCCAAAACTTTTTTAGTTCGCAAAAGACCGTTGACATATACCGCTTTAATATCAGTCAGAAAATTGCAATCGTTCTTTAAAATTAAATCATCCAGATTGTAACGGTATTTTTGTGCGAGCTCATCGTATTCACTTTTATAAAAGATATTGCGGGAAGGATCCAGTTCGTTAATGAGATTGTCAAAAACAAATACAGAAAGGCTGTCATCAACAGGTTTAGGTCTAAGATGTTCAGCTTGAATAAGCGCATTTATTTTGTTTACTATTTCACAAGTTTCTGCGCTGTTCTGACCAAAAAATACAGTTGATGTCAGCAAAAAAAGGAGTAGTGAAATCTTTTTCATAAACGGAAATTCAGTGTTCATGATTAAAGTTACACTAATTTTTTTAGAATTAATAGTATTTTATTGAAATATCGACGACCAAAAGTTTTTCTCTTTGAAATGCATCTGTCACTAGTTTCGTCAATGTATTTTGAGTACAGGACAAAAAAAATGCATTACCAAACAGTAATGCATTCTTAATGTATAGTTTAAAAAATTATTTCTTGTAAAAAGGCAGTTTTACCACTTTAGCAGGAACATCATTTTTTCTGATTCTGATAAAAATATCGCTATCAACAGCGCTGTTTGCAACAGTAACATAACCTAAACCGATACCTTTATTCATAGAAGGCGACATAGTTCCTGAAGTTACAATTCCGATTACTTCTCCAGAAGCATCTACAATTTCGTAATCGTGTCTTGGCACTGCACGCTCCTGCATTTCAAAAGCAACTAATTTTCTCGTAACCCCAGCTTCTTTTTGTTTTTTAAGAGCCTCAGAATTAGTAAAATCTTTAGTGAATTTTGTAATCCATCCTAAACCGGCTTCAAGAGGAGAAGTAGTATCGTTAATATCATTTCCGTACAAACAGAATCCCATTTCTAAACGTAAAGTATCACGAGCCGCAAGACCAATTGGTTTAATGTCATAAGAAGCTCCAGCTTCAAAAGCTTTGTTCCAGATTTGCTCTACCTCATCATTTTTGCAGTAAATTTCAAATCCGCCTGAACCAGTATAACCAGTAGCAGAAATAATAACATTTTCAATTCCCGCAAAATCACCTACTTCAAAATGGTAATAAGTAATTGCAGACAAATCAACAGAAGTCAAAGACTGCATAGCCTCAACCGCTTTTGGTCCCTGAATTGCCAATAAAGAATAATCATCAGACAAGTTTCTCATTTCAACACCCAAATCATTGTGAGACGAAATCCAGTTCCAGTCTTTTTCAATATTAGAAGCATTTACAACCAGTAAATACTGCTCTTCTTTCATTTTATAAATAATCAAATCGTCCACAATGCCGCCTTCATTATTAGGAAGACAAGAATATTGCGCTCTTCCAATAGTTAAAGTTGAAGCATCATTTGAAGTCACTTTCTGAATCAGAGCCAAAGCATTTGGACCCGTCAGCAAAAATTCACCCATATGCGAAACGTCAAAAACGCCCACACCATTACGAACCGTTTCATGTTCAGCATTAACCCCTTCATAAGTAATAGGCATGTTATAACCAGCAAAAGGAAGGATTTTTGCTCCTAAACCTTCATGTATGTGCGTAAGCGCAGTATTTTTCATTGTGTTGTTTTATAAAATTGTTTTGCAAATCTATTCAAAAAATATCGATTTCGAATACCTTAAATTGTAAATTTCGCAATAATTAGAAGCTATTTCCTGCTATCCGCTATATCTTTTTGTTTTTAAAGAAAAAACAAAAAGGATGTCGCTACTATCAGGGCTAGGGGTGACCGTTCAAAAGAGAGATTCATGATTTCAATTTTTTATGTAATTTTAGTCTAAAATCATGCTTTTTGAAGTTTAGCTATGTTTATTTAAACAAGTGAAACGCCTTTATACGCAAAATAAAACTATGATTCTATGTGTTTAAAAATTAACCGCAACAACTAAAAGAAGCTAAATGAAGTCTCCCTATTTAATCACAAAAGAAGAAGTCTTAAAAATTTACAAACCTGTAAATCCGCATGCACACAAAGGAACACAAGGCCACGCCGTAATTATTGCTGGAAGCTACGGAAAAATAGGAGCGGCAGTTTTAGCTTCAAAATCCTGCCTAAAATCAGGATGCGGACTCGTAACGACTTTTATACCCAAATGTGGTTATCAGATTCTTCAGATTTCCATTCCGGAAGTAATGACCGTTACAGACGAAAACACCAATTTTATTACCAATATTCATTTGCCATTCATTCCACAAGCAGTTGGAATAGGACCAGGTTTAGGAAAAGAACTTGGAACACAAAAAGCCTTATTTGAATTTTTAAGAGTAAATAAAGTGCCTTTGGTTCTCGATGCCGATGCTTTGAATATTATCTCAGAAAATTTATCTTGGCTGGAATTAATCCCCGAAGATACTATTCTCACACCTCATCCAAAAGAGTTAGAGCGATTAATAGGCAAATGGAATTCAGAATCCGAAAAGTTTCAAAAAACAATTGCGTTTTCAGAAAAATATAAAGTCATCATCGTTATGAAAGGCGCACCGACATTTATTATCAACAGAACTTCAGTTTATGAAAATACTACAGGAAACGCAGCGCTTGCCACAGCAGGAAGTGGCGACACCTTAACCGGAATCCTCACCAGTCTTTTGGCACAAGGCTACGAACCTAAATATGCCTCAAAACTAGGCGTCTACCTCCACGGTTTAACAGCAGATTTTGCTTTACCCAAAACAGGTTACGAATCTTTTACGGCTTCTACGATTATTAAATATTTAGGGAAAGCTTTTTTAGAATTAGGAAATGTGTCAATTTGATAATTAGATAATTGCATGCAGTTTTGTCATCCTGAGGAACGAAGGATCACACGAGTAATTCCGCACAGTAACCATAAAATAATTCACCAATCTTTGTCGAGTTTCTAGTGTGATCCTTCGTTCCTCAGGAGGACAAAAAAGGAGAATGAATCAAAAAAAACTTTGCGACTCTGCGCCTTTGCGAGATTAAAAAAAACTTCGTGTCTTTGCGTCTTTGTGGCAAAAACCACAAAGTAATTCGCCAATCTTTGTCAATATACGAGTGTGATCCTTCGTTCCTCAGGAGGACAAATAAAGGAGAATGAATCAAAAAAAACTTTGCGACTCTGCGCCTTTGCGAGATTAAAAAAAACTTCGTGTCTTTGCGTCTTTGTGGCAAAAACCACAAAGTAATTCGCCAATCTTTGTCGATATACGAGTGTGATCCTTCGTTCCTCAGGAGGACAAATAAAGGAGAATGAATCAAAAAAACTTCGCGTCTTCGCGTCTTCGTGGCAAAAACCTTAGTAAGTTTGTAACATGAAAAACTTCGATCTTAGAACAGTAAACGTCATGCGTTATATAACGCCGCTGCGCGAAGGTGGATCTTTACCCGCTTTGGCAGAAGCCGATGACGATTTTAAATACGTATTAAAATTCAGGGGAGCCGGACACGGCGTAAAAGCCCTTATAGCCGAATTAGTTGGCGGACAAATTGCAAAAGCCTTAAAATTACAATTGCCGGAATTAGTATTTGCCAATCTCGACGAAGCGTTCGGAAGAACCGAAGCCGATGAAGAAATTCAGGATTTACTGCAAGGAAGTCAGGGATTAAATCTTGCACTTCATTTTTTATCCGGAGCTATAACTTTTGATCCTGCAGTAACAACCGTAAATGCTAAATTAGCCTCACAGATTGTTTGGTTAGATGCTTACATTACAAACGTAGATAGAACTTTCAAAAACACCAATATGTTGATCTGGCATAAAGAATTATGGCTGATTGATCACGGTGCTTGTTTGTATTTTCACCATTCCTGGAACAACTGGGAACAGCACGCTAAAAGTCCGTTTGCTTTGATTAAAGATCACGTTTTATTGCCTCAGGCTTCACTTTTAAAAGAAGTCGATGTAGAATTTAAAGCGATTTTGACTCCAGAAATTTTAGAAGAAATTGTAAATACGATTCCAGTTGATTGGCTGCAATGGGAAGACGCAGACGAAACTCCTGAAGCATTACGAAATGTGTACCTGCAGTTTTTAAAGACAAGATTAGAGAATTCAGAAATATTTGTAAATCAGGCTCAAAATGCAAGATAACCACTTATACGAATATGCTGTGATTCGGGTTGTACCAAGGGTAGAACGCGAAGAATTCCTGAATATCGGAATCATTTTGTTTTGCAAAAAAGCCAAGTTTATAAAAGTACTTTTTCATCTCAATAAAGAAAAAATCCAAGCCCTTTCTTCCGATTTTGATATTGAACAATTAGAATGCAATTTAACGTCGTTAGTAAAAATAGCCAACGGAGCCAAAGATGGAGGACCAATTGCTGAATTTGAGATTCCGGAACGTTTTCGATGGTTAACAGCTATTAGAAGTTCTGCCATCCAAACTTCAAGACCGCATCCGGGTTTGTGTCAGGATTTGGAGAAAACGATCAATCGTTTGTTTGAGGAGCTAGTACTTTAATTATAAGACAATTTGAGATTTAGCTTAAAAATAATCTCGCAAAGTCACTAAGGCGCAAAGAAAAACAAAACTTTGCGTCTCTGTGGCTTTGCGAGATTAAATAAAACTTTGTGACTTTGCGGCAAAAAACAAAATAAAAAACCACGAACTGCATTCATTGCAATCCGTGGTTTTAGAAACTAAAAACTAACTCGTGTTTTTGCTATCCGGAGTCAATTAAAAAGAACCGCAGATGTTACCGCCCAAAGTTGCACCTGCATTAGCAGAAATATCAGCTTTAACAGCAGTTTTATTCAATTTTACGATATTATAAGGAGGGGTAAAAGCAGTACCGCTTCCAGCTTGATTTCCTGTAACGTTTGTAAATACATTATCTGTAGCAGTAACTGCAGTAAAGCCTGTCATTAAATCGATTGGATTTTTTACCCCTTCAAAAACATTGCTTTCTACGCGAATACTAGCTTCAAATCCAGCTGCGATACATTTGTTGCTTACCGTACTGTTAAAGAAACTATTTACAATATGTACTTTTCCAAAACGAACTCTTGGCATTCTTTCTTTACAGCCCGGAGCCCACCAGCATCTTGCAAAAGTGATTCTTAATTTGCCGCGGTCGCCAGTTGCACCATCGCTAGAACCAATTAAGTTAGAAAACCTGTGATCGTCTGTACCTCCAGAACCTCCTGCTTTTGGAGCTTTTAAGTAACCGAATTTGGTATAAGAAACTGTAATATAATCTGATTTGTTTTTGATGTCAAAGTTTCCATCAACACCATCTCTAAATTCGCAGTGATCCACCCATACGTTTGTACATTCGTCTAAGATAGCATTATCCCATCCATCAGTATCATAAGCGCCCGGACCTTCGAAAATAAGGTTTCGGATAATGATGTTTTTACATCTTTTAACGTTTATGATTCCGGAAGCATCTTTAGTCTGATTTGTTGAAACTAATTTTGCACCATTTGCACCGTAAATTGTTTTACCAGTCTGATCCTGAAAAGATAATCTTGTAGTAACGGTAATGGTTCCGGAAACTTTGATCACTTTTACAGAAGCGTTCTCAATAGCCGATTTCAATTGTGCATAAGTGGTAACAGTAGTTTCGGCTGCAGAACCTCCACCAGTTGTATTTCCGTTTTGAGAAGCCCAACCGGGAACCTCAGAACAGTTTCCAATTTTAGCAGTTGAATTTGTTGAAGCATTTTCGGTAATTACTTCATTTGTGGTTTCGATTTTTGCTTCTGTGTTTGAAGCAATTTCTTCAGAGTTACATGCGGTAAATCCGAAAGTCAATGTTAGTAAAAACATTGAAAGTTTTGATTTTAAGTTCATAATTAAAGTTTGGTTATTTAAAAAGTTAACAACGCAAAACTCAGAATTATCTGTAGAAAAAAAGTTGAACAAGTTCAAACTTTTGGAAAAAAATCTAGCAAATGTGTTTTTTTAACAGTTGTTAATTTACAAAAATGCATAAAAAATGTATTTTTACGTAATCGATTACATTATTTAAGCCCCTAATTAATAATGGATTGAGTAACCACTTTATTCCTTAAACAAAAAACCACAAAATGTACAACCTACTACGAAAAAACATTGAAAGGAAAGTTCCCCTTACCGACGAAGAATGGAACATTATTGTTTCAAAAGCAGAACTCATTAAGCTGAAAAAAAATCAGTTTCTGCAGATTCAGGATTCTCATAACAGTTATGAAGGATTCATTTTAAAAGGATCATTTAAAACCTACATCGTAAACGAAAACGGAACTGAAACCGTTATTTTCTTTTCGTTTGAAGATGAATGGATGTGTGACCTGGAAAGTTTTTACCATCAAAAACCAACGACTTACAACATCAAAGCTATTGAAGACAGTGAAATTTTAGTCATCAGTAAAATCAGAAAAGCGCAATTGTTTGCAGAAATTCCTAAGATTATGCAATTTCATGTGCTCATGATCGAACGTGCTAATGTCGCCATTCAGCAAAGACTTTTAGACGTTTTAAACAAAACCTCAAAACAGCGTTATCTGGATTTTATTGAACGATATCCTCAGAAAGTCCAAAATATAAATAACAAGAATCTGTCTTCCTATTTAGGAGTTTCACACGAGTTTCTTTCGAAGATTAAAAGGAGGTGTTGAGATTATAGGTTCAAAGTGACATAGTAACAAAGGTTCAAAGGTTTTTCTAGAGACGCACAGCAGTGCGTCTCATGTCATTTAAATCTCGCAAAGTCGCAGTGATGCAAAGTTTTTTTTTGTTAACCATATAAGTCATGTAAGTTCATTTTAGACCAAGCTTAAATTATCTTAAATGACTTATATGGTTTTATTTTTCTTTGCGTCTCTGCGACTTTGCGAGAAAAAAACTTAGTGCCTTAGCGCCTTCGTGGCAAAACAAAAACTTAGAGCCTTTTTTCTAAATATATAAACTCCAAAGGTTCTTCAGAAACCGTAATATGAATATCACTTTCAGGAAAAGCTTCTCTTTTGCCTGTATCAACATAACCATGACGTTTGTACCAGGCAATAAGTTCTTCCCGAACCGAAATAACGGTCATGATAATACTCGATAATCCTAAAGATTTTGCATGATTTTCGGCTTCAGCCAAAAGCTTTTTCCCGATTCCGCTGTTCTGAAGTTCCGGCGAAACTGTCAGCATTCCTAAATACAATTGGTTTTCTTTTTCAACCAATAAAACCGAACCAATGATTTTGTCGTTTTCTGTAAATTTCAGAATAGTATTTTTTGGATCGAGGAAGATTTCTGTCATTTCTTCTTCGTCAGTTCTTTTTCCTTCCAGTAAATGAGCTTCGGTTGTCCAGCCTTTTTTAGAAGATTCTCCTCTGTAGGCTGAGTTGATTAAGATTGTTAATGCCGGAATGTCTTCGCGTAATGCTTTTGTAATCATGGTAAGCGTTCTGTGAATATAGGGTGTTTTTAAACTAATTGTTTCCAGTTTTAATTGGAGAAACAAAATTACATTAGAAAAATGGCTATCAGCAGAATTATCGTTTAATATTCTTTGGTTTTCGATTTATCAAATAACAGTAGGTAAGGTGTGAGGATAAAACTAATGCCAAGCCAATGTTCCAATAAATCTCAAAGTAGGCAAAAGCATTATACAAACAAAAAATAGAATTTTTGACTTCATCTACAATTTGAAAATGAAGAGGAAAAACAAATAAAAAAAGCATCAGAAAAATAGATAGAACAGTAAGACGTCCATATTTTATTTTATAATAGTCCACTACGCCGTAAGATAGCATTTGCATCACTAGTATAATTAGAAAAAATCCTTCCATGATTCTTTATTTAAGCTTTTATATACGATTTATATTTTCTTACTTTCAAAAATTTATTAAATGTAAGCAAATATTTAAATAAAAAATATTGAAGAATATCGAATTGAAATTCTGATTATTTATAATTTTTTAAAATGCTATGTTTTGCTCATTCATTAGATGTTTTTTGAATTTTAATTCTCTAAGTTATTAAGAATTTAATACTATTCAAATATTCCCCAAATACGTTTGTCGTCAACAATCGCATTTGGATTCTCTTTTATTCTTTCCGAAAAAAGATCAAAGCTTCCATAATTGCTTCTCATTTTATAAACAATTAATTTGCCGGCATCATTTATAATTATTTTCCAAACTCTTCTTTCGTTTATTTTAACAGCTGTTCTTCTGACTTCAGTAATCTTAGACAACGAATGTTTTACTACAGGATCTTTTCTCGTTATTTTGTACAAATAGTTTTCGTCAAAATAAAAAATAGAACGATTTAGAAAAAAATATTCTAAACCATATAAAATCATAACTGGACGAGCCGATATTCTTGTTAATGTATTAAGATCCAGATTCGTTCTTTTCTTAAATTCATTTGCTCTTTTTTCTTGGATGTAATCTATAAAAGACAGGATTCTTTTATAATTTAAAATTGCCAAAACAAGCAGAGCTAAAACAACAATAATTTTAATGTTCATGTAAAATGTAAATTGAAGATTGAGATATTCGAATCAAACATAATGAAACTATTTAGTTTTATAAAGGCAAAAACACAAATTCCGACTAAAAAATTGAAACACAGTTTTGTAAAGATGTTGTATTTGTTGGGAACTAAAAAATGAATTGCCTACAGCTTTAGCTGTAGGAGTAAAGTTGTATTAGAAAATGGCTTTAGCCAAAACTATTGCGGTCTTTGGCTAAAGCCTAATTTAGCATGAGAATAGCAAACCTCCAGCTAAAGCTGGAGGCAACTTATTTTAATATTGTAAATAAATATTGGTTTGTTTAATTGTAAGTTTGACAAACAATGGTTTATAAAGATTATGAAAAGCGTATCTTACAAAAACAGTTCTGTTTTTTACAGAAATCGATTTTCGTTTAAGAATTTTAAATATCTTTGAATTATGAGTACAGCAATAAAACCAAAACATATCGGCAGAAATATAAGCCGTATCAGAGAGCTTAAAGATATGAAACAGGAAGCACTGGCGCAGGCTTTAGGTACAAACCAGCAGGCGATTTCGGCTATTGAAAACAGCGAAACTGTAGATGAGAAAAAACTAATTGAGATTGCAAAAGCTCTTGATGTTTCTGTTGAAGCGATTGAAAACTTTTCAGATGAAGGTGTTATAAATTACTTTAATAGTTTTAATAATAATGTTGTTACGACAGGTAGTATTTTTGCAACAAATTGTACTTTTAATCCTTTAGATAAAGTTGTAGAACTTTACGAACGTTTGGTGCAAGCTGAAAAAGATAAAGTGGAGTATTTGGAGAAGTTATTGAATGGGAAATAAACGTTTTTTAAATATATTAAATTGAGAAGAGACCTTTGTTGAGGTCTCTTTTTTGTTCTATTGCTAGTGTGAGCGTCTCGCTCGTGCACGTTCCAAATGGTTTTTAATTTCTTTGTGTTCACGAGCGGGACGCTCGCGCTAGCGGGGGAACTAATGTTTAATCTTCATAAATGTCCAATAGAAGTCGTTCAGCCCCGCTTTTGACAATACAATGTTAGCTGCGGTTTTTCATTTCTTCACCATTTAGAAATTTGAATGATATACCCTTGTTTTCTTCCCAAAATTCATTTGATAAAATTGCAGAGAGTTCGTTACGCGATTTTCGACCTGGTAAAATAACCATATTCTGTGTTTTTCTACCGGTTACAAGAATACTCCAGCCCTTGCTTACTCCTTCATAATATGATTGGTCTTTATTTTTCAGTTGCACCAGTTTGTCTTCTTCAGATTCATTTAGTTCTCTTGGAGCGACAAATGCTGTAAGAACGAATTGTTTCTTAGTACTTTCACCAAATCTTTCGTTTATTTCATATAAACCAAAATTTGATCTCTTTTTGTCAAATTCGTACACCCTGTTAATTTCTTTTTCAAAAAGATTTGAGTCAGGTGTATATAATCCAAGTGTTTCATGGACAAGCAAAGGGTCTTGGTCAAAAAATGCAGTAATACCGTTTCCATAGGCATGAACAACTTTAGTTCTAGCGTTTACTTTAGTTCCTTCAAAATTACTAATAGCATTGAACAAATGTTCAGGTATTAATGGAAACAAAGAAGATACAATATCGAATTCGGTATATTTATCAGCCCAACTGTCAGATTTTATAAGTATTTTGTTAAAATTTAGATCATTTTTCTTGCCTATGAATGGAGCCTTAAATAATTGCTTTGATTCGCACATCACAGAATCATTCTTTACATCAATTTTGTGAGCCGAAATTAATTTGAATAAAATTAGTTTCTCAGTTAATTTATCTAATGTTGAAAAGTTGAAATCTTTGAATTCAATATTTTCTCTTTTCAAAAACTCTTTAATAGATATTTCTTCATTGGTGGCATTAGTAACTCCTTTCCAAAAAATATCACCATAATCAGTATAAGAGAGTTCATTTATAAATATAGAATCAGCAAAGCCTATTTTATCAAATACAAACTTCCATAACAATTCTAATTCCTTTTCCTGTAAATTGTAATTAGAAATATGATGTCTTGTTTTAGAAATTACTTCTTGAATAAGTTTTTTGGAAATTTCCTCTGCGTTTTTTTCATATTCTAAAGGATAACTTACCAATGATGTTCTATCTACAGTTAATTGCGGTTTACTTTCTCCAATGAAATTTAATATTCCATTCCTATGTAAGGCATCTGAATAAAAATGACTAATACTAATTTGCCTATCATCAATATTTACTCCATCTACACATACGGCACTCGCTCCAATTTTAGGAATTGAGTAAAATGCATGTAATTCAGGGTCGATTGCTCCTGGCTTAGGTAAAGTAAGAGTAGTTCTAAAATGAATTGAATCTGATTTAATATCTATTTCGTAAGTCTCTAATGCTTCTTTAATTTCGCTATAGTTAATATTTAGTTTTACAAAACGTCCTTGACTATTTAGAAAGTCAAGAAACTCTAAATCTTCTTTTGTGAAACTAAATTCTTTATATGTTGGAAGTATAGGTTTATTCAAAATTTGTAAATTTTCATTATTATCCAAAACAATTTCCACATTGATGTCATCAGGAATTATAGTAATAAAAGAATTGACTAATCGGTATAGATGCTTATCCCAATTATTATACAAATTTTCATATTGTTTAAACTGTTCAGGAAAATAATTCGGCTTTCCTTCTAATAAAAGATAGAGTTTTTCAAGTTGATTATTGAATATGTTTTTGTTTTCTTCAGAAAGAAGCACTTTGACTATTGTCCCAGATTCCAATATCAATTCTTTTTCTGAATCTGTTGTCATCTTATAATAAAAATTTTCGTGTGGACCATCTATTGCACATGAAACAAAACCTCCGTTTTTAGTTTTTGTAATAATTTCTATTTTACTTCCAAGCATAAAACAAGAAAGTATACCTATTCCGAATTGAGAAGTTGGAGTAAATGTACCTCCCCATTCAGCTTGCTTTTTATAGAATTCAGAAGATTTGTAATATGAGTTACCAATTTTTAAAAGGTAATTTTCAATGATTTCTTTTGTCATTCCAATACCATTATCTGAACAACATAAATATACTTTTTCATCTACTTTTTCAATACTGAATTGAATTTTCCCTTTCACATCATTATGAATTGATTTTACTCCTGAAATCATACATCTACAAGCATCAAGAGCATTTTGGTATAATTCTCTTAAACTGGCAAACTTGTCTTTGTATAAGCCAACTCCCATCAACAATTCAATAATTCTTTTTTGATTTAATGAAAAACTCAATCCACGTTTTGGTAAAAATACTTTTTCATCATTGGTAATGTTTGTTCGTTCAATTTTGTCTTGTAAATTAGGAATGATTGATTTATATGATTCATTCCAATACCTGTCTAATTTGAAATAGTTTTGAATTTCAAATTCGATCCAGTCCAAGTAATCGTGCAACTTAAAATAAATTTCTGGAGTTTCACAATATGCTCGGAAAGAGATTTTTCCATTTTCAATTGAGTAATTTGCACCATTATTTTTTAATGCCCATTGTAAAAAACTAAATTCAGAATGGAATAATCTTGATGTTCTTAATTCTAATGGTGCTCTATCATAACTAAAATGAATGATATCACCTAAGCGAAGTAACATTGCAACTAGTTGTAAATTAGCAGACTCATTACCATAATATTGTGCTGATTGATTGAAATTTTCAATATAGCTAATATCTTCTCCGTGAGACCTACATACCAGCGCTAAATCTTTGGCTAACCTTTTACCCCAAGCAGGTTGTTCAAAAGAATTTCCAAATATTGATTCTAAATTATTTATGTATGATTCAATTCTTATATGGTGTGTTGCACGAATATAGTCTGTACGTATAAAAGTATTTAATTTTTCAAATTTTTCTTTATCATTAATTTTACGAAGTTGTTCTGCAAAACCATTTCTATAGTTTTGATATTCAATAAGCATGGAAGCGAGATAATCTATTAATTTATTCTCGTTATTTGGCGAGAATAGCCAGTTTTTTACATCCCCTTCAAATGTTCCATAAAAAGTACTTTTATTTTCCTTAATAATGTTTTTTGCATTAGAAATCTTAAAAGGTTCTTTCAAATCATGGCAGATTGATTGTTCAAAAACTTTGAATTTTTCTGTCCCTTCGGTAAATTGTAGAACATTGAGTTCCCAATCTGAAGGGGCCATAGCACAATCATGAAAAAAGGAAGAAAGGTGAAGTAAAAAAAGCTCATAAATAGAAAGCTTTTGAACATTATCTGCTAAAAGCTTTTCTATATTAAATACAACTTTCTCACTATGCTTTTCATCATGAATATCAAATTCCGGTAAAATTCTAGTGATTCTTTTTAAATGATTACGTGCTTTTTTTTCAAGATCATCCGCAAGTGTGTAAAGTTTTAATTCAATTTTGACTGAATCGCTTGGTTCTTTACTTCGGTTTTCAAGTTCGTCTATTATTCTCATGAGTTTATGTTTTGCGGAAATTTCGCTTTAAAATCAAAGCTAACTTATTTATAGGCGAAACAAACCTTCGGGTATATATTTGAATTCGGGTAAATAAGCGAAGGTTTGTTTCATTTTCTTGCTTTTCAAATATATAGTTTTTTCTTACTATATTTTTAGACTTGATTGAGAAAAATTGTTTTTGAAAGAAAAGATAATTGAATAAAAAAACGACTGAAATAAATCCCAGTCGTCTTAGTATATGATGTTTTATAAATTGTTTACCCCAAGAAACTTTTCAACTCCTCATAAGTCCCAATCTTCACACTAACTTTTTCCTCATTAATAACACTTTCAATCTGAGCAGGAATAGGAAGTGTAATTCCTAAAGCAGGTTCAACAACATCTAAGAATTTAATAGGATGTGCCGTTTCTAAGAAAATACCAATGGCGTTAGGGTGTTTTTCTAGTTCTTTTTTCAAACCTAAATAACCAACAGCACCGTGTGGTTCTGCAATATAGCCGTCTGTGTTGTAGATTTTCTTTAGCGCTTCAAGTGTTTCTTCGTCAGTATAACTATAAGAAGAAAAATCTTTTTCAAAAGCTTTTAAATCATTGTTGTATAATTCCTGAATTCTAATAAAGTTACTTGGGTTTCCAACATCCATAGCGTTAGAGATTGTCGCTTTAGAAGGTTTTGGGTCGTATTTTCCGTTTTCTAAGAATCTTGGCACCGTATCGTTTACGTTTGTAGACGCTACGAAATGTTCAATTGGCAAACCTAATTTCTTTGCCATAATTCCGGCGCAGATATTCCCGAAGTTGCCGCTTGGGCAAGAGAAAACTAAAGGTTTGCTTTGGCTTTTCAATGCTTTGTAAGCAAAGAAGAAATAAAACATTTGCGGTAACCAGCGCGCAATATTAATAGAGTTTGCCGAAGTCAGGTTTTTATGCGCTAAAGTTTCATCCAAAAACGCTTTTTTTACCATATCCTGACAATCGTCAAAAACGCCGTCCACTTCAAGCGCTTTAATGTTTTGCCCTAAAGTAGTCAATTGTTTTTCCTGAATATCGCTCACTTTTCCGGACGGATATAAAATCACAACATCAACACCGTCAACGCCTAAAAATCCGCTGGCAACAGCTCCGCCTGTATCTCCAGAAGTAGCTACTAAAACGGTATTTTTAGCCTCTTTTTTGTCTTTATTGAAATAACCCAAACAACGCGACATAAAACGCGCTCCAACGTCTTTAAATGCCATTGTTGGCCCGTGAAATAATTCTAACGAATAGATTCCGTTTTCGACTTTCACCACTGGAAAATCAAAAACTAAAGTCTCGGCAATGATTTCTTTTAATATTTCTGCAGGTATTTCATCGCCAACGAATTGTTTAATCGCTTCAAAGGCAATTTCTTCGTGGCTTAAACTTTCGATTTTATCAAAAAAAGAAGGATCAAGCGGTGTAATACTTTCCGGGAAATATAATCCTTTGTCAGTGGCTAATCCTTGTATAACAGCTTCCTGAAAAGAAACTTTTGGGGCATTATGGTTTAAACTATAGTATTTCATTTTTTTTTAGTTCTTAGTTGGTTAGTCCTTAGTCCTTAGTCCTTAGTTTTCAATCTTTAGCTTTTAAAACTAAGGACTAAGGACTAAGTACTCTTTTTAAATAATTCTTACGCCGTCTGGGTTTATCTTCGAAACGTGAATTTCATACGGTAAATTCATTTTTTCGTAAACGTCACTCATGGCTTTTGCGATTTTTTCGGCGGTTTCTTTTCCTCTGCTTAAAGCGAAAATCGACGGGCCGGAACCTGAAATTCCGGAACCTAAAGCGCCGTTTTCGTAAGCCGTTTGTTTGATTTGGTCGAATCCAGGAATTAAAACGCTTCGAACCGGTTCAACGATTTCGTCGTGAAGCGATCTTCCGATTAAATCATAATCTTTAGTGTAAAGACCAGCAACCAATCCGCCTACATTTCCCCATTGCATGATCGCGCTTTTTAGGGAAACATTTTGTTTTAAAACCGAACGGGCATCAGACGTTTTTAATTCGATCTGAGGATGAACAACTGTTGCGTATAATTCTTCCGGACTGTCAATTCTAATAATATCCAAAGGCGAATAACTTCTTACCAAAGTAAAAGCGCCTAAAAGGGCAGGAGCAACGTTGTCGGCATGTGCGTTGCCGCTGGCTAATTTCTCGCCCTGCATCGCAAACTGAACCAAATCTTTACGTGAATACGGTCTTCCTAATAATTCATTAATTCCGAAAACCGCTCCGGCAGAACTTGCCGCACTGCTTCCGATTCCGCTTCCGGCTTTGATATTTTTATAAATTTCGATTTCAAATCCGAAGTCCAATTCATCTAAGGTTTCCAGCATGGCCAAAGCCGCAACTCCGGAAACGTTTTTCTCGGTTTCCAAAGGCAAATCGGCACCGACAATTTTAGTGATTCGAACTCCTTTTTGATCGACTTTTCGAACAATCATTTCATCGCCGGCATTGTCTAAGCAAAGTCCCAATACGTCAAATCCGCAGGAGAGGTTGGCGATAGTTGCCGGGCAAAAAAGTTTTATTTCTTTCATTTTTGGTTGGTTTTGCCACGAAGGCACAAAGTCACAAAGTTTTATTTTTTTAAGGCTTTGGTTTTTTGCCACAAAGGCGCTAAGACGCAAAGATTTTTTTATTTTTTGCGCTAAGTCTCAAAGAGAAAACTTAAAAACTTAGCGTCTTAGTGCCTTAGCGGCTAAACATTCCCAATGCGTATTACGTCTGCAAAAATTCCTGATGCTGTAACTGCAGCTCCGGCCCCGGCTCCTTTGATCAATAAAGGCTGATCTACGTAACGATCTGTGTAGAACAAAACGATATTATCTTTTCCTTCTAAATTGTAGAAAGGATGATCTTTTGGAATGAACTGTAAACCAACACTTGCTTTTCCGTTTTCGAATTGTGCTACGTATTTCAATCTTGAATCTTTGGCTAAAGCTTCGTTGTAAATGCCTTCAAAATGAGCAGCATGTTTGATTAACGAAGCAAAAAAGTCTTCGTTGTTTGTTGTTGCCAGACATTCTGCCGGTAAAAACGATTCGTTTGCAATGGCGTCAATATCCATTTCGTAACCGCTTTCGCGAATTAAGATTAGGATTTTACGAGCTACGTCGATACCGCTTAAGTCAATTTTTGGATCTGGTTCTGTAAAACCTTGAACGCCGGCTTCTTTTACCACATCATGGAAAGAATTGTCTTTATCAAAATTGTTGAAAATAAAGTTCAAACTTCCGGATAAAACTGCTTGAATTTTATGCACTTTATCTCCGGATGCAATCAGATTTTTTACCGTATCAATAATTGGCAATCCCGCACCAACATTTGTTTCAAATAAAAACGGAGCGTTATATTGACGAGATAAGTTTTTTAGTTTTTTATAATTGTCGTAAGCAGATGAACAAGCAATTTTGTTGCAAGTTACAACGGCAATACTTTCTTTTAAGAATTTTTCATAGGCTTCAGAAACCGTTGCATTTGCCGTAATATCAACAAAAATGCTGTTGCGTAAATTCAAGTCTTTTGCTTTTTTGATGAATTCTTCAATGTTTGCTAGTTCACCTTTGTCTAAAGCCGAATGCCAATCTTTTAATGAAATTCCGTCCTCATCAAAATACATTTTTCTTGAATTGGATAAAGCAATAACACGAACATTAATTTTCAAGTTGTCTTTTAAGAATTTCTTTTGGCTGTGAATCTGTTCGATGAATTTTTCTCCCACATTTCCAACTCCCATTACGAATAAATTCAGCTGTTTTGTGTTTTCTTCAAAGAAGTTTTCGTGTAAAGTATTCAGCGCTTTTTTGACATCTCTTTCGTTGATTACAGTCGAGATATTTCTTTCAGAAGCACCTTGCGCAATGGCACGAATGTTTACGTTGTTTTTTCCTAAAGTAGAGAACATTCTACCGCTTAAACCTTGGTGGTTTTTCATGTTTTCGCCCACCAAAGCAATAATGCAAAGGTCTTTTTCTACATAACACGGATCGATTTTGTTCTGTGAAATTTCGATTTCAAAAGCACTGTTAATTGCAGCTTCAGCATTATCAGCATCCGAGTTTAAAATTCCGATACAAATAGAATGCTCAGAAGAAGCCTGAGTAATAAAAATTACGTTGATTTTTTCCTGAGACAACACTTCAAACAAACGTCTTGACGAACCTGCGACTCCAATCATTCCTGGGCCTTCAAGAGTTAAAAGCGAAATATTATCAATATGGCTGATTCCTTTTACAACTGTATCTTTTGAAACAACAGTGTCAGAAATTAAAGTTCCTACGGCTTCCGGCTCAAAAGTGTTTTTGATTAAAATTGGAATATTTTTTCTTAAAACCGGCTGAATTGTTGGTGGATACAAAACTTTAGCGCCAAAATGCGATAATTCCATCGCTTCCTGATACGAAATATTGGCAATTGGCTGCGCTTGTTTTACGATTTTCGGGTTGGCAGTAAACATTCCGTTTACGTCAGTCCAGATTTCTAATTGTTCTGCATCTAAAGCTCCTGCAATAATTGCAGCAGTATAATCAGATCCGCCGCGTCCTAAAGTTGAAGTGATTCCGTCTAAAGTCTGCGCGATAAATCCAGGCAAGATATTGATTCTGGATTGGTTTTCAACAAAATATTCCTGGATTAGTTTATTTGAAACTTCAAAATTTACCGCAGCTTTTCCAAAGTTAGTATCAGTTTTGATTAATTCGCGACTGTCTTTGTAAACTGCATCTTTATTAATTTGTTGGTATGCCTGAGCAATAATAAATGACGAAAGTAATTCACCAAAACTTAAAATAGTGTCAGCAGTTCTTGGAGATAATTCGCCTAAAAGGAAACATCCGTCTAATAAAGTTTCTAAGTGATTGATGATTCTTTTTACATGACTTAAAAGACTACTTTGTTCGCTTACCGGAATCAGTTCTTTAAGTGTGTCAAGGTGTTTTTTCTCGATTTCAGCAACAACTTCTCTAAAGCTTTCGTCGTTTGCTGCTGCTTTTGCTGCTGCAGACTGCAATAGATCGGTTACTTTACTTAAAGCTGAAACGACTACGACTAATTGATCCTGCTTTGCTTTTTGATTAACAATGTCAAGAACGAGTTTTATATTTTGAGCATTGGCTACCGAAGTTCCGCCAAATTTTAATACTTTCATTTTGTGATATTTTTTCTTTTTATGCAAATATTTTTATGTATCCAATAACTCTCTTCTTTCAAGAAAAAAGTATAGGTAACCTAGGATTATATGTGAAAATGTATACCCCTAAGGGGTAGTAGTTGTTGTAGTAGAAATAATGGTAGCAGCAATTGCAGTTCTAGTTTGAACTGTCATTGTAGATTGATATTTTGTGCTGTTACTTTTCATTTTGATTTTCCAAAAGTACAGTTTTTTATATAAGCGGAAAACCTAAAAAGCCTTTTTGCGAATATTTTAATAATTCAAATCTCAATAAATCAATATTGAGTATTTGTTAAAATTGAATAGGCTAAATTGAGGTTTTGGCATATTTCAACCGTTGTTTTGGGTTGATTTAATATCTGTAACGAATTGAATTTTAAGAAAAAGATAATGAAAAAGCATTGAATAACGAGAATTTTGGTTTGCAATAAAAAATAAAGACTCTGGATAGTATTTACTGAAATTTTAATTATTGTGATAAAATGTTGCTTTTTAATATTGATTTGTTGAATTTTGACGTCTTAAAATTGAAAAACATCATGAGAGATATCCATTATATAAGTACTGAAACGATCACTTTAGAAACACTACACGAGATTTTATCCAATAATAAAATACTCGAATTATCGGAAGAAGCTAAAGTTAACGTACAGAAATGCCGTGATTATTTAGATAAAAAAATGGAATCGCATACAGCGCCAATTTACGGTATCAATACTGGTTTTGGTTCGCTTTATAGTGTGAAAATTTCAAATGAGAATTTATCTAAACTTCAGGAGAATTTAGTAAAATCTCATGCGTGTGGAACTGGAGAAGAAGTTCCGGCTGAAATTGTGAAGATGATGCTTTTGCTCAAAATTCAATCTTTAAGCTACGGACATTCCGGAGTGCAATTGAAAACGTTAGAGCGTTTAGTTGACTTTTATAATAATGATATTCTACCTGTTATTTATACGCAAGGTTCACTTGGAGCTTCAGGAGATTTGGCGCCATTGGCTCATATGTCATTACCATTAATTGGAGAAGGCGTTGTGCTTTTTGAAGGAAAAAAGACAGATTCAGCTGAAGTTTTAAAGCATTTTAACTGGGAACCAATCGTTTTACAATCCAAAGAAGGTTTGGCTTTATTGAATGGAACACAGTTTATGAGTGCTTATGGAGCTCATATTTTGATTAAAGCTTATAAATATTCGTATTTGGCAGATTTAATTGGAACTATTTCTTTGGAAGGTTTTGATGGAAGAATTGAGCCATTCAATGAATTGATCCATTATATACGTCCGCACAAAGGTCAAATTATAACGGCACAAAGAATTACTGAATTCTTAGACGGTAGTGAAATTATCGCTCAGGAAAAGAAACATGTTCAGGATCCGTATTCTTTCCGTTGTATGCCTCAGGTTCACGGCGCTTCAAAAGATGCGATTGATTATGTTCGAAAAGTATTCAAAACAGAAATCAATTCGGTTACGGATAATCCGAATATATTTATAGAAGCCGATCAGATTATTTCTGGCGGAAATTTCCACGGACAGCCTTTAGCTTTAGCTTTAGATTTTATGGCCATTGCTTTGGCAGAATTAGGAAGTATTTCTGAAAGAAGAACCTATCAGTTAATTTCTGGATTGCGTAATCTTCCGGCATTTTTGGTTGATAATCCGGGATTGAACTCTGGTTTTATGATTCCGCAATATACAGCAGCAAGTATTGCGAGTCAAAATAAACAATTGGCAACTCCGGCAAGTATCGATAGTATTGTTTCAAGTAACGGTCAGGAAGACCATGTGAGCATGGGAGCAAACGGAGCGACAAAAGCCTTACGAATTTTAGACAATTTAGAGCGTATTTTGGCAATCGAATTGTTGAATGCTTCACAGGCAATTGCCTACAGAGAGCCACTAAAATCAAGTGATTTTATCGAAATGTTCCTGAGTAGTTATAGGGAAGTTGTTCCTCTGGTAAAAGAAGACAGAATCTTACATAATGACATAGAAAACACAGTGTTATTCCTGGAGAGTTTCCAAATAGAAAACGATTTGTTAACAATGGCTTAACATTGCAAAATATTATTGAAGTAATTTTGCACTATCAAAAATAAAACAATGTCAATAAACAGTATTTTCCAATTTTTAGTGCCGAAAGACAAAAAATTCTTTCCACTTTTTGAAGAGGCTTCAAGCAATTTAATTGAATTAGCTTCTAACTTACACGAAGCTGTAAATTTACCATTAAAAGAAAGAGAAATTCTTTTTCAAAAAATTGACGAATTAGAACAAAAAGGAGAAGACATTACCCGTCAGACTAACCTGGAGTTAAGCAGAAACTTTATTACTCCATTTGATAGAGAAGATATTCACACGTTAATTACTTCGATTGACAACGTTGCTGATTATCTTCACGGCGCATCAAGCCGTATGAGATTGTATCAGGTTGATAAGATTACAAAATCGATCAGAAAAATGACGGAAATTAATCTTGAGGCTTGTCAGAACATTGACAGTGCAGTAAAAGAATTGAGAAATTTACAGAATTTCAAAGTCATTAAAGATGCTTGTTCGAGAATTAATAAATTAGAAAACAAGTCTGATAACGTATATAACAAAGCAGTTTTTGAAATTTTTGAAAACGAAACAGATGCTAAAAATATTATTAAATATAAAGAAGTGTTATCTGTTTTAGAATCAGCAACAGACAAATGTAAGAGTGTTGCGAACATACTGGAATCTATTTCTGTAAAACATTCTTAAATTCAATTTTTCATTCTGAAGTTATAATTTTATGACGCTACTTATATTAATTATAGTATTAGCTTTAATTTTTGATTACATCAATGGTTTTCATGATGCGGCAAATGCTATAGCGACTGTTGTTGCAACAAAGGTTTTAACACCTTTTCAGGCGGTTGTCTGGGCAGCATTTTTTAACTTTCTGGCTTATTGGGTTTTTGGATTTGGTGTTGCAGATACTGTTGCTAAAACAGCGCACACAATGGAAATTAACCTGGTTGTTATCCTGGCCGGAGTAATTGCGGCAATTTGCTGGAATTTATTGACCTGGTGGTTAGGAATTCCTTCCAGTTCTTCGCATACATTAATTGGAGGTTTTGCCGGAGCAGCTGTAGCACATGCCATTGCAGTTCATGGTTTTTCTGGTTATGTTGGAGAAGACGGAGCAACTCATTACTGGTACGAAATTGTAAGCTGGTATAAGGCTGGTAAAGATGGTGGAATGCCTTCTGGTGTTATTATCATTATTGCTTTTATTGTTCTGGCACCACTTTTGGGAGCTTTGGCATCTTATTTAATTTCAATTTGGTTATTAAATGCATCTCGCAAAAGTATCGGTCCAAAAATCTTTACTGTAGCTTTAATGCTTGCGACTATTATATTTGTTTACTACCAAATGGTTCCGTATTCAGAGATTGAAAAACCAAGATTTGAATCGCATTTTTGGAGTGTTGCTTTTGAGGCTCATAATATTAAATGGTTTTTAGTTGCATTTATTGTCTTGACCGTTAGTGCATTTTGTTTAATATTCAGTAGTTTAAATCTACATCAGGCAGATGCTGCTTTGAAAAAAATGCAATTATTGTCTTCTGCGGCTTTTAGTTTAGGACATGGGGGTAACGATTCTCAAAAAGTAATGGGTATTATTGCAGCTGCTGTTGCGGTATATATCAATACAAATCCTGGTGTTCACATGGATGCTTGGTTGGATGTTGTTTTGCCAAATGATGATGCAGGTATTAAAGGTGTAATGCCGAGCTGGATTCCGTTAGCATGTTATTCTGCAATTGCGGCAGGAACTTTAAGTGGTGGATGGAAAATTGTGAAAACAATGGGATCTAAAATTACAAAAGTAAGTTCGTTTGAAGGTGTTGCTGCTGAAACAGCCGGAGCTTTAACTCTTTACTTTACTGAACACTTAAAAATTCCGGTAAGTACAACGCATACTATTACAGGATCTATCATTGGTGTTGGATTAACAAAACGTGTTTCTGCCGTAAGATGGGGAGTTACAGTAAGTTTAATCTGGGCTTGGATTTTGACAATTCCGATTTCAGCTCTTTTAGCTGGATTAGTATACTTTATTTTAAGTGTATTTATTTAATGAAAGATATAAAATGTGAGAAGTAAATCGCATTTTTCTAAGATATTTAAAAAAGCCGATTTCAATTTGAAATCGGCTTTTTTTTTGTATTGTTATAAGTTTTGCAAATTCTTGCGATTGTGTTTGCGTTTGTAATGTGTTTGTTTAAGATGTTTTTGATCTGCTGAAATGATGCTGATTGTTCCATCAATTTCCAGCATGGCAAGTTTGACATCTGTAAGGTGTTCTAAGCCATGTTCACGTGCTGCCTCTTTTAATTCATCATGTGAAATATCTAATTTACTTAAAGTTTTAAAATCTAGCTTTCCGTCATGGATTAATACTTCGGGTTTGTCAAGTAATAAATTGCTTAAGGTTTTAGAGTTGCGTGTTAGTTTTTTAATTATAAAGTTGATTATAAACAGTACTAGTGCAGCAACCAATCCGCCTAGAAGACTGGTGTCCGGGCCGACCATTGCATTTTGAACAGAATTACTGATCAATAAAATAAGAATAATATCGGCAGTGTTTAATTGTGAAAGTTCTTTTTTGCCAAATACTCGTAAAGCAATCATCATGAAAAAATAGACAGCTATACTTCGGATTATTATATCTAAATAAGGAAATTGAATCATTTTACTCTTTTTGTTTGATTAAAGTTAAATAAAAAAGCTTTGCCAAAGTTTTAAACTTCGACAAAGCTTTAAATTATGAATTGTTAATTAAGTTTAAATGAACTTAATTATAGTTTAAAATTCTTTTCAATCGCTTTAATCATTTCTCCGGCAACATCTTTGTTAGTTGCGCCTTCAATTCCTTCAAGTCCCGGAGAAGAGTTTACTTCCAATAATAATGGTCCTTTTGAAGAACGAATAATATCCACTCCAGCTACTTTTAAGTCCATTGCTTTTGCTGCTTTAATGGCAATCTTTTTTTCTTCGGCAGTTACTTTTATGACAGAAGCGGTTCCGCCAAGGTGAATATTGGCTCTAAATTCGCCTGGCATAGCTTCGCGCTGAATTGCAGCAACTACTTTTCCATCGATTACAAAACAACGAATATCTTTTCCGTTTGCTTCTTTGATGAATTCCTGTACTAAAATATTGGCATTTAAACTTTTAAAAGCATTGATAACACTTTCTGCAGCTTTTTTGGTTTCAGCTAAAACAACCCCTTTTCCTTGTGTTCCTTCCAGTAATTTTACAATTAAAGGTGAGCCTCCAACCATTTTGATTAAATTGTCTGTATCAAGCGGAGAATTGGCAAAACCAGTTGTTGGAATATCAATTCCGCTGTTTAAAAGTAATTGCAGGGAGTATAATTTATCGCGTGATTGAGTTATGGCTGTAGCTGAGTTTAAACAGAAAACCTTCAAAGCTTCAAACTGACGTGTTAAAGCACAGCCATAAAAAGTAATACTTGGTCGAATTCTCGGAATAATGGCGTCAAACTGATTCAGGATTTTTCCGCCTCTGTAATGAATTTCAGGAGTTTTAGCATCCAATTTCATGTAACATTCCTTGATGTTCAAAAAATGCATTTCATGACCGCGCATTTCGCCGGCTTCCATAATCCTTTTGTTGCTATATAGTTCAGGGTTGCTAGCTAAAAGTCCGATTCGTAAACCGGAACTCGCTTTTTCTGAATTTTGGTATAATTCTTTAAGAGATTCCGGAGTAGGCTGTCCTAAAAGATATTTTTGTTCCGGATCAACCAAAACCCTTCCGCTCATAGCTTCACGTCCTAAAAGCATTCTAAATCCCATAGAATCACGATTAGTCAAAGTCATTTCGATTGGCCATTTAGTATCGCCAATTTTTAAACTGGTTTGAATAACGTAGCGATGTTCTCTAAAACCGCTCGAACTTTTAACAATTCGTTTGTCAACCAAAGGTGCTTCACAATGAATAATAGTTTTAATATTATTCTGAATTGGATTAATATCAAATTTAACCCAATTGGCATCATTTTTTATAAAAGGAGCTATGTTTAAAGCGTGCATTGCCGAAGTTTTAGCGCCGGAATCAACACGAGCTTTGATTGTCGGAATTCCAAGTTCTGGAAATGAGCACCATTCTTCGCTGCCTAAAATGACTTTGTTTTGAAGCATATGTTTTTATTTAGTTTTATGATCTGTTGGTTGTAATTATTTTAAACACATAGAAACATAGTATTTGAAACTGTGTAAAAGGCGTTTCACTTGCATAAATTAACATAGTTTGTTATATGTTAGAAACTGGTTTCTTTTTATTTTCCTTTCTTTAGTAAAATAAAAATCTATGTTTCTATGTGTTTAAATGTTTTTTAAAATTTCATCACCCAACAGGTTTTGTTATAGAATTTAAATTCAAAAATAGCTATTTGCTTTTACTAAAGATAGTGATTTTTGCAAAAAAAATACCCGTTATGTTATGAAAACGTAACGGGTAAGTTATTTCTGTTATAAATTTTAACTAATTTACTGATTTGTCGGCTCTTCGGCTTTGTGGATTTCAACTGACAATTCTTGAGAATCGTCTTTTAAGTCCATTAAGATTTCATCGCCTGAATGTATTTTTGAAGTGATGATTTCTTCTGCTAACAAATCTTCAACATATTTCTGGATTGCTCTTTTTAGAGGTCGTGCTCCAAATTGCTTATCAAAACCTTTTTCAGCAATAAATGCTTTTGCTTTGTCTGTTAAGCTTAGTTTGTAACCTAACTCTGCAATACGAGAATATAGTTTTTTCAATTCGATTTCGATAATCAAATCGATATCTCCTTTTTCCAGGGCGTTAAATACGATTACGTCGTCAATTCTGTTTAAGAACTCAGGAGCAAAAGTTTTCTTCAATGCATTTTCAATAATGCTTTTTGAATTTTCATCGGCCTGAGCTGTTCTTGCTGCGGTACCAAATCCAACACCTTGTCCAAAATCTTTCAACTGACGTGCACCAACATTAGACGTCATGATAATGATCGTGTTTTTAAAGTCAATTTTACGACCTAAACTATCAGTCAAATATCCGTCATCTAAAACCTGAAGCATCATATTGAATACATCTGGATGCGCTTTTTCGATTTCGTCTAAAAGTACAACGCAATATGGTTTTCTGCGAACTTTTTCAGTTAATTGTCCACCTTCTTCGTACCCGACATATCCCGGAGGTGCTCCAACTAAACGAGAGATTGCAAATTTTTCCATGTATTCACTCATGTCAATACGAACTAAAGCGTCTTCAGAATCAAATAATTCTTTTGCTAATACTTTGGCTAATTGTGTTTTACCAACTCCAGTCTGACCTAAGAAAATAAATGAACCAATTGGTTTGTTTGGATCTTTAAGTCCGGCTCTGTTACGTTGAATAGAACGTGCAATTTTAAGAACCGCTTCGTTTTGACCAATTACTTTGTTCTGAATCAATTCAGGCAATTGAGCCAATTTATTACTTTCTGTCTGCGCAATTCTATTAACAGGAATTCCGGTCATCATCGAAACAACATCGGCTACATTATCTTCTGTAACTTCGATTCTGTTGTTTTTAGAATCTTCTTCCCATTGTTCTTGTGCGATAGCTAAATCTTTTTCGATACGTTTTTCATCGTCGCGAAGTTTAGCGGCCTCTTCATATTTTTGTTTTTTAACAACCATATTTTTAAGCTCACGAACTTCTTCTAATTGACGCTCTAAATCCAAAATTTGTTTTGGAACATCAATGTTGGTAATGTGAACACGTGATCCTGCCTCGTCCATTGCATCAATAGCTTTGTCTGGTAAGAAACGCTCAGACATATATCTGTTTGTTAATTTAACGCAGGCTTCAATAGCTTCCGGTGTGTAAGTTACATTATGGTGATCTTCGTATTTATCTTTTACGTTGTTCAGGATAGCAATTGTTTCTTCAACAGAAGTTGGTTCTACAATTACTTTTTGGAAACGTCTTTCTAAAGCACCATCTTTCTCAATATATTGTCTATACTCATCAAGAGTAGTAGCGCCAATACATTGGATTTCCCCTCTTGCTAAAGCAGGTTTGAACATGTTTGAAGCATCAAGTGAACCTGTTGCTCCTCCAGCGCCTACAATAGTGTGGATCTCATCTATAAAAAGAATAATATCGTCGTTTTTCTCCAGCTCGTTCATTACGGCTTTCATTCTTTCCTCAAACTGTCCTCTGTATTTAGTTCCGGCAACTAAACTTGCTAAATCTAAAGTGACAACACGTTTGTTGAAAAGTATACGAGATACTTTCTTTTGAATAATACGTAAGGCAAGTCCTTCTGCGATAGCAGATTTACCAACCCCAGGTTCTCCAATAAGAAGCGGATTGTTCTTTTTTCTACGGCTTAGAATTTGAGAAACGCGTTCAATTTCTTTTTCGCGTCCCACAACTGGATCTAGTTTTCCTTCTTCTGCCATTTCTGTTAAATCTCTCCCAAAATTATCTAAAACCGGAGTCTTAGATTTTTTGTTTGACTTATTGGCGGGATTATTAAAACTACTTTCTTTTAGACTGTCATCTTGTCCTGAATCGTCATTGTACGATTCGTTTCTTGGCAAGTTTTCTAAGAATTCTTCTTCGTTTGGAGTCATATTTAAATACTGTTCTTTAGCTACGTCATAATCTATTTTTAGTTTATTCAGTAACTTGGTTGTTGGATCGTTTTCGTTGCGCAAGATACATAACAGCAGGTGGGCGGTGCTAATGGATGAACTTTGAAATACTTTTGCTTCAAGAAAAGTGGTCTTCAGGGCTCTTTCGGCCTGTCGGGTAAGATGAAGGTTTTTCTTTTCTGCATTTACTTCAACGCTCAGGTTAGCGGGGCTAAGTATTTCTACCTTCCTGCGTAAATGATCTAAATCGACTGCCAGGTTATTAAGTATATGAATAGCTTTTCCGTTACCATCTCTTAAAATACCCAGCATGAGATGTTCAGTACCAATAAAGTCGTGGCCTAAACGTAGTGCCTCTTCTTTACTATACGTAATAACATCTTTTACTCTTGGTGAAAAATTATCATCCATAATATATAATTGGTATTGTAAATTTAGTGAATTACTGTTTTAAAAACAAAAACCGTACCTGTCAAGATCTCCTGACAGCTAATAGACGAAAAAAAAGAGAATAAAAGCGTTAAAAAACGCTTAATTTATTAACTAAAAGCCAAAATAAAGTTGTTAATAAATCATTTAAATAAGTGTAAGGAAATAGCTGAAAAAATTTTAAAAAAACGTATCTTGGCACGCTTTGAAACTATTATAATTATTTAATATAACAACTTATGTCTGAAGGAGAAAAGTTAATTCCTATTAACATTGAAGATGAAATGAAATCAGCTTACATCGATTATTCGATGTCAGTAATTGTATCAAGAGCACTTCCTGATGTTAGAGATGGCTTGAAACCAGTGCATCGAAGAGTTCTTTATGGAATGTATGATTTAGGAGTAACTTCAAGATCTGCCCATAAAAAATCTGCAAGAATCGTGGGAGAGGTTCTGGGTAAGTACCACCCGCACGGAGATACCTCTGTTTATGACGCAATGGTACGTATGGCTCAGGAGTGGAGTATGCGATATTTATTAGTTGATGGTCAGGGTAACTTTGGATCTGTCGATGGAGATAGTCCGGCAGCAATGCGTTATACTGAGGCCAGAATGCGCAAAATTTCTGAAGAAATTATGGCAGATATCGAAAAAGAAACAGTTGATTTTCAATTGAACTTTGACGATACTATATATGAACCAAAAGTAATGCCTACCAGAGTTCCTACTTTATTAGTAAACGGAGCTACAGGTATTGCAGTTGGTATGGCAACGAATATGCCGCCACACAATTTAACTGAGGTTATCAACGGTACTTTAGCGTACTTAGATAACAATGATATTGAAGTAGATGAATTAATGACGCATATTAAAGCTCCGGATTTTCCAACCGGAGGTATAATATATGGATACGAAGGTGTTCGTGAAGCTTTTAAAACAGGTAGAGGGCGTATTGTAATGCGTGCTAAAGTTGGTTTTGAAGAAGTAGATGGAAGAGAGTGTATCATTGTTACTGAAATTCCGTATCAGGTTAACAAAGCCGAGATGATTAAACGTACGGCTGATTTAGTTAATGATAAAAAAATTGAAGGTATTGCGAATATCCGTGACGAATCTGATAGAACGGGTATGCGTATCGTTTATATTTTGAAACGTGATGCTACGCCAAACGTAGTTTTAAATACCTTATATAAATATACTCAATTACAGTCTTCTTTTAGTGTAAATAATATTGCATTGGTGAAAGGACGTCCTCAATTATTGAATCTGAAAGATATGATTCATTATTTTATTGAGCACCGTCATGATGTAGTAGTTAGAAGAACACAGTTTGAATTGCGTAAAGCTGAAGAAAGAGCGCATATTTTAGAGGGTTTAATCATTGCTTCTGACAATATTGATGAAGTAATTGCGTTAATTAGAGGTTCTAAAAATACTGATGAGGCAAGAGAAAAATTAATCGAGAGATTTAAATTGTCAGATATTCAGGCTCGTGCAATTGTTGAGATGCGTTTACGTCAGTTAACAGGTCTGGAGCAGGATAAATTAAGAGCTGAGTACGACGAATTGATGAAATTAATTGAGCATTTGAAAGCTTTATTAGCAGATGTTAATTTAAGAACCGACTTAATTAAAGAAGAACTTACTGAAATTCGTGATAAATATGGGGATGATCGTCGTTCTCAAATCGAATATTCTGGAGGTGATGTAAGTATTGAAGATTTAATTGCAGATGAGAATGTAGTAATTACAATTTCACACGCAGGTTATATCAAACGTACAAACTTATCTGAGTACAAAACACAAAATAGAGGTGGAGTTGGGCAGAAGAGTGCAGGAACAAGAGATCAGGATTTCTTAGAACATATGTTCGTAGCAACAAATCACCAATACATGATGTTCTTTACGCAAAAAGGAAAATGTTTCTGGATGCGTGTTTATGAAATTCCGGAAGGAAGTAAAACAGCAAAAGGAAGAGCAATTCAGAACCTGGTAAACATTGAAAGTGATGATAAAGTAAAAGCTTTTATTTGTACGCAAGATTTAAAAGACAAAGAGTATATCAATACACATAATCTTGTAATGGTGACGAAACAAGGTCAGGTGAAGAAAACTTCTTTAGAGAAATATTCTAAACCAAGAGTGAATGGAGTTGCTGCTATTACAATTAAAGAAGGTGATGAGTTAATTGGAGCTCAGTTAACAAACGGAGAAAGTCAAATTATTCTGGCGGTTAAATCTGGAAAATTAGTTCGTTTTGAAGAAACCAAAACACGTCCAATGGGAAGAACTGCTTCCGGAGTTCGTGGTATTACTTTAAAAGATGAAACCGACGAAGTAATTGGAATGGTTACGGTTGATAAAAATGATATTACAGAATCTCAAATCTTAGTGGTAACTGAAAATGGATACGGAAAACGTACGAAATTGGTTGATGAAGACGGAGAAGATGTTTACAGAATTACTAACCGTGGAGGTAAAGGTGTGAAAACACTTAATATTACCGAGAAAACAGGAAAATTAATATCTATCAATGCGGTTACAGATGCTGATGATTTGATGATTATTAATAAATCAGGTTTAACAATTAGAATGGCAATTGAAGATTTGCGTGTTATGGGACGTGCAACTCAAGGTGTCAGATTGATTAATCTTAAAGGAAAAGATTCTATCGCTGCTGTTACAAAAGTAATGAAAGATGATGTTGAAGAAGTAGTTGTTGATGAGGATGGAAATGTAATTGAGTCTGGAATCGAAAGAGTTAAACCGGATTTGGAAGTACTGGAAGATGATGGGCCAGTAGAAGATGACGATGATTCTGATGATGAAGTAATTGACGATGAAGATGATGCTGAAGAAGAAGAATCTGAAGAATAATTAAAATAGAATAAAAAGAAATTTAAATACAAATAAATCACTATGAAAAGTAAATATGTAATACTTGCTTCAGCATTATTGATCTCTATGGCTTCTTTTGCACAAAAAGATCAAATTAAAAGTGCTGAAAAAGCTTTAAAAGGAGGAGATGCTCAAGGAGCAATTACAATCTTAAATGATGCTGAAAATATGGTTGCAAATGCCAAAGACGTAGAGCAGGCGCAATTTTATTTTGTAAAAGGAAATGCTTATTTGGAACTTGCTGATAAAAAAGTAGAAGAAAGCAAAAATTTAACTGCTGCTGCTGAGAACTACAAGAAATTGATTGAGATTGAAAAAACTTCTGGAAAACAGAAATATTCAACTCAGGCAGCGACTTCGATTAGCAATATCAAGGGAAAATTGATCAATTCTGCAATTGCTGATACTCAGTCAAACAAAAATGTTGAAGGAGCAAAAAAATTGTATGATGCTTATGCCTTAGACAGAAATGATACAATTAACTTGTATTATGCTGCTTCAACTGCGGTTAATGCACAAGATTTTGATCTTGCTTTACCAATGTATGAAGAGTTGAAAAAAGTGAACTATTCTGGAAAAGGTACTTTGTATTTAGCTTCAAATAAAGCTAGTGGAAACGAAGATAACTTTGCTAATGCTAAAGAAAGAGATATGGCTGTAAAATTAGGTACACACGAAAAACCTAAAACAGAAGCTATCCCTTCTAAAAGAGGCGAAATCTATAAAAATTTAGCTTTAATCTTAGTTCAAAAAGGACGTACTGAAGAAGCTAAAAAAGCAATCGCAGACGCTAGAAAAGCAAATCCGGAAGATACTTCTTTAATCTTAACTGAAGCTAATTTATATCTTGAGACTAAAGATTTTGATATGTACAAAAAATTGGTTGGTGAGGCTTTAGAGAAAGATCCAAACAATGCTGATTTAGTATTCAATTTAGGAGTTATTAGTTCAGGTGCAAAAAACAATGCAGACGCTGAGAAATACTACTTAAGAGCAATTGAAATTAATCCAAGCTATACAAATGCTTACTTAAATCTTGCGGCATTAAAATTAGAGGCTGAAAAACCGATCATTGATGAAATGAATAAATTAGGTACTTCTGCGAAAGATATGAAACGTTACGATGTTTTAAAAGCACAAAGAGAAGGTGTTTTCAAGGGAGTTATTCCTTACCTTAAAAAAGCGAACGAGTTAGATCCTAAAAACGAAGATGTTTCTAAAACATTATTAGGTGTTTACAGTGCTCTTGAAATGACTGCTGAAGCTAAAGCTTTGAAAGCTAAAATGTAATAAAGTCAATTCTTTATAAAAAAAAACCATTCGCGAAAATCGAATGGTTTTTTTTATGTTTAATTTTTTCTAGCTAATTAATTCAGCAGATAATGTAATAGTAGTGTTTAGTAATTTAGAAATCGGACAGATTTCTTTTGCTTTATTAGCGGTAGCCGTAAATTCCTCTGCAGAAATTGAAGGAACTTTTCCTTTCAAATCTAAATGAATTAGGGTTATTGAACCATCTTCAAAAGTAACGGTTGCTTCTGTAGTTAAATCATCTGCAGTAAATCCGCCTTCATTCAGTAAAAAGCTTAATTGCATGGTAAAACATCCGGAATGTGCCGCTGCAACTAGTTCTTCCGGGTTTGTTCCTACACCATCTGCAAATCTTGTTTTAAAAGACAATTGTGCGTTATCTAAAGTTGTACTTTGAGTGCTTATTGTTCCTGTTCCTTCCATACCGGTTCCTTTCCAGTTGGCGTGTGCTTTTCTAGTAAATTTCATTTGTGTGGTATTAAAATTAATAAAATGTTGTTATTAGTTTGATTATCAAAAGATAATGTGATGAATCAAATATAATCAATATTTTACAGAATTGTTTTATAGAATTTAATCAGAATGTTAAGTTTTGATTTGGAGTGAATTTTACCGCAATCCCGATAGCTATCGGGATTGCGGTAAAAAAATCAAACAAAAAAGGTGTAATGAATATTTTCACTACACCTTTACATAATTTGTTTTAACTCAGTTCTTATTCCTGACCTAAGTTTCTTAGTTGTTTTAGTTTATCTTTCCAGACATCAAGGCTTTCTTTGTGAATCGCGATATTTTTGCGAACTTCAGTAACGATAGAATTCTCTTTTTTAGCGTTTTTAGTATTAGTAAAAAACTGAATGTTGTTTTCTAATTGGAAAATCTCATTTTGAACTTCCTCAATTTTACGCATAATAAAGATTTTTTCATTATCTAATTTACGTGTGTCATTGCTGTCAGAAAGAGAATCAATACGATTGGCAAAGCGCATCATTTCAGATTCTTTTTTGCTTAAGCTTAGTTTTTCAAAAAGCGCATCCAGAATTTTATTGAATTTACCTTCGATATGACGTCTTGAAAAAGGTACTTTTCCAAATCCTTTCCAGGTTTCTATATGTGCTTTTATGCCATCTAAATCTGTTTTATGATCTCCAGTCAACTGAAAAGCTCTTAGGATTTCCAAGTAGGCTTTTTTGTTGTCGAAAGCGGCTACTTCTTCACTGTTTTCTTCAGATTTGTGTTCTTTTAATTTATCAAAATAATGGTTGCAGGCATCTTTAAATTCTTTCCAGATTTTGTCTGAATATTTTTTAGGAACATGGCCAATTTGTTTCCACTCTTCCTGAATTTGTTTCATTATAGGGGTTGTAGCTTGAAAATCGGTACTTTCCTGCAATTCTTTTGCCTTGGTTACAAGAGCTAATTTTTTATTTAAATTGTCGTTTTGATCTTTCTTGATATCCTTGTAGAAAGAATTTTTAAAAGCATTGAAATTTCTAACAGCAGTTTTAAATGCGGCCCAGGTTTCCTCGTTAACCTCAGACGGGACTTTTCCTGCTGCAAAAAACTCATTTCTTAAGTCTTCTACTTTTTGGATTTGTATTAGCCATTGAGAGTGAGAATTTACTTTTTCAGTACCTAAAACAGCTATTTTAGAAATAATCTCTTTTTTAATTTCAAGATTTTGCTGTTCGTTAGCTCTTTGGTTTTCGAACAGCACTTCTCTTTTATCGTGTATTTTTTTCGTTAATTCACTGAACTGATTCCATATCGCATCACGATGTTCCTTAGAAACAGGTCCAATTTCCTCTTTCCAGATTCGGTGTAAATCCTGTAATTCACGGAAAGCTTTATTTACGTCAGTATCATTTACTAATTCTTCGACACGAGCGATTATTTTTTGTTTAAGTTCTAGGTTGTGTTTAAAATCCAGATCTCTCGCTTCACGGTCTAAATGAAGGTAATCGTAGAAGTTTTCTACGTGGAAATGGTAATTGTTCCAAACATGATTGTACTTATCTTTAGGAATTGCACCAGCATTTTTCCATCTTTCTCTTAATTCATTAAAATGCTTAAGGGTGTCTTTTATATTTTCCTGCGGATTGATGAGTTCTTTTAATTCCTCAACAATCGCCAGACGAGTTTCTAAATTGGTTTTTAGATTCGTCTGTAAATGTTTAAAATGAGCATTTCTTTTATCTCTAAAAATATTATAATATTCGTCAAATTTTAGCTTTAATGGAAGATGATATTCGAATTCTTCGCTTGGATCAGGGTTAGAAGCAAGAAATTCTTCTTTCTTTTCCTCTAAAAGATGGTGGTACTGTAGTAAGAATGCTTTTTTGATTTCTTCAATATGATCTTTTACAGACATTACTTTATCTGTATTAACCAGTTTTTTTAATTCATCTACAAGAGCATCCAGAGAGAATGTATTGTAATCCTGCATTGGAATGTCATGACGTTCTTTTAAAGTTTCGTCTTCACTCTCAGCCGCATTTGAACTTGTGATGACATCCAAAGCTTCCTGATGGGTATTGTCAGTGTTATCTGGTAAGATTTCAGTTTCTGAAACTGAATTATCAACTAAAGTTTCAGGACCAGATGTTTCAATTGCATCATTTGCTGTAGAATCATTTATCTCGATTCCTGATTTTCCGTCTGCTTCCTGCAGGTTATCATTCTTTTCTTCTAACATCTTTAAAATGTATAAGGTTTTTATTTTAAACAGTGCGAAAGATAGTAAAGGTGTTTCTAACTACAAAATAAATCGCTTGATTATGCTGTATTTTACGACGAAATTCTTGTTCTTTCACCTTATTCACTACTATGTTGAATTACTTTTTATTGAATCACTGGAGTATCTGTAAATTTAGAATCTGTATTCTTTTATTCCTTTAAAAATATAAATTAGTAAAGTTCTATTGTTTTTTCTTTCTTAAAAAAGAATCAAAACGCCCATTTCAATGCCAAAATTGTAGGTTCTGTTTGTACCAAATCCTGCGCTGGGATGTATGTAAACTAAATTTGTAGGCGTAATTTTTCGTCCAAATTCGACAAAGACATTGTTCTGAAATCCGTCAATAATATCATTGTATCTAAAGGCAACATCTGCAGCGACCCAGTTTTTTCCAAAAAAATGTAGAATTACATTTTCAAAAAGAGTAACGCTTATATCATTTCGATTGTCGTCACCAGCAAAACTGGTTTGATATTCCATCGTGGATAGCCAAAGAAATTTTTTATTATATAAATACTTTCCATAAATTACAGCGGGCATAATAACCCATTTTCCGGTTCCAAAATTGGGATCTGCTGCTGTATTCCCATAAACTCTTGTTCTTAAAGCAAAACCGTTACTGTTTTTCATGTATGGAATATAGCTGACTCCCATTCCCACATCTCCAATTGCGGTTTTGTTTATCGAATTAGTGTTTGCTGAAACCAGAGGAAGATCAAAACGCAAGTTCCAGGCTTTGTTTCCAATTGGTAGCAAAACACGAATTTGAGTAGTGTTAAAAGAGCCATTATCAGTATCTAAATATTCGTCGAAGAGAATAATGGTTTTTAGAAAATAGTGATAACGAGGCTCAGAGAAAGGACTTTCTAAGGTATCGTTTTCCTGAGCTGAAAGAAGATTGTGAAATAAAAAAAATAAAATGCTAAGTACTTGTATTTTTCTCATAACCACTTGTTAATAAGTGATTTAAAAATACAAAAAATACATTAACATTTTATTTTTTACTTCTTTTTATTTGTTCCAGATTTTCCAGGCTTTTTCAGCTTGAAAAATTAGCATGTCATGTCCATTTTTTATTACAGCACCTTTCTCTTTTGCTAATTTCAGAAATGTAGTCTCTGCCGGATTGTAAATTAAATCGTAAGCAATATGTTTTTCTGTAAAAAACTCGTAGGGTAAGTTCGGACAAGCATCAATATTTGGACTTGTTCCAACAGGTGTACAATTGATTATAATTTGAAAATTATCAAAAGTAGTGGCATTGATCAAATCGTAATCAATAATGTTTTCTTTGGCTTCTCTGGAAACAAAAGTGTAGGGGATACCTAATTCATCAAGAGCAAAAGCAACACCTTTTGAGGCGCCGCCTGTTCCTAAAATAAGGGCTTTTTTATGATGTGGTTCTAAAAGTGGTTCTAAAGACTTCTTGAATCCATAATAGTCAGTATTGTAACCTTTTAACTTACCGTTTTTAGTAAATTTTATAGTATTAACAGCCCCAATTAAAGTAGCTTTTCGTGATAATTTATCTAAGAAAGGAATAACTTGTTCTTTGTACGGAATTGTAACATTTAATCCCTTTAGATCAGGATTGTTTTTAATTAATTCTGTGAAATAATTAATTTCCGAAATGTCAAAATTCTCATAGCTGTTACCAGCAAAAACTTCATTATTAAATTTTTCTGTAAAATAACCTTTTGAAAAAGAGTAACTAATGTTGCGTCCCAATAATCCAAAACGTCTTCTTAATAAAATATCAACCATTCTTATTTACGATGTTTTTCTATATAATTTTTTACTGTTTTTTTTGACCAAACCACAGGAAACAAGTCTTCAATTAAGATGTAATTATCAAAATTAAGACGTAAGCCGTTGCTTAAGTGGAATTTAGCTTTTGTGGTGTCTTGAATCATGAAATACAATCCAGCTAAACGATATTCGATTTCATTTTCTTCAGGAAAATATTCTGATGCTTGTAGCAAAGTCTGAATAGCACTTTCAAATTCTCCTAAAAACTGTAGAATATCAACCCAGTATAACCAAGTGTCTAATGCATAATCTCCAAACTCAACCGCTTTTCTGAAACCGAATTCGGCTTCTTCAAAGAAATTCATGTGTTTGTTGATTGTAGCGTATCTTTTCCAGTACAAACGATTTTGATTGTCAATTGCCAGTGCTTTATTGACAAAAAACAATGCTTTTTGATAGTTTTTCTGGCGAAGATGAAAGTCTGTTATCGCAATCCATCCTTTGTCTAAAAGCGGATCTTCATGAACAGTCTGGTTATAGTATTGAATCGCTTTCGCTAAATTCCCAAGTTTCTCGTAACATTTTCCAATTCGAAGAAGAGCGTAAGATGTTGCGTCGTCTAGTTCTATTGTTCTGTTGTAGCTTTCAATCGCTTCGTTGTATTTTTTTAGACGTTCATAAGCTTTTGCTTTTTCCATAAAAGCGCCTAAGAATTCGTCATCAATCAACGTTGCATAATCAAATGCTCGAATTGCATTTTCATATTCTTTTACGCCATAATGAAGACGTCCAAGCTGATGCCATGCAATTTCGCTATACGGATTTCTGTTGATATATTCGTTAAGATAGACAATAGCTTCTTGGTTTTGATCTAAAAATTCAAAACAATACACTACGTTATAAAGAGCAGATTGATCTTCTAAATCTTCTTCAAGACATTTGATGAAATTCTCTTTTGCCAGTTCGAGATTATCCATAAAAAGATATTCCATTCCGATTAAGTTATACACATCAGCATAATCATCAGTGTACTGCAACGCGATTTTTAACAGTTCGACTGCTTTCTCGTGTTGGTCTCTTTTGGAACAGATATTGGCTTTCTGGATGTAGATTTCCTCGTTATTAGGTTCAATTGCATACAACTCATTCAAAAGCTTTTCAGCAAGATCGAGTTTGTCATCATAAACCAACATTTCTACTTGTACTAATTTTAAGCCTGTAGATTTTGGATGTTGGTCTAATGCAAGTTTTAAGGCCTTTTTTGCTAAATTAGCCTTGCCTATGTCTAAATAATGAAGAATAATTTCTTCGAATTCTTCAGAATCAAAAAAGAGTACTTTGTTAGTTTTTAACATTGACTCAAATTTGGATAGGGATAGGTTATAATCTTCTTCTTCGTTGCTTAATTGCATACTTCGTATTTTTGAAATTAGCCTGATATAAATTTAGGCAACCATATAATTGTTGTAAGGATAGGAAATTAATTGTTTTGAACAATTTAATTAACAATATATGGCGTTTTTTATTCTGTTTTGGGAAGAAATCTCTTTTATTGTCAGGAGATTAACTTCAATTTTGTTGTTTTTCTGTTAATGCTGAAAAGTTTCATCAAAATATAAAGTAAGTTGAAACTAATGGTATTTTAATTAGAAGGGTATAAAAATTAGGATAGTTTTTATTTTGTATTCTTTTTCATTATTTCATCCATAACCTCTAAAATAATCGCGCAACCTTCTCTAATTTCTTCTTCTGAAATAGTCAAAGGAGGTGTAATTCGTATCGCACATCCTTCAAATAAAAGCCAAAATAATATCAATCCTTTGTCCTGACAATTTAAAATGACCTCGTTGGTAATTTCAGCAGATTCTGTCATCGCTGCCAGCATTAATCCTTTTCCTCTAACTTCTGTAATCAAAGGATGTACCAAAAGCGATCTGAAGAGTTTTTCCTTTTCAAGCGTTTCGGCCATTAAATTTGTTTCAGTTAATTCCTGCAAAGTAGCTAAGCAGGCTGACGCAATGACAGGATGACCGCCAAAAGTAGTGATATGACCCAATTTTGGATTTTCGGTTAAAAGATCCATTCTTTCGGCAGATGCTGTAAAAGCTCCAACCGGCATTCCGCCTCCCATTCCTTTTCCCATTACCACTATATCTGGAACGACGTCATAATTTTGAAACCCAAACAGTTTTCCGGTTCTCCCAAAGCCAGGCTGAATTTCGTCTACAATCATCAAAGCTCCAACCTCATCACAGCGCTTTTTGACTTTTTGAAGAAAATTATTTTCAGGTTGAATAAATCCTGCGCCTCCTTGAATGGTTTCTAAAAGAATAGCGGCAGTTCGGGTAGTTATTTTTTGTAAATCTTCTTCGTTGTTAAAAGTGATAAAATCAACATCGGGCAGTAAAGGTCTGAAAGCTTGTTTGCGTTCTTCAAATCCCATAACACTCATTGATCCCATAGTGTTTCCGTGGTAAGCATTATGACATGAAATAAGCTGACTGCGTCCTGTGGTTCTTTTGGCTAATTTTAAAGCACCTTCGATAGCTTCTGTTCCCGAATTAACCAAATACGTTTTGTTTAACGATTCAGGTAGGAGCGAAGCCATCATTTTGCAATATTGAACCGCCGGACTCTGCGAATATTCTCCGTAAACCATTACATGAGAGTATTTGTCCAGTTGATCCTTTATGGCCTGATTTACCCTCGGATGTTGATGTCCAAGTGTACAAGCAGAAACTCCGGCAACAAAATCTAAATATTTTTTATCGCTTGTATCGTATATGTAAGAGCCAACAGCATGCGAAACTTCCATTCCAAGTGGGTAAGGAGAAGTCTGAGCCTGGTATTTTATAAAATCTGGATTCATCTTTTTAAGGTTCAAAGTTGCAAAGGTACTGAGGTTTTAATTTTATACTTAGATTCTTAACTGTTTTAATTCCTAAAAAGAATACAAACAGCGACTGTGACTGAAAATTATTTTAAGAATTAAAGTGGCAAAAATGCTGATATTATAAGGTTTGAATTTCAGGGTTAAGATTAAATGAATTAAGTATATATTTTCAAAGAAAATTTTTCTAAATCATAAAGTAATCTAAAATATAAACTAAAAACTATTTATTAGTTTTTGTCTTTTCTTTAGTAACAGGCGTTATTACAGGCTTCGCAGTTGGTTTCTTCTTGTCATAATCCAATGTTTCCTTTCGAACTTTCATTGGAATATTTTTGCCTTTTTCTTCCTCGTCTTTCCCTTCTTTTATCAGTTTGTCATTAAGTTCGTTTTCTTCGGCAGTAAAAATATCGTCTTTGGATTTTATTCTTTCATCGCCCCGCCAGACCATACCTCGTAATTTTCGGGCATTCTCAGGGAGTTCGTCTTCGGGATAAATATCTCCGTCTACTTTATTATAAAACGTAATGGTTTCGACAGCATTGTTTTCTAATATTAAATTGATTTTACTGCTGACATTTTTGTTAATTCCAATTAGTTCATTGGCGTCATTTCGCATAAAATAGACGACTTCTGTATTTTTGATGACATCAACATCATGTAATTTTCCATCCCGAAATTTTCCAAATAAGTTGAGACCTTTAACCTGGTTATAACCGGTTCCGAGCGTATCCTTGGAGATGAGAAAAGTGTTGTTTAAGACTTTAAGGGAATCAATTTTTCGGGTTTCATTATCTCCAATCAAATGCATTAAATCTCCTGTAATCTGGCTTTCTCCATTCCAAAGAATTGGATTTCCAATTAATTTAGTCAAAGCACTTTTAGAATCAGAATGGATAGAATCGCATTTTCCGCTCATATCAATTTTAAAGAAACGGACATTTTTATACGCTCTCAAAATCCTTTCACCTTCTTTTCCTGTAACCATTAATTTTTGTCCGTGAATGTATACGGAGTCATTTTCTACTAAATTAATTGCAACCGCCCTTTTGGTTACAAACATCGAATCTTTCAGTTTGTAAAGCTCTGCATAATGACCTTTTACAATTCCTTTGTTAATCGAATCGGTAATTTTTACATTGCGGGTTGCCGACGCAAATTCAGTATTTCGATTATAAAAAAGACTGTCCCCTTCTATAAGGCGGTCATCATATTTGATATATGATTTCCGTAGAAAATGAGCCAAATTTTTCTTGGTATCGTAAAATCCTTTTTCAGTATAAATATAATTGGCTTTACTTGTAATGGTTGAGGGGCCCAAAAGATAAGTATGTCCGGAATTACTGTAATAATCCAAATGATTAGATTTGATGACGTATTTAGGATTTGTAATCGTAACTTCAGTTAAAAACTGAAATTTCTTTTGTTCGACATAATATCTGCCGGATTTACTTACTAAAGTATTGTCTTTGTTTACAATCGTCCCTTTAGTATTATAAAAAACTTCCTGAACATTTCTGTCAAAATTTATCGTATCGGTTCGTAAAGTAGCATCAGGAGAAGTTAAAACGGCATCACCTGTTGCAAAAGCTTTTTTCACATTTCCGCTATATTCTGCATATTTACTGTTTAAAAATAGAGTATCTCCCTGTACTAATTGTACATTTCCAAAGGCTTTTAAATAATTCTCTTTTTGAAAAAAATAAGCTTTGTTGCACGTAAGTACAACTCCGTCATGATTTATTTTTACGTTTCCTGTTAGCAAAAGAGCATCTGGAGCATTAACCTGGTCTACGTCAGAATAATCAGCATTCTCGATGACGATTGTTTTAGGAGTTTGTACCTTTTTTTTTGCTTGTGCGAAAGTGAATTGAACGCTTAAAAATGACAGACAAATAAATATGAAAAAGAGTGATTTCTTCAACTGATTAAATTTTTGTCAAATTTATAAAAAAGGTTAGAACCTATGGTGGATATTAGGATTAATTTATAATTAGTCATCAACACACTAATTAAGAAATTTTACTTAATTTATTTTTTCAACAAAACGACGAACTCTCACGTTGTAGTTGAGCTATTGTGCCTCTAAAATGGTGTAAACTGAAAACAGTATGATCTGAATTTTAAAAAATGAGCTACATTTAGAAAATTGTTTTTTAAAACCTGAAGAGGTATTTAGAATTTTAAAAGCTATATTAGGTAATCCAAAATATGATAAGTAAAAAAATAATTGCAGCTGGAATTACGTTAACTGTACTGTTCTCAGCATGTAAAACGCAAGAATTAAAAATGAGTACAGCAAAAAAAGAAGCTGCAGCAGAAAAGAAAGTTGTAGTTTATCAAGTTTTTACACGCCTTTTCGGAAATAAAAACAAAACCAACAAACCCTGGGGAACCATTGAAGAAAATGGCGTTGGTAAGTTTAATGATTTTACAGACAAAGCTTTACAGGAAATAAAAGATTTAGGGGTTAATTATATTTGGTATACTGGTGTTCCTCACCATGCTTTGGTAAGAGATTATACTGCTTTTGGAATCTCTGATGATGATCCGGAAGTGGTTAAAGGAAGAGCGGGATCACCATACGCAGTTAAGGATTATTACAATGTAAATCCTGATCTGGCTGTTGATCCGGCTAAGAGATTGGAAGAATTTGAAGCATTGATAAAACGTACACATCATTCCGGATTAAAAGTGCTTATTGATATTGTTCCAAATCATATTGCGAGAAAATATGAAGGAAAATCGAATCCTCCAGGTGTAAAAGATTTTGGCGCAGATGATGATGTAAACGTTGAATACAAACGGGATAACAACTTCTACTATATTCCGAAAGAACATTTTGAAATTCCGGATGGAGATATTCCGCTAAACGGAGAAAAAAATGTGCTTATTGATGGAAAATTTGATGAGAATCCTGCAAAATGGACAGGGAATGGTTCTAGAAAAGTAAAACCGGATCAAAACGACTGGTATGAAACGGTAAAGGTAAATTATGGTATTCGCCCTGACGGAACTAAAGATTTTCCTGAACTTCCTGCTGGTTTTGATCAGAAATCGTACAAAGAGCATTTTGATTTTTGGCAGGATAAAGTTGTGCCGGATTCCTGGAAAAAATTCCGGGATATTGCTTTGTACTGGACAGCAAAAGGAGTAGATGGATTTCGTTACGATATGGCTGAAATGGTTCCGTATGAATTTTGGAGTTATATGAACTCTTCCATTAAAATGAAAAATCCGAACGCCTTTTTACTGGCAGAAGTTTATAATCCAAATGAATACCGCAATTACATTCGTTTAGGTAAAATGGATTATTTGTATGATAAAGTAGAAACTTACGATAAACTGAAAGATATTATTCGTGGAAAATCTTCTCCGGATGAATTAACGACTATTCAAAATCGAATGACGGATATTGAACATCATATGCTTCATTTTTTAGACAATCATGATGAACAGCGTTTGGCAAGTTCAGAGTTTGCAGGTACTCCGGAAAGAGGAAAGCCGTTAATGGCAGTATCGGCAACATTAAGCACTTCTCCCACGATGATTTATTTTGGTCAGGAAGTGGGAGAGGCTGGAAAGGAAGATGCCGGTTTTGGAAAACCAACCAGGACTTCAATTTTTGATTATATCGGAGTGCCAAATCATCAAAGATGGATGAATGAAGGTAAATTTGACGGAGGACAATTGTCTGATTCTGAAAAAGAACTTCGTGATTTTTACAAGCGTTTATTAAATTTTACAATCAGTAGCAGTGCTTTGATGGGAAGTTTTGAAGAAATTCAATCTGCAAACCGTCAAAATCCAAATTATGATGCGTTATTGTATTCTTACGCTCGCTGGTCAGAAAAACAAAAATTGATTATTGTTGTTAATTTTTCTTCTGAGAAGGAAAGCGAATTTGATTTAAAAATTCCTTCATCTATTGTTTCAGCATGGAATTTAAAAGATGGAGAATACAAATTAAACGAACAGTTGTATAAAACTAAAACGTATATTCTGAAAGTTCAAAACGGGGAGGGGATTGTTAAGGTTTCAATTCAATCTTCAGAATCTTTGATTTTAGAGTTAAAATAAAAGTGATTTGCATATAAATTAAAAACATGTTTAGAGATGTTCTCCAGGCATGTTTTTATATTTTTAAACACTTTTTAAAAGAGAAAAAATTTCTTGTATTGAGAATTGTGCGCCACAAACAAATTCATCCGACGCACCATAATAAACAGTCAGAGTGTCTCCATCGGGTTCTGTTATATGTCCGTTCGTAAAAACAACATTTCCAAAAAAACCGCTCAATTCGTAATCTGTTGTGGGAAACATAATTGGGATTTCGGTTCTTGAAATCACTTTTGCAGGATTTTCCAGATCTAAGAGAAAAGCACCCAGACAATATTGATGCAATTCATTTGCGCCATGATAAATTTCAAGCCAGCCTTTTTCTGTTTTGATAGGAGAGGCGCCGGCACCAACTCTTTTGCTGTCCCAATTTCCTTTCCTTGTTTTAATGATACATTGGTGATTTCCCCAGTGAATGCCATCTGGTGAAGAAGCTAACCAAATGTAATTTCCCCCAATGTCTACACTGCTCGGACGATGTAAAGCATAAAATAAACCATTTATTTTCTCCTCAAAAATGGCACAGTCTTTATTGTGGGGCGGAAATATTATTCCATGTTTTTGAAAATTCTTCCAATCCGTTGTGGTTCGTAAACCTACACCCACACCATTTTCAGATACGGAAGTGAAAGTGAGATAATATTTTTCTTCAATGAGCGAAACACGACAGTCTTCAATTCCAAAAGTTTCCAATATTCCTTCACCAGCTAAATGAGGATAGTTTTCGGGCTCGTAAAAGTGTTTTCCGTCGTCGCTGCAGAGTAAACGAATGTGGGATAAAGTTGTCAAGTAATCATTTCCCTGATAATTAATAACCCTTGCATCAGTTGCAATTAACTCAGGATGGTCTTTAAAGATTTCTACAATTTCAATTACCCCTGTTTCTGTAAGTATCGGAAAAGAAATACTATTTTCCATTTGTTTTGGCCTTTCAGCGACTCTTACCGCCAGCCAGGTTTTATTTTGAAATTGAAATACACCAGGATTTAAGAGACAGGTAATTTCTAAGCCTTCCCTGCTAGGAGGTAAATCAGATGGCGATAATAATGGATTTTCTATAAAACGATTGGCAATGTCTTTCATGTTTTCGTGTCTAGAGTTACCATTAAGGTATAAAAAAAAGCTGATACTTAATTCGTACCAGCTTCTTTTCTATACTTTTTTGACTTTTTTTAGAGCTTCAACGTAATATTCGTTTACTTTTTCCCAATTAATATGTTCATAAAAAGCGTCAATATAACTTCCTTTTCGGTTTTGATAATCTAAATAATAGGCATGTTCCCAAAGGTCAATTGCTAAAATAGGAGTTCCTGGAATCAAGGCATTTTTCATCAGCGGATTATCCTGATCCTGAGTTGTTGTAATTTGAAGTTTACCATATCGATCCACCACTAACCAAACCCATCCGGAACCAAATTGTTTTTCTGACTGTGCCTTAAACTGATTCGTTAAATTATTAAAAGAACCAAATTCTTTATTGATAGAACCTGCAAGAGTATCTTTTGGAGTCTGCTCTTTTGGGGTTAAAACATTGAAATAAAGTGTATGATTGTAATATCCTCCCGCATTTTGACGAAGTTTAGCATTGTTTAGATCCATCTTTTTTAAAATGTCCTCAATCGGCATATTTTCAAAGTCTGTTGATACAATTTCTTTGTTGAAATTGTTGGTATACGAGAGATAGTGTTTTGAATAATGCGTTTCCATAGTCAAAGATCTTATCGCTGGTGAAAGACCATCGTAAGCAAATGGTAATTTTGTCATTTCAAAAGAACCAGGATCTGCTTTTACATCATTAGGCGAACCAATAGTGATTTTTTCTTCTTTGGTTGGAAGAGGTACCTCAACTACTTCAGTCAGCTTATCTTCTTTACAGGAAAATAATAGTAAAAATGAAGCTAAAGCAGTAAAAAGAACAACGTTTTTCTTCATAATATTTTATTTTGACGTTAATGAATTAATGATCTCGATGTAATTTTCTTTTGCTTCGTCAACAGACATATGACTAATTTGCATCCAGGCATTGGTTTTAAAGGCATCTCTTAAATCAAAATTTTCAGAATGATTGTAGACCGCTGTTCCAAAAGTAGCCTGTTTGTAAAAAGCGTAAAGTCTTAACTGCACATCTTGCGGCAGTGAAGCCTGAGTCATTGTCATGGCAATTTCTACAGCTTCTGCAAAGCGAGTATCTAAGTCTTTTTCAGTCATTTATGCTTTTGTAGCAATAATAGTTTTTCCTCCAATCGCTTTTTGATTTAATTCAACGTTGATTGGCGTACCTAAAGGTAAAAATAAATCTACTCTCGATCCAAATTTAATGAAACCGGCATCAGTTCCCTGAACAACCTGCATTCCTTCTTTAGCATAATTAACAATTCTACGGGCCAATGCTCCTGCAATTTGACGGTATAAAATAGCGCCAAAAGTCTCGTTTTCAATAACTACGGTAGTTCTTTCATTTTCTTCACTTGCTTTTGGATGCCAGGCAACAAGGAATTTTCCCGGGTGATATTTACTGAATTTAATGATTCCATCCATGGCGTAACGTGTTACATGCACATTGATTGGTGACATAAAAATGGATACCTGTAAACGTTTATCTTTAAAATATTCTCCTTCATAAACTTCTTCAATAACCACAACTTTTCCATCAACAGGAGCAAGAATATGATCAATGTTTCTAATTGCAATTCTTTTAGGGTTTCTAAAGAATTGTAAAATGATAATCAGAATTACTAATGCAGCAATCTGAAGAGCAGTTCTCAGCCAATAGATATCAATAAATTTGTCAGCTAATAAAACGACAACAACAGTAAAAACTACACCTAATAAAATGGACGGGCCTCCTTCTTTATGAAACATAATATAAAATTTGATAAAATAAAAATATAATGGGTGCTACAAATATAACACTATCTAATCGATCTAGTATGCCTCCGTGGCCCGGCATTATGGAACCACTGTCTTTTACACCTGCAATTCTTTTAAATTTGGATTCAATCAAATCTCCGATAGTGCCAAAAATACTAACGATTAATGCGATTGTAGTCCATATTAAAATAGACATATTACTGAATTCAGCTTTAGGTTGTATGTAAAATTTAGAGATTAAAAAACCGGCTAAAGCAGCAAAAACAACTCCGCCAAGGAAGCCTTCAATGGTTTTTTTAGGAGAAACGCGTTCAAATAATTTGTGTTTTCCCATTGATTTTCCAACCAGATAAGCAAAAGTATCGTTGGTCCATATCAAAACAAACAATCCAATAATAATTTTTGGATTATAATCATGTGTTCCAAAAGATATTTTTACTATAAATAAAAATGGGAGGGTAATATAGCCAAGCAGATATAAATATTTTGAAGAAGTACTTATTTTTTGAACAGAATCATAAAATAAGAATATGATGCATTTTACAGAAACAACAAGAGTTATTGCTAAAAGAACCAAATCAAGCTGTTTGATGTTGGTTTCTAAACTTATGTTGGAATTAAATGATTCGTTTAAGAATTTGCTTGTTTGTTTATTGTAATGACTGATAAGAGTTATTAGAGTATAAACTATTGTTCCGAAAACTATAGAAAAGACTTTGTTTAGATTTACGATATTAGAAAATTCATAAATCGTAATGATTAAGAAAGCACCAAAAAGGATAATAAAGCTTTCGGTAGAAAACAATATCGAGGTTAGTAACAGAGCGATATAAACAGCACCAGAAATGGTTCTCTTCAGCGTTTCATTCATCTTAAAGATCTTCTAAAAGCAGTAAATAAAGGTTCTTGGCGACACTTCCGTATTGCGTAAAATCTTCTTCTTTCGCTTTTTCGAAATATTTTATTGTAGTGATATTGGTAGGATAGTCTCTCTCGTACTTACGTTTTATAGCGCTCAATCCGTCACTTTTCATTGGAAGGATTTGGCTTGTTGTAGCTATAATAACAATATTTGCAGGTAATTCGTTTGGTTTGTTTTGTCGAATTTGTTTGGATGAAAATAAGATAGAACCTTCATCAGCAATAAGGTTCTCACAGCTGGCTAATAAGAATCTTGGATTTGAAGGTGCGATATAGAATAATTTGTTTTCTTCTAATAAGCCAAAAAGAGACGGTTCATAGCATAAAGCCTCTTTTTCAAACCAGTCATTTTCCTCTAATATGTTTTCAAACTGTTCAGTAACTTCACTTTTGTTTTCACAGTACAGAAATTTACCTCCATTTTTTTTAAAATTGAAAATAAATTGTTCATCTAAAGACAAATGACTGTTCTGCGCAGAGGTACCTGCATATTCGCTTTCGTTCTCTTCATCAGAAGGGGCTTCACTCGAACCAAATATTTTTTTGAAAAAATTCATTTTTTATATGAAATACTTTACATGTTAATTGAAAACGTTCAAAGATAAAAAAATCTTAATTCAAAAGGGTATTTTGAATTAAGATTTTAAAAATTTATTACGTTTTTCGTAATTATTTATGAAACTACTTCTTCTAAGTTTTTATCAAAAGTACGTTTTCCGAAAATGTTTTCTAAGTCATCTTTAAAGATTACTTCTTTTTCAATCAGGATATCAGCAAGTTGGTTTAGCTTGTCCTTGTTTTCTTCTAATATCTGAATTGCTCTTTGGTATTGTCCTTCGATTAACTCTGAAATTTCAGCATCAATAATTTTTGCCGTTTCATCAGAATAGGGTTTAGAAAAGTTGTATTCACTTTGACCTGTTGAATCGTAATAAGTAACGTTTCCGATTTTATCATTCAAACCGTAAATTGTTACCATTGCACGAGCCTGACGTGTTACTTTCTCTAAATCGCTCAAAGCACCGGTAGAAATTCTGTCGAAAGTTACTTTTTCAGCAGCTCTACCGCCCATAGTAGCACACATTTCGTCTAACATTTGATCTGTTCTTACGATTTGTCTTTCTTCCGGTAAATACCACGCAGCACCTAAGCTTTGTCCACGAGGCACAATAGTTACTTTGATAAGCGGTGCAGCATGCTCTAACATCCAGCTTACAGTAGCGTGACCTGCTTCGTGAATAGCAATTGCTCTTTTTTCTTCCGGAGTAATGATTTTATTTTTCTTTTCCAAACCACCGATGATTCTGTCAACAGCATCAAGAAAATCTTGTCTGTCTACGGCAGGTTTGTTATTACGTGCAGCAATTAAGGCGGCTTCGTTACAAACATTGGCAATATCTGCACCAGAGAATCCCGGAGTTTGTTTGGCTAAGAAATCTAAATCAAGACCTTCTACTTTTTTAATAGGAGCTAAGTGAACTTTAAAGATTTCTGCTCTTTCGCGAATGTCCGGTAAGTCAACAAAAATTTGTCTGTCAAAACGACCGGCACGCATTAAAGCTTTGTCTAAAACATCGGCTCTGTTGGTTGCAGCCAAAACAATTACGTTAGAGTTTGTACCAAAACCATCCATTTCTGTTAGTAATTGGTTCAAAGTGTTTTCTCTTTCGTCGTTTCCGCCTGACATATTGCTTTTTCCTCTCGCCCTACCAACAGCATCAATCTCATCGATGAAGATAATAGCAGGAGATTTTTCCTTTGCTTGTTTGAATAAGTCACGAACGCGTGAAGCACCAACTCCAACGAACATTTCTACGAAATCAGAACCTGACAAAGAGAAGAAAGGTACCTGAGCTTCACCGGCAACAGCTTTTGCCAATAAAGTTTTACCTGTTCCAGGAGGACCTACCAATAAAGCTCCTTTTGGAATTTTACCTCCAAGATTCGTGTATTTTTCAGGGTTTTTAAGGAATTCAACGATTTCCTGAATTTCTTCTTTAGCTCCTTCTAAACCGGCAACATCTTTAAATGTCGTTTTGATATCTGTTTTCTCATCAAACAATTTAGCTTTAGATTTTCCGATATTGAAAATCTGTCCACCTCCGCCAGCGCCTCCGCCAGACATTTTACGCATAATGAAGATCCATACACCCACAATGATGATGATAGGTAGTAAGCTGATTAAAATATCGCTCCAGTTATTTTTTTGAAGGAAGTTGAAATCTTTTAATTTTCCTTCGCTAACTGCTTTTTCCAGTTTAGTCTGAAAGATTTGATCGTTACCAATTTCCAAAGTGTAATGTGGACCTTTGTTTGGTTGTTTGAAAATATCTTCAGCTACTTTTTTATTAGCCGGGTCTTTAAGAGCCGCAGCATTTAAATATACTTCAGCCTCAGCTTTATTGAATACAATAACTTTGTCAATCTGGCCTTTTTCTAAAAGTGTATTGAATTTAGAAGAAGTTAATTGAGCTGGTTCGCTTAAGCTCGATCCTCCTGTGGCAAAACTTATGAATAAAAAAACTAAAAGTATTGCGGTGTATATTAACCAAGGACTTATTTTAAATTTATTCGGATTTGGATTATTATCTTTAGCCATTTAGTGAAAGTTTCTTTAGTATTTGTTCTCGATTGTAGTGATTTTGGCATCGCCCCAAAGGCTTTCGATGTTGTAATATTCGCGAATGTGTTTCTGGAAAACGTGTACTACAATGTGTACATAATCCATTAAAACCCATTCGGCGTTATCGGTTCCTTCTACGTGCCAAGGCTTATCTTTTAAGTCTTTTGATACTGTTTTTTGAATTGAGTTTACGATGGCGTTAACTTGGGTATTGGAACTACCGTTGCAAATAACAAAATAGTCGCAAACAGCAGTATCTATTTCTCTTAAGTCAAGAATATCAATATCATTTCCTTTTACTTCCTCAATCCCTTTGATTATGTTCGCCAGTAGAACATCATTATTAATCGTCTTTTTCGCCATGAATTATTTTATATGTGAATTTGTAAAGTTACCAAATTTTGTGATTATTTTTGATCCTTAACAAAATATTAAATTAAGTTATTTAAATTGTTTTAATGAAACTAATCAAACTCGATGCCATAGATTCAACAAATGACTTCCTGAAAGCTTTGTCAAGTCAGGATGAACTGGAGAATTTTACCGCGGTAACAGCTGAAAATCAGACAAAAGGCAAAGGACAAATGGGAGGGAAGTGGAAGTCTGAAATTGGTAAAAACTTAATTATGAGTGTATTGGTGAAAGATTTTCTGTTTGATAATGAGCAGGTTTTTAATTTGAGCGTTGTAGTTTCTTTAGCGGTCAGTGAAGTCTTAAAATCTTTAAATATTCCTGATATCTGTATAAAATGGCCAAACGACATTCTGTCATACAATAAGAAATTAGTTGGCATATTAATTGAAAACACCATCAAAAGTGATGGCAGAATCGTGTCAGTTGTCGGAATCGGAATTAATGTCAATCAAACCGATTTTACCGAATTGCCCACTGCGTCTTCTCTTGCCGTAATTTCAGGTAAATCTTTTGATAAGGAAGAAATCGCTTTTTTAATCGTTGATCAAATAAAAGAAAACATTGAATTGTGGCAGACTTCTGCCAAAGATTTATGGGAAAAGTATTTTAATTCTTTGTTTAAAAAAGGAGTTCCAATGCCTTTTAAAAACTTAAAGGACCAAAATTTCATGGGAATCATTCAAGGCGTTTCTCCAATTGGAAAATTGCAGGTTCTATTAGAAGATGATTCTATTGCGGAGTTTGAGATTAAGGAAGTAAAAATGCTTTACTAAGTTGCTTTTTTTGCCACAAAGGCGCTAAGGCACAAAGATTTTCTGTAGACACGTACTGCAGTCCGTCTAAGGTATTTATGAAATCTTTGCGATTTCGCGTCTTTGGGAAAAATAAATCTGCTCAATCAGCCAAATCTGCGAGAAAAAAACTTTGTGCCTTAGCGTCTTCGTGGCAATAACAAAAAAAGCCTGATCGTTAAATCAGGCTTTTATTTATAATTCACAATTTACAATTTGCCATTATAATTTGTTCATATTGTTTGCTAAAGTTTCAATGAACTTACTGATTGGACCTTTAACCATCATAGCCATCATTGCATTAAATTCGCCTTCAAAGAACAATTGAACCGCACTTTCTGAATCAGAAATAGTGTCAATGTTTGAAGTTAGTGTAAACGGAAGTTTATCACTTGCAGCGCCTAAAATAATTTTGTTTGGAGCTGTTTTTTCTTTCATTTTTAATTTGATTTCAGGCATTCCTTTCAATCCAAAAATAAAAGCATCTTCGCCAGTTACTTCAAATTTAGCGATGTTATCCGGCATTAATTTTTCGAAATTCTTGACATCAGTCAGTTGATCAAATAAATCCTGAGCTGATTTCTGAACAGTAACTTTTGGACTTTCTAAGTTCATATTGTTTTTTGTTTTTTTATTTTTTACCGCAAATGTTTACTGCAAATGTTTTTTACCGCAAAGGGCGCAAGGTTTTTTTATTTACTTTGACCTTAATTTAAGTTCGCAAAGCTAAAACTTTAAATAAAATCCCAATTTTTTAAATCCCAAATTCCAAAAGGAGCAAAGCGACTTTAAAATCTAAAATCTAAAATCTAAAATCTAAAATCTAAAATCTAAAATCTATTCCTGTCCCCATGTTGATGGACTTTCGTTCCATTCTAACAGAGTCGATTGCTGGTCTTCTGTAATATATTGTTTTTGAACTGCTAAGTCTAATAAGTTTTCGTAATTGCTTAAAGTAAATAAATCAATATTCGCTTCTTTAAAATTTTCTTCGGCAACACCAAAACCGTAAGTAAAAATAGCTGCCATTCCTTTAATGTTCGCACCTTCGCTTCTTAAAGCTTCCACAGCCATTAAACTGCTTTTTCCGGTACTAATTAAATCTTCTACAACTACCACATTTTGTCCTTTTTGTAAAAAACCTTCCACTTGGTTTTGTCTACCGTGTTTTTTCGGTTCCGGACGCACGTATACGAACGGAAGACCTAAACTCTCGGCAACCAAAATTCCAACTCCAATGGCTCCGGTAGCAACACCAGCGATCACATCAGGTTTTCCAAATTGTTTTTCGATGTTTTTAGCAAATTCATCACGAACATAGTTTCTGATGCTCGGAAATGAAAGAATTAACCTATTATCACAGTAAATAGGGGATTTCCAACCAGAAGCCCATGTAAAAGGATTTTCGGGATTCAATTTAATTGCATTTATTTGCAAAAGCAATTCGGCTGTTTTTTCGGCAGTATCTTTATTAAAAATCATAGTACAAATGTATAAAGTTTTTGTAAACGACAAACCACTTTTTTTGACAAATGAAATCTCAAAGGAAACAGATTTCCAATTGTTCTTGTTGGAGAGTATTGATATCGAACAGCTTATCATAAAAATTTTTCAAAATAAAATTCAAAAAGCTATTCTATATCATCCCGACGAAAGTGAAATGATGAAAACCCTTAAAGCCAAAATCCCTGTGAATAAAGCGGGCGGAGGCTTTGTCTATAATAAGAAAGGAGAGGTTCTGTTTATCTTTAGAAACGGAAAATGGGACTTACCAAAAGGCGGAATAGAGAAGGGAGAAGACATTGAAACGACTGCAATGCGCGAAGTCGAAGAAGAAACCGGAGTAAATCAGTTAAGGATAACGAATAAACTTCAAAAAACGTATCATATCTTTAAACGCAACGGAAAATACAAACTTAAAATCACGCATTGGTTCGAAATGCAGTCTGATTTTGAAGGAACACCACACGGACAATTAGAAGAAGGAATTGAAAAAGTAGCCTGGCTAAACCCGGAACAAATCAAAGAAGCTCTTAAAAACTCCTACGAAAACATCAAATTGTTATTCGAAGAAGATAAAAGCGTTCCAGTAGATTTCAAGACAAAAAAAGAAAACCTAGAATCTTAGATCCAGCATTTAAAAAAACTTAGTATCTTAGAGCCTTAGCACCTCAGAATCTTAAAAATTAGGGCGTGCCACCAATAAAAAAAAGACCCAATCAACTTTGCGTTCATTGGGTCTTTTTTTTATTGCTGTCGGGCTATCCGCGCTACTTCGGTAGCTAACTTCTATCCCTCACGCGGGCAATCAGTTCTAAAAGAATGTTTAGAATCTTAAGAATTATTACCGTTTAGATTTGTCAAAAGATTATCTTCATTAAAAACAGCATTAATGGTATTTCCATTTTTTTCTGCTTTAATTTCATTTCCGTTTGAAGTCAGTTCGTAACCTTTTTGAGAAAGATAATGGGTAAAAGCATTTTTATGATTCTGAATTTCAAATGTCGAAATCAATTCTGGAAAAACAGTTGTAATTCTGGAGAATTCTTCGCTTTCAACTTTATCAATTCTATCAGATTTAATGGTAACAACCATTGTTCCCTGACCGTAATTTCCAAGATAATAACCGCTTCCGTCAAACATTTCGGTTGCAATCATTCCAATTAAATGTAAATCATTCGGAACGGCGTCAAATTTTCCAACGGTTAGTAAATCGATATTATTTTCTTCTCCATATTGTTTCAATAAAAGTGCCTGTTTCATTACAGATTCTGCATAACCGCCCGCTTTATTTTCCCAAAGCCAAAGCCAGGTTTCAGAAGAATGCGAAAAGGAACCCAAAACCTGCATTGGAAAAGTTAGATTGTCTCCAAAAGTTATTTCTTCTTTATCCATGTCAACATTCCAGGAAAGTCCGCCCGTTATTTCAAAAAGATTTCTTTGTTTTTCTAAAGCCAAAGCGCCATATTTTTCTAAAAAATCATTTTCAGATACAAAGTGTTTACTGTTATTTTGTTGATTAGTAGTTGATTCTGTGTTTTCTTCTTTCTTTTTAAAAAGATTGTTGAATAGTCCCATTTCCTGATGATTTTTTAGAATTATAAAATTGATCTTTTCAAATATAGGATTTTTAAAATAAGTGAGAAAAATAGTAGCTAAATATAAAAGTTGTGTAACAGACTATTTTTTAAAAATGAACTCCTGGTGCCATTTCAAATATTCAATTTTAGGAGGATTTTGTAATGGTTTTCTAAAAGAAAGAGCTGTAGTATGACATTTTACACTTTGTTTTAGTTTTTTAGAAACCAGAACATCGTTTTCGTTTAGCGTTATAAAGCCTTTGTCAAACAATTTATCATGCATTATACACAAAAGAATGCAATTTTCTAGCTCTAAACGCTTCGTTTTATCGATACTCCAGGGAACAATATGGCTTGCAATTAATAATTCGGGCTGATCAATTTCGCAAAAGGCACATTTATGATTGTAGTTTTCCAGTAAGTATTCTTTTAAAACATCCTGATATACTCTTACCTTAACTGTTGCATTTCTTTCTGTATCCTTTTTATTCGGATTTATTGGTTTTCTTTCAATGAGGTTTTTGGCTTCGCTTCGTGTTTCGATAAAACTTTCAATAAGCTGTCTTGCATTTTCATCTAAAACCAAAATGTTGCTGTAATCTTTGCTTAGCAAACCTTTGTGTTCATTTCTGATATTAAAATGGTGCAGAATATCCATAGTAACATATCCGCCTCCGTTTGCATTGGCAGGAATACCCAGAATTTCTTTTTGTATCCATCTGTGACTTTGTTTGTCGAACAAGAAAGAATACAGAACTTTAAAAATGGTGTATTCATCAATATTTTTGGCTCTCATTGTATTGATTAGATAATTATTGGTGTTTCCCAAATATATAATTTTTAGAAGAAGTCAGAAAAATAGTAATTAATTTTATGTTTGTTATTTGATTTTTTGAGCTGGTATAATTTTTTATTTTTAGTTATTCATGTCTCAAAAATCGTATTTTTGTTTAATAAGTAATATTTTGAATTATGAGCGCACTTGCAAAACCAAGCCATATAGGGCGAAAAATAAGCCGAATTCGTGAACTTCGTGACATGAAGCAAGAAGCTTTGGCTCAGGCTTTAGGAACAAACCAACAGGCGATATCTGCTTTAGAAAACAGCGAAACGATAGATGATGAAAAGCTAAAACAAATTGCAAAAGCTCTAGGAGTAAGTGTTGAAGCGCTGAAAAATTTTTCGGACGAAGCGGCAATTAATTATTTCAATAATTTTACAGATCAAAGTGCTGGAACATTTAATAATCATTGTAATTTCAATCCATTAGATAAATTAATAGAATCTTACGAAGAAAATAAAAAGCTTTATGAACGTTTAATTCAAGCTGAAAAAGATAAAGTGGAGTATTTGGAGAAGATATTGAAGGATAAATAGTTGTTCTTTTTACAATTTGAAAAAGCCTAATAAAATTTGTTTTTTATTAGGCTTTTTAATTTGGTTTATTGTCGCTGGCGCGAGCGTCTCGCTCGTGTCCGTTTACTGTATTGATTTAGATTGTGTTCACGAGCGGGACGCTCGCGCTAGCGGGGGTTAATCATCCCAACTGCACGCGCTAATCACCCAATCGTTATCTTTTTTTGTGAAAACAGCTTCAAATCCATAACCTGCGAGTGAATCGGATGTAATGGAAAATTTAATGATAGCAATTTGGTAATTTCTAAGGAAAATTGGAGAAGAAAATGAGGTTAGAGAATGTCCGTATGATTTATGAAATTCATTCCAGCCATTATTTGCATTATTAAAGACACTATCAATCTTTTCGTTTTCTATAATTTTAAGATTTGGGAAATACTCTTTTTGCCAATATAAAATTTTAGGATTATTAATGCACTTTACTACGTACTCTTTTTCATTATTATATAGAATAGGAGATTCATAAGTTGAAGGACAATCTTGTATATTAACTCTGCTGGCTTTTTTTTCTATAACTGTATTGGTTTCTAAATAATTTTTAAGAATATAGTTTAGAAGTAATTTAGTTTCTTGTTTATATTTTAAATCAATTGGTTTCTCTTGGCAATGAATTAAATAAGGGACATTAAAGAATATAAATAAAATTATTTTTTTCATTTTAAGTTTGCTGATTTTTTTAACTTTTTAAATGCTTAATGTAATTGTCAAGTAAACTTTGAATCTGTAAACTTGCAACAGGATTAGCAGAATGTACATTAAATTTTAAATTCTGTAAATCCGATAGCGCGGATTTGCAATCCGTGCCCGCAAAGAAAATCATTCTTGCTTTTTATAGTTATTTTTTTACTGGCAAAGATTCTGAATCTATACTATTGTAATCTCAAATATCTAATATAATTATCAAGTAAACCCTGAATCTGCTGGCTGGCAACAGGATTTGCAGAATGTACATTAAATTTTAAATTTTGTAAATCAATTCCAGATTCATAAACCAGCCATTTGGCACAAGCGTAACCATCTTCGGCGACATTATCATTTTCATCAAGTCCTAAATCATTGTCAAAGCTAATTAGATTAGGTAATCCTTTTGCTATAATTACAGTTTTAAAATCCTCAAAATTTCTAACTATGACAAAATCACTGTTAGTGAGATTCTTGTAAACCATATTTACATCTCTTATATCGTCAAGAAAAAGTTTGTATGTCATAATTTTTAAAGTAAAAAGGTTTTGAGATTCAACTTTGTCAAAGTTTAAAACTTTGACAAAGTTCTTAGCGCACAGCTTTGCGTTCTTATCTAAGGCAAACCCAATCAAAATTAAGAAAAACTTAGCGCACTTTGCGTTAAAAAAAATCAGGCAATCAATAGCCAAATCCAATCAAAAATAAAAAAACTTAGCTCCCGATAACTATCCGGATTGCGAATAAAAACCTGAAACCGCAAACAAGAAAAACTTGAAACAACTTTTTTACCTACTTTTGCAAAATGAATAAAAAACACCATTCCAACGACATACTTTCGAATTTAGGAATTGAAAGCCTAAACGAAATGCAGGAAACTGCAAAAGATGCAATTCTACACGATAATAACGTTTTATTACTTTCTCCAACGGGATCCGGAAAAACACTGGCGTTTTTGCTTCCTGTTTTAGAATTATTACAACCGGAAATTTTATCAGTGCAATGTCTGATTTTGGTTCCATCCCGCGAATTAGGATTGCAGATTGAACAGGTTTGGAAAAAAATGGGAACGCCATACAAAGTCAATATTTGTTATGGCGGACATTCGATTGATACTGAAATCAAAAATTTAAGCAATCCGCCGGCGGTTTTAATTGGAACGCCCGGAAGAATTGCCGATCATATTGACAGGGAAACTTTCAGAACTGATAAAATTCAGACTTTGATTCTGGATGAGTTTGATAAATCGCTTCAGTTAGGGTTTCATGAGCAAATGTCTTTCATTATTGGAAGATTAGCCAAAGTAAACAAAAGAGTTTTGGTTTCGGCTACATCTGATATTGAGATTCCAAAATATACCAGAGTTGTAAATCCGACTGTTTTAGACTTTATTCCGGAGGAAGAGGAAAAAGAGAACCTTTCGATGAAAATGGTTCTTTCGCCAGCCAAAGATAAATTACAGAGTTTGTTCAATTTAATTTGTTCACTGAAATCAGAATCGGCTATTATTTTCTGTAATCACCGTGATGCTGCAGAACGAATCAGCGATACTTTAAACGAAAAAGGAATTTATTCGGTTTATTATCATGGCGGAATGGATCAGGAAGAGCGTGAGCGTGCTTTGATTCAGTTTAGAAACGGAAGTGTGACCTATTTAGTTACAACCGATTTGGCTGCGAGAGGTTTGGATATTCCGGAAATGAAACACGTTATTCATTATCATTTGCCATTAAAAGAAGACGAATTTACACATCGTAACGGACGTACAGCCCGTATGCAGGCAACGGGAACGGCGTATATTATCATTCACGAAAGTGAAAAACAATTGGATTATATTGATTATGAAATGGAAGTCCTGGATGTGGAGGGAAAAGTTTCCTTGCCAAATCCGCCTCAGTTTCAAACTATCTATATCAGTGGCGGAAAGAAAACCAAACTAAATAAATTTGACATTGTAGGTTTCTTTTCTCAAAAAGGGAAACTGGAAAAAGAGGATTTAGGATTAATTGAAGTAAAAGATTTTGTTTCGTTTGCGGCGGTAAAATTTAATAAAGTAAAAGACCTTTTGAAAAATATCAAAGATGAAAAAATGAAAGGCAAGAAGTTTAAAATTGAAGTGGCCCGAAATGTCATTAAAAAAGTAGAGGAGGAGAAAAGAGGGAAGTACTGATTTTAGATTTTAGATTTATTTATTTGTATTTCAGTGTTTTAGGTTTGGATGGCTAAGTTTTACAATTTTATGTTAAAAAAATAATGATTTGATAGGTGTTTTTTCAATATTTCTATGTTTTTTTGCTACAGTAAAATTGTAAACCCCAAATTCATTATGAAAAACATTATTACCATTGCCGTTCTGTTCTTTAGCTTTGTGTCGTTTGCCCAAGTTAAGGTTCTGGAAACAGTTCCTGTTGAGAAATTAGGAAAAGTAAATAACAATTACATCCAAAAAATTGGAGATGAGTACACGGTGTATTATACTATTGTCCAAAATGATGAGGATTCTTCAAACCTAAGAAAATTTTCATTCAAAAACATTGATAATGCATACAACAACCTTTACAGCATTATTGTTGGAGGATTTACTGCAACACCTTTGTATGATATCAAATTAGAATTACCAAACAATTACATTTGGTTACACTATACTTCAAATGTAGTTCCGGACAAAGCAACTGTACAGTTCATGGTTTCAAGCAAAGAAAGAGACGCTGATACAAATAATGTTTCTGAGCCATTCGTAAAAGATCAAATCAATAAATTATTCCAGAAATAATTTTTTTAAGGTTCAAAGGTACAGAGTTACAAAGGGACAAAGTTTTTTGAACTTTATTTCACTATCATAAAAAAAGCTGTTCTATTGAACAGCTTTTTTGTTTAGTTTCATGTTATTTTGGTTTAAGAGAGAAACCTTTGTCACTTTGTAACTCTGTACCTTTGCTACTAAAAAAAAATTATATTTTTTTGACATATTGTGTAATAATCACAATCTGTTGTCCATCAACTTTTCCTTCAATATATTCAGCATTTTCGTGATCTAAACGGATGTTTCTAACGGCAGTTCCTTGTTTGGCAACCATACTTGAACCTTTAACTTTAAGATCTTTGATTAAAACAACAGAATCGCCATGTTGTAGTACTACGCCGTTGCTGTCGCGGTGAACCAGTTTGTTTTCGTCATCTTCGCCTTCTCCGGTTGATTTTGCCCATTCCAAAATATCTTCTTCTAAATACATCATATCCAGCAATTCCTGAGGCCATCCTGCAGCTCGCATACGGCTTAACATTCTCCAGGCCACAACCTGAACCGGAATATTTTCGTTCCACATGCTGTCATTAAGGCATCTCCAGTGATTTAAATCGACGTTGTCGGGATTTTCAATTTGGTCAATACAGGTATTACAGGCTAATATAGCTTCATCGATTCCGCCTTTTTTAGTTGGCAGAACCTGATAAACTTTTAAATTTTCTTCAGCGCCACAAAGCTCACATTTAGCTCCGCTTCGTTTGCTTAATTCTCTTTCGATGCTCATTTTTTGGTGTTTATTTTAAAATGCGAAATTACTTATAATTTGGTTTGATTGCAAGTTAATGTTTAAATGGTGTTTTACTTAAAATTTTAAATCATGTTTTTTGAATCCACTTTACAATTGTATCAACTGCTGTTTTATCAATTTCATATATCGAATGATAATCTTTTGTTTGTTTCCAATCATCTTTACCTTTCGTTAAAAAATGATCCAATCCTTTTAAGCTTGTTGTATTTATTTTTTTATTATTTAATGCATTTATAAGATTTATAGTTTTTTCAGTATTAAAAAATGTATCATTAGTTCCTGCAATAAACAATAAAGGGATATCTATGTTTTCAAATATATTCAAAGCGCTAACCTTTGACTTTGAATTATTATTTTTAGAAGAAAATTGGGGATTCTTAAACTTTCCATATTTTTCTACTGGAGTAGACAGGAGTATAATAAAGTCTGGATTGATTCCTTTCTGGTGATTTTCAATTGCAGCAATTCCGCCTAAGCTATGTCCTAAAATTCCAATGTTCTTATTTGATAAGCTATGAATTGTTCTAATATTTTTATAAACACAATACAAATCCCGAATAATTTGGTCTACACTAAAATTTACCGTTCCACCAGATTTGCCAACACCACGGTCATCAAAACGATAAACTCCAATATTGTTTTTTAATAGTTCTTCGGCTAATTTATAATGAGAATTACGTGTGTCTTTTCCGCTTCCAGGTGTTATGATGACAATTTTTGAATATTCAGTTTTTGGAAAAATGAATGTGCCACTTAATAATGTGTTATCTTCAGTGTCTATAAAGTTGATTTCTTCGGAATTATACTGTTCAGAATTTTCTATTTCTTTTCTTAAAACAATACTCTTTTGTGCGAGTAGTTGATTAAAGTAGGTTGAAATTAGAAGTACGTGAACTATTTTAAAAAATATGTGAATTTTGTTGTTTAACATTTTACTTTTTAACCCTAACAGCTTTTGGAACCAATTGTTCGTATTCGCCACCATGACGCAATACATCACGTACAATGCTTGAACTGATAAAAGAAGTACTTGCAGCTGTTAATAAAAATACGGTTTCTATCTTTGACAATTTTCTGTTGGTATGTGCAATGGCTTTTTCAAATTCGAAATCGGCTGGATTACGCAAACCTCTTAAAATGAAGTTGGCTTTTTCCTTTTTAGCTAAATCGATTGTTAATCCTTCGTAGGTAATAACGGAAATTTTTGGTTCATCTTTAAAAGTTTCTTCAATAAAGCGTTTTCTTTCTTCTAACGAAAACATGTATTTTTTTTCGGCATTGACACCAATCGCAATTACAATTTCATCAAACAAAGGAATTCCTCTTTTGATAATATCTTCGTGTCCAAGTGTAATAGGGTCAAATGATCCCGGGAATATGGCTTTTCGCATTTTTTTCTTTTTAAGGTTCAAAGCTACAAAGGCACAAAGGCGCAAAGTTTTTAGAAATTAATTGAAGCTTTGTTTGAGATTTATATGTTATGTTATTCTTTTTGTGTTTATTGCTTCAACCCATTCGTCTTTTTTGCAAACTCGGCAATTTGCTGTTCCTTTCTTTTGTTCTTCGGTATTTCCGCAGAAACTACAGGAATAAATACCATCAGAGGGAATGAATTTATTTTTTGCATAGAATAATGACGGCAAAATGGGCAATCCGTATCCCACCTCTTTGTCTTCGTAATAAAAAACGCTTATTTCGCCACTGGTTTCTATAAAAGCGTGTTTTACCTGTCCTAAATGCTCAATTGATTTGATACGCAATTCTGCGAAGAATTCGTCTTGTGCTAAACTTTCTTTTTTGAAAGTGGAAACAGAAAACTTTCCGTCATTAATCAAACACTCTGTTTTACCTTCTATAAATTCTTCAAACTTTTTGCTTTTTCCTGTAAGCCAGGTTACAGAGCGATATAAAATAATTATGGTAGTAAAAACAATTGCTGCGGGAACAATTCCAACATCTTCATAAAACATAGGATCTCCTGCTGCAGAACCTAATGCAATGATAATTACTGTCTCAAAAATCGATAATTGTTTTACGCCTCTTTTTCCTGCCAGTTTTAAGGTCAGCAACAAAATGGTAAACATTACTGTTGAACGGAATATTACTTCCAGAAGAAAACTTTCAGGCAAGCTGTTAAAAAAGAGTCTATCCCATTCAAAGATTTGTTTCATTTTTTTTGAGGTGCTAAGGTTCTAAGATGCTAAGTTTTTAGGTTTAAAGTAAAAAGGTTTTTACCTCACTTTGTTTAGTTTGATTTTTAAAAAAATAAGGTTCTGAAATCTTAGTGTCTTAGAATCTCAGAACCTTAGTATCTTTAAGCTAAAGCTAACTCAATTGCATTTGTAAACAAATCTTCCAGAGAAATTCCGGCTGCTTTTGCTTGTTGCGGAATCAAACTTTCTGTTGTTAAACCTGGAATAGTATTCATTTCAAGCATGTGAGGCTCGTCATTTACGATAATGAATTCGCTTCTGGAGAAACCTTTCATTTTTAAAACTTCGTAAGCACGTTTTGCTGTATCTGCTACTTTCTTGGTTAGTTCGTCAGAGATTCTTGCTGGCGTGATTTCTTGTGATTTTCCTTCGTATTTTGCTTCGTAATCAAAGAAATCATTGTCTGAAACGATTTCTGTAATTGGAAGAACTTTAATTTCGCCTTGATAATTGATTACGCCTACAGAAACCTCAGTTCCGTCAAGGAAACTTTCGATGATGATTTCGTTGTCTTCTTTGTAAGCTACTTCAATAGCAATTGGAAGTTCAGCCTCAGTTTTTACTTTTGAAATTCCGAAACTAGAACCTGCTTTGTTTGGTTTTACGAAACAAGGCAATCCTACTTTTTTAACGATTTCAGCTGTATTGATTTCGTCTCCTTTGTTCAAATAATAAGAAACTGCAGTTTTGATTCCGTATGGTTTTAAAACCGATAATAAATCTCTTTTATTGAATGTTAGAGCCGATTGGTAATAATCGCAAGAAGATTGTGGCAGACCGATTAATTCAAAATAAGCTTGCATTAATCCGTCTTCGCCTGGAGTTCCATGAATGGCGTTGAAAACACAGTCAAAAGTGATTTTTTCACCATTTACCGTTACAGAAAAATCATTTTTATCGATTGGGAATTCGGCATCTTTATCGTCTACATAAACCCATTTTTCTTTAAAAATATGAATTCGGAATCCGTTGTATTTTGTTTTATCAAGATATTGATACACGACATTCCCGCTGATTAAAGATATTTTGTATTCGCTGGAATAGCCGCCCATGATGATGGCAATGTTTTTCATGTTTTTTGTTTCAGGTTTTAATTTGTTTACTTCGTCAGTTCGGCTAAAGCCTCGTGTCAAGTTTCAGGTTTCAAGTTTTGTTACGATTGTGAAAACTGATTGTTGAATCTTTTTTATTGAGTATATGATTTTTTAATAAATAACGTTCTTATGAAACCAAGAGTTCTAGCCCTGATAGAAGCGGCATCTCCCGATTTAGAAAAACAAGGCTTTTTAGCCGTAGTTTTTGTTTATCGGGAATACAGCGGATAGCAGGAATCAGCTCCTGAAAATTATCCTTGAACTTCGCTCAGGATTACAATCTTGTCACTTTCTTGTTTTAAACAAAATTATCATTTTTTTTGAAACGAAATACTTTATCTTTGTCGCTATTAAAAATAAATTTATGAGTTTACGTCAGTATCTAACAAGCCGAGTTTTTTTCTTGCAATTGCTTGCGGCCGCAGCTATTATCGCTGTTATTGGTTATTTATTTATGCATTGGTTGACTTTTACAACTGATCACGGACACGAAATCGAGGTTCCGAATTTGTCTAAATTAACTGAAGAGCAAGTTGAAAATAAATTGGACGAATTGGATTTGGATTACGTTCTATTGGATAGTGTTGATTACAGAAGCGAATACCCAAAATATAGTGTTGTAGAGCAAGATCCACTTCCAGGAACTAAGGTAAAAGTGGGCAGAAAAATTTATATTAAGATCAATGCATCCGGATTTTCTTCTGTGAAAATTCCTGATTTAATCGAAAAAACATATCGTGAAGCGGTGCCAACGTTAAAAGCGTTAGGGCTTGAGCCGGGAACGATTACGTATATTCCAAATCTTGGAAAAGATATGGTTTTGGAAATGCGTTTAAAAGGAAGAAACTTAAAAGTAGGAGACCGCGTTTTGAAAGCGTCTAAAATCGATTTGGTTTTAGGAGACGGAAAAGCAAGTTATGTAGATGAAAGCCAGGCAACAGATAGTACTGCAACGCCTGTAGAAACCCCAAATGATGAACAATAATATTGAAGAAAATTTAGATCTGGAAGACGAATTATTTGAGCACTACAGATTTGAAGTCCCAAAAGGTCAGGCGTTTTTACGTATTGACAAATATTTAATGTATTTGATTCCGAATGCCACACGAAATAAGATTCAGAATGCGGCAACTAACGGAAATATTTTTGTAAATGATATTCCGGTAAAATCAAATTACAAAGTAAAACCTCTTGATGTGATCACAGTTATGTTGTCGCATCCTCCGTTTGAAAATCATATTCTTCCTGAGGATATTCCGTTGAATATTGTTTATGAAGATGATGCTCTTTTATTGATTAATAAAGAGCCTGGAATGGTTGTGCATCCGGGTCACGGAAATTATACCGGAACTTTGGTAAATGCTTTGGCGTATCATTTTGATAATCTGCCAATGAACAGCAGTGAACGTCCAGGTTTGGTGCACCGAATTGATAAGGATACTTCCGGACTTTTGGTTGTTGCGAAAACAGAAGCGGCGATGACGCATTTGGCAAAACAGTTTGAAGCTAAAACTACCGAACGTGAATATATAGCTTTGGTTTGGGGAAATGTTGCTGAAGAAAGTGGTACTATTGAAGGAAACCTGGCAAGACATTTAAAAGACCGTATGCAAATGGCGGTTTTTGATGATCCGGAAATTGGAAAACCGGCTATTACACATTATAAAGTTTTGGAACGTTTTGGTTATGTGACTTTGATTTCTTGCAAACTGGAAACAGGAAGAACGCACCAGATTCGTGCTCATATGAAACATATTGGTCATCCGTTATTTAATGATGAACGTTACGGCGGTCATTTGATTTTGAAAGGAACGACTTTTACGAAATACAAACAGTTTATCGAAAATTGTTTTAAAGCTTTACCTCGTCAGGCACTGCATGCCAAAACGCTTGGATTTGTTCACCCAAACACAGGAGAATTAATGCGTTTTGATACGGAATTACCAGACGATTTTAAAGAATGTATCGAGAAATGGCGTAATTATGTGAAATCGCATAATACTGACGATGAGAATTAGTTTTTTAGAAAATAGAGAATAGATTAAAGAATATAGAAAAAAGCTCCATAAAGGAGCTTTTTTTATGATTCTACTTTGACATTACGATCTAAGAATATGGAGATTTTCTCTGCTATCTCATGTGCGTCTTTTTCTAATAACTGTTTTTTTATGATGTAGTCATTTGATGAAATAGGAAAAACATCTAAGTATACCTTCCAGCCTAAACTATATTTTCCTCGTAAATAAGTAACATTTACAGATTGTAATTTATATAATTTGCAGTGAAATTTATTGTTAATATACAAATCTTCGTTTCTAATGCTAAGTATATGAAATTTGGTTCTGTACCATTCAAAGTAATCATTAAATAACATGTATGCTAGTGCTGACGTTGCAATGATTATTGAAATAGAGGTTTCGACTAATAGTTCAGGTTTTAGCTGGCTGAAAATTAATAGTAATATTGAAAAGAAAATTATTAAAGGAACAATCAGTGCTTTTTTATTGAAATAAAATGAAATAGTCATTTCGTTATCACCATTTTGCAATATCTCGTATTTTTCCATTCGTTACGATTATTTCTAGAAAGTTCTAATTGTCAAATCGGTTATTTTTACTTCTCCATTGGTTATAAAACCTAATTTTCCTGTTTGGCTTAGGTTGTTATTTTCTAAAGAACATTCTAATGTGGTTTTATTATCTACTGAAAATAATAATTGGTTGTTTTGAACTTTAATTTTTACAGAATACCATTTGTGGTTTTGCAGTTCAATAGGTTTGTTGAAAAGGCTTTTCCCACCTCTTTTCCCATACTCATTACTGTTTATGTCATAAACACCTTTTCCAATTACGATATTTTGATCTATTTGATAAAGATAGGTTCTAATGTAATTTCCTTTTTCTAAATTCAACATGACTTCGAATAAAGATTCTTTCGTCATATTAGCTTTAAATTCTATTTCATAGTTTTTTGGCAGTTTCTTTTTTGATTCTAAAACACCCCATTCTGAAGCAGATCCAGTTCCGATAATGGTGTCATTTTTTAGAATCCATTCTTTTGAATTGATTCTCCAATCTGACTTTAATTTTGAAGATGTATTAAGAGTATATTCTTTTTTTACTGTTGAAATTGTACCTGAGCAGGAAAACAATAACAGCTGTAAAATAAACACTATAGAAATCTGGTTTCTCATTTTAATTTATGTAAATATTACTTTATTTGTCCTGTTGAACCTGTTTCTGATGGAAGAAGTTCAAATACTGAAGTAGGAGCAAGGCCTTGTTCAATTCTATGTGAAACGTACAAAATAGATACGTTTGTTTCTTGTTTAATGGTATTAATTAACTGAATTACTAAATCTACGTTTTCGTCATCTAAACCTTCTACAGGTTCGTCTAAGATTAATAATGGCGGGTGTTTTAAAACGGCACGAACAATTAATCCAACTCTTTGTTGACCGATAGAAAGATCGATGAAACGTTTTTTACGTAAATGAGTCATCTCGATTACTTCCAGCCATTGCGTCACGATGTTTTTTTGATGTGTGGTTGGTTCTGTGTAAAGTCCGATTTGATCAAAGAAACCCGATAATATCATTTGCTCCAAAGTATGACCTTTTTGAAACAAATCCATCATTGCGGTTGTATAAATTCCGATTTGTTTTTTGATGTCCCAAACGCTTTCTCCGGTTCCTTTTTTTCTTCCGAACAAAAATAAATCCTGTCCAAAACCTTTTGGATTATCTCCTGTGATTAAGGATAAAATAGTACTTTTTCCGGAACCGTTTGGACCAATTAACTGCCAGAATTCGCCTTGTTTGATCGTCCAGGAGATGTTGTCAAGAATCTTTCTTTCGTCATAACTTACCGAAACATTTTCCAGTCTGATTAACTCGTTTTCTGGAAACGAATGAACTTCAGTTGCTTTTGGAATTGCAGTTGTATTTAAGGTTTTGAAATGATTTTCGCTTTTTACGAACGGATGCAATTCGAATGTATTGTCTTTTATTTGCGCTTTGTTGGGAACAAATTCAAGAACATCAACGGTACGATTTAAAAGCTGAATAATGGCAATGTCATTCGTCAGATCTTTTAAAGAATCGGCTAAAACTACTCTTGAAGCCTGATCTAAATGATCAAAAGGATTATCAAAAATAATGAAATCCGGTTTTTGATTGATGCAATATTTTAAAAACTCTTTTTTACGTTCGCCTGAAGAAAACGTTCTTAGCTGTCTGTTTGAAGTAGTCGAAGCTTCGACGCTGTCGTATTGAAATTCTTTTTCGATGAATTTTTCGATGGCAATATCAGAGAACAGTATTCCTTTTTGAGTGTTAAAAACGGCTAATTCTCCAGTTGCTTCGCCATTTAATATGTTGTCAATTAATTTCTTTTTATTTACCTGATTTGATAAAAGTATATCCCAGTGTTGCATTGTATTTTTAAATTTTTGTTTTTTGCCACAGATTATGAGGATTAAAAAGGATTAATCATTTGAATCTTTTTATCCCGATAATTATCGGGAGTGGCTAAATATTATTTTATTCTAATTTTTTTGTTGCCATTTCGCGGTGATTTCTTGACCATTCGCTCCATGATCCCACATATAATTTCGGAATTGGAAGTCCGGCGTAATCCATTGCTAACAAGGTGTGACAAGCTGTAACTCCCGATCCGCAATGTACAATTATGTTTTCGTCTTTTTTATCTCCAATTACAGATTTGTATTTTTGAGCTAATTCTTCAGCAGATTTAAAGAGTCCGCTTTCATCTAAATTTTCAGTTAGCGGAATATTAACTGCACCGGGAATATGTCCTGCAATTAAATCCAAAGGTTCTGTAAGTCCGTCGAATCTGTTTTTATCCCGAACATCAATGACAAGATTTTGATCGTTTTTACGAGCTTTTTCGACTTCTTCTATACTGGCTAATGGTAAATTCCATTCTTTAATTGGGTATGTTGTTTTCTGATATGTTTCAGTTCCTGAATTTGTTGGAAAGTCATTTTGTAATGCTGATTGGTAACCACCATTTAAAACCTGAATTTTTTCGTGTCCAATTGCACGCATCAACCACCAGAATCTTGCAGCGAAATTAGATCCATTTTTATCATCGTAAACAATAATATGATCTGATGGTGAAACTCCTAATTTTGAAAGTGTTTCTGCAAATTGTTCTATAGTTGGCAATGGATGTCTGCCTCCATTTGCCGGATTTTCCGGAATAGAAGCCAAATCCAGATTTAGATCTACAAAACGAGCGCCTTTTAAATGCTCTTTTTGATAAACTTCAAATGCATTTGAACCCGCTCTGGCGTCAATTAAAATGATTTCAGAAAGATTGAGTTGGTTTAATTCTTCAGCGGAAATTATTGGAGAAAGAGAAGTAGACATTTTTATTGTTTTTTAAATTGTTAATCGGCGAAAGCCTGACCATAAAAAATTAAAAAAGTATTGCTTTTTTTGTCGTATAGTAAACATTCCCAATTATTGTAAACGGCACTGGTAGCAAAACAAAGCGTATTCGCTAGGTTTGTTTTTGACACATTTTTGGCGAAACATCCATCTTTTAATATAAAATTTTCATCTTTTGATATATCTGTAATTTTAAGATATGAAGATTCTAAATAAGACTCTATGCTTTTTTCAAGGTAATCTTCATTGCTAATCAAAAATTCATTTGCAAATTGATAATCTAATGTTCCAAAAGAGTAGAAATTACAATTAGCATCTTTTAGACCATTTATGACTTTTATATCCTTATACAATTCAGCATACGTTGAAGATTTTTCATTGTAGAGCAGAATTGAAATTTTTTCATTCTTTTTGTCATAAACTATAAATGCAAAGTCATTGCTGTTTTCTTGAAACAAGCTTCCTTTTGCAATAGAGAGTAATTCATAATTATGATTCTTCTTGAAATAAGATTGTTGTTCTGTGTCTATTTCTTCAATCAATTTATTATGAATATTTAAAAAAATCTTCTTTTCAGAAAGTTGTTTTAAGCTTTCTTTTTCTCTTTGTATACGATCGATGTCTTCAGGATTATCAAACGTAGAAACTTGATAATTTACGCTTTCAGATTCCTTTTTTTTATTAATTATTTCTGGTGATGTTTCTTTTTGTTGATTGTCTTCTTTATTTATTTTATTCTCCTGCTGTTTTGAGTTGCAAGAGATTATTAGTAATGTAAAGAGAATTAGGACAATTTTATTTTTCATTCAATTTAAATCTTGGTGGCGGTATTTATAATAATATTTATTAGGGAATTATAGTAAATAAAGACTATTTGAAGAGTCTTCACTGAACCTGTTTTTTTGAATTACCAAGCCAAAGCAATGTGTTCAAAATCATTTGGCTTTGTATTTTATTTTCAAAAGTGTACGATACTGTTTTGTTAGTTCCGCCTTCATAATCGATGTCGTTATGTCCCATGTTTACGTACAGCATTTTGTATTTTTTATTCGTCCATACAACAGGATAATAACCGCTATGCCAGATTTCATGTGCTTTTGGCCCAGTTCCTAACGGAAAACTGGATTCGTCTATGGCCAATAAAATCTCAATATCGGGATTTTTAGTTAAGTCGTTAGACCAGCGATACCACTCGTTTGGAGCTGAACTAAAAATCTTAGGAAGATTTTTAGTAACAGGATGCTGATTTTCTACGCGCAAAACCGCCGAAGTTGGTCTCCAGGTATTACTGCCATATTCGCCGGAACCTAAAAAAGTATTATGATACCAATTCCAATCCTGATTGTAACTTGAATTATTCAAAGCGAAAGCAGCAAAATGAAATCCGATAAAACCACCGCCATTTTCCATATATTTTTGAAAAGCTTCTCGTTGTTCTTTCTTTTCAGGTCGTGTGTCCAGAAACAAAACAATTTTATATTGGGCTAAAAATTTTGCGTTTAGATTATCCCAATTGCTGGTTGAATCGTATTGAAAATGATTTTCTTCAGCTAATTTTGGAAAATATTTATTGGCTTCATGAACAAAGCTGATATGCGCCTGATCATTTTTGGCGGTGTAAAAAGCAATGACTTTAAATTTTGGTTTTTCCTTTTTGTTTTGCGAAAATCCAAGGAAAGAAATGGCTAATATAAAGATGAAAATACTTCTTCTAAAAGTGGTTTGGAGGTTTTGGTTAGAAATGATCATGAAATAAAATCTAAGATTAGCTTGGAATTTTTTCGATCAAAATTTCATTTTCAGCTTTATCAAAATAAGTGCAGGTCATTTCGACAATATCTACACGCCATTTTGCAATTCCACATTGTGCACAGTGATTACAAAATGTCATATAATCAGTTTCGCCATGCTGATGTTTTACCAGATTTTCTATAAAAAGTTCTTTGTTGGGAAAATCAGCTACTTTTATTTCCGGATATTTTTCTTCTGCTTCGGCAGTGTAATTGTTTAAGCCGTAATATACTACGCTTCCGTCATGAACGTAAGTATCATATCCTTTTACACCTAAAATAATTAAATCCTGAATGTAATTTGGAAAATCTGCACCAGATTTTACTTTTGAGTGAGCTTCTTTTATTTGGTCTATTGTAAACATATTTATATAGTTTTTTAGGTTAGGTTTTTTTAGCCACGAATTCACGAATTTTATTAAAATAATTCGTGAATTCGTGGCTAATGAAATTATTTCAAAAATACGATTAATGCTTTTATAAATGGATCAAAAGATTCAATATGTGGTAAATGTCCGGTGTTTGGAATTTCTACCAGTTTTGAATTCGGAATTGCTTTTTGCGTTTTTTTACCTAATTCGGCATAATTTCCCATTGTTTTTTGAATTTCGGCAGCAACTAAAGGTTTTCCTAAAGCGGTTTTATCTCTGGTACCAATTATTAAAAGTGTTGGACTTTTAATATTTTTAAATTCATATAAAACAGGCTGAGTAAAAATCATATCGTACAAAAGAGCAGAATTCCAGGCTACACGATCGTAATTTGGAGCAGTTGTCCAACCCGCACCAAGTTCTGCCCATTTTTGATAATCGGCATTCCATTTTCCATCGTAATAATTCGCCATTTGATACTTTTTAATGCCCTCATAATTTTGTTTCAGTTCCGATTCGTACCACCAGTCAACAGGTTGGTACGGCACAATTAATTTCCAGTCTTCTAAACCAATCGGGTTTTCTAAAACTAATTTTTCTGTTATTTCAGGATATAGCAACGCAAAGCGAGTCGCCAGCATTCCGCCCATAGAATGTCCTAAAATTGTTGTTTTTTGAATTCCTAAATGGTCTAAAAGTTTTTTGATGTTTTGAGCTAATTGCTGAAAAGTATATTGAAAATTATCCGGTTTTGTTGATTTTCCAAAACCAATCTGATCCGGAACAATGACACGAAATCCTTCTTTGGTCAATGCTTTTATAGTAGTTTCCCAATAAGCGCCGTTGAAGTTTTTTCCATGAAGCAGTACAATATTTTTGTTATTGTAATTATCAGGTTTGATATCCATATAAGCCATCTTAAGTGCCTGACGCTGATTGCTTAATTCTAGAAAATGAACAGGAAAAGGATATTCGTAATTCGTTAGATTAATATCTAATTGTTTGATTTTCTGCTCTTGTGCCAAACAAAAAACAGGCAATAAAAGTATGAGGAGTTTTAAGTTTTTCATTTAAAAACGGTTTTTTATTAAGGAACATAAAATTACCGCTATGCATTTTTAAAACCAAAAAATACACTCTTAAAGTTATTACAAAAAAGTGATTGAGTTAACAATTAAGCCATTACAGCAACTATGTTAAGGGCAATGCAACCAAGATCTTTGTCACCGATAATTTCCACTTTTTCCAGTGCTTCAATTGGCGACATTCCTTTCGAAAATAAAAGCCATGCATCTTGTGGATTAATTTTGACAGTTGAAGTAGGATTGTTTTCTATAGAATCAATAAATTCCCAATTGTTTTCTTTTTTAATGATGTTCCATTGTCCGCCAATTTCTGTTGTTACAATTAGACTCACAATTGTACCATTTGGAGCTTGTGTATTTCTATAAGTATGCGGTAAAGCCTGAATAAAAGTTTCAATAAACGGATAAAACAATTCTTTAGTCATCAAAGCCGGTTTTCCCACAGCATCTCTAATCTGTTGTTGATGGAGGAACTTTTCGGTATATTCTCTTGCAATATGAAACCAGTTTAACGAAGTTTCCTGTCCGGCCCAAGCCACTGAAAATATTGCATTTTCAAATGAGTTTAATGTTTGTAAATGATCCGAATATTCTTTTCCTGTGCTCTCCAGTAAATCAATCAGTACATTAGGACTCAGTCTTTTTGTAGCATTCGTCCAAGTCATATTCAGATGGTTTAAGAAATCGACTAAGTCTTGATAAGAATTAATATTTTCTGGATTTTCTCCAAAATAACGATCTCTGGAAATAGATAATCCTCTTAAATTTCCATCTAATAAATGGGATGCAATATCTTTAACTTTCCATTTTTTTGCTACAGTTTGGGCGTTCCATTCTTCTTCTGTTAATGATTTTAAAAGATCGATTAATAAAGTATCCAGAATAGGGAAGAGGTGTAAAGTCTGAATTGGAATTATTTCTGAAGATTTCATTTATTTTATTTTTGATCAGGGATTTTGAAATCGCTATTTTTTAAAGTTACAACGCGCTGTGGGTATGGAATATCAATATTATTTTCGTCAAATTTTTTTTTGATGCTTTGCAGTAAATCACAATACATTACAAAACCGTCTGTAGAATTTTTTGCCCAAGCCCAAGCTTTTAGATTGACGCTCGAATCGGCTAAAGCTACTACACGAGCCACAACCAGAGGAGTTTTTTCTTTTTTGGCTTCAGCAGTTCGGATATCAATAAAAAGGGGATGTTTGGCTATTTCATCTTTCATTATCTCCAATGCTTTTTCTATGTCAGAATCGTAACCAATCCCAATTTCGATTATTTTACAGCATTTGGTATCATGCATATTGGTGTTTACGATAATCTGCGTACTAATTACAGAGTTAGGGATTATGATACGATTGTTTTCAGCATCTTTCAGAACAACTTGTCGCAGATTAATATCTTCGACGGTTCCAACAAAATTATTGATAGTAATTTTATCATTGATTTTAAAAGGTTTGAAAATCACTAAAAAAATACCGCTTACAATGTTACTCAACGCTTGCTGGGAAGCCAGACCGGCAACAAGAGAAATAACGCCGGCACCTGCTAAAAACGAATGCCCGATAATTTTAAATTCAGGAATCTGAATTAACGCAAAAGCAAATCCCAGAATATAAATTATCGTTATGATTAAATGTTTTAAGAATTTAAAACCAGTCGCATCATAATCTTTATCGATTTGTTTTCTGTATAAAAGATAACGAAGCGCTCTGTCTGTAACTGCACCAAGAATAATAGTGGTAATTGCAATTATGGCAATGATAATACCGATTCTAAAGTCTTTTATATAGTCAACCATAATTCCAGACTTTTTATTTTATTGATTTTGAATGATTGATTCTATGAGCCATTTTTTATTGTTTTTTTTTAATTTAAATTCAGTTGACATTGTAGATTGACCAAAACGAACAATAATTTGAGCAGTTGAATCTGTTATTTCTTTTTCTTTATAAAAAACATTTTTTTCTATGTCCTTAAATTTTTCGTTCTCAATATTTGGTTTGATAAGAGCCATTTTTTTGAGTATTTCTATGTGCTCTCGATTTTCTTCAGTGGGAATCAAAAAAAAATCAGCATTTTCAAAATCATGATAATATGTGTATTCTCGAAATGCAGCAACCGTCTCCTTTGGAGATTTATTTGGTTTGCAACTTATAAAGAGTGCCATAAAAATAAATAAGGTGATTAAACGTTTCATTTGATTAGTTATTTATAGTCCTACGAAATCATCACTTTTCGGAAAAATACTTAAAGCCTGAATAGCGATTTCAGGAGTTGGAGAAGCCAGTTTACGCAGTTTAGTGTCCATCCAGGCTCCGTCAACCGTAATAGTGGCACAAAGTGTATCATCTTCTCTTCTAAACTCGTGAATGATTGACCAGCGTGAAGCATCGGCTTTCATTTTAGAGGTTTTTGTATGAATGAAGATTTTATCTGAAAGTTTTAATTCTTTTCTGAAAACACATTCTTCCCTAAATAAAACAGGTCCAAAACCTTGTGTCTGCATTACTTTCAGCGTTAGTCCTAATTCTTCAAGGATTTCGATACGATGCTGTGCACCAAAATCGTAATAAGCACTGTGACGAACATGAAAATTTGGGTCAAGATCTGACCAGCGAAAAGATATTTCTTTTGTAAATGATGCCATTTTGTAATTGTAATTTTAATTTAAAACCGAAATTACGAATAAAAACTGAGTTTTATTAGAGTTCCATTTTGGATAATTCTATTTCAAGTTTATCAAAATTCTCTTCATTTTTATCGATAACATACGGCTTTAGTTTTTGACATTCTTCTACTGTTTCAAAAAGCATTTTGAAAACGACTTTTGTCTCGTTTTCAGAGATCGCTTCAAAAGTTGTTAAGATTTGAAAAAGTGGTTTAGAATGACGTTTCCAAGCAATAAGATTTGGTTTTTCTATTTTGATGAATTCACATTCGTTTGCATAATTTCCAACTTCTGGTCCATGCATAATAAAACTCCATTTTCCGCCTTCGCAAAAATTAAATTCATTAAAAGTATTGGTAAAACCTTTTGGTCCCCACCAGTTTTTTAAATGTTCAGGAGTGCTCCAGGCTTTGAACACAAGTTCTTGCGGAAAATTTAAAACTCTCGTAGTAACAATTTCTGAATCTGGTGTGGTGGAAAGAATTTCTGAAGTCATTTTCTGAAAAGTTTTAAATTAAATTGCAGTTATAGAATGATAAAGTTAAGATTAATTTTGTTGATCAATAGCTTTTTCTTCTGTTCTGGAGTTTAGCTTTTTGACAATCCACGGTAATGTAAGTCCTTGTCCTATAAGCGTAAAAAGTACAACAGCTACAGAAATGAAGATAATAGCATTCCTTTCCGGAAAAGGATCTCCATTTTCTAAAAATCTCGGAAGTCCAATAGCAATAGCAAGGGATACAATACCACGCATTCCCGACCAACCTAAAATGATACTGTTTTTGAAGTCAAGAAGGGCATCTTCGCTGATTTTTCTTTTTCCTTTTTTAATTTTTTCAAAACCTTTCTGAAGATTAATTCTCTGAAGAAATATTCTAACAAATCTAATGAGTAAGGCAACAATGGTAATAATAAAGGCGTAACCAATATACGGCAGTAACATATTATCATCTATATCTTTAAGGACGTATCTAAAATTAAGTCCGATAAGGATAAAAATTAACCCATTTAATAGAAAGATGATAATATCCCAAAGGTTCCGCGAACTGTTTTTTAAGCTTTCAGGGAAAATCTTTTTACTAAAACGGGCAATTGCTAATCCGGAAATTACAACTGCAATAACACCCGAAACATGTAGATGTTCTGCAATTAAATAAGTTACAAAAGGCATTAAAAGCATGAAACTAATAGTAACATTTGAATTTTTATGCACTTTTTTCAAGATAACAGCCAGAATTTTTGACATCACAAAACCGACTAAAAATCCGCCTCCTAATAATAAAATAAATTGCAATGTTGCCTGCCAGATTATAAAAGCAGATCCCATTACAGCGGCAACAGCAAAACGATAAGCAACCAAGGCAGAAGCATCATTAATCAAACTTTCGCCTTCCAGGATGGTTATAGTTTTATGCGAAATATCAAGTCCTTTGGTAATGCTTATAGCGGCAACAGCATCGGTTGCGGAGAGAATTGCTCCCAATACAAAGGCAAGAGACCAAGTTATATTAGGAATCAAATAATGGGCAACAACAGCGATCCAAAAGGTGGTAAGAAAAACCAAAGTTATCGCTAAAGTACTAATGGTGCTGATGTTTGTCTTGAAATCTTTAGGTGAAATATTAAACGAAGCATCATACAGAAGTGGAGGAAGAAACAATAAAAAAATAATCTCGGGATTAATCTCTATTTCATTCATTGTTGGAATAAAACCAATTCCAACACCAACAATTACAAGCAGAATAGGATAGGGTAATTTGGCTTTATCAGCAAAGGCAGATAATCCGATGACTATGGCGAGTATAAAAATAATGATGCTGTAGTTTTCCATTATTGGTAGTTACTTGAATTTAGAGCTAAATTACGTGTTTTTACAGATGGTTTGTTGTGAGTAATGAACGAAATTAGAATAACGACAAAATCAATTTATAGACTTATCATTTGTATTTCTAAGTTTATTATGGAGGCCCATCTATAGTTGGATTAGGATCTAATATGAATTTTCTTTTTGAATTACTATAAGTAACGGTTAGGGTACCGCCCATTCTTCCAATATCATTCCACACTATAAAGTTATTAGATTTTGGTTTTTCTGTTATGACATTTTGGTAAATAATTGTGGCAACATTCCCTGTCTGAGTTTCAATATTCGAAAAATCCAAAATTTGGAAAACAGAATTGTCACTTTTTTTTATAATTTTAAGTTGGTCCATTTGGGCACTATCCTGCGATTTTTGTTTAGAATAAAGTCCAACAAAATAATAATCGTTTAAGGAATGCAATTGTAATATTTCAATATTTTTAAAAGCATATTTTTCTGAAGTATCAATTAGTTTAGAAATGAAGTTTAATTGTAAAGACAATACTTTTTTGGTGCTTAAATTTGTCCAAGTTCCTTTGCACTCTTTTTCTGAAAAGTTAAACTCAAAAACAGCAGTATTTTTATTGTTTTGTACTTCATAAATAAAAGCTTGATTCGTTTTTAAGTTTATTTTTCCTTCAAGTGCTATCGGATTATTATGTTTGTCATACTTATATACTCCGTTAATATTGAATTCTTTTTTTTCTTTTTCGCCAAAAAAACCTTCTGTAATCTGAATAGAAAAAGTTATAGGATATTTATCAATAACACCTTTGTAATTATAAGATTTGAACCATCCGGCATAAATGTTATTTATGCTGAAAATTAAAAGAATTATTATTTTTAATGTTGTATGTTTCATAATTGATAAACTGCTGTGATTTATTAATTGTAAAAGTCAGTAATCGAAGTATTTTCAAATAAATAAACTTTTAATTTTGCTTTGTTGGTTTGAGATGTTGTTGGTTCATCTTCTTTCATTGTATTGGTTTCTGTCTCGGTTATTTCTCCTTTTTCAAAATCATAAAAAAGTCCAGAACGACCTCCAGCACCTCTAAAATAAGCTTCCATAGAGTAAAGTACAAGCTCATTTTTGACATATTTAAATGCACTGTCAAATGTGCCACTAGGACCAATGCTATAGAGGCTAATATGTAATTCGCCATTTTCAATTATAATGTCTTCCGTATCATATAGCTTAAAATCGTATTCATTGTATTCTGCAGGCATGACTACATCAGATACTTTGTCTAGATGATACAACTTGTCCGTGTTTTGCAAAAGAATCAGCATTGGTCTTTTAGCAGTTTTTACATCTTTGTGCTTTAAAACAACGGCAATGTCTTTTAAACCGTCATTATTTAAATCTCCCTCAGCTTCGTATTGAATTTCATAAATGCCAAGTTTTGGCAGGAAATCAGTAGCTTTTTTTCCTGTTTCCGGATAGGTAACATCTGCTTCTTCAGGATCATTTTCTTCGTACTCTTCGCCATTTTCTTCAAATTCTTTTTTGGTTGGAAGGCTGTCGGTAACGGCAACATTGTTTGAAGAGGTTTTGGTGTCTTTTTTACAAGACAATATTGTAAAAACAAGTAAAAAGAAAAGTATAGAAATTCTGTTTTTCATTAATTTAAGTTTTAATATCTCTCAAATATAAAATATTTTCCTACGTTATTCTTCAAATGATAAATCACTAGTTAGTGGATAATTGTTTTTCTAAATTTTGAATTTCCGATCCACCACTTAGTTTTTTGTTTAAAATAGTTCCGTTTTCATTTACAAGAAAATGCCACGGAATTGCAAGTGACTGACTGCCGAATATATTTCGTAAATCGTCGTCTAATTTTTTACTGGCTCTTATGTGATATCCTTCTAAATTGTAAAAATGTGCCATATCACGCCATTGTTTATCCTTGCCCTCTTTGTCTATCGAAATGTAAACCATGGTGATGTTTTTGGATTTCAGCAATTCATATAGCTTTGAGTTGTCTTTAAATTCTTCTTTACAGGGACCACACCAGGTTGCCCAAACGTCGATATAAAATGGTTTTCCGTTTAGATTCTTTACCAGATCTTTTACGGAGTTTATTTCGACAGTATTTTCTATAAATTTTACTTTCTCATTTAAAGGTTCCTCTTTTTTCTTGTGAAAAGAAAGAATAGGAATAATTGCAGGTTCAAGAAAATGAGTATAAGAACTGGAAGGATATTCTTTTTTAAATTCTTCAAAAAGTTTTATCAGTTCCTGTTCATAGTTATTATTGATTGCTTCGTAATAAATATAGGCTGCGAAATAATATTCTAACTGCAAGCCGGATAAATGTTTTTTTGCATTATCAATATTATGTGTGTGAATAAGTCCTTTTTTATTGAAATCAGTAAGGACAGCAGTATCTATCTTGTCCAGAATTAATTCATTATACCGTAAATAATTTTCGGCATAAAAATAAAACCACGGAGATTTTAAGAGTTCAGGATTGGTTACTGGATTAGATTTGAAAATCGCCGCCCAGAGTTCTGTATATTCAGCTTTATTTAAAGTATTCTTATTTTGGGCTTCATTCAAATAATTGATAAAAGCGAAACTTCCCTGCGCTCCTTTATAGAAATAATCTCTGTCTGTTTCAACAAGACGGTAGAAATCTTTAGAAATAACTTTTTCTTTTAAAAGATTTTTAAATCCTTGTAATTCATTTATTCTGCTTTCTTCCAGTTTTTGTTTGATTATAGCAGGAACACTGTCTTTGCTGTAATTTCTGGATTCGAGTTCAAAATGTCCCCCAACGATCATGCTTCTGTTGGGAATTTCATTGTATAAAAGCTGACCTTTTGCATTTTTGGATTCGACTAGAAATGGATTTTTAGCATCTTCAGTGTTAATTTGAACTTTATAGGTCATCCCTGGTTCAATAATCAAAGTTCCGTATGATTTGTATTTGTAAGATAAATCAATAAAACAGGTTTGATTCAGTTTGAGATTGATTTGAAAATTGCCTGAAGAATCCGGCTGAACGGAATCTGTAAAACCGAAATAATCAATTCCATTAATAGGTAAAGTATATTCTAATATTTCAGGAATTTTTCCGTTTATACTTCCTAAGATTTGAATATTGTTTTTTGTCTGGCATAGAACCAATCCGGGAAACAGAACGAATAAAACTAAATGGAACCATTTCATTTTTTCAGTTTTAAGAATTTTAAAGTATTTCAAATGTAATTTTTTTGAGAGAAATTAAGAAGGATTATTGGGTTAATTAGTAAATAATGACATGTAAAACAGCGATATGCCACACTTGTCATGTTTTGGAAATGTCATGTTGGCAGATGAAATTTAGACCCGGACAGTAAAACTGACAATTTTATTTAGTTTTTTATATTGGCACAAAGATTGACTTATGCCACCTGAGTTAATAAAATTAAATCAAAAATTAAATATATAAAAAATGGGTAAAATAATCGGAATTGACTTAGGTACGACGAACTCTTGTGTTTCTGTAATGGAAGGTAACGAAGCAGTTGTTATCCCTAACGCAGAAGGAAAAAGAACTACACCATCTATCATCGCTTTTGTTGAAGGTGGAGAAATTAAAGTAGGTGATCCTGCAAAAAGACAAGCAGTAACGAATCCTACAAAAACGATTGCTTCTATTAAACGTTTTATGGGACACACTTTTGCTGAAACTCAAGATGAGGCAAAAAGAGTTCCTTACAGTGTTGTAAAAGGTGACAACAATACACCACGTGTGGATATTGACGGTCGTTTATACACTGCTCAAGAATTGTCTGCAATGACACTTCAAAAAATGAAAAAAACTGCTGAAGACTATTTAGGTCAAACTGTAACTGAAGCGGTTATTACTGTTCCTGCTTACTTTAACGATGCGCAACGTCAAGCTACAAAAGAAGCTGGTGAAATCGCTGGTCTTAAAGTTATGCGTATCATCAACGAGCCAACTGCTGCTGCACTTGCTTACGGATTAGATAAAAAAGGAACTGATCAAAAAATTGCTGTTTACGATTTAGGTGGAGGTACTTTTGATATCTCTGTTCTTGAATTAGGAGACGGTGTATTTGAAGTATTGTCTACAAATGGTGATACTCACTTAGGTGGTGATGACTTTGACCAAGTTATTATTGACTGGTTAGCTGACGAATTCAAATCTGAAGAAGGTATTGACTTACGTTTAGATCCAATGTCATTACAGCGTTTGAAAGAAGCTGCTGAGAAAGCTAAGATTGAATTATCATCTTCTGCTGAAACAGAAATCAACTTACCTTACGTAACTGCTACTGCTTCTGGACCAAAACACTTAGTGAAAAAATTATCTAGAGCTAAATTTGAGCAATTATCTGATACTTTAGTAAAACGTTCTATGGAACCAGTTGCTAAAGCATTAAAAGATGCAGGTTTATCTACATCTGATATCGACGAAGTAATCCTTGTAGGAGGTTCTACTCGTATGCCAAGAATCGCTGACGAAGTGGAGAAATTCTTCGGTAAAAAAGCATCTAAAGGTGTTAACCCTGATGAGGTTGTTGCTATTGGAGCTGCTATTCAAGGTGGAGTTTTATCTGGAGATGTAAAAGATGTATTGTTACTTGACGTAACACCTCTTTCTTTAGGTATCGAAACTATGGGTGGTGTATTGACTAAATTAATCGAGTCTAACACAACTATCCCAACTAAAAAATCTCAAGTATTCTCTACTGCTGCTGATTCTCAACCATCTGTTGAAATCCACGTATTACAAGGAGAAAGAGCTATGGCTGCTGATAACAAAACTATCGGTCGTTTCCACTTAGACGGTATTCCACCAGCACCAAGAGGAGTTCCTCAAATCGAAGTAACTTTCGATATCGATGCTAATGGTATCATCAAAGTTTCTGCAACTGACAAAGGAACTGGAAAATCTCACGATATCCGTATCGAAGCTTCTTCTGGATTAACAGCTGAAGAAATAGAAAAAATGAAAAAAGATGCTGAAGCTAACGCTGATGCTGACAGAATTGCAAAAGAAAGAGCTGAGAAATTGAACGAAGCTGACAGTACTATTTTCCAAACTGAATCTCAATTGAAAGAGTTAGGAGATAAATTGACAGACGATCAAAAAACAGCTATCGAATACGCTTTAACTGAATTGAGAATGGCTCACCAATCTCAAGATCTTGATGCAATCCAAAAAGGATTAGACAATGTAAATGCAGCTTGGAAAACAGCTACAGAAGCAATGTACGCTCAAGGTGGTGAAGGACAACAAGCTGCTCCACAACAAGAGCAGTCTTCTGGAGATAACGTTGAAGACGTTGAATTCGAAGAAGTGAAATAAGTACTGATTAATATCAGTTAATATTAAGTGCTAAACCGCTGTAAACATATTGTTTACAGCGGTTTTTTCTTTTTTGTTATTTATTATTTGTGTTATTTTTTAATCGTTTTTTATCATATATTTGTATCACATTTGTACCGGCACTTAAAAGGAGATGAAGTGGCACTTATGTATACTTATGGTACCTTAAATAGGAGATATGGGCGATGAAAAGAGTAAATAAACAATGTCTTTTGTGCGACGGGGAATTTCTGCCCAAAACTGTGGAATCTGTTTACTGCTCGGCTATATGCAGTAAAAAAGCATATAAGCAGAAGATCAAGCTGAAAAAAAAGGAAGCGGAGCTCAAAGCGATAATAGATAAAATTCCAGAGGATAGGGCGTTTATTTCTGTCCCAGAAGCTGGCATGCTTTTTGGCATTGCCAAAAGAACCCTCTATAGGCTTGTCGACCAGGGAAAAATTCCGTCAGTCAATTTAGGAACCCGTCTTGTAAGGATAGACCGGAGCATCATGGAAGGGATGTTCGGCCCTGCCCGCAGCCTTCCGAAGGCTGAGAGCGTACCGAAGAGAAAATTATACAGCTTTGAAAAAGAAGACTGCTATTCCATTGGCGAGATAGCTGCAAGGTTTCAAATTTCTGAAGGTTCTGTATACAGCCATATCAGGAAATATTCAATCCCAACCAGACAGATCGGAAAGCATGTATATGCTCCCAAAAGCGAAATTGATAACTTGTATAACGGAAATGATTTTATATGAAACAATTAGCAAAAACCAAGGTAACTGTGCGTCTTCGAAAAGCAGAAGACCGAAAAGAATGGTATGTTTACATTGAAAGCTATCCCGTTAAGGTTTCCGGAAAGAAAACTCCCCAGAGAATCCGTGAATATTTAAACAGGTCCGTAACATCTGTGGAGTGGGACAAAAAGAGAACTGCCCGTACAGATTCAGAAGGTGCAAAATCCTATAAACCCAAACGCAGTGATAATGGAATAATAATATGCAGAAGCGAGAGCGACCGTGAAGTGATGCTGTATGCTGATGGAGTGCGTAAAATACGGCAGAAAGAATACGATAATACAGATCTGTTCAGTGATTCTGAGACTCTTTTAGCCGAACAGAAAGAGAGAGGAAAAGAAGATTTTATTAAATACATTGCTGCTACTGCGGCTAAAAGACACGCCCGAAGCTCAAAATCTGTTCAGATCCATTGGGAGCGAACCAAAGAATTTTTAAAAAGCTATTCGGCAGGCAGCTTGATTTTTTCTCAGATCGATAGCAGAATGGCGGAAGATTTTAAACTATTTTTATTGGCAGCTCCGTGCGGAGGAGGCAAAAAAGGGATTATTTCGAGCAACACCGCAGCTACCTATTTTTCCGTTTTTAAAGCTGCCTTGAAACAGGCTTTTATCGACGGATATTTAACTGTTGATTTATCTTCAAAAGTAAAAGGGATTCCGGAGCAGGAATCAAGACGCGAATATCTTACCATTGAAGAATTGAACACGATGGCATCCAGACCATGTGAAAAAGATGTCCTTAAAAGGGCTGCGCTTTTCTCAGCGCTTACAGGTCTGAGGCATTCGGACATCCAAAAGCTCCGATGGAAAGAGATTAGTCTTGAAAACGGAATGGCTAAACTGCATTTCACTCAAAAAAAGACAAAAGGTGTTGAATATATGCCTATTTCTGAGCAGGCTTTGCAGCTCTGCGGAGAACCGCGACTTCCCGAGCAGCTTGTTTTTGAGGATTTGACAGACCCTTCTTGGATTTCAAGACCTTTGAAAAAATGGGTCGAATCTGCAGGCATTAAAAAAAATATTACCTTCCACTGCTTTCGCCATACATTTGCAACACTGCAGCTGTCGAGCGGAACAGACATTTATACGGTAAGTAAAATGCTGGGACATACCAACGTAAAAACTACTCAAATCTATGCAAAAGTAATAGATGAGAAGAAAAACAAGGCTTCGCAGGCAATACAATTGGAATATTTAAAAAACAAGTCGTAATGAAAACAAAATACCTTGAATATATTGTTATTTACCTGTCTGTTTTTTTAGTCTGCATTTTTATTGGTGCAATCACAAGATTTGTATTGCTGGAAATAGGTGCTGATGATTATACGGCCGGTGTATTTTTTTGGATAAGCACTGGATTTGGAATTTTGCTTTTTGCTATTTTAAGTTTATTTCTTAACGATTTAGCTGAGAAATTACTGAACCGTTTTTTGAAGGGTAAAAAAAATGAATTGCCTCGAAGCCGCATTCCAAATGAAGAACATGTAAAAATAGAGGAGGAGCGACAGGATGCTTTAACTAAACCCTGTTTGTCTGAAAATAAAAATGCAGTCATTGATATTGAATGGATAAGGGAAGAGCGGCAAAATGCAGCCAAATATCAAAAACAGGCAAGAATTGATCTTGCCATCCGTTATGCACAGCAGGAATTCGCGCTGTATGCGTCGGATGATGATCTGAAACAATTGGGTAAGAATATAATCATATATGCTGAAGACATAAATTTCGAAAAGATTAAACCGGTCAAAGTAAAAGATCTGTCCAATCTCGATCTTTATCATTTTGGTTGGAATATCTGGAATTGTTTTAAAGTCAGCAGGCAGGACAGAGCCGCACATTTTTTAAAACTGACTTTTGCTGGCGCTTTAAAAGATGTTGAAGAGAACAGCATCAAAACGCATCTCAAAGATGACGAACAGAAAGGGCTTATAAAGATTATGGAAGATTTTACAGATTTTTAAATGCTGATAGTTGTAAAACACTGTGTTTTTCAAGTGTTTCTGCTGTGACGAAGGACACAGCAAAAACACTTTTTTCATTTGCACCATAACTATTAAAAACGATTGCTATGGATGTAAATGAAATCTCTTTTGAGAACCTGCCCAAAGCAGTAGCGCAGTTAGTGAAAGAAATTGCCGAGATCAAACTTATGATTCAGAATGTACAGGTATATGAATCTAAAGACAAAAGTATTCCTATTGGCATTGAAGAAGCAAGCCAGCTGATAGGTAAAGCAAAGCCTACAATTTATGCTCTTGTAAGGCAGAGAAAAATTCCGTGCTATAAATACGGTAAAAAGCTGTATTTTTTTGAAGAAGAACTTTTAGAATGGATTTCTAAAGGGAAAAAGAAAACAATACAGGAAATCGAATCAGAAGTATTGAAATATAATCATAATCGAAATAAATAGAGTGATAAAAGCCGGCAGTAAGCCTTTTATCACTCCATTAGATCATTAAGAAGCATTTAATATAAAGCGATAAGTTATCTAAAGAAAAATACAACATATCTTTTTTCTTTTTCTATACGCTTTAAAATAGTTTTTACGCCTGCGTCCCGACATTTCAAAAATATAAACGAATGGAAAAATTAGCCAACATACTCAACTCCACATTTATACAATTCATTAATAATTGGTTCTAATTTTTTGCCTTTTGTAGTTAAGGGATATTCTACAGTAGGTGGTACAGTTGCAAAAACTTCTCTAATAACAATTCCATTTGTTTCCATATTCTTTAATTCCTTTACCAACAAGAGCTGAGTTGATGTTTAAGATTTTTTAAGCTTTCCATTTTTTTAAATGTTCTTAATATTATTAACTCAGGGGTAGACTAGCATAATGTAAAAAATAACGCAGACATCTAATCGCTGTATTCGGGCTGTTGGTAAATTAAATAAAGGGGGCTGAAGTAACAAAATTTCCCGCCTTTTCCACTATTAAGACCAGTGATAATCACATCTACTAAAACAGTTTTATTCTCGTTTCTGCAGATTAAAGGTCTTTGCCAGAAATCGTCATTAAAACCTTGCATCTTAGCAGGAACCTTTAAAAATATATTATGTGTTTTACTGCTGTGGTAATTCTAGACATATTTATGCTGGAGCTAATGACTTAATTTGATCTGTGTTTTGTAAACAGAGCAGAAATTTTGTATTAATAAAAATTTAAGGGATTAAAAGCGATATAAATATTTTTTTTGAACTTTTTTTATGTAATTAATCTTGGTGTCAAAATAATGGTTATTTTTATTGCCTAAATTAAAGGCAATTTAATCTCTTGTATTTAATAATCAGAGAAAACTAATTATAAAAGACAAATAAATTTAACTTATGAAAAAAATATTTAGTCCTATTGGGTTAGTGATGTTGACTTATGTTGTAATGCTTTTTCCAGAGCAATCCTATGTACAGACAAAGAAGAAAATAAAGTCAGTTACAGGTAGTGCGGTTGATACAATTATAATGAACAAAAAAGAATAAAAAAGTAAAAACGTAATGTTAAATGCCGGCTCTAATCTAAGTCCGATAGCAGTAAATATTTGATTGCCCTTTCAGGACATGATTGTGTTTCAAAATGATTTACCAGTTAATTATAAAACTACACTATAAACAATAATAATTGTAACAAAATGACAAGAAAAATATTTTTAGTACTTCACGTGTTTGCCGTATTTGGGTGGACAATTGCTTATGGACAAGAAACTCCAGCGGCATTAAAAAAACAAAAAACATTTTGTAACCCAATGGATCTTAATTACAGGTTTCAACCCAGGGGAATAAAAGCATTTAGGGAAGCTGCAGATCCGGTAATAACACGTTATAGAGGTAAATACTTTTTGTTTGCTTCCCATTCGGGGGGGTATTGGTATTCCGATAGCATGCTTGACTGGAAATACATTCCCATCAAAAGTTTGCCTATAGAGAATTATGCTCCTGATGTCCTTGTTAAGGGAGATACCGTTTATTACACGGCATCGACCCACAAGAAAGGATACATCTATTATTCTACCAATCTTTTTGAAGACAACTGGAAACCAATGAGTAAGATTTTTCCTCTCACTTATTCGGATCCTCATTTTTTCAAAGATGATAACGGTAAGGTTTTCTTATATTCCGGTTCTTCGGATATTGAGCCGATTACTGTAGTTGAACTCGATGACAATATGCAGCCCCTCGGGGAACCTGTTGCTATGATTGGGCATAATGGTGCTGAGCATGGCTGGGAAACTTTTCTGGACGCAAACAAGAAAGAGAAAAATGGATTTAATGAGGGAGCCTGGATGACAAAATACAATAATAAATATTACCTGCAGTACGCATCTCCTGCTACCGAAGAAAAAACGTATGCCGATGGTGTGTATATTTCTGATTCGCCAACTGGCCCTTTTAAATATGAAACCTATAGTCCTTTTTCTTATAAACCTGGTGGCTTTGTTGGTGGTACAGGTCACAGCTCCACTTTTGAGGATAAGCAGGGGAATTACTGGCATGTATCAACTCTTGTGATTACTAATCGTTCCAGAGTTGAAAGGCGCTTAGGGCTATTTCCTGCAAGTTTTGATAAAGATGGAGTGCTGCGAACCTATACCGCTTTTGGCGACTATCCTACCACTGTGCCCGATAAGAAAATAAATTTTGAAAAAGAGAGCTTATTCAAGGGTTGGATGTTATTATCATACGATAAAAAAGCGAAAGCATCTTCTTTTGTAAGAGAATTTCCTGTTGAAAATGCCTTTGATGAGGATATTCGAACATGGTGGTCTGCCGACAGTGGCAACAAAGGCGAGTGGTTGAGCGTAGAACTGGATAATAACGTAACTATAAATGCTATTCAGGTAAATTTTGCAGATAACGATTCTAACCTTAGATCTGACAGCACTGTAGATCTTGCTTATTGTTACCGGATTTTGGCCTCGGATGACCAAAAATCCTGGCGTGTTGTCGTTGATAAAAGCAATAATACAAGAGATGCCTGCCATGAGTATATAGAGCTGGATGCTCCCTTGAGAGCAAAATATATAAAAATTGAAAACATAAGGATTCCCGATGGAAAATTTTCTATATATGATCTTCGGATTTTCGGAATCAGAAAAGGTAAAGTACCACAAGAGGTTAAAGATTTTGATGTTAATCGAAATACAGATTCTCGCCGGGCTACGGTAAAATGGGCAAAAGACAACTCTGCAACAGGTTATGTTGTTAACTATGGAGTAGAGGTTAATAAACGTTACACATCTTACATGGTTTATAATTGTAATTCGGTAGAACTAACGGGCCTAAATAAAGATCTCCCTTATTATGTTAGTATTGATGCTTTTAATGAATCAGGAATCATAAAAGGAAAAAGAACAGTAATTGTGAAATAGTATAAATTAGACTGTTGTGATGTGATTTTGAAAAATGAAAAATTACCGTAATTAATTTTGAAAATCCAATTGAAATTTAATGTATTGAGCAATAAAAAATAAGTTTAACCCCATCGATAAGATTAAAGAAAGTTTAAAATTAGTTCTGAGAGCATTGATTTAAGAACAAGTGTAAAATGATTAGGTGAAGGAGCATCGAAAACTCGGTTAAAATATATATAATGGATAATTATATGAAAAAACCAATTCTTAACAGGGTATCTGTAGTCTTTTTTATTCAGCTTGGATTAAACTCCTATGGCCAAAAGGGAAAATTAAAGTTGCCTAAGGTGTATTATGGCGATATCACGCCCCGTGGTGTTCCGTTTGCAAAGTATTCTCAAGTTATCAAGATTATGAAATTCCGCAATCGTTAAATTCCGTGGAGCAGAATGCCTTCTATTTATATTGTGGAAATTTTTTATATAACCGCCAAATGAAATCTTGGGCTTTTTCTTTTGGTGCATATGTGTTATGGTAGACTAATACGGTTTTTTAGGGTGTAAAGAAACTTTCTGTCATAGCATTGTCAAAGCAGTTTGCTCTTCCGCTCATCCTTGGGATTACTTATCCGGTTTATTTTAATATAGAAGTAAGTCACAAGCAGGCATATTGCCTTGCGCTGTCCGAGTGGAAGAACTGTTCTAGTTACTCTCCAGAGTACAATTTCGTATTATTTCTAAGAGCCATGATGCTTGTTTCTTTTGCTTTGAACGTTTCGCTTAGCTGCCATAAGATTACCTTGCGATCAAAGAGGTCTATTGCCAGTGCGAGATACAGTCAACCCTCTTATAAAGTGTTATACAGCAGGTCTGCTCTGCTAAGGTATTTCTGCGTCTTTTTTAAAATATCCCGTTCCACTCTGATTTTTTTGAGTTCATTCTGCAGCCTGGTTGTTTTCTATCGGTTTAAATCTGGGCAGTTTCTTGAGTGCAACGTGGGCTTTCTGTTCCGAAAGAGATTTTCCTTTCCTGCAGGCTATTTTTGTTTACCCGCAGCTTATCGGCAACGAGCAACAAGTTTTTACGCTCTAAGCAGGTCTTTAAGGGCCAGACTTTAAAGTCAGTGCTTGTTTTTTCTATTATTTTTCGTCCCGTCAAAAGTTAACTGCGCTATTCTGCCGTTGAGCAGTAAAAATAATGCAGAATATTTTTTAAACTTTTTAAACGGATTTTAAGATAATCCCCCTTAACTTTTTGGGGGTAGCTCCATTGCGCCATTAATCTGCCAAAAACTTTGAAACACTGTAATTTTAGACTTAAAACTAATTTCATTTTACAGTATGAACAAATTCTAAGTAATTATGAATTTGCAACATATTTCTTTTTGACTGATGCGTTAATAATTCTGGATATAATTTATGCTGGTGCTAATGATTTAATTTGATCTATGTTTTAGAAATAGAGCTGAAATCTTGCATTTTGTAAGAAATTGGGATAAAAAAACGATATATGTATTTTTTTATACTTTTTTTTTTAGATAATTAATTTTTGTGTTAAAATAATAATTACTTTTATTGCCTAAATATAAGGCAATGGACTGTTTTGTATTTACGCAATCAAAAAAAACTAATTATATAACCAAATAAATTTTACTTATGAAAAAAATATTTATCCCTATCGGGTTAGGTGTCTTGATTATTGTTGGAGCGCTTTTTCCAGAGCAAACCTATGCACAGACAAAGAAGGAAAAAAAGTCAGCGGCAGGTAGCGCAGTTGATACAATTGTAATGAACAAAAAAGAAGAAAAAAATAGAAATGTAATGTTAAATGCTGGTTCTAATTCAAGTCCGAGATCAGTAAATATCGGATTGCCATTTCAGGACATGGTTGTGCTTGAAAATGATTTACCAGTTAATTATACAACTACACCACAAACGCCTATTGCAAACTGGAGATATGACAGCAGTATCGGCAGGATAGGTATGAATTCTTTTACAGAAACTGCTTTAACTACAGGTAGGGTTGGGATGAGTGTAAGCACCTTTGACCGCGAACCCGGATCTAAATTCAAAGGAATCTTTTCGGTTTACACCAATAGCTTTGGATCTTTGATATATAGTGGTAGTGTATCCGGTCCTATTGATAAAAAAGGCTGGGGCTATATTTTTGATTTCCATGAAACATACGACCGCGGAAGCGGGACAAATCGAATGTACACACCATGGAATGATAGAACAGAAATAATTAAAACAGGTATTACAAAGAAATATAAGAATGGCTTGGTTACCCTTCTTTATAAACATTCTGACTCCTATGCTCAATACAGTAGTAATCAGCCGGTTATTTATAAAGGGAACGGTAAGTTTGTAGAACGGCCTGGTTTTGCCTTAGGCTCGGACAGCTACGTGCTTGCTGATGGAAAAATACCTTACAATGATCCGTTAACCGGTGAATCAACAGTATCAAATTTAGGCGATTCAAAAGCTAATGGAACTCATTCCCAAGCAATTTATTTAATGGGTAATCACAATTTTGGGAATGGTTATAAGTTGAACTATTCTACAATGTACATGCATTCTAAAGCAGCTTTCACAATGCAATATCCGATTAGTTTATTAGTTCTTGATCCAGATCAACAATATAATGAAACAACTAATCCTGGGGGCAATCAGTTTCGCTTACATGGTCAAAGTGCTGTTTATGAAGGTTCTGCTCAGTTAGTAAACAATTTTACTTTATTACCCACGAAGCTGAATCACGAATTCACTAAAATTGAGCTTACTAAAAAATTTGGTAAACATTCTATGAGATTTGTATTCACAAATTTATTCTATGAAAATATGGGGCAAAAAACAGTTAGTGGTATTTATTATCAAACTGTCGAACCCAATCCAAAGCTTCTGGATATGTATATGCCTATGTTAGCATCCTATGGAATGAATACACAAATTACAGATAAAAATGGACTATTACCAGTAAAAGGCGGTGACTATTTAGAAATTAGAACAAATAAGTCAGCACTTTATTTCTCCGATGATGCTAAATTAACAAATTGGCTGTCTATGGGAATTGGTGCCCGTATTGAAAAACAAGATGATAGAGAAACGCATGATCAATATATTAATGATTTTGTGCTAGGTAGGCCTCTAATGACCAACGACTTTAAGAATAAATTTAATCATGTAGCTCTTGCCAGTTTTGTAGCCAATCTAACCTCTAAATTCGGATTTATGGGAGATGTAACCTATATCGATTTCTATAATCGATTTTATGATTATCCGGATAATCAAAAAGATGAATTAGGAGTACCAATAGAAGGAGCACAGACAACTAAAATTATTCAAAACCAGATTCATATTTATAATTATGGTGCGGGGGTTTTTTGGAATCCCAGCGATAAATTTAGTATTACTTCAAAAATTTGTTCAATCAAAAAAGATAATAATACTGCTAATTTAGATGTAATTAATTCGGAAAATCAAAAACAGGTTGTCCCAGTCAATTATAATATTAGCACTCTGGGTCTAACTACGGATTTTAATGCTCAGCCATTTAAAAATTTTAATCTCCATTTTTTGCTGACAATTCAAAATCCAGAATATCAAAATTATGTAGTAAATCTGCCAGGAAAAACTTTTGATTACAATAGTAAGAGCGTTCCTGCCATATCAAAAGTGCTGATGGAAATTGACCCAAGTTATAAATTGGGAAGTTTTAGACTTTGGGCTAGCTTACGTTATTTTGGAAAACAGTATGGCAATCTTACAAATTCATTTGAGTATGCTCCTTGGTGGGAAAATTTTGCAGGAGTTGATTATCGTTTAAGCCGCAACGTTGATTTTAAATTACAAGTAGTCAACTTTTTGGATCAGAAAGGGATAAATGGTTCGTTGCAAGGAGCTGATCAGATTGAAGATGCAACTTCTTATATCGGAAGGACGGTTGTTGCCGGAGGTATGCGACCACGTACTATTGAGTTTACAGTTAATTTTAAAATATAATAAGGAATAAATTAATCAATATTATTAACGTATCAAAATTCTTTACTCATAATGAAGAGTTTTGACGGTTAGCTTGGAGTTAAAAAGCAATCATTAAAAATTAAAAATTAAAAATTATGAAAAAGTTAAGTGTTTTTATTGCTGCTACAGTATGCAGCTTGGTATTTTCATTCAGAGCTAATGCTCAAGCATCGGAATCTAAATTTGTTGGTAAATGGATTCTTCAGGATACATCTAAAGATGATAAGAATTTTATGTACATTACCAGAGATGGTGAAAAGCTTGGGGGTTATTTTACAGGAGAAAAAGGTGAGAATAAATTGATTTTCACAAAGATTGAAGAAAAAGAAAATTCTATGACTTGTTATTTTAGCGCACAAGGGTATGATTGCTATCTTTTTCTTGAGTCAAAAGATGAAAAACATCTCGAAGGAACTATGATGGATATGTTTGATTATAAAGCTACCCGAGTCGAAGAAACTGACAAAAAGTAATAAAATATAAAGGGCGATTTGATCATTGCCCTTTATTAATCGTTTTTGTTTCTATCTCTATAGAAATAATATTTACAATCCGATAATATAATTAAAAAGAAATCTAAGTCAGTCAATAAATGATATTTATGTGATTTAAATTGCTGATTGGTATTTTCTTATTAATGAATTAGAACTTTAAATGAATTTTATACTTTTTTGAAATGAAAAAAAATATAATAATATTAAGCTTAGTATTTTCAATAGTTCAATTTAATCTCAATGCACAGCATTCAAACACACCATTATACATTACTGTTGCAGGAAAGAAATTTGTTGACTTAAATAAAAACGGAAAACTTGATAAATATGAAGATACTCGTCTTTCAATCGATGTTCGGCTGAATAATATTGTTTCCCTAATGACAAGCGAAGAAAAGTGCAATATGCTGCTTGGTATGGGGATGTCAGGTTATAATGGTGTCATACCGATTGTTGGTTTTGTTGATAAAAGCAAGGTGCCTGGTTCTGCTGGTCTAACTTATCCGATACCCAGATTGGGTATCCCGTCTGTTGTATTGTGCGATGGTCCTGCCGGACTGCGAATCTCGCCGAAGCGTTTTGATACTGATAAGACTTTTTATTGTACAGCATTTCCAGTAGGCACCGCATTGGCTTCCACATGGAATGAAGAATTGGTAAAAAATGTTGGTAAATCTATTGGTAACGAAGTAAAAGAGTATGGAGCAGATGTACTATTAGCCCCGGGATTGAATATCCAGCGCAACCCCTTGTGTGGCCGTAACTTTGAATATTATTCAGAAGATCCGCTTGTGTCTGGTAAAATTGCAGCTGCTTATGTCAACGGGGTTCAATCAAACGGAGTTGGTTCAACAGTCAAGCATTTTGCGGCAAACAATCAAGAAACAAATCGTTTTGGAGTAAACGAGCACATAAGCGAAAGAGCTTTGCGCGAAATCTATCTCAAAAGTTTTGAGATTGCCATAAAAGAGTCGCAGCCATGGGCAGTCATGTCTGCTTATAACTCAATAAACGGAGAATTTGCTTCCGCAAGAAAAGATCTTTTGACAGATGTGCTACGTTCAGAGTGGGGATTTAAGGGGGTTGTAATGACAGATTGGCTTGGTGGTTATCCAAGCTACAAAGATATTGTTAATAAAAAATTCTCAAGTGATGTTGTAAAGCAAGAAACGGCAGGTAACGATTTGTTAATGCCGGGTATGAATTCACAAAAAAATGCTATGCTGGATGCTTTTAACAACGGGAAATTATCTCGCGAAATAGTGGATCAGAATGTAAAGAGAATATTGAATTTGGTTTTCAAATCACAGGTTTTTACAGACTATAAATATTCAAACTCTCCAGACCTCAAGGCACATGCCCAAGTATCTCGAAATGCTGCAAATGAAGCCATTACATTACTTAGAAACAACAGCCAAACACTGCCTTATACTACTTTTTCTGCTCCCGTTGCAGTTTTTGGAGTTACTTCCTATAACTTATACGCAGGAGGTACCGGTAGCGGTGATGTAAACAAAGCATATGTGGTATCGCTTATTGAGGGACTGAACAATGCGGGGTTTCAGCTTAACAAAGAAGTAGTAGATAGCTACACACCATATTTATTGAAACTAAAGCAGGAGAGTGATCTTAAAACTAAAGAAGGAGGTGGTATGCCAACACAATGCTTTGCCATTCCTGAAATGGATGAAGATCAAGATTATTATAATAGAGCTGCTTCAACATCGCAAATTGGTATTATTACTTTAGGACGAAATTCTGGAGAGGGTTTCGACCGTGTTCTGGAAAATGATTACAATCTGACCATAAGTGAGCTTAAACTAATTGACCAAGTTTCCAACGCATTTCATGCAAAGGGCAAAAAGGTTGTTGTTATTCTTAATGTTGGAGGTGTAGTTGAAACCGCAAGTTGGAAAGATAAGGTCGACGCAATTCTACTTACTTGGCAGGTAGGCCAGGAAGGTGGTAATGCAATAGCTGATATCCTATCGGGAAAAGTTAATCCTTCTGGTAAACTTCCAATGACTTTCCCTGTAAATTATACAGATCATGCTTCTGCTAAAAACTGGGTAATCAACACAAAGGTAAGTTTTGATGGAAAAGATACAACTCAGCAACAAGTTAGTTATGAAGAAGGTATTTATGTAGGTTATAGATACTTTAATACATTCAAGGTAAAACCGTCATATGAGTTTGGATATGGTCTTTCATACACAGACTTCTCTGTTTCAAATATGCAGTTAAGTAATAAGGCTTTCGCCGGTAAGATCACTGTGACAGTGGATGTTAAAAATACAGGTAAATTGGCTGGCAAAGAAGTTTTACAGCTTTATTTATCAGCTCCATCAAAAGAATTAGACAAACCGGCAGAAGAACTCAAAGCATTTGCTAAGACCAAACTGTTGCAGCCGGGCGAAACGCAAAAGGTAAAATTATTTATAGATGAAAGGGATTTAGCTTCATATGATGAAAAAACTTCTTCATGGATCGCTGAGGCAGGAATTTATAAAGTATTGATAGGCACTTCGTCTCTCAATATTAAACAATCAGATTCATTCACCCTAAAAGCAAATACAGTAGTTGAGAAAGCTCATAAATCTTTTGCTTTAGATATAAAGTTAGATGAATTGAAAAAGTAAATACAACATTCACAAAAATGTCTGTCGTTTTTTAAATGTTTTTTCGACATTTTGAAAAATATTTATTTGAGAGTGTGAATCTATAGTTTGTAACCCAAAAAATAAATATATTTTTTTGGGTTACAATTCACTTATTGTGAATGTGAAATCTTAGTATAGCGACTAATGTTGATTAATGCTATTAATATTAAAAAATAAACTATTTATGAAAAATAGATTTTGTCTGATATCGTTATTTCTGGTCTCTATTTTTTCTTTTAGTCAAGATAACATACAATCCAAAACATTGCAGCTTAGAAAAAGTACGGTGAAACAAATTGTAGCAGTAATGACTTTAGAAGAAAAAGCCAGTTTGGTTGTTGGCGTAGGGATGCCTGTTGTTTCTTCATCGAATGAGAATGGAATAGTTGGTAATTGGGACGGCAAAGTTCAAGGTGCTGCCGGAGGCTCTAAAGCTTTTCCAAAGTTTGGTATTCCGGGCATCATCATGGCTGATGGCCCTGCAGGAGTAAGAATTGATCCTATTCGGGACAATGATAAAACTAAAACATACTATGCTACTGCCTGGCCAATTGGAACATCGCTGGCATCAACCTGGAATGCTGATTTGGTGAGGAATGTTGGTATTGCTTTTGGTAATGAAGCAAGGGAATATGGAATTGACATCATTTTGGCTCCGGGCATGAACATACAACGAAATCCGTTAAATGGAAGAAATTTTGAATACTATTCCGAAGACCCGTTGGTAACAGGTTTCATGGGAGCTGCTATGGTCAATGGAGTTCAGTCTAATGGAGTGGGTACTTCTATCAAACATTTTGCGGCTAACAACCAAGAGACTAGCCGAACAATCATCAATGCCAATATCAGTGAAAGAGCATTGAGAGAAATTTACCTTCGTGGTTTTGAAATAGCGGTAAAAAAAGCACAACCTTTAACAGTTATGAGTGCATACAATAAAATCAATGGTATATATACACCTGAGAGTTATGATTTACTTACTACTATTCTGAAAGATGAATGGGGATTCAAAGGCTGCGTAATTACTGACTGGGGAGGAGGCCGCGATTATTTATTACAGCAAAAAGCCGGTAACGATTTAATTATGCCAGGATCATCAAAGCAGATTGATATTATTGTAAATGCGGTTAAGAATCGTACTCTGGATGTGAATGTTCTGGACAAAAATGTTGAAAGGATTTTAAAGGTTGCTTTGCAAACCCCATCATTCAGAAAATATAAATATTCAGACAAACCAGACCTGAAAACACATGCGACACTTAGTAGAATTGCCGCAACAGAAGGAATGGTATTGTTGAAAAATGATAATTTTACACTTCCAATGAAAGAATCTTCGAAAATTGCCCTTTATGGTAATGCTTCGTACGAAACTATTTTTGGCGGAACAGGTAGCGGTGAAGTTTATGTGGCCTACAGTGTTTCACTGGCTGAAGGACTTAAAACTTCGGGATTTAAACCCTTTGAAGATATTAAAACAAAATATATCAATTACATCAAGCAGGATAAGATTGATTACCCAAAACCAAAAAAAACAGCGGGTGCCGTAAGAATGACGCCTGAAATGAATTTAACCGCCGATGACGTCAAAAACACAATTGCCGGTGCCGACTATGCTATTTATACCATAGGACACAGCTCGGGCGAAGGACTTGACCGAAAAATTGATGGTGATTTTATCTTGTCTGATCTCGAAAAAACATTAATTAAAAATATATCTGAATCAATCCATGCTGCAGACAAGAAATTGGTTGTGGTGATTAATGTGGGTGGAGTTATTGAAACTGCAAGTTGGAGAGATTATGCCGATGCTATTTTAGTGGCATGGCAACCAGGTCAGGAAGCAGGTAATGCCATTTCTGATGTGCTGAGCGGTAAAGTTAACCCATCGGGCAAACTTGCAGTCACATTCCCTATGAAATACGAAGATGTACCTTCGTCAAAATGCTTTCCTGGAACTCCTGCAAAGAAGCCAACAGAGGTAATTTATGAAGAGGGCATTTATGTAGGCTACCGCTATTATAATTCATTTGATGTTAAACCTGCTTATGAATTCGGTTATGGTTTGAGCTATACAACTTTCTCGTACAGTGGATTAAAACTAAGCTCTTCTAACTTTAAAAATGAGATAACAGCTACTGTGAAAATTACCAACACCGGAAAAGCTGCAGGAAAAGAAGTGGTGCAGCTATATCTGAGCGCTCCTGAAAAAACCTTGGAAAAGCCAAGCGAAGAACTTCGTGCTTTTGCTAAAACAAAACTTTTGAAACCTGGCGAATCACAAACTCTTACATTCCAGTTAAACGCAAGAGATCTTGCAACTTTTTACACCGACCAATCATCTTGGATTGCCGATGGAGGAAATTATACCGTAAAAATAGGAGCATCAAGCAGGGATATAAAACTAACTAAACAATTCAGTTTAGCCAAAGATATGGTGGTGGAAAAAGTACATAAGGCGCTGACTCCACAGATTGAGATTAATGAGTTGAAAAAAAAATGAGGTATTTCCTGCCAGTTACAATTGGAATTTTTTTCCTCTGATTGACATAATACTTAATCCTCGCTGTTGAAATTTAAGGGAAGGGGCCTGTGCAGATGCCTATGTTGGCGGCAAATTAAATGTTCTCTTTTAGCAGAGATTTATTTCAGTGAATATAAAAAAACAGAATTAAAATTAATTATAATGAAAAACCGAATTTCTTTATTCAGTCTGTTTCTCCTTATTGGATTAGCAACGTCTGCACAAAAAAGTAAGTTGCAATCTCAAACTAAAGAAGTTACTTTTTGTAACCCAATGGATATAAATTACAGATTTCAACCCTCAGTAAATGAAACATATTTCAGGGAAGCAGCAGATCCATTAATAACAATTTATAAAGGAAAATATCTTCTATTTGCATCTCATTCCGGAGGATATTGGTATTCAGAGAATATGCAAAACTGGAAATATATTCCTATCAAGAGCTTGCCCATAGAAGATTATGCTCCGGATGTAACCATTAAAGGTGACACTATATTTTATATGGCTTCTAAAATAGGACTAGAGTATATTTATCATACAACTAATCCGTTTGAAGATAGCTGGAAAGCTAAAGATCAAATGTTTCCAATATCAATCTGGGATCCTCACTTTTTTAGAGATGATGATAACAAATTGTATCTTTATTGGGGGTGTTCGAATTTTACACCCATTAAAGTTGTGCAGCTTAATGAAAACATGCAGCCAATTACAGAACCAATAGCTGTTATTGAACACAATATAGAGGAGCATGGATGGGAAGTGTTTCCTTCAACAGGGAAAAAAGAGAAGAAAGGCTTTAATGAAGGAGCATGGATGACTAAATATAATAATAAATATTACCTTCAATACGCATCATCTGGAACACAATTTAAAGTTTATGGGGATGGTGTATACAAGTCTGATTCACCTCTGGGACCATTTAAATATGAACCTTATAGTCCATTTTCATACAAACCTGGAGGTTTCATAAGTGGTGCTGGCCACAGTTCTACTTTTCAGGATAAGTATGGTAATTATTGGCACGTCTCAAGTATGGTAATTACCAAACGCAATGATTTTGAGAGACGACTGGGTTTGTTTCCTGCTGCTTTTGATAAGGATGGTGTACTGCATACCTACACCGCTTTCGGGGATTACCCAACCAAAATGCCAACCAGAAAAATAGATTTTGAAAAAGAGGATCTTTTTAAAGGCTGGATGCTTTTGTCCTATAATAAAAAGCTTACAGCTTCATCTTCATTAGAAAACTTTCCAGTTGCAAATGCTACTGATGAAAATATTCAGACATGGTGGTCGGCAAAAACAGGTGGTAAAGACGAATGGTTGTGCTTAGAACTGGATGATAAGGTAACTGTAAATGCTATTCAGGTAAATTTTGCTGATAACGATGCTAAACTTACCGACAAGAGTAAGAATCTTGAGTACTGTTATCGAATTTTGGCTTCAAATGACAAGAAGTCTTGGAGGATTATTGCTGACAAAAGCAGGAACACCAAAGATGCTTGTCACGAATATATAGAATTGGAAAAGCCGGTAAAAACAAAATATGTCAAAATAGAAAATGTGAAAGTGCCAGATGGTAAATTCTCAATTTACGATTTTAGAGTTTTTGGATTAAAGAATGGTAAAAAGCCGCAAGAAGTAAATAATTTTGAGGTAAAGCGTGATACAGATGCTCGCAAAGCTATTGTAAGTTGGAAAAAAGATATATCGGCTACTGGTTATGTTATAAACTATGGTGTAGATAGCAATAAACTTTACACTTCTTACATGGTTTACGACAGCGATTCTGTAAAACTCACTGGATTGAATAAAGGGGTTTCTTATTATTTCACTATAGATGCCTTTAATGAATCAGGAATCTCGAAAGGTCAAAAGATAATAATGGTAAAGTAAGTTGTTTTTTTACAAATAATAAACAAGACTTATGCATTTGTAATGAACGTGTTAACTAAGAACTTGGAATTCAGTTTTACGGAGACAGCTTACGCAAATAATTATTTTGTCAGCAATACACGTTTTCCCAAATGTATTGGTTATGGGGGTACTGTCTGAGAAACTCAGTTTGCCTTATATATATACATATATATAATTGAAAATTATTTATAATCGAAATACTGTTATATATGTTAATTCTAATATAAATTTTATGAAAAAAGTAATTATTTTATTTATGATACTTCCTATGGTATCATTATATGCTCAAACAAAAATAAGTTGGGTTACAACCACGCAAAAGGAACAATGGAAAGAACAGAGAATCCAAACTTCACACCAAATATCAGGTTCATCTGATGTGGAGGTTGAAGTTAATAAACCCCAACAAACTATTGAAGGCTTTGGTACTTGTTTCAATGAACAGGGCTGGGTCTCTTTGAGCTTTTTAAGCCCTAAAGAAAGAAATAGCATTTTTCGTGAATTATTTGCTCCCGGAGTTGGAGCAAATTTTACTATTTGCAGAATGCCGTTAGGTGCCAACGATTTCTCAATGAATTGGTACTCTTATAATGAAACGGATGGTGATTTTGAAATGAAAGATTTTAATATTTCCAATGATTTGAAAACCCTTGTTCCTTTTATAAAAAATGCTCAGAAATACAATCCTTCTCTTCGTCTATGGGCTTCTCCATGGTCACCTCCAACATGGATGAAGTATAATCATCATTATGCAGGTCTGAGTGTGCTTGGTAATAGCAAATTACATATGGAAAATATGGGAATAGACATGCGTGGAATCAACAATGGTTTAACAAAGGATAAACAAGGAAAAGAAGGAACTGATATGTTTATTCAAGAAGAAAAATATTATAAAGCCTACGCTTTGTATTTTGCCAAATTCATTGAGGCATACAGGAAGCAAAAAATAAAAATTGGCATGGTAATGCCCCAAAATGAATTCAATTCATCTACAGTTTATCCAAGTTGTACCTGGACACCTGAGGGTCTCACAAAATTTATCTCTTTTTTAGGACCACAGATGCAACAACTTGGTGTAAAAGTATATTTTGGAACTGTAGAGCGAGCAAATGCAAAGCTTGTTGAGCCTTTACTGACCAATCCGATAAGCAGTAAATATATTCAAGGTGTTGGATTTCAATGGGAGGGGAAAGATGCAATGTCTATTATTCACAAACAGTATCCCGAGCTTACACTTTATCAATCAGAACAAGAGTGTGGTAATGGTAAAAACGACTGGAAGAATTGTGTCCATTCATGGGATTTAATGAAACATTATATAAATGATGGTGCTAATGCGTATATGTACTGGAATACTTCTTTAAAGACAGATGGGATTAGCAAATGGGGATGGAAGCAAAATTCACTTATTACTGTAGACTCATTAAACAGAACATATAAATTTACCTATGAATATTATCTGATGAAGCACGTGAGTCATTTTGTAAAGCCGTCTGCAAAACTTCTGCAAACAACAGGTTCCTTTACGAACATACTTGCCTTTATAAATCCAGATAAATCAGTAGTACTAGTTGTGCAAAATGAAACAGATCAAGATAAAGAGGTTAGGATAAAAGTCGGAGAGCAAACTTTTAGCCCATTGTTAAAAGCAGATTCGTTTAATACTTTTTTATTAAAGTGATGATTGTGGACGGTTAAAACTATTGTTATTGAAAGTTTCAAGATTTCTTATTGAATAATAAAAATCAATAAGATATAAAATTTTAAAAATATGGATTCAATTATGCTTTTTGGCTCCCATATATCTTGGGTTGTTACAGAATTAGTATCTTTAATATTATTTTTTGTGTGCTTAAATCATATGTCTAAGCAGCAAAATGCTATTCATAAGTTGATGGAGTATTTTGCTTTTATTATTCTGGCAGGGATTTTTGAAAATATTGGAGTTTATGTTAATGATTATGTTTACGATTTACATAGATATATGATGATAGGTAAGGTTCCTTTGGAGGTCCTTATTGTGGAAGCTTCGATTCTCTATGCAGCATTTTTACTTGTAGATTATCTGAATATACCAACTTGGAGCAAGCCTGTGGTAATAGGCTTTCTAGCATCTGTGCAGGATATAAGTTTAGATCCATCAGCGGTATATGATATGTATTTGTTAGATGGTAAAATGTCAGGTCAGTGGAATTGGACATTTAGATATGACGGAGGAATTGCTGGTATTAAGTATCAAAATTTTTCAGGCTGGTTTACCATGATGATGTTTTTTGCCACCTCAGTATATGTTGGAAGATGGTTGTATGAAAAATACAGTAAAGAGAGTATCGGATTTTCATATCCATTTGTAGCAATTCTTACATCACTATTGCTGATAGTATCACCAGTAAATGTTTTCCTTATTGGAGCTACTCCAATATTTCCAATGAATCAGGAAATGCCCGGTCTTGTAATGCTGATATTTAAATATTTTATTGCGATTGTAATATTAATTAAATATAGAAAACGTTTGATTCCTATCGATTTAAAGAAAGATAAACTTGTCTATATAATACCAATAACATTACATTTATTTGATGTAGCGTTGGCAGTAATATTAGGCATCAAAAAAGCTTATGCTCCTGCTGTTATTGTTACAATTATTCATTTTTTATATCTTTATTATCTTTATAATAACTCTAAAAAGTCTTTAGTTGTAAGTGCAATATAATTTTAAAAATTATAACGATAAGTATTTGATGAAAAGACTATTAGTATTTTAAATTCTCCTTAATCGATATTGGAAACCTCTCAGCTTTACAAAGCTGTAGAATGAAAAATTGAGATAAATGATCGATAAGATAGAAATAAACTTCGGTGTGAAAACTATCCAGCTTCTAAGGGAACAAAGGGATCCTGAATGGAAAAGTAACTGTATTGAAAGACATTTGTATTTATCGGGATAATGATTCTTTAGGAGTAGCTGCAGAATTATTTTACCAAATTTGGATGCTACTGAAATGACATACAAACTTACTGGAAATACAACGATTGTCGGAATTGGAAATGATATTGCTGCCGATATGTCGAGCATTCGGCAAAACCTCAACAAAGTGTATGAAGGAAAAGGGTGGCTTATTGTTAGGCCTAAAAGTTTCATAGCAAAGAGTGGTCTTAAAGCTAATGTACTGGATTTCCAGAAAGTTTTATTGAAATCATGATAAAAATAATTAATAACAAGTGCTTTGCTTAAGTAAAGCATGAGAGTCAGTTTATATTATTCATACCTGATAGATTTTAAAACACTATTGGGTATTCTATTTTATTAAAAATATTTTAGAACTGTATAAACTCTTAAACATTATAGAATGAAAAAAACATTTGTAATTATTGCACTTTTTGTGAGTGTAATGGCAGTCAGAGCCCAAGAATACCTGACAAAAAAGGATATCAACTATTATTCAGAAGCGATTTGTATTAGTGACAGCTATATTAAAAGAAAATGTGTCTTGGACGTTTATTATCCGATAGAAGGCAAAAGCCTGGGTACAATTATTTGGTTTCATGGTGGTGGCCTTACAATGGGTAAAACAGAAATACCGGATGCCTTGAAAGGTCATGGTTACATCGTGGTTGGGGTTGATTATAGATTATCCCCCAAAGTAAAGGCTCCTGCATATATCGAAGATGCTGCAGCGGCCACAGCTTGGGTTTTTAATCATATAACTGAATTTGGAGGAAGCACCAATTCTATTTTTATTTCAGGACATTCTGCCGGAGGTTATTTAGCTTTAATGATAACACTGGATAAAAGTTATCTACACAAATATCAGATTGATGCCAATAATATAGCGGGAATTATACCTATGAGCGGTCAGGCTATATCTCACTTTACTATTAGAAAAGAAAATGGAATTGAGCCTCTTCAACCAACTATCGACAAATATGCTCCTCTGTATTTTGTGAGAGCAGATGCTCCACCAATGCTTCTTATTACAGGAGATAGAAAATTGGAATTATACGGCCGCTATGAAGAAAATGCTTATTTAGCACGTATGATGAAACTCGTTGGAAATAAAAGCACTACATTGTATGAGCTGCAGGGTTTTGATCATGGCATGACAATTCCGGCTTTCCCTCTTTTGTTGAAATTTGTAAAAAAAAACAAATTGTAGCTTTCGTTGATTTAACATGTTCTTGAATGTCTGATTAAAAGCAATTATATGGAAGAAATAGATTCCATAAGAAAGACTAAGAAATCAATTTCAGCTGGAAAGTATCTGAGTTAACTCAAAACGGTACAAATCTATTGGGCATAAATCGATTGGATGATTTGCAATAAATTTGAAATCTGTACCGAATCCTTTTTTTGTTATTAGATTGATAATTTAAGAAATGGAATGAAGTTCTCTAAAAACTAAACATCATGATTAAAAGCCTTGAATGCTCATTTGGCAAGGCTTAAAGAAAGCTACATAGAGTCATAACGGACAACTTATCTTCTCTGAAATAAGTCTATACAAAAACTTAACAGTTTACAAAGCAAAAAAAGAAGATAATACTGGGATACAAAATAGAATATTAACCATTCACGACACCCTATTACGACGATATCTTAGATTCCAAACTGCTACTTTCAAAGCAGATTTGCAGTTATAATTTCAAAGAAACAGCAGCTGTAATAATTAGAATTAATGTCTAATAAAAAAAAAGTTCCACAAAATCAGCAAGAAAAATATATTGCAAAAATCTACCGTAAAAAAATTAAAGGGTTAATGCTAATCTCTCATTTAAAGCGTTTGTATAATTAGTCTTATGAAATTTATATAGAAACGGTGAACGATGCTGACCAATATTTCGTTTCTCTTCCAATTTCTCAATAATTTTCATAGTAAGTAATTTATTTGGAAAATTTCTTCTGTGAAGCTTCTTATCTAATATCGTTTCATATAAGGTTTGAATTTCAGGTAAAGTGAATTTCTCTGGCAATAATTCATAACCTATTGGCTCATGAAAAATTTGGTTTCTAATCGTTTTTAAAGCAACATCAAATATTTCATTATGATCGTACGACAAATTATTTGGTAGTTCCTCTATATTGACCCATTTATAGTCATCAAAATATAAGTCTGATTTGATTATTGCTTTCGAACAGTCAATCAAAGCATAGTAGCCAACACTAAATGTGCGTTCTAATAGCCAACAATCTTTAGAAATCTCTACTATTGGCAATTTATTAGTTTCATCTATTGTAATAACTCTATCATCATTCATCCTAAATGCACTGTCTCCAAAGTTGTGAAATTGCTTCAGAAAAACATTATCTAAAGAAGTTCTTTCTTTTAAAATTCTTGTAGCTGCACCTGTCAATGATTCAGTACGTTTTATAAAGCCTCCTGGAAGTGACCAATCATTTTTTGCATTAGTTTTTAATATTAATACTTTTAATTGTCGGTTTTCATAGCCAAAAATAACACAATCAATTGTGATGTTTGGAAAATATACTTTATAACCATTTTGAATAAAGTCATTTAATTCATCTATCGTATCCATAAAAACTATTTATAATTTTAGCCCAAATATACAAAGAATAAGTAAAGAATTTAAGTTGATAAACGCAACTAAACACCCAATTAACGATATTTAACTAAACCAAAATCAGCAATGGAGCAGTTAGTATATTTTGATGATGGTTCAATTGCTTATGCCTGCTCTTTGAATTCACTAATGGTGTTTTTTATTCTTATCATATTGTACATTCTTCATCTTCCTATATTTTTGGCTTAGGAGCAATGAGATTCCATTTTTCTGCTGTTGAACATATTTACGGCATGACAAAAGGGGAAAGCTTGTATCAGTTTAGGTTTTCATCAAAAAATGTATAGATATTTATTTTATATATTTTTAAGAAATAAAATTGAAACTGGATCTTTTTCAGAGTTTTCAGAACGGAAAGTAATATTGCGGAATTCGGGCTCGTTTGTATAATTTTTAACCTGCATTTATTGTATATGCAATTGTTTATTACCGTCTTGAATTTTATGAAATTCTATTTAATAAATAGATTTATAATGAAATTATAATGGTTTTTATCTTTAACCTTAACTTGTAGAATTCTTCATGCCCTCAAACTACTGTTAGCCACATCTAGTTTGAGAACTTACTTATAAATAAAAATTTAATTTTTTCAAAAAAAAAGAGAAATGTGCCCGATTCAAGTTTGATTGCTTAACGATAATAAAATAAAAATTACGCTAATGGCGTTCATGTAATTTCCTAGATCACTTAACTCCATTCTTAAAATTATAAGCTAATTTTGTTTTATGAAACTAATGAAGATTTACCAAAATTTTTGGCTAAGGAATTTAGCTGTATTTACATTTTTTATACTTCTGATTTACTTCTGCGTTTATGTAGATTATGGTGATAAAAATGAATTTAAGAATTTAGGCTATTTTGGTATCCTATGTAAAATCATCATAGGTTTTTTACCAGTATATTTGTTTCAGACACTTAGTAATGTTGTTTTTATAAATAAACTTTTTCTTAAAAAGAAATACATATTTTTTTTCCTATCGATAATTCCATTTTGGTTTGTCGCCCAAAAAATTATGAACTGGTGCTCCAGATTAAATGGTGTGGAAGAATCCACACTAATTTCAACGATGGCTGCAGCTATAAGCGGTTCAGGAATTTATGCGCTTCATTTATATGTTTTAAAAAGTTTAATGCAGGGGAGAAAGGAACTTGTTAATACTCAGCTGGAATTAGCTCTTCTCAAAGAACAGTTGAATCCGCACTTTCTTTTAAATGCTATGAATAATTTATATGGGGAGGCATTGTCCTTTCCTGATAATGTAGCTGAAAGAATTTTAAATCTGTCAAAACTGCTGCGGTATCAGGTTGAAACTTCAAAAAAAGACTTGGTAATTTTATCCGAGGAGTTTAATTTCATCAAGCAGTATTTAGACTATTATAAGTTTAGAAATGAAAGGCTGATTGTGACGCAGAGCATTTTTGGTAATATGGAGGATATTTATCTGCCTCCTTTACTATTTATGTCTTTATTTGAGAATGCTGTAAAATTTTCCTCTGAGACGGATGATCCGCTTATTGAATTTGAAATGACTGTAAAAGACAACAGTCTGTGCTTTATGCTTCGGAACAATTATATTGAAAAGCAGGCTTTAAATTCGGGCACTGGTGTGGGACTTTCAAATTTGAAACGACGTTTGAAGGTGTATGATTACCATTATGATTTTACTTATTATGCAGAAAATGATGTATTTGTAGTAAAATTAAATTTATGGGGATTATGTAAAAGTTTTGAAGTAATCAATAATTGATTTTTTTGCTTTTTTATCGTTGGATACTTCTTATGTTCATTTAATTCTATTTAAAATTTTAGAAAAAGACTCTAAACGGCTGCATTATCTAAGCAACTTAGAATAAGTTTTCAGCCGAATTGTATAAATATTTCTGATGGAGAAATAAAGTTTTTCTTCTCCAGTGCTCAAATAGCAAAATCAATTTTAAAAAAAATATAGTAAAAAATATAATTGTATATTGTACACTTATAATTAACTGAAAGATGTATGCTGGTTATAATTTTGCTAGTGGAAGCGTACATCTTTATTTACATTTTATATCTACCTTATTAAATGAGAACACTACAATATTTCTGGGCAGCAATTTTTGCACTAGTGAGCACTACAATAGTGGCACAAAACAATATATCTGAAAAAAAATCAAAAATTGATTTTGGATGGAAGTTTAAGCTGGGAGATTATCCTCTTGCATCAGAACAGAATTTTGATGACAGTATGTGGCGTGAACTAGATTTACCCCATGACTGGAGTGTAGAAGGCAATTTTGATGCCAAACATCCTATGGGAAATGATGGAGGGTATCTTCCGGCAGGAATTGGATGGTACAGAAAAGTTCTGAATGTCGCATCTTCGCAAATGAACAAGAAACTCAGTCTTTATTTTGAAGGCGTTTACATGAATGCTGAAGTATTTATTAACGGAACTTCGCTGGGGATCCGCCCTTATGGCTTTTCTTCATTCTTTCATGATATAAGTCCGTATGTAAAAGAGGGTAAAAATGTTGTTGCTGTAAGAGTAGATAACTCGCAGCAGAAAAATTGCCGTTGGTATACAGGATCAGGAATTTATCGTCATGTTTGGCTAATTACTGAAAATCCTATACATGCAACTCAGTGGGGTACAATTATCACAACTCCTCAAGTTGACGCCAAACAGGCCTTGGTTAATGTTCACGTAAATGTTCAAAATGAAACAAATTCCTCTGAGCAGGTAATAGTGGAAATAAATATTTTGGACAAGAAGAATAAAATTACTGGCAAGTCGTCACTAATGGTAGATATTCAGGCAAATAACAGTAAAGATATTATTGAAAATATTATTGTAAAAAGTCCATATTTATGGGCTGTTGAGAGTCCGAATTTATATCGTGCAGTCATAAAGATTTTTCAGAAAAATAATTTACTGGATCAATCTAATATTTCATTTGGAGTTAGAAAAATAGAATACAGCGCTGCTAAAGGTTTTATTTTAAATGACAATAAGTTAAAGCTTAATGGAGGATGTGTTCATCATGACAATGGACCTTTGGGTGCAGCTGCTTATGATCAGGCAGAAGTTAAAAAAGCGGTATTGTTAAAAGGAGCGGGATTTAATGCTGTCAGAACAAGTCATAATCCTCCATCAGAAGTTTTTTTGCAGGCATGCGATTCTATAGGTTTATTGGTTATAAATGAAAGTTTTGATGGATGGCGTGAAGAAAAAAACACATATGATTATTCAATCTATTTCGACAAGTGGTGGAAAAAAGATATTGAAGCACTAGTAATGAGGGATCGAAATCATCCTTCTATAATTATGTGGAGTATTGGTAATGAAATCATAGAGAGAAAAACTCTTGAAGCTGTACAGACCGCCCATAAACTGGCAAATCATGTACGTAAACTAGATTCTACCAGACCCGTGACATCGGCTATGACGACATGGGATAATGACTGGGAAGTTTTTGATCCTTTGTTTGCAATGCATGATATAGGCGGATACAATTACCAGATGCATCGAGCTGTATCCGATCATGAAAGAGTGCCTTCACGCATCATTTTACAGACAGAGTCTTATCCTAGAGATGCCTTCAATAACTGGAAAGCCGTAAATGATAATTCCTATATAATAGGTGATTTTGTTTGGACAGCCATGGATTATCTTGGTGAATCAGGCATTGGCAGGTATTATTATAAAGGAGATGTAAAAGGTGAACATTACGAGCGTGATTTATTTCCGTGGCATGGGGCATATTGTGGCGATATAGATCTAATAGGATGGAGAAAACCAATATCCCATTATAGAGAGATGCTTTATAGTTATAGAGAGATGCTTTATCTGGCTGTTAAAGAACCAAATAATTACTATGGCGAGATCCAAGAGACATTATGGTCAGTATGGCCAACATGGGAAAGCTGGAACTGGCCTGGATATGAGGGTAAGATGATTGATGTAGAAATATATTCTACTTATCCTTCGGTGCGACTTTATCAGGACGGTAAATTGGTGGGTGAAAAATCAACTACAAGAGAAGAAGAATTTAAAGCTGTATTTCAGATTCCTTATAAAGCGGGGGAATTAAAGGCAACAGCTATATTGAACGGCAAAGAAGTTCAAACGCAAATTCTAAAAACAGCAGGAAAAACGTCTTTAATTAAATTAACCCCGGATAGAACTGCTCTAAAAGCAGATGGACAGGATTTAGTATATATTAATATAGACCTTACGGACTTACAGGGGGTCCGAGAACCTAATGCTGATAATCTACTAAGCTTCGAAATTGAAGGGGAAGGCATCATTGTAGGTTCAGCTAATGCAAATCTTAAAGATACAGCCTCGTATGCCTCCAATAAACGAAAAGCGTGGAAAGGTCAGGCGTTAATTATAATAAAAAGTAAAAAAGAGAAAGGAAGTATTATTTTGAGCGTTAAATCTCCGGATTTAAAAGATGTTTCCTTAAAACTTAAAGTTGAATAATCATAATGATTAATTTTGATTCTTTAAGTCGATAAACAGCAAGGAGGCGTATCAGAACTTTGCGGTTTATTCTTTCAGATTTAGAAAAAGAATAGTAATTTAATGTTTTATTAAATTGTTTTTTTTTATTAGTTTAAATTAAAAATAAGCTACCTGTAAAGGTTATATTAAATTTTAAAACCTTGGTTTGGCAGGAATTATTTTTGCCTGAAATCTATTTTTTTATAATAAAGATGTACACGATTCTGCCACAAAACATGGAATAGTAAGATATCTTTAAAAAGATTCTTAACATTTTGTGGCAGAACAGGTACCCGTTCCAAATTGGCTCCGCTGTTCCATAAAACTTAATTACCAAATCTCTAAATAATTTTCAGGTAATTTAGGGGATTGACTTGCTTAAATGAATGTTGTTTTAAATAGACCCAATTGAAAAAATGCCCATTATTTTTAGAAAATATATTAAAAATATTTTGATCCTTTTTTGATATAAAAATCCGAAAAAAACACAGCTTATTTACAGCAGAAGAGGATATATCAATATGATACAGCGCTGCTATTTCCATACTAAAATCTTAATGGGAATTCAATTGAAGATTTTTAGTAAAAGAAGTTACACCTCCATCTATCAGTAAGTCTGTACCAGTAATAAAGCTGGCTTGGGAGCTCTGCAAAAATTCAACGGCTGCCGCAATGTCTTCCGGCGTTACCATTCGCTTCACAGTAGCATTTTCCAGCGTATAATTCTTTGCAGACTGTTTTCTTTTTTCCACCCCTACCATAGGATTAGAAATTATTCCGGGGCTGATAGAGAGGATTCTTGCACCTTTTTCAGCCCAGTTTACGGCCGCTGCCTGAACTTGCAGAATATTCGCTTTTTTTGAAATAGAGTAGGCTTCTGCACTTTGTTTGATCTCCAAACTGTCAACAAATATTTTTAACTCGTCTGCAGCAGCTGACCATTGCTGCTTTTCAAGTATATTGTCATATCGAGTGCTCATATGCCCTGCCATACTAGCTATAATGATCCCAACGCTACCTGCTTTCATGTGCTTTTGAAATGTTTCGATGATCCGGCCTGTACCTATCAGGTTAACATCCAGTATACGCTGCGCATCAGACATAGTAGGTGAGAGTCCAGCTGTATGGATTACAGCATGGATCTCGCCGAGCTGTGAGGCAGTTTCAGCAAGGTCCTCAACGGATTTCCTGTTAATTATATCCAGTACAACTGCTTCAACTTCATATCCTGCATTGATTAGTTCTCTCGCAGCAGCATGCAGTTTCATGTTATCAAAATCGGCCAGTACTAGTCTGTTTCCTCTGCCGATTCTTCTGGCAATGGCTATGCCCATACCTCCAATACCTATTATTACAATTATATTTTTCATGCTACAGCTGATTTTATAAATATTTTCAAATCTAAAAAGCATTAGTTTTTTTAAGTTGTAAACGTGATTCCTCTGTCTTTGAAATCATAGAATAATGCCTGTCTTGCATTGCTGAGTACTTCTTCGGTTCGGTATATGCTACACCAGAATTTTATAAGAATCTTGTAGTTATCTTCTGATAAGGCGTTGTAAAAAATCTGCGGCGCTCTGCTGTTCTCTACAAGCGGAACTTTTTCTAATGTTTGCAAGATTATTTGGCTTATGTTTTCTGGTGTAATGTTCCCATTTACAGTGCAGTTCATTTCTACCAGTTTCAAGTTGTCAGTATAGGTCCAGTTGGTAATATTCTGGGAAAGTATATTTCCATTAGGGATTATAATTTCCGCACCGCTTGCAGAATTGATTTTGGTACTTCGCAGCCCCATGGATTTAATTCTGCCAGACTGGGAACTTACTTCGATTATATCGCCGACCTGGATAGGCCTGTCAAAAATCAATATAATTCCTGAAACAAAATTTGTCACAATATTCTGCAGACCCAGACCGATACCTACACCAAGGGCACCAATTACAATACTCAGCTTGTCCATCGGCATTCCTGAGGCGGCAACTGCCAGCAGGTAACCCACAATCAGTACGATAAGTCTGGTGATTAATAATTTGGAATGCTGCTGTTTATTAATATTTTCTTCGTCTTCGTCATTATCCACTTCACCAAAAAAGTAAGCCACGTATTGCTGCAGTAAATGGGCAATCCACACAATTATAAAAAACAGCAGTACACCAGCCAAAGTAAAACTAACACTTCCCAATACAATTGGTTTATGCAGTAATGTTCCGGCTGCAGTAGCCAGAGATTCCCAAATATTAAGATTTGAAGCAATAACGATAAACCACATATAACTAATCAGTAATACAAAAGGTTTTCTAAGGGTTTGAGACAGGGCTTCCTGATTAAAAAGTTTATCAATTCCACGCTTTAATCTGGTTGTATAGATTTGCAGCAGAATAATTTCAAGTACAATTTTCAATAATACGCTTAGCGCAATGATCTGGGTAAGGGCAATAATTGCAGCTAAACTCAACATGTGTGAAATCGTAACCCTTCCAAATATATTGGCTATTATTGAGATGGCATTAAGACTGATAAAAATGACACTTGCCCATTTGAAAAAACCTTTAATATAAAGCTGTTCTCTAATGCTTTTAAGCTGTATTATTCCATATCGTATTCCCAAAATATTGACCGCAATAAAAATGCATCGTTCCAGAAAGCTGACATCAACAAATAGATCAAAAAAGCAAAGCACAACGTATATAATAACCAGAAAATACCAGTTGGCAAGTGATTTCTTGAGCCAGTTCTTTTGAAAAAGCAGCGATAGTATTCCAAGTAAAAAGAATTGCAGCAGTTCGACATATAAGGCTGGAGCGTGCAGATTAGTTACAATGGCAATATTCAGCCCTAATACTGCTGCGGGAAGCCAGACGGAAGAGGTAAGATATTTAAAATTAAGCTGACCGAGATTATGAAATTTGTCCAAAGATTTTATAGTGTTGATATTTCTTTTGATATACCATCCCATGGCTGCCATAAGCAGGACCAGCACCAGCAGTCTGCTGAAATTATAGTTAAAGTAATAGGCCACAACATTTTTTTCAGCCTGCCATTTGCCATCAATATTAGACGAAATCTTTGTATTTCCGGGCTTTGTGCCTAAATCCCATAAATTAAGATATTCGTTGCCAAATAAATTAATGCCTGATTTTTCGAGTTTTTTCTGTACGGTAATTACTGCATTGGCCACAGATAGATTTGCATTTACGACAAGTCTTTTCTGGGCAGTCATCGTATTGATGTTACTGCTGATTATGCTGTCAGCATGTATATACCTGTTTTTAAGGTTATGCAGTTCTAGGTTAAACTGTTTTATACGCAGGGTGTCTTTGACCAGTGCCATAAAAACAGTATCTCTGGCGATGCTGGAAATCTTTTTTTTGATTTTTGCCAGTCTTTCACTATCGGCATCAACCATCTTGTTCTGCTGCTCCACATTAAGCTGCAGTTCGCTGAGCATGGTTTGGTACATCTGCTGGTTGCGCACGTTTGAACTTGACTGCTTAAGACTTTTAAGGATCAGGTCGATGCTTTTTTTATTTTCCTCAATAGACTTCATAAGCCCAATTGCAGCAGTGCCAAATTCAGCATCTGACTGAGCCGTTTCCAGAATATCTGCGGCTCTTTCAATGGCCCTTAAATAGTCGGAATCTGTTAAGGTGCTGTTGTTGAATAATGCTCCCTGCGTCGGTTTTATTGCCGCCGTTGAATTTTGGCAGTGGGCTGATAGTCCGAACAGTACTGATATTAATAGTATTATTGGTGTTATTTTATTTATTTTAGGCATTTTACGCAGGTTTTAATAGGAGTGTTTTTATTTATAAATATGGCAATAGTTTAGAACTATTGCGGATTAATATTTTTTTGGCTGAACTTTAAAAGCAACTGTTATTTCCAAATTTTTCTTTGTAGCTGTGAAGTTCGCAATCGACCCTTGTCAGCAGTTTTTTCAAAAGAAATATTTTATCTTCATAGAGTTTTATTTCTTTTTTGCTTTGAGTGCTGATGTTGATGCTGCCATTTTTATTCCCGGTCACTTTATTGGAACTATTGAAGTATTTTTGACTGTCGAAAGAAATTGTGTCAACAATATTGACTTCTAAAATTTCAGAAATTTCAATAAGTTTATCAAAAGTCAGCCTTGTTTTTCCTTTCTCAATTTTATTATAACCCGCTTGTGTAATACTAAGTTTTTCGGCCATGTATTGCTGGGTGTAATTTTTTAATTCCCTGAGATTTTTTATGTTATCAAATATTTGGGGCTTCATGTAATATTTAGTTCGCGGTCTTACTTGTTAAGCCAGAGCAAGAGTCATTTAAATGTCATGAAGAAGGCTTAGATCTACAGTGTGATATTGATTTTCTTTTCCTTCATTCTTAAACTATTTCTTGATTCGGATCTAAATCCGTATTTGGTCCCTTATTGGTAAAATGCTCCTGTAAACGCTCAATAATTAAATACATCGAGGGTACCACAAACAGCGTAAGTATCATGGAACTTGTAAGTCCTCCAATAATTACCCAGGCCATTCCATTTTTTATTTCAGCACCTGAGCCGCTGGCTAAAGCAATTGGCAGCATGCCCAGTATCATCGCAAGTGTCGTCATAAGGATTGGACGGAGCCTTTCTTCCCCAGCTTCTATCAGTGCGTCTTTCACATTTTTTCCCTGTTTTTTAAGGTGGTTGGTAAAATCCACAATTAAGATAGCATTTTTTGACACCAGACCCAGAAGCATGATCATTCCGATGATTGAGAAAATATTAAGTGTTTCCATAGTAAGTGCCAGGGCAAGTAATGCTCCAATAAGCGCCACGGGTATAGAGAACAGCACCACAAAAGGATAAACCGCATTCTCGTATAGTGCCACCATGATCAGATATACCAGCAATATGGCAATGAGCAGTGCCATTCCAAGGCTCCCAAATGCATCACCCTGATTTTTAGCATCGCCCAGATACTCAATGGTAATTCCTTCAGGAAGTTTAATTGATGCAGTTTTCTCCTTGATGTCCGAGATGATTGTTCCGGTCGGTCTTCCTGCGGCATTGGACTGCACGCTGATGGTGCCCAGACGGTCACTTCTCTGCAGGGTGCTTTCGCCTATTGATTGGGTAACCTCCGCAAATTGGCTTAAGACAAAAGTCTGTCCGTCATTGTTTGCAAAAGCAAGATCTTTTACACTGTTGATATTATTGCGGTTGAACTGGTCAAGCCTGATTAATATATCATATTCACTGCCGTCGTTTTTAAACTGGCTTTTGTCATTTCCGCTGAATGAATTTTGCAGTGCAGCACCCACCTGACTGGCGTTTATGCCCAGCAGTGTCATTTTTTCCCTGTTTAGTTTGACTTTGACTTCGGGTTTAGGATCCTTAACAGATAATTGGACAAATTGCGTACCCGGCACCTGGGCAACTGCTTTAAGGTATTTTTCAGCAGTTTCCCTTACTTTTATAAGGTCAACTCCCTTCACGGCTATTTGAATAGGAGCAGCATTACTGCCGCCTGATATTGAAGTAGGCGAGGCGGTAAATTTTGCTCCGGGTATTGCCTTGGTTAGTTTTCGCTGCATGGCAATTCCAAAATCCTCTGCTGTGATGGAACGCTCTTTTTTATCCACCATAGTTACAGTCATTTCTGCCAGATTTGCATTACTTGAAGTCCCTGAAACACTTCCGCTGACAAAGCCGACACTAGAGAATACTTTTAACACCTCAGGCTCGGCCATAATCATTTTCTCTGCCTGCTGGGTGAGTATGTTGGTCTTGTAAATCGCAGTAGAAGGGTCAAGTTCAATGTTGATGGCCAATTCTCCCTGATCACCATTTGGGATAAAGGCTGCCCCGACATAACCGGCAGGTATCAGAGCAATGGAGGCGATTATAAGTATAATGATTCCTGAGAGTACATATCTTTTTCTGCCCAGAGCCTTTCTAAGCAGTTTTCCATATTCGGCCTTAAGTACATCGATGAAGTGTTCGAAACCAAGATTTATCCTTCCCCAAAGGGTGTCTCTGCTAAGTTCTTCAACTTTTCCAAACCTGCTGGCAAGTAGAGGAGTGATGGTAAAGGAAACAAACAAACTCATTAATGTTGAGAATACCACTACCAGTGAGAACTCGCGCAGCAGTGAACCAATTATACCTCCTGAGAATGCTAATGGAAGAAATACCACCACATCTACAAGGGTAATGGCAAGGGCTGTAAAACCTATTTCATTTCGTCCCTCAAGGGCAGCAGTACGTTTGTCTGAGCCCATTTCAAGATGCCTGTAAATATTCTCCAATACCACTATGGAGTCATCAACAAGGATGCCAACTACAAGTGACATAGCCATTAAAGTCATTAGGTTCAATGAAAAATCAAAGAAATACATCGCAATAAAAGTTGGAATAATTGAAGAGGGAAGTGCCAGAAGCACAAACATGGAACTTCTGAAACTATGCAGGAATGCCAGCATTACAATCCCGACAATAAGAATTGCCAGCACCAAATCTTCCATAACGGCATCTGCCGATTTTAGGGTGTAGATACTCTGGTCGGAGGATATATTGAATTCCAGTTTTTTAGATTTGTACTGGCTTTGTATTTGATCAAAAGCTTTTTTAACCTGTTGGCTTACATCCACGGCATTGGCGTCTGACTGTTTGATGATCTGAACACCAATGGAGGGAAGCCCGTTAATATGATTGATAGCAGTTGTTTTTGCCGTAGCATCCAAAACTTCAGCTATATCACGCAGGTAAATGTTTCCCTGACCCGGCCTCTGGCTTATAATAAGCTCTCGGAGCTGCTCTACTGAACCAACATTGGCATCGTAGCGGATGGATAGCTGCTGGCTGGCAGTCTCTATACTTCCTGCCGGGAAGGAAAGATTGGAGTTGTTCACTGCACTGGTAACGGTGGCTATAGAAAGCCCATAGGCACGCATTTTATCCTGATCGATGTTAATTTGTATCTCGCGCTCGTCACCTCCAATAATGTTGACCTGTCCCACACCGCTGACATTCTGAAGCACAGGGCGAAGCTGTTTATCTACAAGTTCATAGAGTTCTCGAGGTGGTATGGAAGCCGTAATACCGGCATTGATAACAGGGGTTTCTTCCAGGTTTATTTTGTTGACCTGAGGACGCTCTGCATCATCTGGAAGATCATTAACAGCCTGATCGGCTTTACGCTGCACATCCTGTTCTGCTTTGTCAATATTGGTTCCGCTTTTGAACTGGATGGCTATCTGTGAAACACCTTCCTGCGAGGTAGAAGTAATCTTGTCAAGACCTTCTACCGAGGAAAATACATCTTCTAATTTTTTAGTTACTGAGCTCTGTATTTCGGTTGCTGCGGCACCTCCATAAATAGTTGTTACAGAAACCGTTGGGACTTCAATTTTAGGCAGCAGGTTGTAATTAAGATTGCTATAAGTGACAGCGCCAAATAATATCAGGACGGTAAAAATAACAATCAGCAGCAACGGCCTCTTGATGGAAATTTCTGTTATAGACATAATTTTTTATTTTGAAATGCTGATTAACGCGTCATCTTTCAGGTTGATTTGTCCCGATGTTACTACTTGTTCTCCTAGCTGTAAACCGCTTAAAACCTGTATGTTGTTGCCATGCTCACTGCCGGTTTTTATTTGACGCAGCTTTGCCTTTCCATCCCTTACCACATAGACAGCTGCATCTTTAGTGCTTTGGGTTAACGCCTCACGGGGAATGAGCATGACTGACTGATTGGTTTTTCGAGAGAAATCGGTGTAGACAAAAGTGCCGGAGCGAAGTGGTGCAGCCTTATCATTCGAGGCTCTAATCTCCACTGCATAACTGTGGGTCTGATCGGCCTGCGGACTGATATATGAAATTACTCCTTCAAAGCTTTTTCCTGGATAAATATCGGTGGTTAGTTTCACTTTCTGGCCTTCCTGTATCTTGTACACTTCAGTTTCAGTAAGGTTTACCTGTACTTTAAGCTGCGACAAGTTAACTATCGTGGCTATTTCGCTTCCACCTGATAAAAACACCCCTTCTTCAACAGCTTTAGAACCAATTATACCGCTTGTGGGTGCTTTTATTTTAGCATCATTGAGCTGTTTTCTAACCTGATCAGCTGCATTGACTGCATTTTGGTAATTCTGGCGAATTTCATTTACCTTTTCCTGCGTGGCAGCATTTCCCTGTAATAGTTCATTATAGGTTTTCAGGTCATTTCGCAGTTTAGCGGCTTGTGTTTCCGCTTTTTGAAGGTCCAATTCAAGCAGTTGCGAATCGATAACAGCGAGCACCTGGCCCTGAGCCACCCTGTCCCCGAGATTGAAAAGCAATTTCTGCACATTTCCGCTTGTCACCGAAATTAGTTTAGCTTCCCTAAAAGGCGCTAGAGCACCAGTTTTTACCATATTGATTTCCTGCAGCTGTTCCTTGACTCCACTGACTGTTACAGGGATTCTAATTAGCTGTATCTCTATTTTATTATTACTTTGGTTAATCTTGCTTTTATTGGCTGCGAGTTTAAAAATTATGAGAACCACAAGGGCTGCGAGAATCAGTATTACGATATATTTCTTATTCATTTTTTAAAGAGAGTTATAAAATATTTTTAAAGTTCCGGCGGCTTTTTCAAGATCGATTTTTGCCTGAAAGTAGGAGTATAGGGATTTTAGATAGCTGTTTTGTGCTTCTTTTAATGAATTTTGAGTATTGAGCCAATCGGTTAAATCAGTAACACCTTTTTGAAACTGCAGGTCTGTAGTTTTCAAAACAGATTCCGCCAGAATCACATTTCTTTGATTATTGTCGACATTGGCCTGCTCCTGCAATACTTTGGTGACAGCATTCTGGTGATCTACTTTATAGCGGCTCTCGTCTATTTTCAGCTGCTGTTCTGCATTTATGCGTTCAATTTTTGCCTGGCTGTACTGGGCATTTCGCTTGTAAAAATCCAAGATTGGAATATTAAGTTTCAGTCCGATTGCCGCGAAGTCCGAAACGTCACTGTAGGTCTGGCTGAGGTTTTCACCAAAACCTACCGCACCGTACCGTGCATATGCATTCAGTTTTGGAAGACCTTCCGCCTGTATGCGGTCCTGCTGGATATCCAGCAGTTTTATATTGACTTCGGAGAGCTGGTAATCTGTTTTTAAGGAAGCTTGAAAATCGGATTTGGGATCTTCCAGTAAAGCCTGCGGAGCAGCGTCACGTGTTATGGAATTTACCACTAAGGTTTGATCAATGGGATACCCCATTTCAAACTTAAGCTCATTTTCGGCCAGTTTCAGGTTGCTCTGTGCTACGCGCAGCTGTGATGTTGTATTGTTAAAATCTACGCTTACTTTATCAAGATCTTTTTGCAGGGTAATTCCTTTGCTGACCTGCAGCTGGAAAATTTGGATCTGTCTGCTGTAGGTTTCCAAATTGCTCTTCAGAAAATTAAGCTGCTGCCTGTATACGGAAATCTGGAAATAAGCGGCGGTGATATTGTAAATAAGGGCTTCCTGATTTTGCTGGCTGTTAAGTTCTGCCTTCTGTCTGCTGTATTTGTTAGCTTTTAGCCCCGTAATGAGAGCTTGGTCGTACAGGGTTTGATCTAATTGCGCTGTAGCATTGGCATTAAATTTTTGAGCAAAGGCAACCCTGATCGGTTCGTCACCAAACACTCCTGCCGGAATGACGCTTTCCTGCAGTTTGAGGTTATTGTCCAAGGTTGAGGTCAGACTGATTTTTGGAAGGTAGTCAGCTAGAACTTCTTTAGCTTTGGCATCAGCGGCAAGTCTGTCATTGTCATAAATGGAATTGCTGCGGTTATTTTTGAGCCCGTATTCGATACACTGCTTAAGAAGCCAGGATTCCTGGGCCGTCATATGTGCAGAGATCAGCACAGCCAGTAGTACTATTGTTGTTTTGTTCATCTTAATTGCATGTGATTTATTAATACAGGGTGCGCCCATTAAAAAAGATTATAAGACAATCCCGCATTTACGTACAATTGGCCATCTTGTTTATTCTCAATAATATACATACTGGTTTTTTCTCCTTTTTCGGTAATTCTGGAAGTCACAACGCTGTTCAGGCCTCCTTTTAGGGTCACGATGAAGTTTTTAGCAAAATTATATTCATACATAATCCCGGTTTTTAATTCCAGCTGATTTAGTTCGTAAGTCCCTTTCAGGCTCTCATTGTCAAAATTGATATAAAAATTTTCACTGTCAAGCTCCGTTCCAAAGGAGAAGCGTCCATTTTCAAGAAGCTGACGCTGGAACTTTATACGCTGGGGCAGTATGATATCAATTTTCCATTCCGAGCGGTCAAACTTGTGTTCGTAGGTAAAAACCGGCGAAAATGGAATGATGGAGGAGGGGTCTAATAGTGCGGCAGCACCAATAGTTATCGTTGTGTTTTGTGTTCTTTTAAGCACCATCGCTGCAGTTATGAGCCCTTTTACACGCTGCACATCCTTATCATTACCGTCCACGGTAACAGAAGCATTAAAAAAAACAGGCTTTCTGAATAACGAAGAAAAGTAGGTTGCACTCACAGACTCTGATAAATAATGGAAATTTTGGTCAGCTCTGGAAGCACTGGTATTTGAAATATAATTGTAGACATCCCCATAGTGGTATGTTTCATATTTATATCGCATTGTATTGGTAATAAAAAAGCGCTGCGATTCTGACTTGTATAAAGGGATATTTGCGGCGATTTTTACTCGGGAATGATTGCTGACCTCCGCTTTTTCAAAATCTTGATCAAGAAACTTTGTGTCATAATTTGTTCTGCCCATTGTCTCATATTGCACATCGAAAGTTCGTGTTACGGGAAACTTGTCTGTAATTGCTGTACCGGCTCTTCTGGCTGCATTATTCTGCGCAGCAGCGGTTAAACCTAAAAAAAGAAGCAGGTAATAAATCTTTCGTATTCTCATGGAAGAAATTGTAATCAGTTAATTTTGAGGGACTACTTCCCCCGCACTGATGCAAAAGTACTGACCATGAGGGGCAGAGAGTTGAGATTTTTCATCAACGCCACAGTAATTACACAAACGCCGTTCGTGTAATTTAGTGCCGCTTGGTAGATCTGTAATAAAATTATAGGCTAATTTTGCAATTATGAAGCTGATAAATGTTTACCAGTAATATAGCCTGTGCTTTAAAATGCAGAATAATTTTCTTGATAAGAAGATGCAGCACAGCGGAACACGAATCGGGCTGTCAGATCTGAAGAGGCATTGAAGGTTATAATTACAAAAAATGAACATACTTATAATAATCAAGATGATTTATTCATTACAAAATTAAACTTATGGGGATTATCTACCGATGTCTTATCATAGATGATGAATCGCCAGCCCATAGGGCGTTGGCATCACATATTTCTAAATTTGATTTTTTGGAACATACTGCCAGTGCTTTCAGCGGCAGACAGGCACTGCAGATGCTTAATGAGTTTGAGTACGATGTGATTTTTCTGGATATCAATATGCCTGTGATTTCAGGTGTGGACTTGATGGAATTACAGCCCAACAGACCCCTTACGATTGTAACAACGGCTTACTCAGATTATGCTTTGACGGCATTTAAGCACCAGGCAATAGATTATCTGCTCAAGCCCATTTCACTCGAAGATTTTACCAGAGCTGTTGAAAAACTAAGGGTTTATTATGCAGGATATGAATTATCGAAGGAAAAACCGGCTGAAAGCAAAATCCTGACATTTAAAATTAGTGGTGATAACCACTCCTTTGCCCTTGATACAATTATCTGTATAGAAAGCTTTGGGCATTATCTAAAATTACATGTGGAGGACAACAAGACACCAGTTGTAATTTACGGGACTTTACTCAATTTACTAAGTGAAATAGAGGATCCTGATTTTATCAGGGTACACCGCTCCTTTATTATCAATACAAAAAAAATTAAATCGTATAAGCAGAACCTGGTGGTTCTAAATAATGAAAAAACTGTGCCGGTGGGCAGAAAATATAAAATCCTTCTGGATGGAAACAATTGATTCTTGACTGGTTATTGAGCATTCAGGCAGGAAATGATATTTTGTAGATTTTGGTGAAACTGTTTTTTTATTTTTCAGCTTATTGCCCTAGATGTTCTAAAGGAAAGCTCTCTGATTTTCATACAGAAACAGCCCCAAGCTTAATTTTTTTAGTCCATGTTTTAATTTTTCGTTCTTCCGTTAAAAAAAGCATACTTAATGTTTTAATAAATGTGCTACTCAAAAGTAGAGAGAAGGGTATGTATCGTACCGGATCTGGTTGAGTTTTACTTAATATTTATTTTTAATGTCGCTGGTGTAAAATATTTGTCGTTCGTGTAAAAAAAGTGGAAGCATTTTTATTATCCAATACTTTTACGCTGAATTAAAAATATAAACAATAATGAAAAAGTTTTTTTTACTATCCGCCTTATTTGTTGCACTAACAGGGTACAGCCAAATCCACATCGGCGCCAAGGCAGGGGCAAATTTGAGCAAGCTTGACGGGCAGGCTTTTGATGATAAATTCGAATTTGGGTACCAGTTAGGAGGTTTTGTATACTTCAATCTTACTGATTTTGTAGGAGTTCAGGGGGAGGTCTTATTTAATCAGACCAACACAAAGGTCAGTGATGATTACAGAGATGTTTTTGATAACGCGTTCAAGAAAAATAAAACTCTTAATTACGTAAGTGTACCAGTTTTATTAAGACTAAACAGTGAAGGCCTGATCACTATTTTGGCAGGTCCGCAATTCAGCTTTCTTGCCAATAATGATGATAGTTTCGTAAAGAATGGGAAAAAACTTTTCAAAAAAACCGACTTTTCAGCTGTTGCCGGGGCGGAGATCAATATCAGGCCATTGACTATTTATGCAAGGTATGTCTGGGGATTCTCGGATATAAGCGATTTTGGTAATAAGGCGAACAGTGAACAGTTCCAAGCAGGACTGTCGCTGCGGTTGTTTTAACTTAAAGCAGGCCCGTATTAAATATTAATACATTTTGACTTAGGCAGTATGGGCCGCTTTTTAATTCTGAGTTATTTTTGAAGCCTGTTTTAAAATTGAATATCGAAAGGGCTTTCAGATTATTCGATGGCAGGTGTAAAGTAAAGAGTGGTTTTGGTTATTCCAGTTCCTCTGAATTGAAATAAGCGGTCCCTGCTTATGTTAAAAGAAAGACTTATCCGTAACTAACGGGTCAAATAGTAAAAAATGCCATCGATAATTTTGATATGGCAGCTAATATAAAAAATAATGCTGTTTGAAAGAGACCAATTATACGATAGTAGACTTTCTGTATGGAAAAAGTGATGATGTTTTCGAACGTTTGATAAAAGTGGACCTTGCTAAAGTAGTAAAAAGGCACGGCATGTTTCCCGGAGTACAAAGACATACAGGAAGCGATACGGGATTTACATCTGGATCAGAAAATGTTTTGTACTTTGATGATTATTCCATAATTGAGCAGGATGTGCTTTTTTACATACCTAACATTTCATTTGTTTTAAGGTTTTTCAATGCAAAAGGATCTCTGAGTTATTTTATAAGAGAGGTTCGGTGTTATGTAAGTGTAAATCAGCTGTATGGTGATATTGTACAGCTTACCTTTGATTTTACTTTTATTACTTCTGGAGCATTTCAGAATTTCTTCTTTAAGCTTCTCATTAAGCAGCCCCTAATATCTTATATCGAGATTGGTTACAGCAATTTAAAGATAAAGCTGGAAAGCAGTCCTTATATCTTAGAGGGTAGAAGGCTTCGCTGACCAGGATAACCTTTGTTCTGTTCATTTTTTTATGCACACCTGCCTGCTTTTTAAGATTCGGACAGAACGGTGTCAAATAACTTATTTCAATGTTTAAATTTTTTAATTACCGAACACAAAAGATTGTGCTGACTACTGTTGCAGAAGGCACTCCAAAAGAAATTATAAGCAGATTGCGGCAAATAAGGCTGCGGAGTTTTATAAATAGAATAGCAGGAAATCCGGCTTATGCAGATGGATCCTGGTTTTTAAATAAAGATGGTTTCAATCAATATTCCATGATCGTAAAAAATGAGAATATCGTAAAAGAATCACTAAAAGAAATTACGCCTTATATAAGCTATTTGGGGGAAATTAAAAACATAGCTTCTTTTTTCGGATGGATCTGCCCGAAGGTTACCTACCAGATACTTTGTTATAAAAGAGAGAATGAGATATGGATATGCTGGAATTACACCTTTCAGATTGGGGGCATTCTGAAGGGACTTTATTTTTTATGGTTTATGAAAAATAGAGTAAATGTAAGTATTGAAAAAATCACTTGTCAGGCTTTTACGGCTTTTGCCGTATAGCTCTGCCAATGAACGGTTCTAAGGAAAATGCTGAGTAGGTTGCCGGATTCTTTAGAACTGTTAATTTGATCTCCTGGTGATAAAGGATTGAATTTTGTATTTTTTCAGTAACAGTAAGGTGCAGAAGCTTTGAAGCTCATCTGCACCTGCCTATCCGTTAGTGGAGATATAGATAGAATAATTTTGTGCTTTACTACGGCTCCATCATAGAAATTATTGAAAAGCTCATGCCAATTTTAAGAGACAGCAGGATGCAGTTAACATGGTTATTTTTGAGTTAATATTACAGCGGGTACCGGGTGATTAAATCTCTATTTTTAATTTTTAAAAGATATTTTCAGAGCATATGATTAAGAAATTTTTAAAGAAAGCGTCAATTATAATCGTAACACTATTATTATTAGTACTGCTGCTGCTTACCATCATTCCTTACTTTTTTAAAGAAGAAATAACAGCTAAAATAGAAAGTATTGCTAATGAAAAACTAGATGCGGCGGTGCATTTTGATGAAATTGGGCTTTCTGTTTTCAAACATTTCCCTGCCTTGATCGTTTATGCAAAGAATGTCAGTATAACGAACAAAAAAATTCAATTCACTTCACACAACATAGTAAAGGCCCAAACAATGTCAGCAGGTCTTAATTTTTACAGTTTATTGAAAGGGAAAATTGTTTTAGATGCTCTTTATTTGGATGATGCGGATTTAAATTTAGAAATTGATCCCAAAGGGAATGCAAATTTTAATATTGTAAAACCCGCTAAATCTTCTCCAGATACTACCCAGACCGAATTTAAAATCAAGATGATCATCATAAAGAAGACCAACCTGACTTACAACGACAGAAGTGTTCTTCTGAAATTCAAAGTCCAAGACCTTAACTACAAAGGGACCGGCAATTTGAGCGAGGCTGTTTTTGATCTTAATTCCAGTTTAAAAATAAAAGCATTCGATTTCAGTCTAAATGGGGTCGATTATGTACGCAGCAAACCAATAAATGCCGAAATTGTAACTTATATAGATGCCAAAGCACTTAAGTTTAAATTTGAGCGTAATGCCATCCGTATTAAAAATTTTCCTTTCTCCTTCAACGGCCATTTCGCTTTCATTAAAGGAGGTTACGATTTTGATTTAAGGATGCAGTCCAAAAGTTCTACATTAGAAGAGCTGCTCTCGCTAGTGCCACCGGCCTATGATCAGTGGCGTGAGCAGATGACCATCAGCGGTAACATTAATTTTGGAATTTTTGCTCGCGGAAGGTACATGCAGGACCAATCAGAAAAACCGGTTGTATCGGCAGATCTGCAGGTTACCGGCGGTGCAATTGCTTATAAAAAAATTAAAGAACCGATAACAGATATCAATATTGCAGCCAAAGCAGAGGTGCGTGATTTAGATATTAATAAACTAAAATTTGATTTAGAGAACCTGTCTTTTACTCTGGATAAAAGAAAAACGGTAGTTAATTTTCATTCAGAAGGTTTTAAAAAGTTAAAGATTAAAACCTTGATAAAAGCTGATCTGGATGCAGTAAAGTTTAAAGAAGCCTTAAATCTGAATCAGCATGATATCCGCGGGGATATTGCTCTTAACTTAAAAGCTGATGGTATATTTTTAAGGGAACCAGGCTTCAGTTCCCATTTAAACAAAATAGATACGATCATCAAAAGTATCCCCAAATTCCAGTTAAATTTCTGTTTAAAAAATGGATATCTAAAAAATAAGAACAAACCAGATGCTGTTAAAAATATTAATCTAAACCTGATTGTAACAGCCAAAGACAGTATCCTGCGTAATATTACCGGCAGGGTAAGCAATTTAAACATTCAGGCAATGGATAATTTTATACGCGGTCATTTCGAACTTCACAAATTATATCCGTTGACAGTAGACACAGAATTAGAATCTAAAATTAATTTAGCAACCCTACCTAGATTTTATCCCTTAGACAGTCTTGAGGTAAAGGGCGATCTAAATTTAAAAATCAGCATGCATGGGATTCTAAACCTTAAGCAGAAAAAATATCCCTCGTCCAAAATGGTGGTAAATATTAAAAACGGGTATCTAAAATCACTTAAATTCCCGAGCATACCTGTAGAAAATATAAATGTGAATGCCGCTTTAAAAAGTACAAAAGGTACGGGAGAAGATTTAAATATAAAATTGGAGCCGGCAGAATTTATTTTTGCAGGATCCCCATTTAAAGTCGAGGCAGAAGTCAGTAATCTTTATGATTTAGTGTACAATATCAAAACCAACGGAACCTTGGACCTTGGCAGATTAACACAGCTGTTTCCAGTCAAGGACGTTAACATTACTGGGATAATCCAGTCCAACCTTACTGCAAAAGGCTCTAAGAAAGATCTGGATTCCAGAAATTACGACAATATCAAAAATGGCGGAAAATTTGAAGTTAAAAACATAGTAATCAAAAGTGTCATGTTCCCGGAGTCTTTTCAAATTTCTAAGGGAACATTCAAGTTTTTTAAAGATGAGATGCGTTTCGAGGAAATTAATGCTGCATATGGTAAATCGGATCTTGTATTGAATGGTTATATCCATAACATTCTGCGATATTTATTCAATCGAAAACACCTTCGCCAGTCCAGCGAAAAACTGGAAGCGGATATCAATCTTTTTAGTAGCCATATCAATACGAATGAGTTTTTTGACATGGTTGCAAAATACACAGACCAGAAAGTCGAAGAAGAAGCACCGCAGAAAATTGACTCGGCCGCTGTACAGACTGCAGTTAAAAACAGCAGTCTCAAAACTCAAAACTATGTCATCCGAATTCCGGGCACGGCAGATCTAAAGATTGCGGCCAAAGTGAACAGTTTTCAATTTGACACCTATAAAATTAATGATTTTGCAGGAGACCTGACCGTTAAAGACCGCAAAGTCCAAATCACGCAGGCTTCTTTTAATATGGCAGGCACAAAGATAGAGATGAGCGGTGACTATAAAGCGCAGCACCGTCTGCTGGCTAAGTACAATGCTAATTTTAAGGCCAGTAATTTTGATATCCAGCGTGCTTACAAGGAAATGCCGATTTTTGCTGACCTGGTAAGTATGGCCAAGGATGCCTATGGTCTGGTGTCGGTAGATTACAAGCTTTGGGGGAGCATTGACCAGAATATGAATATTGATTTTAAATCTATAGCCGGGGAGGGGACACTGACCTTGGAAGATATCAAATTCAAAAATTTTAAAATTTTAAACCATGTAGCTAAAAAAGCATCTGCGGCAGACTTAGAGAAGGCATCATTTAATAAAATAGCCATTCATTCCACTATCAGAGACAATGTCATGACTATTACGCCCACAACAATGAAGATGGCCGGTTTCAGGGGAAAGCTTGAAGGGCAGGTTACGATGGACGGTAAGTTAAATGTGGGATTTCGTTTAGGGCTGCCACCTCTGGGGCTTATTAATATCCCAATGAAAATTACCGGTACGGCAGAAGATTTTGAAATTTCTACTGGTAAATATAAAGAAGACACTACCTTTTCTGAACAGAGCGAGCTTAACAGCCTGCAGCCTGAACAGCGACCATTAAGAGAAAGCGATACTTTAAAATTCTATCCCGCAGATTTAAAAAAGGCAGACTCACTAAAATCAAGATATAAATAGAAACAGTTTATTTATTTTTTATTGCAGGGAAGATTTCTATTAGTATTTTTTTAAACCTGCACATCATGTTTTCATTTTAAGCCTGGGCAGATTAATCTCATGTTCCTGGGGATATGGTGCACGATGAGTCATGCTGACATCTTCCCTTATCTGCTCGTGAACCTTAAACTGCCTGTTATCAGCATTGGAATAACGAGGATCAGCAATGAAAGGCATTTTTGCCATTTTAGTCACGATAATTGCTGGAAAGTGATAATCGACTTCCACATTTCCCGACAGCAGGTAACATCCGCCGCCCTGAAAAGGGTATTTTGCCAGACTATCTGTAAAGTGCGCTGTATCAAAGAATTCACCATTAGCATCTATCCACGTTCCAAAATACATAGCACCCATTTTAGTAGGCACATGTTTGCGGGAGATAAGATAAGCCAGCATACGTACTGTTTTTTTGTGATGCTGGAGCAAATCTTTTGCCATAACATCACCCCTGAAATTCGTTTTCAGTAAATCAAAAGGGGAGCAGGATACAGGAAAACTTAATAGTTCAATTTCATCAAAGGCATCCTCAAATTCGCAGCGTTCCAAAGTAGGGAGCTCATATTCCTTTACAGGTTCCTGAATCAGCATAAGGGTTCTGTTCTCAGGTTTGAAATTGACCAGTATCAGTCTTGCAATAACAAGCAGCTGGTTTTTTGTTTTGCCGGTAAAACGCAGTGCACCGATAAAAATTAAGATTTGAATTCCTTCAATGCCAATTGGAATACGGTTGATGAAATCTTCAATGGATTTATATGCGCCATTGTTATCGCGTTCGCTTTGTATTAAAAATGCTGTTTTAGACTCCAGACTCTGAAGGTGCATAAAACCAAGATAAACATCCGTGCCGTATAATGTTGTTTCAAATTCGCTTTTGTTTACACAAGGGTTATGAATGACAGCGCCTGACATTTTTGCTTCATGCACATAAACTTCAGTTCTGTAAAAACCGCCCTGATTATTAATGACGGCTACCATAAATTCCACTGGATAATGCACCTTTAAGTAAAGGCTCTGATAACTCTCTACAGCATAAGAAGCAGAATGCGCCTTGCAGAAGGAATAACCGGCGAAAGATTCTATCTGTCTGTAAATTTCCTCGCTAAGTTTCAATTGGTGGCCTTTTTCGGCGCAGCAGACAAAGAAATTGTCCTTTACTTTTTGCAGTGCCGCTTTGGATCTTCCTTTTCCCGACATAGCGCGCCGCAGAATGTCCCCATCTGCGGCAGGGAGCCCGCCATAGTGCAGTGCAATTTTAATAACATCCTCCTGATATACCATAATGCCGTAAGTCTCGCCTAACTGCTCCTGGAAAACCGGATGGAAATATTCGAATTTATCGGGATGATTGTGCCTGAAAATATACTCCTTCATCATCCCCGACTGGGCCACACCGGGACGAATGATAGAGGAGGCGGCAACAAGTATTTTATAGTTATCACACTTCAGGCGTCGCAGCAGACCGCGCATAGCAGGGCTTTCGATGTAAAAACATCCTATTGTTTTACCTTCTCCCAAGTATTCATTGCACCTGATTTCATTTTTTGAAATGGTGGTGTCGCGTATATTCAGCCGTATGCCTCGGTTTTTTTCAATGAGTTTCACGCTGTCATCAATGTGCCCGATGCCTCGCTGGCTTAGAATATCAAATTTTTCCAGTCCGATATCCTCTGCGGTATGCATATCAAAAAGTACGATAGGAAAACCTTTTGGCGGCATTTCCAAAGGTGTGTAATTTGTGATAGGCTCCTCGGAGATCAGTATGCCGCAGGAATGCATACTTCTCTGGTTTGGATATTTTTCTAAAAGCATTCCAAATTCCTGTACTTTCTTCACTACCTTATTTGCGGCGTGAAGCTGCATTGGATTTTTAGCCAGCGCATCGAGTTCTTCTTTGGGAAGACCGAAAACTTTGCCTACTTCACGAAATATAGACTTGTACTTGAATTCAACATTTGTACCGCAGAAGGCAACGTGATCGTAACCGTACGGTGAAAAGATATATTCAAGGATCGTATCTCTCTCTTTCCAGCTCCAGTCAATATCAAAATCAGGCGGGCTCTTTCGGTTAAGGTTCAAAAAACGCTCAAAATACAAGTCAAGTTCCAGCGGGCAGATATCGGTTATGCCCAGGCAGTAGGCGATGATGCTGTTAGCACCGCTTCCTCGTCCGATATGAAGAAATCCCTGAGAGTTGCTGTACCTGATAATATCCCATGTAATTAAAAAATAACCGCTGAACTCCAGCTGGTCAATTACTTTGAGTTCTTTGAACATGCGGGACTTGGCCTCAGCATTATTTTTGCCGTAGCGCCACTCCAGGCCCTGCTTGGCCAGAGTAGTCAGCAGGTTGATGTCATCTTGCCTATTATTGGTGTAAAATTTCTTGTTTTTTGGAGCCTTAAAATCAAATTCAAAATTACACTGCTCTATTATTTTTTTCGTGTTGGCTATAATACCGGGATACTGCTCATAACAGGACAGAATCCTTTGAACTGCCACCATTACCTCTGAATCCCTGCAGGAATCAGCAGGGGAAAGTTTAGACAAAATAATATTCAGGTCAATTGCGCGGAGGATTTTATGAAGTTCATATTCCTTTTTGGTTCGAAAAGTTACCGGCTGGAGTATGACCATTTTTTGCTGCCTTTCTCTCCACTGGGATAAAATTAGTTTTTGAAGCTGCTCGGGACGAATTCCGATGTATTCATTTTCCTTTAATACCGGCGGTGCATTCTCAAGTGGATAAATTACAAATACGTCTGAGAACTCCGGAGCAGATTCAGGCAGGGCGGTTTTGTCAAAATTGTGCTGGGTCAAAAAACGGTTCATTTCAGCGAGTCCCCCTGCATTTTTAGCCAGTCCTATAAAACGCATTTTATGTTCCGAGCGGAATTCCATTCCGATAACAGGTTTAATACCGACCGCCTCACAGCCTTTTATAAAATCATAAATTCCTGTCACCGTATTGATATCAGTAAGCGCCATAGCAGTTACACCGCAGTTTACCGCTCGGGCAATCAATTCCTCCAAAGGAATTGTGCCGTAGCGAAGCGAGTGAAACGAATGACAGTTAAGATACATGGCTTAGGATTTACGTTTTAAAATTTCATCTTTGGTATTAGGTTTGAATGTAGCCCCGGCGCACCGCATAACTGCATCAAAGCCGTATCGGCTTTTCATTTTGTCCATGGCCTGGTAAAGCGCCAGCATCTCTTCGGTATCCTGAAAAAGATCGATCTGGTAAGTGCCCCGGACAAGTCCGCTGAACCGAACCCCGATAAGACGAAGTCGCATTCGGCGCTGGTATAATTTGTCAAAGAGTTCGGTCACGGTTTTAGTGAGAATGTGATCGGCAGATGTATACTGCACCCTGCACTGCTTGGTTTCAGTGTCAAAATTCGCATAGCGTATTTTAATGGTTACCGTTGAAGCCAGCCACTCTTCTGAGCGCAGCTGAAAGGCAAGCTTTTCCACCATTCCCAGTATTATTCTTTTGAGCTTATCAATGTCAATGGTATCCTGTGAGAAAGTATGTTCAGTGGATATGGATTTTCGCTCTGTGTAGGGTTCTACTGGATTGTTGTCTATGCCGTTGGCTTTTTTCCATATCTCGATCCCGTTTTTTCCGATCATCTGCTGGAGCACTTCTGCCGGCATTTTGGAAAGGGTTTCAATTTTTCTGATCCCGATACGCGAGAGAAGTTCAAAAGTTTTCTGGCCTACCATTGGAATTTTCTGCACGGACAGCGGATTTAAAAACTGCTGTACCATATGCTCTGGAATCTGAAGGTTCTCCTTTTGTTTTCCTTCTCCGGTACCGATTTTGGAAACGGTTTTATTGACCGATAATGCAAAAGTGAGGGGAAGCCCGGTTTCTTTTGTAATAGTCTGTGCCAGTTCATCAGTCCACTTATAACTCCCATAAAATTTATCCATTCCGGTAATGTCCAGATAGAATTCATCGATGCTCGCTTTCTCTACTACGGGCGCTTTTTCCTGAATGATTTCTGTAATATCATGGGAAAGCCTGGAGTATAATTCCATATCGCCTTTCATTATTTTGGCCTGTGGGCAGAGTTTCATGGCCATATGGATGGGCATTGCAGAGCGTACGCCGAATTTTCTTGCTTCATAGGAGCATGAAGCCACAACGCCCCTGTCGCCGCCGCCGATAATCAGCGGTATACCGTTTAATTCAGAATTCGTTAGCCTTTCGCAGGACACGAAAAACGTATTCATATCAATGTGTACAACTGCTCTTTCCATAATCTTTTCCTTTTATACAGGATAAAATTAGTACAGATAATAACAATTTTGAATTTTTATATGTTATAAATAGCAACAAAATTTAAGAATCCTTGTTTTATAGAAGGTTAGAGCAGGCCGGTTTCGAATCGGTTTTGGGTTTATTCAGAATTTACGGCGGATTGAAAAACGCAGGAAATGGGATATCTCTTGAGTCAAATTTTTTTATGAAGTTGAATGATGCTTTCTTTTGGAAGCTCTTCCCGCTATGCGTTCCAAACTTTTATGCCGAACTCTGGCACAAAAGGATTTCACTGCTATCGGGGCTGGGCCATCTGGAGTGACTTTTTTAGTTTTTGAAGCACTGGGTATTGGAACTTTTTGCTATAATAAAAATAATGAGCTGCTCATCAAACAAAGATTTGCTGCAATGCTTTGCCTTAGAAAGTAACAGCGATTAAATATTCTAAATAGGCTTGCGGAACTTAATCAGATATGAGGGATAAAATTAATGCCGGCACGCTTTTTCTTCTATTATTTTTACAATATTTCCACTGACAAGAGTGCACTGGGCAAAAGCTTTGCTGGATCCGGTTAAAAAACTGTTTTTTGTTTCTGAGGGGAATATATCACAAGTGGACTCCTAAAGGTTACCCGTTTATTTTTTCCTTGTGGTGCTGGGAGAGCCATTTTTCCATTTTTTGGAGCAGCTGTATTTCTTTTGGATCACCTAAAGGGTCTTTAAGTCCAGTGAGGGTTCTCTGGTAATTGAATTTTTTATCTTCAAAAAGGCAGGTGAACCTGGGGAACTCATTGTGGGATACCAGCCAGTTGTCATTCTCTTGTTTTTTAATTTTAAACTTCTTCATTTTTCTTGATCTCCATAAAAGCAGCATTTTTTTTAATAATTACTGTATTGCGCTGTTTTTACTTGTGAATTCTAAACTGCAAAAATAGAACATTATTGCTACAGGTGCCCGATAGTATAAATTTAGAGCTTAAATGGGAATCTTTCTTCTGCTGTCCTAAAAATAGAGCTTTTTCTCTTTTAATCTGCAGGGCTTGAATTGACGATGTATTGGGAATTCTTGCCGGATTTTCTTTTATAAAATGCTATCTTAATCTTCTTTGCTGAAAAATGTATTCAGCACCTTTTTTGCAGAATATCTTTTTCCTATTTAATATTCTTAATTTCTTTTTTTAGCTGTAATATTTCTTTTTGACTAGTATCTGAATCAGATTAAAGTTGGAAATTACGGTTTTCCGTAATAAATTTTTATTTTTTTTTATTTCTTTTGTAATTATTGCTTTAAACGGTGTATTATCTCTTTAAAGTTTAATAGAAAAATTATTACAGGTATTAAAAGGATTAGCTTAAAAAGATGCAAAGAGATTTTACAAAGTCAAGTAATGAGCTACATAATATATAATTTTGACTTTTAATGTACTTTTAAGTATGATTGAAAATTGTAAGATAATATTAAAAAATATAATATATCTAAATTAATAAATAAACAAACTAATTTAATTTTATAAAATGATAACATTAGAAAATGAAGAAAGAGGATCCTATTCCTTGGGTTTTTTGCATATTAAAATTAATACGACAGAAAGCCTTAATAATTTAAATGAATTAGTTAAAAACAACAGCTTGACTTTTTCCACTTTTCTTCATGAGTATATTCACTTTTTACAAAATTTTACTACCACAAGCGGTTTGTACTCCAGTTCGTTTTATATTCAGCTTATAAAGTACACTGTTACAAAGATTAAAGAAAACAAAGCGTCAATTATACAACTTCCGGTAGGCATTGATGATGATTTTAATAGATTGTCAATTCATTCATTAAATACGATCTATCTGGGTGATCGTTTTTTAAGAAATAGGGTAATTTATAGAAGTTATTATTTTGATGAAGTGCAAATTATCGATTTAAGCGATAATGTGCCGATTAAAGTAAAGAAATATTTTGTTGAATACACAAATATGGACAGCTATAAGGAAGAAAAATATAATTTTGGAATCACTGCTTTAAAAGAGCTTGTAGCCCATAAAATACAGAATAGTTTTGAGGAAGTTAACCACCCCGATATTCCATATTTAATTGCCGAATTAATAATAGACAAGGAATTGCCTGAACTTAAAGACAATGATAAATTAAAAATATTGTTATGTGATGCGGCGCTGATGCATCTTCATCCTGCACAGTTATTTTTTGAAACCATAGAAAAATTAAAGGGTACAAGTTATCCGAAATCGCCAGCTTTGTTTTATAAGCATATTTTTAAGGATTTACGCTATGAAGGCAAGCTTGGCAATTTTCCAAATACCATTAAATTGTTTGACCACATTTATCAGGATATTTGTTCTAATTACAAAGATGCTTTCAAATCAGAAATTTTTAATGAAGAGTTGATATGGCTGCTTCATATTTTAAAAAATGCACGAGAAATTCGTTTAAGGAATCCTCTTTTTATAATAGATTTAATAAATTCGAAGGGGAAGTTTACAATACAGTTTAAGAGAATAATAAAACAATTAGGAACCCCTTTTTTTATAAATTCCCTTGACGAGGGAGGTTTTATACCTCCGGCAAAACTTAAGAAGATTCCCAAGCAAGTTTATATTTTGTTTTCAGCGGCGGAATTATTGTTAAATGCCCATGGAAAAAAAGGATGTGCAATGTTTGGGTTATGTTCAAAAAATTATGTTGAAAAAAATGTGACGAATGACTTTTGCAAGTCCAATCCGTTTGAAAGGATAGGCGAGGCTGATGCCTGCTCATTTGTTCAATTATGTAAGACATGGGGAATACATGAAAAACAATATGTCATATAATTTTTTTGAATCTTTTTACAATCGAAACTGCAAACTAAAATTCTTGGAACAGTTATTTACTTCTCTCTTCATGATTCTGATCATGGTAAGAGTGTCTAATCTATTGTCTTAATAATTTATTGAAGCGCTATGCAGAAATTGTATTTTTTAATTAAGTTAAATTGTTTGCTTATAATATTTAAATTTTTGATTATGTTTAAGGAAAAAAAAATGTACTTTGTCTAAAATAAAAGTCTCAGTAAACCATCAGTTAAAGCATGATGAAGCATTAAGTCGTGTTAAAAAATTTTGTGAGACTGCCCCAAAAAGATTTGCTGATCAAGCTTACGATTTGAAATTTACCTGGAATGGCTCCACAAATAATTTTAGTTTTAAAGTTGGAAGCGCTAAAATTAGTGGTACTTTAGCTGTTAATTCAACCAATGCAGTTGTCGTTTGTGCTATTCCTTTTGTATTTCTTCTTTTTAAGAGTCAGATCGAGGAAACGGTAAGACAACATGCAATTCAAATTTTAAAAAAATAGCTGTTAGGCTAAATCAATTCATATAAATGGCACTTAAAATTTTACACATTTCTGATATTCATTTCAAACATTATAAAAATTTCGAATGCCTTGATTTGGATAAAGATATTCAAAGGGAAATCGAACACGATTTATCTGGCTTGAAGAGTGAATATGGCACCATTGATGTTATCTTAATTGGGGGAGATATAGCGTTTTCCGGAAAGTTGGAAGAATATGCTCAGGCAGATCAATGGATTAAACGCATTTGTGAAATCACGGGTTGCAAAGAAGAAAATGTTCTTATGGTTCCCGGTAATCATGATGTAGACAGAAGCAAGTTTAATCCAATTTTAAAAAATCTTCATCAAAGTTTCAAAACTTTACGCAGCAGACGCGATATCGATTATCAAATATCAGAATTTATTAGGGATCCCGAATCAGCTTCCATATTATTGAGCCCGTTCCATAATTATAGAGCATTTGCCCAAAAGTACGGTTCTATTCCGGAAGAAACTAATTTATTGTACTGGGAGAAGGACTTCAATGTAGACAATTGTGTTTTAAGAATTAGAGGAGTTAATTCTGCTTTAATTTCAAATGAAACGGATGAAGAACATACATCGAAATTAATTTTAGGTTCCCACCAAAGCAATATTGTAAGGGATAATGGGGTGGTTTATTTGGTATTATGCCATCATCCGCCGCAATGGTTGTATGATATGGATGATACAGTTCGGGATTTTAATGCTCGGGCAAAAATTCTTTTGTATGGGCACAAACATTCGTTTAGTGCAGATACCTTTAACAACAGCCTTGTTCTATCGGCAGGAGCAATGCAGCCCTCCCGAAATGAATCAGATTGGGAGCCGCGCTATAATATTATTGACCTGCAGATTGATAATTTGAATGATCCTGTTCAATTAGCGGTAAAACTTTATGAAAGAAAATGGAATAAAAGAGATAAAGCATTTGATGCTGAATATTCTCGAAATGGAGAAGATTTCAAGAAATTTAGCTTAAAGCTGACGGAACACGAAATTCGTGCATATGATGAATTTACTAAGAATGTTGAAGAGAATGATAATGAATTAGAAAATAATCCAATGGCTGAAAATATTATTGATCCAAGCATTTCAGATCCTAAAAGAAAATTAGCCTACATGTTTCTTAGTCTGCCTTATCACACAAAGCTTATTATTGCTGTGAAACTTGATTTGATTGATGACAGCGACAGTGATTTGGAAGAAATAAAAAAGACTCAAAATTATTTTAGGAGAGCAGATGAAAAGGGAAAATTGCGTGAACTTTGGGATGAGGTAACACAGCAGTCCGGTAATAAACTAACTAACCCATTTTAAATTATAAATATGATTGAAAAATTACCGCAATGGTATAAAGTTGCTTCATTAAGTGCTTTAAACACTGAGATTATAGATAAACGTAGTGCCTCTATCAAGGAAATATTAAGTGAAAAAGATCGCGACTGGTTTTTGGAATGTGTAAGGTATTATTTAGGGAAGGCACAAAAAAATAAAGATTTTAAAGATCAGTTTTTTGCTTTATTTAAAAAACATGATTCAGTACTATTGGAAGATGAGTTTGAATTAGAGGGCAGAGTATTAGCCGGAGCAATAGTTGCAGAGTCTATTATTGCAGATTCTGAGTCGAGTATATATTGTGCACTTGCATTGATTTCGGGTAATTTTGGTATGGAACTTTCATCTATTATAAATATTGATGTTTTACAATCAGCTCTTGATTATCTTAAAAAAGAATCTTTACAGGTTAGAAAGCTTAGAGCCCCGGTAACAACTCCGGTAAAATATCCGGCATTAAAAGAAGATGGTGCGACTCTTGAAGCTGTTACTGCTTATGCTAAATCATTGACACAGGCTATTAAGGTTTTTGAAAAAAATGCGGATAACCAAAAGAGTTCCTTTGAGCATAATCTGAGTGTTCTTAAAGAAGAATCTGAAATTCACTGGTGGATTTTTAGAGAATATTGCAATACCCTTGAAATGCCAATTAAGGACTTGTCCGGTGCTGAGGCTCCTTTGGCAGTTGCGAAAGACTTGTATGAATTAATTAGCATGTATCTGCCTCCAGTTAATTTTAAAGAATTTCTGCGTATTGAAATAGCTAAAATTCCTGACGGACTTGAAAAAGAATTCACAGTTAGTGAATATGTTCATGCTTTATGTCAAAAAGATGAATTGCGCATTGAAGATGCTGAAAATGATGCTTATTACAATCTTTGCCCTTTGCATTTCGCATGCTCTCAAGCTGCCCAGTTTGAGACAGCCGCTTGGGTTTCAATATTTGAACAGAAGACTGGATTAAAATCGGATACAAATTTTAAATCAATAGATATAGCCGAACAATTTTTAATAGAACAGACATTATTTAATTTATAATTTTTTATTATATGGCAAGTTGTAATGAAGATGGCTGCTCTGTTTTAACGTTAGGAAAATGTGTGAACGGATTAGAACTAGATGAATGTCCGCACTATAGTAAAGAGGACAATGATAATGTAGCTGCTCAAGAGATAAATGATGAAGATTTAGATCAAGATGATCAGGATAATCAAAGTTTTCTAAAGGCCAATGAAGTTAATAGAGAAAATTTAAAAGATGTCCACTCCGGAAAAGCTTTAACATTGGATGAAGCAAATAAAATTGCAAAATCTGTTTTAGCCCGTGTTATTGTGCTGGCCGGGATGCCCGAGGCAGGAAAAACCACATTGCTTCTTACTTTAATGCATCTATTCTCCAGCAAATTATCTTTTAAGGAGTATATTTTTGCAGGATCCCAGACATTAATAGATTTTGAGGAAAAAAGTCATCCTTCTAAAATTGATTCCGATATTAGTACACCTGAAACCGGAAGAACTCCTGTAGGACCGCATACTTTTATGCATATTGGAGTTGCAGATTTAGCGACGTTAAACAATAAAATAAATTTGTTATTCACTGATATTTCAGGGGAAACTTTTAAAGCATTGAAAGATTCTGCCGAAGAGTGTCAAAAATTTGAGTTAGGGGCTAGAGCAGACCATTTTGTATTGTTCTTTGATACTAAAGATTTGACATCTTTAAAAGAGAGAGCAAATTCTAAAGCAGCCGGTTTAGGCATGCTAAGGGGGTTGACAGAAGCAGGAACTCTTTTGCCTACTACTAAAATTCAAATTGTTTTTTCAAAATGGGATCTTTTTGACCAGGAAAAAAAAGAAAATAATTTGCAGTTTTTGGAAGTTTTAAAAGATGAAATAAGAAAAAATTACGGAGAAAAATATGCTGTATCATTCTATGAAATATCATGTAGATCTAAAGATGGAACTTTTACTTTTGGATACGGTTTAGATAAGTTATTTTTGTCTTGGGTAAACCAATCCCAACTAGATCATAATGAAATTCAGAATTCAGAAGTTGAGAATGAATTTGAGCTAAGCCAATTTTTGAAGTTTAAGTATAATCAATAACTATATGTCCAAGAAATCTAAATCTAATAAATGTATGTTTTTAGGTTTGCCAAACTCAGGTAAATCATCTTTTATAGGCGCTTTCTGGCATGTTGTAGAAACTGGAGAGATTGATGCGCATTATAAAGTAACTACCCAGCCGAGCGATAGAGAATATTTAAATGCATTAAGAGCATCTTTTTTAAATTGTCAGGCTCCAGAAAGAACAAAAACGGATTTTGTTAAAAATATTGAGTTATCAATTCTAGACAAGACAAGTAAAGAAGAAATTGAATTAGTTTTTCCTGATCTTTCCGGAGAAACTTTTTCCAGCCAGTTTGCTTATCGTAAAATTACTGATGATTATATTGATCAGATTCAAAATTGCAATGGAATAATGTTATTCATAAATCCGGATTTCGTAAAAAAAGCAAATCTAATTGCAGATTCCTTTTTAATGTTCGGTAGTGAAGAACTTAGTAATAATGTTGAAGAATCTGCAAGTTCCCTTGTTCCCTGGGATGTTAAGATGTCTCAGACACAAGTTGTAATCGTGGATGTTTTACAGATGATTTTTAAGTATATTACAAAACCATGTAAAATTTCGATAGTTGTTTCGGCTTGGGACTTAATAAAAAATATGCCTTTAGCAGAAAATATACAGACACCAGCGGAGTGGCTTAGTAGGGAATTGCCATTATTAAAACAATATTTGGACGCAAATAACGCTTCATTCAAATATAATGTTTTTGGAGTCAGTGCACAAGGAGGCAGTTATAAAGAGGATGAAAACGATATAATTTCAAAGCTTCAGGAATTGGTAAAACAGTCAGAAAGAATTTGTGTTCAGCATGAAAGTGAAATTACAAACGATATCACTATTCCGATAAAATGGCTTATTAATGGATAATTTAAATTCAATAAAAATTCACCAGACTTTGCATGGATATAGTAATGGACATTCATTATTAGCATCTTCAATTGAATTGGATTCAGAAATTAAGAGAGTAATGCTTCCTATTAGCGATATGTCAGGAAGCACAATGATTTCTGGGTTTGAAAGTTACATTACGGGCTATCCTTTAAAAGATGGTAATTTTTATGCACTTTCAAAGACTTGGTATGCCCCTGAAATGAAAAGGCCCGGATGTGTTTACACTCATACTCTTTTAATTGACTTTACGGATCTGCCTAAAATTAAAGATATTTATCAGCTATTATCTTTATTTAAACGTCCTGGTTCTGAAAAAGTAAAATTCTCAGATTACGAAAAATCTTTAAAGTATAATACAAATAATCATAACACAAATAATCAGAGTCTAGTTTTTTTAAAAGAAAAATATGAAAAAACTATAAAAGAAATTTTGTTTCATCTATACAGTTTTTCAAACACATTGTTTTTAAAAAACAAACAGTCATTAGAAGATTTTGAAAGAATTTTTCTACTGATATGGATGCAGCAATGGCCCAGATTAAAGCGTAACTTCAGTTTTTGCACCGGGGCTATTGCTCCAAGAATTTTTGCAAACACATTACTGGATCTACAGCTGGTTTCTCCTAAATTAGATTCGATTTTCACATCGGATAATAATGTTCTGATATTAGAACAGAATTCAGGTATAAATATTAATATGCCTGAATGGGTAAATTTGGCTTTTGAAAGTTTATTTAATCCATCAAATACTTTAATTAGATATTTTAATTTTTTTGGATCAGATTTTACAGCCAGGAGATCTTCGTTTAAAGTACTGAGTGAAACTTATCTATTTTTTTACAAAAATAACCCAGCTCTACCTGAGTGTATAGATTATATAGCAAAAAATTTTCCAGCGCAGAAAGACGGGCGGAGTTTGAAAAATTCAATTTTTGGTTATCAAAAAACGCAGATAAATGAAATATTGCCCAATTATGATGAAGCGGCAATATTATATCATTTTGCCATTACAGAAGACTTTATGACATTTGATTACGAAAAATTAGATTATTGCAATAGATTCTGTAATTATTTTTTAGAACTTTCAGAAAATTCCCTGCTTTTGCTGAAAGAGATTTTGGCAAAAGATATTAATCAGCAGGCAATGAATTCAATGTCAAGTCTAGCATTGAAACTTGAAAGCAGCAATGATTTAAAATCAATATGGAACGATGAATATTTATCCTATGTCTTTATCAATTTAAATACTGATTTTGCTTACAGGAAGGAATTTTGGCAGCACAATGTTAAAAATCATTTAGAATTAATTGTAAATCTTCAGTATTTAAATGAAAAAAATATTGATTGGCAAACCATTATAGGAATATTAATTGAAATTAATTCTCCTGTTGATCCGGTTATGTTTAAAGACTATCATTTGGAAATACAAAATCTTGTATTAGATAGGATTAATAATAATTTGAATGTGAAAATTGGAGAGAATTGGTTGAAAACTTTAACTGCGGGACCATCTTTGCAATGGTTTAGCAAACAGGAGAATTTTAGCACACCGGTTATTGAAAGACTGATTTACGTATTTAACCCTAATTCTAAACAAGTAATAAATGTCGGCTTGACGCCATGGCTGAATTACATCCAAAAACTTAATAATCCAAACGAAATGTTATCATTGGACGCAAAAAGTTTCCTATTGGCATTAGCTTTTAATTGTAAAGAAGAAAAAGGAAAAAAAATCTTTGAGTCTACGGTTGAAACGGTTTATTTTGCTTTAGCTAACGAGATCCTTAATTTTTATTTATGGCAGAACATTCAGCTGCATACAAAATCATTAGGTTTATTTAAAGATTGGGATAAGTGTAAAAAGCTTTTGAATGCAGTGGCGGATCAGTATATTAAAAACCGTTGGGATATTGCAGATCTTCTGGATAATTTTAAAAATAAAGAATTAGTCAATAGAATGTTTACCCAGTATAGGAAAAGAAAATGATTACTTATCCCGGCAGTCAGGGAACGTTTATATACTCTGAAAAATTGTGTATTTCAATGACCATGAAATATTAAAAGCGTTGGATAAATAAAAAATAATTATAATTTAGAAAATTGCTTTTGAATAAAATATTTAGTTGAAGTAAGCGAAAAAGGTGAACAATTTGGTTCGCCTTTTTTTATATAATCTGTTGTGCTAAAATTATTGATGACGATGTAACAGCTTTTTTAAGAAAACCTTTTTATCAGTAATTTTTACCCAAGTTTCCAGTGTTTTTTTTTGAGATAATGTGCTTTCAAAATAGCATTTTATGCCTTCATGATTCAGCAAATTTATGTAATAAGTTATTGCAGGTATTGGCCTGTTGCTTTTATAATACTTCTAAAACCCATATAATTGCCTGTCTTGATTTTTAGTTGTTTTTTATATAAAATTATTGGAAGTTCATAAGCCGGTGGCGCCGTTTTAAGAATCCGTCTTCGAGGCCGTCTGTTTTTTCTTTCCCTCTGCTTTTTATCCTTGCGTATCCCTATTTCTTCCCGTTGCTTTTTTGATTAAAGACCCAGTATGCTGTTTGTCCGATTTCAAGAGCAAAGGTAACTCCGTGTTCTAAACCCACAGGCAAGGCCGAGCCTTTCAGGTTTGCTAAAAAAATCTCCACCCATTCGGGTTGTATTTTTTAGCAAAGCCTTGCCAGTGCTAAACACTAACCTTTTTATGCTCCTGAAACGAAACAAAGCATACTCCGGCTCTTTAGACGAATAAAAAAAATGTCAGAAATAAAAAATCAAATATTAAAAACGATAATGATGAAACGAAACAGCGCCTCCTCTCATTGCCGAATAAATTTCAAAAAAAAAAGTAAAAAGTGAAAAGCAGGGCGGGGAAAAGAAAGTAAAAATTTAAAAACTAGAAATCATGAACATCACAGGAAGACTGACAAAGGATGCAGAGGTACGCACCTTGTCAAACAGCAGACAGGTAGTTAATTTTTCAGTAGCGGTAAACGAAAGCTACAGAAATAAAAAAGGGGAAAAAGTAGAACAGACCACATTTTTTGAATGTGCCTATTGGATCAGTGCCAAGGTAGCGGGCATCCTTACCAAAGGGGCGCTTGTGGAGCTAGCAGGCAGGGTAAGTGCAAGGGCATGGAAGGGAAATGACGGCGAGCTCCGAGCAGGGCTTAATTTTACCACCTCGCAAATCACACTGCACGCAGGGGGGCAAAAATCCGAGACGGCGAAAAGCGCTTCTAAGGAGCAGAAAACACTGCTTGAAACAAAGCCGTTAATAGGCAGGGACGATGTTCCGTTTTAGCTGCTTCTATTAATCATTTTATACGGGAATTGTAAACTTTAAAAATCAAAAATCATGGCACATAATATCAATTATAACAGCTCAACAGGGAAATACTCCTTTTTCAGCGTAAAGCAAAATGCGTGGCACGGTCTGGGACAGATTGTACAACAGTATCCGACTAGCCAAGAAGCCATCAGGCATGCAGGTCTGGATTATGATGTGGCTAAAAGTGAACTCTACACCAAAGGTTCGGGTATCATACAGTCCGCCGACGGCATTGAAGTGTGCAGTACCGAACTTATAGTACCTGATTACTATGCCAATATCCGAACCGATAACAATGCTGTGCTCGGGGTTGTGGGCAAAGATTACCAAATCGTGCAGAACCGTGAAGCGTTCAGTTTCTTTGATGCCATAATAGGCGGTTCCGATGGGATTCTGTACGAAACCGCAGGAGCATTAGGGCAGGGAGAACGCATCTTTATCACAGCCAAACTCCCTGATTATATCCGTGTAGGGAAAGGCGATGATGTGACCGAGAAATATATTTTTCTGACCACATCACACGATGGAAGCGGAAGCATAACAGCAGCTTTTACACCAATCCGAATCGTATGCCAAAATACCCTTAATGCTTCACTTCGTTCCATGAGCAATGTGGTGCGTATCCGTCATACATCCGGAGCAAAACAGCGTTTGGATGATGCACATAAGGTTATGGGGCTCGCGGACAAACTGAGTCTTCAGTTAGAAGGCATTTTTAATGAGTGGGCTAAAGTAAAGGTTACCGATCAGCAGGTTAAAAAAATGATTCAATTGGCATTATGTCCCAATGCAGAAACGTTGGCACTAATCAAAAAAGGGGCAGAGGAGCAGGTGTCAACCGTGTTTAAAAATACCGTAGAAGATGCTTTTGCCTATGCAATGGTAAGTGATACACAGCAGATGGAAACAACAAAAGGTACTCTTTTCGGTGCTTACAATGCCGTGACAGGCTACTATCAGAATGTACGTAAGTACAAAGACCAGGAAGCCAAACTGCAGTCAATCGTGATGGGCGGGACAGCGCAGGCAAAGAGCCAGAAAGCTTTTGAATTGTGTACCGCTTTTCAGACGCAGGGAGCGGAAATCTTAAAGCTCAACTAAATAACCACAGGGCTGTTGCCTTAATCCGTGACAGCTTTAATAAAAACATTGACCATACAAATTAACTGCATAAATCTAACTTAAATATTTAGAGCGATGAACACCAATTTTTTCAATCAGATAGCCCAGTTGCAGATCATAGGAGACCTGCACATTACAATTGCCAAAGGGGAACAGGACAGGCTTATCGTACTGGTTATGCTTCAAAACGAAGCCTGCGGGGACAACGCAAAAAACAGCATACCGCCCCTTAATCTCAGGGGAACAGCCGAAGAACTTGATAATGGCTTTTTTGAGAATATTGCCACGCCCCTTGAGTCTGCTTCGGGCTTGATGGTCAATATGGAAAGCTTTATGAAACAGTTGGACGAGACCAAAAAGCAGTCGGCAATGGAGAAAGAAAAAGCCGATAAGAAGAAGAAAGAAAGCGAAGCCAAAGACAAAAAGTATAAAGACGCAATGGTAAAAGCAGACGAATTGGAGAAAGAAGGCAGACACCGTGAAGCGTGGATGAAAGTGCCCGAAATTTCAGAGTTTCCCCAGTACGCTGAGGAGATTCGCAGGAGAAAAACGGCATTGTCCGATAAGTTCTCTGCACCGAGCCTTTTCGGGGCAGTAGAACAGGAAAACACCGAAACTCCGAAGCAGGAACAAATTTCTGCCGATACTTTCATTGAAGAAAGCGAAGCGGAGGAAATTGAAGAAGATGAAACAGAAGAAGAAGAATGAAGTATTAATTTAAAATTGAAAAATCATGCTATTAGCCACGCAGTTAGAAAGGGTATTTATACTCAAAGACAAAGGGCAGGAAATCAGGCTTTCTGACCCCGAGCCACGTTGGAGCACCGAAGCCGTACTCAATTTTTATGCAGGTACATACCCAATATTGACCACCGCCAAAATATCCGCCCCTGCCATCAAGGATGATGCAGTCGAGTACCGATTTGAAAGTGTAATGGGAACCAAAGGGTAGCCAAATTTTAAAAGCGATGAATGATGTACAGACAAATTACAGCGGGCACAATCAGCCCGCCCGAACAAAAAAGGCAGAGAGAACTGCACCGACAGCTCAGCGGGTTTATGAACTGGATGCAGAGACCCAAAGACGCAGGCGAAGTACAGAAAGACAAACGCAGGTCAGTTCCTGCGCCAATGCTTCCGATGGTTTTCTAAAAACTTCTTTTCTGCCCAAACTAGAAGAAAATAAAACGGTGCAGGATGGTCAGAATCCAATAAGTATGCAGAGGGATTTTTACACCTCCCTTACAAAGCTTGCCAAGCATTACAGCATTGTGCCCATGCAGACCGCTCACTTTGATTATCCCTGCAATATGGCATTGGCTTTATGGGATATAGAGGAAAAACTAAAAAAAAGTGTTTTAAACTGGCAGGAGTTAAGATTGTTACAGGACAGTAAGAGAACATATTTTGTAAGCGAGGAGAAGTACAATACAGGCACAACCCTGTATTATATACCAATTGAACCGCTGTACCTGATGACACGTGACCCTTTGCGCAGAAAGACCGCACAGCTTTTGCTGTCCGTATGCTCTTATCTCTATCACATTGCAGACATCCCCTATTTCAGACAGGAAAACAGCTACCTCTATTGGATGTATGAAATGCACCGTGAATGGGCAGAGCAGGACGAGGAAAGAGAAGAAAATGAAAGGTACGTGCGTGAGTTTGACAAAGCGGAACTTATAGGGGACTTCATGGAACAAAAGATTTTTAGCAGTATGAATTTAAAGGTATTTGAAAGACGTTTAAATGCTTTTAAATGCCGTGATGCATTTGATGAAAAGTGCCTGCATACAGCCCGTCAGGCTTTTCATTTATATGCGCAATATCCAAATGAAAACATTTTTAGAAATGCTCCGCTGAATAACGAAGATGAAGATGAGCGTGAGGAGATCGAGAGCATCGGTATGGAAAAGTACATTTCCTTTATAGGAAGTACGAAGGGATGGCTTTATGAGAGCCTTGCTGATAGCATCAACAATGAGTTCAATGAATACGGGGCAATGGATGAACCGACCATAGTAAAAAGCTTTGATGGAAATGAACTTGCAGATAACAGCCTTGATGTTGAGGTCAGGCTTTTCGACCTTTTGGACGATCTGTGCGAATTACTGTATAACTATAATCAACCCTAAAATGGATAATTTAAATAATATAACCCAAAGCTTTGGGACATTATACCACCCAAAATCCGCACTTGTTTTTTATGAATGCAAAGGAACGGAAACAGCTGTATATGTGGAGCATTTTGACATGGATAAAAACGGCAGTCCCATTAATGCACATCCGCTCACAGAGCGTGAAGCAAAAGCCTTGGCTAAAGCATTACTGACCGAAAAAGAAAAGGACAAAGCCTTTTTGAAATCAAGCGGAATTATGCCCACCAATATTCTGCATATCAATCCAAGTGCCGATAAAGGTGCAGTTTTGTGGCACACCAAAGCGAAAAAGCGAAAGCTTTATTTTGTCGATGGTCTTGGCATTCCAAGCGGTACAGCTTATGTACCGCCAATGGTATGGCATGCCTCAAAAAACAGCCTTTCGGTATTTGCCCTTGCAGGCAACAGCAGACCCACAGCCAAAACACCATTAAACTACGCCCCTTTTTTCAATATCTATGAAGACGGAAGGGTATGCATGGGTTCGGTAAACATCAATATTAAAAACTCCGCATCGGTGGAGGAATTCACCAGCGCATGGGAAGACTATTTTTTCAACAGCTATTTCAGCCATTTAATGGGAGATAAAAGTCCCATTAAAGGAAATTGCGTAAGCCTTTGGAAAGAACTTTTAGCAACAGGAAAAACTTTTCCTAAAGAGGTGCTTCAAAAAAATCATAAAACACTTAAAAACCTGCTAAAATGAATACCGATAAAACAAAAATGCATTTTACAGACCCTTATCTGATCAGCCCGACAAACCCAGTCAGCGTAAATGTAATAGGGGCAGGAGGTACAGGCTCAAAGGTGCTTACCGCCCTGATGGAAATGAACCACAGCCTTACGGAACTTGGACACGCTGGATTGTCTGTCCGCTTGTGGGATGATGATATTGTAACTACTGCTAATTTAGGCAGACAGCGTTTTGCACCAAGTGAAGCAGGACTTCATAAATCGGTTGCCCTGATTAATCGTGTGAACCGTTTTATGGGGACTAATTGGAAAGCGGAAACAGTAAAATTTGAAAAAGATAGTTTGGGAAAACTGCCTGAAAACACAAAGGCGGTTATTTATATAACGTGCGTAGACAGCGTACGCTCCCGTTTTGAAATTGCAGATATTTTAAACCTGCTCAAAGGTATTCGAAATCAAAGGGACTCGCCCAGATACTGGATGGACTTTGGCAACAGCCAGCATACAGGACAGGTTATATTATCTACTGTAACAGCGGTCACACAACCTGATTCGCAAAAGTACCAGACCATAGCAGAACTTCCCTTTGTTACAGAGGAATTCGGAGCGTTATTAAAACAGTCAGAATCAGCAGACGACACGCCTAGCTGTTCGGTAGCCGAGGCACTCGAAAAACAGGATTTATATATTAATTCGGCATTGGCGCAGATGGGATGCTCGCTTTTGTGGAATTTGTTCCGCTATGGCATGATTGAAAACAGGGGATTTTTTCTGAACCTTAAAAACTTCACTTCCCATCCCTTAAAAGTGGAATAAGCCCGAAATCGGGCGGCAAAAAGACAATTCCTTCCTTTGGTCGGGACAGTCTTTTTGCGTTAAATCGGAACAGCAAGTTTGCCAAAATGCAATGCTTCGCGATTTTATCAAACCCGCTGAGGTTCTATTTATAAGGGATGTTAGTATCCCTTTTGTTGTTTTCATCGGGCTTCTTTTCTTTCCACATCAGCGGTCAAAGAAAAGAAGCAAAAGAAGACCGCAAGACACCCTCATATAGTTTAGATTCTTCAAAATAACAGGATATAACAGATTTAATTTTTATTCTTTTAATTTTGCAGTTTCCCTGTTATACCACCTTGTAAATCTTCCGCTTTTATTTTCTCCGGCTACAATTTTTCCATTTGGCAGCACTGCGCACTGGCATTTATCAGTAAGCAGTTTTAATTTACCGCCTTCAATAAATACCAGTCCGGTACTTTTAAGTTTTTCTAAAAAATCATCTAAGGATTTGTACAATCCATTTCGAGTTACAAAAAAGCCAAGATTTTGGCCTACAAGATCAATTTCTTCTTTCAGGCATAACTCTCCAATAACTGCGTGCTGTATTACATCCAGTTCAGCGGGCTCCCAGCTTAAAGGCTCAATATGCTGCTTTAAAGAATTCTTATCCAATTCAAAGTACCTGTACTGCCATCCATAATTTCCTTCGGGTCCCTGAAGCCTGCAGTCCAGAAAGCGGTTGACCGGGTCCATTGTAAGGTCTTCTCCAAATTTCATTGGAAGCTGTTCGAACTTATAAGATAATCTGGTCCAGATTGCTTCCAGAAAATGTCTTGTTTTATTGTTCGAGGCTGTACTGTAAAATGCCCACCAATCTTTGTCATTTATTGTACTTCCAAACGGCATTCCGTTGTGCTTTATCATGGAGTATGGTCCGCAGAAAATTAAACTGGGAAAGTTTTGCGGTCCAAAGCCGCCAATTATATGGTTCAGATCCGTTGTGGTATTTGCCTCTAAGTAATTCGAAAATGATTCCCTGAAACTAAATTCGCTTGCAAATCCGTTGTATCCCCAGATTATTCTCACCGGCAGTACGGCTTCAATTTTCAAAGTATTAAAAATTGACCATTCATGTTTTGTGAGCTCACCTGATTTATATGATGTAATATCTTTTCTGCAGATAGTTTTAAAGGCATCTCTAAACAGCCTAAACTTAAAATTTTCTGCCTTGGCCGGATCGAAGTTATCGATCAGGAATTGTAAATTGGCAAAACCTTCTTTTATATCTTTTGCATATAATTTTTTTTTAACCTGTATCACTGCAATTATTTGTTCAGGGCGGTATTTGTATCTTTCCGTATATGGGATCTGCTCACCGTCGCCTTCAACGAGCATTACATCAAATTCCGTGTCACACCCCTTGATAAAGCTGTTTTTGATTACCCTTAGGTTCAGTCCCTCAAAAACTGATTTTTTCAGTACAGTCTCTGTCAGCCCTTCATACATTGCACCGATAGTGGTGGGGTGCTTAATGTCCTGCTTGTTGAGGATTTCTGTTTCAGCTGAAACAAATTCATCAAGGAGATCTGCGATTGTAGTTATATCCATCGTGCTGATGTTTTAAGGTTACTGAATCTGGCTGGGAATGTACGTCATTAATAAAGTTAAATTAAATATTTAAATTAGTAAAAAAACTGATTATAAAAAAATGACCTGCTGTAATTCAGCAGGTCACTACATAAAGAGTGCTCGTTATCAATACACTAATCAGCACTGTTAAACTCAAAACTCAGTTTCTTCTCATTCCCAAAATTATCTGAAATCCAAACATCAAAAGACTGGGAAACGACAGAATTAGAAGTATAATAGAGCCTGAATTCCTCAGCAGGCAGAGCATAGAGATCATTGGGCAGGTACTTCGGCGCATCGTAATACTGCAGGGTCCCCTGACCGTCATACTGAAAGTACCGGATGAAGTACAGAGCTCCAGAGTAACTGCCTTCCCGCTCAATGCTTATTCTTATCTCTGCAGTACCTCCGTTGGCAATATCCTTGGCAACAGGCATTATTTTTACCTCAAAAGGGAAATTCTTCTGTATTTCCAGTTCGTCCTTGCCACAGGACAACAGGATAATAGAACTTATAAACACTGCCAGCATTGCAGGCAGAAGTCCTTTTGTGAACTTACTTAAAATTGCTTTCATCATTTTCGTTTTAAAAATTAAACCTTATTCCAGCACCTGCAGACGGGCGGAACTGCTCCAGATCGGTGCCAAATAAAACTTTTATGTGTCCCTGCAGCAGCAGCACAAAATGGTCGGATAAATACGTTTCAAAAGAGAGCCGTCCGCCTCCGCCATAAACAAAGCTGTCTTCACTTAGTATTATCGCTCCGTCCTGCAGCAAAGCGTCACCACGGTTGATACTTTCGTAACCCGCAATACCGCTCAGCCCTGCATTAAGGGTAATGTTCTTACGGGCATCTCCCAGTAAAAAAAAACTGTAACCGCCCTCTGCGGTGTATATTTCTAGGGGTATGCGCAGGTGCTTGTATGGTAAGTTCTGTCGGGAATATTCTAAAGCCCAAAGTTTATAATTACCATTTTTGCCATTTATGGTCATCCCTATGCTGAGGTAATAACTGCTGTAAGGTTTATCATCGGACAGCGTTCCTGCATGAATTTCCATACCTTTTTGTTTGGGCAGCATGCGCTGGGCGGTTGCCATTGTAATGCCTGTCAAAATCAGCATCACGGTATAGATATACTTTTTCATTTCTATGTTTCTTTTAATCGATTATTAAAATTTCAGGTGCAGATCGGACACTAATCTGGCTTTTACCAGATCCGAATTCTCTAGCTGAAAAGCCTGGTATCTGCTACCGTTTTTCTCAAAAATCTCAACCAGAAGTATCTTATCATCGGAAATGGTAAACTGATCCAGCAGGAAAACATTATTATCTGTCGCTTTTCCGGCTATCTGATCCAAAGGCTTGAAAATACGCAGCGGTACAAGCAGCCTTTCCTGGACGGCAATACGCTTGGCTGTTTTTTTATCCACAACCTTGAAGTTTACAAAATCAATACGAAAAGGAACATTGCTTCGGTTGACAAGCTGGGTGTGGAAGTAGTATCTGCCATTATGGATGTAAAGGCCTTTTAAGATAAACTGGATCCCGAAACTTTCAGACCCGATGTGCTTTACAGTGCGCTTGTCGTTTTTGTAAATGGTTTCCAGCAGCAGGCCTGCCAGTGAGGGGGAGGTGTTTCCAAGCTCCTCAAACAGCACATTGCTTCCGGCGGTTTTTTCTACAGTCTTCTGCATGTCCTGCAGATCATAGCTAAGGACTTGCGGGCTGGGGCTGTACTGAGCATTAAAACTGTAAAATCGGCCGTCATCGGTAATGACCGAAAAATTGGTCTCGGGTTCAAAATCTTTTATTGATGCTTTTATTCGCAGCACATTTGGGGCATCATCCGCCTTGGCGGCAATCAGGCTCGCGCTTCCCAGATCCACATAACGGATAGCGGATGGGAAAATCAGATGGGAAGTTTTATCGTACGTTACTTCCATCGCATAGGGCTCTATCTTTCCCAAAGCAAGCTGTGCTGCTGGTCTTTCCTGCGAAAAGGCAGGCAGGGTAGAAACTATCAAAAAGGGTAATAACCAAAAGGTTGTAAAATAATTTTTCATATTTAATATATTTAGGATTGCTTTTATTTTTTGGAGACCAGAAAAACCTGGTGTCCGCTTTTCAGTGTTACTTTGGGTGTCTTTATTTTTTTGGAGAAGTAACCCGAAATCCCCTGAACCACACCTCGGCTCAGATCAGCCGCCATCTGCTGTCCTGCCGACTGGGTCAGCATCAGGCTGGTGCCGGACTGCTGGCTCATATTGCCTGCCATTTCAGTCAGGGCATTCATTTCAGCAGAATAAGGCATGGATAATCCCTGCTGGCCGTCGATATCATAAATGGTTATATCAACCGGAATAATACTGCCGTCCAGTTCAATGGAAGTAACTTTTAACTGTAAGCGTCCTGCCTGGATCTTAGCCGCCGCGGTCAGGATCGTTCCACTGGCAATGATGTGCCCGGGCAGCTGGGCATGCTCCAGTAAACGAAGTCGTACACTGCCTTCTGAGGTAATGGTCTGGGTTTCCTGTACACAGGCCCTGACGCTGTTCTTGGGCTGTAATGCCTCCTGCTGGCAGCCCGCTGTATAAAACCCGCTGTTACTGCCCTTGTAACGGCCAGCTGAAAAAGCGCTGTCGGCAGTTTCTCGGTAAAGGGAGGATACACCGCTTTTTATCTCTGGAACAAAGGGTGCAAAATAGGGTGCCTTATTACCTGCAGCAGCAGGTGCAAGTGAACTATTTTTGTCTGCTCCTGCTGCAATAGTACCCGAAGGAAGATACTTGGCAGCCAACTGATAGGATTTCTCCATCAGTGCCAGCTGGTCATCCACCGTTACTGCGGCAGGGACTTCTTTTTGTGCCAGCCTGTCCTTGATCTGCTCCAGTTCCTTTTTAAGCTGCCTGGTCTCGGCGTTCTCATCCTGATAGAAAGAGCCCAGTGTGCTCTGGGCATTTCGATAGCTGTTTACTGCCGGATTGCCCTGTCTGTGAGAACTGCCGGTTTCTTCTTCAGGTACCCCTTCCTGCTGGTCATCTGCTCCGCTGCCTTCATTCCAGTAATCGGACAGCGAGTTTAAGGCGTCTCGCTTCTTATCTTCTTTATCCTGGAGCACTTCCTGCTCATAAGCCTTCTGCTTGTCTGCCTGCAGCACTGCCTGGGCAGGCTGCGGCACCGAATCGTTAATGCCGGGATTTTCCTTCAGCTCGTCTTGCGGAGAAGGACGGAATATCAGGACCATACAGCCTATAAACACGACGCCCATTAAAGCGAATATGAGCGGTTTTACAGCACGTTCACTGAATTTTTTTTTATCATCGTACCCTGATGATTCCGCGTTTTGACCGGTATCTTCAGTAAGGATTACGGCCTGTTTTTTATTTTCTTTCATTGATCTAATTATTTAGGATTATCTCTAATGTGTCCCCGAGTCGTGCGGGACTTTTTTTCTCTGATGGAACAGCGGTCCCAATGTGCCCGATGTTCAGATTGTTCTGGGATCTTGCAGTATCTTTCCATACATTTACAATTACAGCAATGGTCAGCAGCAGATATCCTGCAAAAAAGTACAGCAGGTATTTGTGCTGTCTTTCAATTGGAAGCTCTTCCCAGCGTCTGTCCAGACTCTCAAGCCATTGGTCTGCGGTATTTCTTATGTTTTTCATTACCTGTATTTTTAGCGTTCGATGACCTCTATATCCCTGTTTTCTGCTACAGCGAACTTTTCGATATTGAAGCCCTGCGGGTTATTGTCCGAGCGGACTGAGTTTACCAGAAAACAGGTCGTAACAAGGCTTCTCTTGGTCACATTGCTGGATCGGATAATAAATTGTCTGGCGTAACTCCGCACTGCGTAAGGATACTTTTCGAAATTGCAGACAACACTGTCCATTTCGATACGCTGCTGTACATTGCCCGATATGATGCGGTTGTAATATCCTTTTTCCGTAAGGTCTTTGTAATAATCAAAGGCACTTTTATCGGCGAGATTAAACGCCCTTTTCATATTGCTTTCAATAGCATTCTTATCAGGGGCAAGTGTAAAGAACAGTTCATGAAAACGTCGGACATGTTCCCGTGCTTCTACCGGGCGGTTGATCGACGCATCCTGCGCAAGGGCCAGCATCAGGGACTTGCCGTTGTCAAGGACATAGATTTTCTGTCGCTGCTGTTCTGCAAAACGGTAGGACTGCCACAGGGCATATCCTGTAATGCTGATGCAGAGAACAGCAAATACAATGGCATAGAGCCTGATCTGCCTGAAGCTGTTTTCGATATTTCTTAATGTTTTAAATTCCATTTTGTGACTGTTTATTAGTTATTTACTCATCAGCCTCCCGCCGATATTACCTGCAGTTGAACCTGCTCCGGCCCCGGCAATGTTTCCGGATTTCATGGCGGTCTGGTTGACATTGCGGGTAAAGTTACCAGCGCCTCCGGCCTGAATAATCCAGCCAGTTACAGTCGGAATAGTGAAATAGCCCACGATGCCGATAATCATAAAAATGATATATACTGTATTGGAGGTATCGGGAATGAAAGACGGATCGGCCAGCATTTCAATATCCCTTTCAATAATGAGCGATTGGATCTTGGCGAGCATTGAGCTGAACAAATCCGCTACCGGAAGCCATAAATAGACACTGATATACCGGGTGATCCACTGGGTGAGGGTGGACTGGAAGCCATCCCATACCGATATGGCAAATGCCAGAGGTCCGAGTATAGACAGTACAATCAGAAAGAAAGTCCTTATCGTGTCTATTACCAGAGCTGCGGCCTGAAAAAGTATCTCCAGCAGGTTGCGGAACCATTCTTTTATGACCTTCTCTATCTGATAGGTCTGCCTGTCCATGTACATTCCAGCCATTGTTCCAATGTCCGAAGGCGACCAGCCCAGTTCATCGAGTTTCTTGTCAAATGCTGCGTCCGATACCATGTAAGCGGTTTCAGGATTGCGGACCATCGCTTCATGCTCCAGCAGGTCTTTTTTAGCCTGCAGATCATTCAGGTCCAGCACCTGATTCTCCAGAATGCTGTGTGTTCCCTGCACAATCGGGCTGAGTATGGCATTGATGGTACCGAGCACCATTGTCGGGAAAAACATGATGCAGAGCCCCAAGGCAAAAGGCCGCAGCAGAGGGTATACATCGATTGGTTCTGCCCGGCTGAGCGCCTGCCATACTTTCAGGGCTACAAAGAACAGGGCTCCCAGACCGGCCAGCCCCTTGGCCACTGCCGCCATATCGGCGGACAGCGGGAGCATTTCATCATACAGCGAGCGAAGTACTTCATGAAGGTTATTAAATTCCATAGCTTACCAGTATTTTTGGCTGGGAGTTCCATAGAGATCCAGCACCCTTTTGGTATTGCTCTGCTTCTTAGCCCTTAAGATGCTTACCGTGATATTCTTGTTGGTGTAGTAACGCACCAGACCGTGGTATTCTTTGACTTCTTTATATACACGATCGATGATATCCATGCGCTCTTTATCATTAAGAGACAGGGTAGAAGAATTTACAATCTGTTTGAGCTCCTTGAGCAGCTCGGTGCTTTCTCCCAGCAGTACCGAATAGCCGTTGGCAATAGCGGTCAGCTCCTGCACGGAAAAATTGGGGTCATTGAGCATTTTTCCAAAATTCTGCACATACATCTGCGATACATCGCCCACCAGCAGTACGGTCTGCTGCACCTTTCGCGCATCTTTTACCAGATTATTAATGGCCTGAAGCTTGTCATAATATTCCTTGCCCTGTTTGTAGACCTTTTCCACTTCCTTGAAATTTTTTACAACATTGCTTACCGTGGAAGAAGTCTGTATGATTTCATTTGCGCTGTTAAGGATTCCTGAAGCCAGGTTTGCCGGATCGGTGACCACAAATTGGGCTTTCGCTGATGGTGCAGCGGTAAGCATGAATGCCGCGGAAACCGTAAATACTAATTTTTTCATTTTTCTTCGATTTTTAATTGTTATGGACTATTTATTTTCCTGCTCGCGCCGCCTGCCAGCGATCTGTTTGATGGCCAGCTCTACATTGCCGTCCAGTTCAGCAGCAAGCTCCATCACTTCCAGTTTTTCACTTTCTTCAGTGGTGTAGGCGAGATATTCCTCCAGGCTCACTTCGGTGGCATATACCGCAGAATTTGTACCGCCAAGTCCGATCCAGACTTCCTTGTAAAGCCTTGACGGATCATTGTTCATGTTAATGGAAAGCACCTGCGCCTTTTCCTTATCGGTCAGGCCGAGCATCGCCTGGATATCATCAAACTTGTTCATGTACTTGCGCTGGTCCAGAAGGATTTTACAGTCCGAATTGTTGATAATGCTTTCCTTGACTATAGGGGACTGGATAATGTCGTCGACCTCCTGCGTTACCACGATGGCTTCTCCAAAGAACTTCCTCACGGTCTTAAAAAGGTACTTCAGGTATTCTGCCATTCCTTCCTTGGCAATAGCTTTCCAGGCCTCTTCGATCAGGATCATCTTGCGGATGCCCTTAAGCCTGCGCATCTTATTGATGAAGACCTCCATGATGATGATAGTCACGATGGGGAAAAGGATTTTATGCTCCTTGATGGCATCAATTTCAAACACTATAAAACGTTTGGAAAGCAGGTCCAGCTGTTTGTCGGAATTCAGCAGGTAGTCATACTCGCCGCCATTGTAATAGGGTTCCAGTACATTAAGGAAATTGGCAATATCAAAATCTTTCTCCCTGACTTTTTTTTCCTCAAGCACCCTGCGGTAATCCCCCTGCACATACTCATAGAATCCATTGAAAGAAGGATTGGCATCATCGTGTTTGATCTTTTCGATGTAACCGCTGACCGCGTTGGACAATGCCACTTCTTCGGAGCGGGTGGGAGGCTCGTCATCACGTTTCCAGAGCGTGAGAATGAGTGTTTTTACGCTTTCTCTTTTTTCGATGTCAAATACACCGTCATCGGTGTAAAAAGGATTAAACGCAATCGGATTGTCTTCGGTATAGGTAAAATATACCCCGTCTTCTCCCTTGGTCCTGGCCTTGATAAGCTCGCACAAACCCTGATAAGAGTTACCTGTATCGACCAGAAGGACATGGGTTCCCTGTTCATAATACTGCCTGACCATATGATTGGTAAAAAAGGATTTACCGCTTCCCGAAGGCCCCAGTATAAACTTGTTCCGGTTGGTTATAATGCCGCGTTTCATGGGAAGATCCGAAATGTCAAGATGGATGGGTTTACCAGTCAGCCTGTCAGCCATCTTGATTCCGAAGGGCGAAGGCGAATTGTGGTAATTGGTTTCTTCTGTGAAAAAGCATAATGCAGGTTCAATGAACGTGTAAAAGCTTTCCTCACTTGGGAAATCCCCTGCATTTCCCGGCATTCCTGCCCAGTAAAGTGCAGCTGTATCAGTTGTGTTGTGCCTTGGCTTGCATTCCATCAGCGCGAGTGCGCTCCCGCAGTCATTTTTGATCTGCTTGAGCTGTCCGGGGTCTTCCGACCAGGCCATGATGTTGAAGTGGGCCCTAATTGAGGAAAGCCCAAAAGAATGCGCTTCATTGAGATAGCGCTCTATCCACTCTTTGTTGATCTGGTTCGCGCGGCTGTAACGGGCTAGGGAATGCATGTTTTTTGCAGATTTTTCAAACTTCTGCAGATTTTCCTCGCTGCTGTCCAAAAACAGGTACTGGTTGTAAATATGGTTGCAGCCCAGCAGCAGCCCGACAGGTGCGGCAAAGGACAAACGGCAGTCACTGCGGTCGGTTGACAGTTTTTCGTAACGCGTATCTGAGGATACTGCCGAAGGCAGGTCATCGGTATCCGAAAGCGTGTGAAGGCAGAGCCTTTTGCTGCCGATCCGAACCTGCTCACTGCCCAGTGCAATATCCTCAAGGGATGCTCCGGCTTCCCTTGAAAGGGTCAGGTATTGATCCAGTATCCCCTGTTTTTCTTCCGTACCGATTATGTCCTTTTCGCTCAGGCGCTGCAGGTTTATAAACCCGCTGTCGTTCACGATACGCTCAAACTGTGCCACCGCTTCCATAAAACGGTGTATCGTTTCCTTATCCCTGATTTCCCTGGGTATGAGCGAGCTTCTGCAGAGCGAAGAAAAATTGCTCTGCATGCTCATACGTTCTTTGGTGGTCTTGGTCAGAAACAGGTAGCAGTAATGGTTCAGGAACGGACGTTCGTTGAAATGACGCTGGTAGGACTTAGCTAAAAAGCTCTGGTCATTCTTTTCCATAGCAGGATCGTAACTTTCCTTTATATACCAGTCCTGTTTGTGCACCACGGTAAAATCAGGAAGTGTCTTGACTGCCTTATGCCACGCGCTGTGCATCGCTTCATATTCGGCTGAACCTACCGTAAAGAGTTCGGGCAGCTGAACGGCAAAGCAGGCTGTAATATCCGCGTCCTTAGAAACAATGCAGTTGTTCTCTACCGCCAGCAGGGGAAACCTGCTTTCCAGTGTAGTGGTTTTTGCTGTATTTCTCATATGGCGCTCGTTTTGGTGCTGGACTTCAAAAGGCAGCGTACAGCCCTGCGGGAGATAATATATCGGGGATGTCTTTTTCCTGCACCAGCTTTCATAAGTCCGTGCTCCCCGTACTTATTGTTCAGCGCGAAAGTCTGCCACACAATAACCGAAGCGCCTGCAGCTCCAAGAAACAGACAGATATAGGAACTGACCCCGGCCATGTATAAAACCATAACCAGGATAAGGGTTCCAAGCAGTCCGCCTGCGAAGATGAACAGGTACTGCGCTTTAAGTCCCCGGAATTCAACCGTTCTCCCAATTCCCTTATTAATACTGTAAGTACTCATAGCGGTACGGGATTAAAGGAAGAAGGAGCGCAGAATAGTCGCCGCTACAATCAGGAAGATACAGGCACCAAACCAGCTTGCAGCAGTTTTGCTGGTATCCGGATCCCCGCTGCTGAATTTGTTATACACCTTAACACCTCCGATCAGCCCTACCACGGCCCCGATGGCGTAGATAAGCTGTGTGGCGGGATCAAAGTAGGAGGTTACCATCTGGGTGGCTTCAGTAATACCCGCCGTTCCGTTTCCCTGGGCCCCTGCATTGAGACCTGCCAGAATTGATAATGCTGCCAACAGGATTTTTTTTCTTTGTTTTTTCATGACTAAATACTTTAGATTGTTGTAGTTATCCCGCAGGATGCGGGCTTCAGCAGCAAAAGTGTTATGAAAAAACGCTGGTCATATCCAGTTGGAAGCCAGCAGGATTACTTGGCTTGCAGTGGCAGTGCAGGGAGAAAAAAAGACATAAAAAAACGCCGAAATGATTTGATTTCGGCGTTTGTGTTTTTAATGGAAAGAGGAGTTGAAAATGCTAGATCTTTCGTCCCTTTTTACTTTGTAAAGCAGAATCGGACAGCTTTTCGTCTTGCTGAATTCTTTTTTCCTTCAGGTTCAGCTTTATGCTGTTTGGTATATTGGTTTGTTCCCAGGGGAGGATCAGGGCTTTAAAATTCATCTGATATTGCTTTTCTGATATACAGTGCGCAGGACCAAAACCATTTATAATATTGCAGCCGACCTTATCAAGCTCTTGAAGGTTTGGGAATTTTACTACTATGATCTCCTTTGGCAGTTCTGTAATTTTGAGATGGTCTATCTCCTGGAATTCATGTGTTGTCGGGTTATAGGGTATAATGTAGGCTTCGGCATTTGGGTCGTAATAATTTTTTATCTCCCTAAAATCTATGCCTTTAGATGAGAAATCGTCTTTCGGACGAAGCTTATTTATTGCAGTATCAACAAAAAAGGTTTGTCCCGCAATATCTAATGTGGGGAGTATTTTTTTGTTCCATCGTAAATCAAAAAAGCTGCCCTCCTGCATACTCAAGTCAGGATCGGTTCTGCCCGTTGCCTTGTCGATTATTTTAGTGTAGTTTTGGATAATTCCAACCGGGGGTGCAAAGTCTGTAAGATTAGGCATAAAACTGAGTTTTATATGCTTGTCATTTATAGGGCTGTTAATTTCTTCAAAAGGGACCATATTTTTAGTTCGGCTGTCATAATGAAAATGATAACCGTCGTCGTCATGAAACATTTCTTTAATATTTATTATGTTTTTAGGGTCGGCTTTTTCCCTCAGTTCTTCTTTCACTACGTCAATTATAAACAATGTTCCGCCAATGTCTATCTGGGGTTCTATCTTTTCCATATTGTGTTTTTGGTTAAATAATAAAAGGGATTATTGTCCTTAGACAAAATCCCCAATATTAAAATCATTTAATTCATCTTTACGCAGATTGAGACTTGTGTCTTCTTTTTCAGAAGAAAGGCTCCCGTCCAGCAGTGCTGCTATTTTACGGGAGGCGCTTTCTATGGAATTTTCCAGCAGGCTGAATAATTCGGTCCCCTGTATTTTCTGAACTAATGCTGTCGCTGTTTCCTGCTCGGAGTGCTCCAATCTCTCTTTTTGAAGCAGCATCCCCACGGAGCTTAGTTCTTCTAAGGTAACCCCTTGGGCGAAACCGTCATCACTGCCGGAGATTCCATAACTGTTCCATTCTTCCTGCTCTTCTCTCAAGTCAGCTGCATTTCTGAAAATAGCATTCAGCTCGTCTTCGGGAATTTGTGCAAAGAGATCTTCATTGATTTCAATATCAAAATTATCTGTTTCCTGCAGCTGTTTTTTATCTGGGATCTCAGCGGCGCGCTTTGGCAGTAAAAGGCTTCTTAAAGGTTTGGGATGACCCATGATATCGGGCAGTTTCGGATTCGTTTTTTCGTGCTTTGGTTTTTCCTGCTGGTCTTTACCAGCCGCAATTTTATCCTGCAGGAGCAGGGCAATAATTAGGAGCAGGCAGATAAGTATTACGGTTTCCATAATTATAAGATAGGTTTGTATTTATCGTTGAAACTTGTTGTAATCTGTTCTCTAAATTCCTGGAAATGATAATCGAGAAGATTGTCCAGATAGGCATAGATGGTTATTTTATCTTCGCCGATTACCTGCACGATCCGGGTCAGCTTCTCATGAAAATCAGGACGGATATATACTGTCTTGCCATCTCTTGCATTGGTTGCAGGCTTTTTGAAAAACAGGGTTTCATAATTCTCATCAGCTGATTTTGGTTCTTTGCTGCGCTGCTTTGGCATTGATTTAATCTGATCTTTGGTTTCTTCCTCGGGAAGCTGCAGTCCTTCTTTTTTTACCCCGTCCACCATCAGGCTCATCATCAGTTCCTCGTTGATTTCGGGATTGGACTTTTTCTTATTATCACTTTCCATAATCTTACAATTGAACAATTCTTAAAAATTCTGTCATAAATTGGTCTAAACGGCATGCTTTCATCAGGCGCTTATCAGCTGGCATTAAAGTGGAGCGGAAAACAGTTTTGGCGCCAGCTTCGCTTTCCTTACGAAAACGGGTGCTGTTCATGATCTGGCACTGCATCAGAGGTAATTCGAGCTCATCAATCAGTGTATTGTAAACTTCATACAAGGGTGAGCGTTCACGTCCGTCTACCTGATTCCAAAACAGGTTAATAGACTTGATTGATGTTTCTCCCTTTTTCATAATAACATCCCGCATCAGCTGAGTAAAAATGAGTGTACTTTCCATAACCACGCGGTCAGCGGTGATGGGCGTAAAAATATGATGCATCCCGGCAAGGGCTTTCAAAATCCCCGGAGTATTTACAGTTCCCGGAAGATCAAAAAAGATAAAGTCGACCGGTACAGGCACAGCTTCTAAAAAATCATACGCAGCCTGCAGTACACCCTCAGCCTTATGCTGGATGACGGGATACGCTTTTTTGTTAATGGCTGTAAACTGTTTAAATGCCGCCTTTTTTAAAAATTCATTTTCCATTACCATAGCAAGATCGCGGGTCTTCATTTTCATAAGACTGTATTGAGGAAAGTCGGCATCAAATACCGCTACATTATATCCCATTCGATAATGCAGATTACTGGCGGCCAGGGCCGTAAAAGTTGATTTGCCTACACCTCCCTTCTGGGAAGAAAAGGCAATAAATACTGTTTTGTGTTCTGTTTTCATTTTTATGGTATTTAATTATTTACTTATATCTGTAAGCAGGAACTTAGGTGTTTACCAACTGCTGTATGTATGCAGTCAGATAAATAAAACTGCAGATAGTCAGGCAGCTGGCACCATGCGTTAATAGGTACTTACTGCTGTCTGATAAAAGATACCTGCCTATATAAGTTTGTATGCTCAGAGTGGAGCAGTTATATATCCAGATCTGTAAAGGACTGCATCAGCAGCTCTGTAATTTTGTCTGCCCGTCTGGCTCTACTGATTTACGCATGGTCATTTGCGCATAAGCACCCGGATACATACTGCTGAAACTGCCTGACAGCTTAGCTGCCTGTTAACATCTTGATGCAGAGACAAAGAAATGCACATATGTATGTTCATTTTTACAGGCAGCGTACATTGGCGTTTTAAGGCAGTGTTTGGCAGTTTTGTATAGTAAAATGTTCTGAGTGAGTGAAATTCTGGTGCTTTTGTTTTTTAGGACGAAAATCGGAAGGGAATATTTTAGCAGGGTTAAAGGCGCTATATGGCATTTGGCGGCACACTTTGGCAATGCTGTACAGTATGCTCTTTTTACTTTCATGCCCTTACTTTGCAAAAGGTTTTACCCGCTCTTTAAAATGTTTTGAAAAAAGCAAGCGGGAGTTGGGCAGAGCCCTACTCGCTTGCCCCTTTGCTGGGGCTGCGGGGAAATTTGGTATACTCAGGGTATATTCACGGTACTCTAGAGCAATATGTATAAAGGATTTAGGTATACCATAAGGTATACCTCCAGCCAGTAAATGAATGATATGGATTTGCGTAAGAGAACATGAAATTATGAAAGAGAGAGAGACCAACAGCATCCGTTATCCCAAAGAAACAGATGATAAAATTCAGAAGCTGTCTGTAAACCTAAGGAGAAGCAAGAAAGAGCTCTTCTGCCAGATGGTGGATTACTTTTACCGAAGCAAAAAAGATCCGGCAGACCCAGGTGATGAAATGCTCAAGCGCGAGCTGTCTTCAGGAATCAGCCGTATAGTATCTTTTATTCGCCAGCAGGAGAAAGATTTTCTCCTGCCGCTTTTTAGCGATACAGCAAACTTGAAAACCGTTTTTTCAAGACAAGTTGAAATTCTCGAAGGGGTAGGCAGGCATCTTTTGGCCGAAAGTGAGAAGAACGCTGTTTTTGCAGCCCGGAGCGAAAAGATTTTAAATGGTATGAAATACCTGATCTCCAAACAGAAAGAGAAAGAACTGCTTAAAAAACAGTTCAGCGATCTGCTGGATTATTACATTTCCCAGCGTGAAGAAATGGGGTGGGGTACAGCCGGAGCAAAGAAAGAAGAACTTATGACCCGCGTAAAGAACTCACTCAACAACCTGTAAGTCATGTATATCAGCATTACGGATTCTGAGACAGGAAACAATAAAGCAGGCTCCAGACAATTGGTAAACTATCTGGAAAAGGAGAATCGCGTCTTAACTGAAGGCGGTATGGGAAGGGAATTATGGTTCAATACTGCAAGCAGGAAGATCCTGCCCCAGGAAGTGAGGGTTACAATAGACAATAATACAGCCAAGCTGGGCAGGAGTGATGCGAAGTTTTTCCTTGTCAACATCAGTCCAAGCCAGAAAGAAATTGCCTTCTTGAAAGAGCGGTACGGGGACAAGGGAGCAGAAGAGAAACTAAAACTATATGCTGTTCAGGTAATGGATGCTTACGCACATAATTTTAAACGCGCAGGAATTCACAACAGTAAAAATCTATTATGGTATGGCAAGCTGGAACGTTACCGCTACTACAGCTTTAAGGATCCGGAGGCGGCTCAAGGAACCGTAAAGTCAGGAGACCGCAAGACCGGGGAGCAGCTGCATCTGCAGATCATCGTCAGCAGAAAAGACATCTCCAACAAAATCAAGCTCAGTCCGATGAACAATTCCAGGGGCAGCAACAAAGAGCATTCCCAGAAGCTGGGCCAGTTTGACCGGGTTGCATTTAAAGCTTCGGGAGAATTGATTTTTGATCAAATGTTTGGTTTTGACCGCTTATTAAAAGAGACAATGGCCTACGCCATGACCATGAAAAATGGCAGCCCAGAGCAGAAGCGGGAAATTCACCTGCAGGATCATCTCCAAAGGAGTAATGCAGATTTGCACAAAGAGCCATCCCCTTATACAGGAAAGACTGTTCTTAAGGACAAAACCTTGGAACTGCAGCAGCTGATAGCCGGAATTGATTTCTCCCAAGCAGGCCTGTTTGACACTCTTTCTGCTTCAGATCCTTTGATTTATGAAAACATGGAAGATCAGATTTCGGACTTCAAGAAGAAAAAGAAAAAAAGACGTCCGCCCGGGATATAATCGCATCATGGTAAATCGCCAAATTCTTCCTTTCCCTGCCAAATAACGCCATATTATTAAGTTTGCTCTGCACCTGTTTTATATTCATGCCCGAATATTGAAAAAGTAAAACGATGCAGGGAGATGACGATTTAAGAGGACTTGCCAAGATTATGGGATTTATGAGAGCTGTAAGCATCCTCATAGTGCTGATGCATTTCTATTGGTACTGCTACGGTTTTTTTCTTGAAAAAGGATGGACACTGCAGACTATAAATAAAATTATAAGCGGGTTTAACCAAAAAGCAGGTTTGTTTATGCATGTGCTTTATACAAAGATTTTTGCACTGCTGCTGCTGGGGTTAAGCTGCCTGGGAACCAAAGGTGTAAAGAATGAAAAAATTACCTGGACGAAGATTTACAGCGCTTTAGGTGTTGGCTTTATCCTATTCTTTTTCAATACTCCATTGCTTAAGCTTTCACTGGAAACAGCTGCTTTGTTATATATCCTTACAATGGGACTTGGCTATATCGCACTTATGATGGCCGGTGTATGGATCAGCCGGCTTTTACGAACTAATCTTATGGAAGATGTATTCAATAATGAGAACGAGAGTTTTCAGCAGGAAACCCAGTTAATGTTAAACGAATATTCCGTTAATCTTCCTACCAGATTTTATTATAAAAATAAATGGAATAACGGCTGGATTAATATTGTCAATCCATTTAGGGCAACAATTGTGCTGGGTACTCCGGGATCCGGTAAATCATATGCAATTGTGAACAATTATATCAAACAGCAGATTGAAAAAGGTTTTTCCATGTATATCTACGATTTTAAGTTTGATGATCTCTCTACCGTTGCCTACAATCATTTATTGAAGCATCATGATAACTACAAAATCAAGCCAAAATTCTATGTTATCAACTTTGACGATCCAAGAAAAAGCCATCGCTGCAACCCGCTTAATCCTGAATTTATGACCGACATTTCAGATGCTTACGAAGCGGCTTACACCATAATGCTGAACCTTAATCGCAGCTGGATACAGAAACAGGGCGATTTTTTTGTGGAGAGCCCTATAATACTGCTGGCAGCCATCATTTGGTTTTTGAAAATTTATGATAACGGAAGGCATTGTACATTTCCGCATGCCATTGAGCTGCTCAATAAAAAGTATGCAGATGTCTTTACCATCCTGACCTCTTATCCGGAACTGGAAAATTACTTATCACCGTTTATGGACGCATGGCAGGGCGGGGCACAGGACCAGCTTCAGGGACAGATCGCATCAGCAAAAATACCATTATCAAGGATGATCTCCCCAAGTCTTTACTGGGTAATGACAGGTGATGATTTTTCATTAGACATCAATAATCCCAAAGAACCAAAAATACTCTGCGTAGGGAATAACCCGGACCGCCAGAATATATATTCAGCTGCACTCGGATTGTACAATTCACGTATTGTAAAACTGATCAATAAAAAAGGACAGTTAAAAAGTTCAGTAATTATAGATGAGCTGCCTACGATATATTTTAGAGGTCTGGATAATCTTATTGCAACTGCAAGAAGCAATAAAGTCGCAGTATGTTTAGGATTCCAGGATTTCTCACAATTGAACAGGGATTATGGGGACAAGGAGAGTAAAGTGATCCAAAATACAGTTGGTAATATTTTCAGCGGGCAGGTGGTAGGGGAAACTGCCAAAAATCTTTCAGAACGTTTTGGCAAGGTGCTCCAGAAAAGACAAAGTTTGTCCATCAACCGCAATGACACCTCTACATCCATCTCCACACAGCTGGACAGCCTGATTCCCGCTTCTAAAATTTCTACCCTGACCCAGGGCTTTTTTGTCGGGGCTGTATCGGACAATTTTGATGAGCGTATCGAACAGAAAATCTTTCATGCTGAGATTGTAGTGGATAATGAAAAAGTTGCAGCCGAAACCAAGTCCTATCAAGCCATACCAGAAATTTTATCCTTTGTCGATAAAAATGGTTGCGATAATATGAAACAGGAAATAGAAGCCAATTACCGGCAGATAAAACTTGATATTGTTCAGGTTATTGAAAGTGAACTGGAGCGTATTAAAAATGATCCGGACCTGCAGCATTTGGTGCAAAAGGATAGTCGCAAAGCGGATAAATAAATGTGATTATTAGCCGCCAGATCATTTTTAGATGCAACATCATTTTGATGATTTGTAAAATATTATATTTACCAATCAAAATGAGCTTTGATCACATATCATGGCCAGTCTGAATGAATTTTATTGATAACAAATTCAGAGCAGTATATATAAGCTCAACAAAAAGAGCAGCAGAAATAAATAAACCTATGGCAAAACTAATTCGGATTTCAAATACATCCTGGCAGCAGCCTTTTAAAGACAGAAAAAAAGAACTTCATCTATGGAATACTCAAACCGAAGTCGCTTCTTTCTGTAAATTAAAAAATGAAACGAAAAGATTATTGAACATAAGATTTGAAGATAGATTTAACATTGACATAACTCAAGAATTCCAAATAACAAGTTTAACGCAAATATATTTTCCTAAAGATTTACAAGATAAAATACAAAATATTATTTTTAATAATCCGGAATCTTATTTTACCGTCACTGTGCTCGATACTTCCGAAACCTTGTATACGCCATCAGACATTAAATGGTTTAAAAGCGTCACGAATGAAGAATTGCGAGAAGCGTATTTAGATTTTGATGAAAATACCTTCGTTTTAAATTTTCCTAATAAGCATAAAACAAATATTCTATCTCCTAATAAAGGTGAAATTATTCTTATCTATCAAAAAGTAAATGGTATTCCGGCATTTACTCATCTAGTTACGCCTGTAAATGATACACTTGTTGATACTGAGAGAATTAATTATAGATATGGTAGACTTGTAAAAATTATTGCAAAAACAAATAGAAATAATTATATCAATGTTTCTTCAACACTCTGGAAAAAAGTTAAACTTTCTGGTATTACTCAAGGAAATGCTTGTAAGATTGAAAATATTGGAAGCGCAGAAAATATTGATGAGCTGCAATTAAATATTTGGGAATGGTTTAAAAATTATTTTGTACCTAGTGAACGACAATCGGAAGCAATCACTTCATCGATTATTAAAGAATTAGAACTTACAAATTCAGATGTCACTGGTAAGGAAGGTGAATTGAAACTTATAACTCATATCGTAAAAGAAAGAAATCGGAAAATTGTTATTGAAAAAAAAAGACTGGCAGTTAAAAACAATACGCTCAAGTGTGAAGTTTGCTCATTTTCATTTATTGATGTCTATCAATCAAATTTTATAGAATGTCACCATATTACTCCAATTTCACAATCTGAAGGTATAATCGAAACCCGATTAGAAGACCTTGCATTAGTTTGTTCCAATTGTCACCGCATGCTGCACACAAAGTTCAATGGACTGTATTTATCAATCAGACAGTTACAAATTAGACTTCAAAATATCTGCAGACAAGAGAAGTAGCACATATTGATATTAAATGCTTTAAATAAAAACAAGATAAATATGATCGAAATAAATGCTTTTTTAGATGAAAACGTATCTTCCATTAAAAATATCATTGCAGAATTTGAAATTGATAAAGAATTTAGTTCACATGATTTTATCGAGAAATTTACAGACAAACATGAATCTGACTATATAGAAATGCTTGTCAAGTATAAAGGATCTGGAAATTCCTTTAGAACTGTTCACAGCCAGATAGCTTTATATTTAAGTTCAAAAAAGGAGTTCTTGGGAATTTATAAGACCCAAAGAAAAGAAAGTGAAAATGTAAGAGGCAAAATTGACTTTGTACAATGGTGGATAAGATCAAAAGCTAGCTTATAAAACTGTTTAACATAAATCATTCTTGGCGTAAACTAGTCTTATCATCTAGTCTTAAAGCGTACAGGAGATTTTTCTTGGGCTTGAGCAATGTCGATTTTAGTAGCTTTTAGCTGTTCTTCATTATTAAGCTCTTTATTGTCAGTACTAATAGACAAATGTATCTTCCTGTCAACAGCAGCTAATTCTGTTTTAAGTTCGCTCAATTTGTTCTCTTTTGCCCATGTGCTGTTAACCATTTCCTCAAGGACAGGAAGATCCTTTTTCAGTTCATTAATTTTCTTTTGTTCCTGTGCAATATAACCCGGCAGTTTTTCCAGTGCATTTAAAAAATTCATGCCTGCTGTGTGAGGATCCTTGGCTATAATTCCATTGTTGTAGGTGTACTTTATATTGCCTTCTCCCTGTATCAAAAAGCGATTGATTTTTATATCAATACCGTCTTTTTGCGATATTTCAGTTTTTACCAGTATTGAAAAACCATATAGACTGCCAATCTCTTCGTACTGGCCGCCAGTGCGGGTTTTCTGCGCAATCTCATTCAGCCTTTCTCCCATTTGTTTTAAATCAGCATTTTCCGGTAGACCATCAAGCTGAAGCAGATTGGCAATTGTACCGTCGGGAAGCTTTTCTAAGCGCTTTTGTAAGTTTTCGTAATCAAGGCTCATACGCTCAAAACGTGAGCTTGCAGATTCCAGGCTAACTGTAATATCTTCAAGCCTGTATTTAGAGCTGTATTTGGAACGGCTGAAGGACTGCTTTTCGCTTTCCAGGGCACCAACTTGTTTTTCCAGTTTTGCCTTTTCCAAAAGATCGGTATTGCCTGATAGTATCGCAACATATTCAGAGAAATTCATACCCGACTTTTCATCCATGCTGCCCTCATCAATAGTGCGTTTTCCAAGGCTGTTGTTTTTTAACTGGTCAATAAAAAGCTGCTTATTGTACAGGAGATTGAATTTATAGCTGTCCAACGATTTTTCTACGGCATAAATAACAACATCAACGCTGTTATCTGCAAAAAACTTGGCAATCTCATTTCCTTTACGGATTGCCCTGCCATCACGCTGTGCCAGATCGCTTGGCCGCCACGGCGTATCGAGATGATGTACGGCGACTGCGCGTTTCTGAGCATTTACCCCTGTTCCCAGCATGTCAGTAGAACCAAACAGCACGCGAATTCTTCCTTCATTCATCCCGCTGATAAGCTCCTTGCGATGCTTGTCATTTTTAGCTTCCTGTATAAATCGTATTTCTTGGGCAGGCAGACCATGGTCTTCCACCAGCTTGCGTTTGATTTCAGAATAAACATTCCATACACCGCTCTTATAAGTTCCCAGGTCAGAAAATACGAACTGGGTTCCTTTCTGCGCATTGAACCTGTTATAGTATTTGGCAATATTGGCAGCGCAGTGTGATGCTTTGTTATCGGGATGGTCATCGTACTTGCCGCTAACCATACGCAGATCCAATGACATTTTACGGGCATAGTCCGTTGCAATGAGCATCTTAGCTTTCTCTTCGCTTTGCGATAGGGGCGCTCGTCCAAGTAAGAGCGCATTGCCTGTTCTGGCAAATTCCATGAGGTTTTTTATGAAGGCTTCCTGATCTGGTGTAGGCGGTATATTGTAAAGTATCTCCTTCTTTTCTGGACGGTCAATACCGATGTCCCTGGCAGTGCGGTAGTCTGTAATCTCCGAATAGAACTGGGCCAGCTCTGGAACTTTTATAAAATAACGGAAACGTTCTTTCTGGACTATATTGTTGGCCACCGAGAATTCATAGTCCGTAGTTTTTCTCGCATAAATAGCAGCCCAGGCATCAAAACAATTAATACCCTGTTTTTCTAATGCCTGAGGGCGAAGGTATTTAAAAAGCAGGTAGAGTTCAGTGAGCGAATTGCTTATGGTTGTGCCGGAAAGAAAAGTTACCCCAAGGTCTTTACCGGTGTGATTCTGAATGGTGCGGATGGCAAACAGCAGGTTCAATGCCTTTTGGCTTCCCTGCATATTGCCTAAACCAGCAACGCGCTCATGGCGTGTATTGAACATCAGGTTTTTAAAACGATGGCTTTCATCTACGAGCAAATGGTCAATGCCCATCATCTTGAAATCCACGACATCGTCCTTTCTGTTTTCGATATCGTGCTGAAGTGTTTTTAGCTTTACTTCAAGATTTTGCTTTCTGACTATAACCCCTTTGAGCATTCCTCTGGAAATTTCATTTCCCTGCGCTTCCAAAGCCGCAAGGTTATCCTCTACGCTGTGCAGCTCTGTTTGCAGGATTTCTTTTTGTATTTCAGGGGACTGCGGTATCATTCCGAACTGGTCGTGCGTGAGTATTACACAATCCCAATCGTTATTTTTAATGTCTCCAAAAATTCTTTGGCGCTTTTGCGGTGTAAAGTCTTCTTTACCCGGGTATAAAATTTTGGCATGAGGATAAGCGGTTCGATATGTTTCTGCAATTTCATGGACATTAGCTTTAAGTGCCATAATCAAGGGCTTATGTACCATTCCCAGCCGCTTCATTTCCTGTGCGGCGCAGCACATAATGAGTGTTTTGCCGGCACCGACTTCATGGTCGCATATGGCACCCCCATTAAGTTTTATCATCCATACTGCATCTTTTTGACTGGAATAAAGATCTTCTATACCTAATGCTTTTCTGTCAAGTCCCGGGAAATCCTGATGACCTCCATCATACCTCGGGCGGACGAAACAGTTAAAAGTATTGTTGTACTGATTGGTCAGCTCTTTTTTTAAATCTTTATCCTGCGTGTGCAGCCAGTCGGTAAAAGCAGTACGGATCTCATCAATTTTGGTATTAGCCATCTGTATGGCCTCCATATCACGAACTTTTACTGTCTTATCATCAATTGTAACGTTTTTTGTTATGTCCGGTGTGGTGTTGACCAGCGCATGTTTGAGCAGTGCAATTCCATCATAAGTGCGGCTTTGTGATTTGACAGCATATTTATCGCGTATCTGCACATTCTTATCACTGCAGCTAATATTAAAATCGTCGCTGCTTTCAGAGTAGTGAATGTTTACTTTGGTGTCAAATAATTGGGAAGCGAAATCAGCATATTTGTCCGTTGGAATCCAGCGCTCGCCCAGGTTAAAGTCCAGTTCTTCAAATTCAATGCGTCGTGGATAAGCTTCTTCCAGGGCAGTAAGGCTTGCCTTGGATTCAACAGCATTGGGATTACTTTCCAGATAGGTTTTTACCTGCTGGGCTTTTTCTACTATATTTCCTGATATCCAGCGTTCGGATATTTCGAACTCGCTTCGAAGTGGATTATAAAAAATTTGTCCGCGCAGTGCTTCTTTCAAATCACTGGTGTTCATACCGCTGATCTTGGACATGTAGTCCAAATCCACATTGCCGTATTTGTTAAGCGATGCAGCTAAGGCTTCATCAGGATTGTCGGTTGCCAGTGTTGTGATGGAAAAACTAACGGGATGGCGGAATATATCGGCCTTATGTGCGATGCCGCCCACAATACGCTCCAGATAAAGGATTTCCTTTCCCGAACTGTCTGTTTTGATAAGTTTGATATTCTCTGCGCTGTTGAGCTTACCGTACCTTTTTATAAAAGTATCGTATAGCCTGTTAAGGTTTTCCCTTTCATCATTATGCTGGATTTGCAGTACGGCTTCTTTCTGATATAGATCAAGATAGGAATCTCTTACACTGATATAAGCCTCGGTTCTTGCTTTCTGCAATGCTGGAAGCTGCAAAGGGTGGAACATTACATCGTTTTTATTACCATCAAAATCTTTGAGATAACCAACCAATCCTTTATCAATTACAAGGCAGTTGTTACGGTAAAAAGGCTGCAGCTCTTTGGAATAAATTGCAGGTTGTGGGATAGTGCCGCTCTGCGGAACCTTTTCTGGCTTTCCATGTACCTCCAAACCGGAAAACAGGTCGCCTGTACTTGCCTGTTTATTTTTATTATTTTGAGTATTTTCATTTTTGTACGAGCTAGGAGCTTGCGCAGTGTCAGATTGCTTCAGACCACTAAAGAGGTCCGGTTGATTTTTATTACTGCTCTTATTCCTTTTAGGATATTGTTTTTTATTTTTGATAGGCGCAGCACCGGTAATTTTTTCTCCAATATCTTTGAACAAATCAAAAATAGTCAATTGTCTTTCCTCTTTTTGAGCAGGAACGCTGCTTGGTTCTTTTGGGGTAAAAACGGACGACTCTTGTGCAGTGCGCATTAATTTTTGAGGATCAGGCTGTGTGTTTTCGGGCAGTGAAAGCCTGCCTTCCTGTTTTTCTCTGTACAGCCCCAAGTCCAGATGCATTGAGAGGTCTTCCAACAACATTTGTTTTAGGTCTTTGGCTATTCCCTGCACACCGTCCCGGTGCGTGTAGATAAATGCAGGACGTCCATAAGGATCGGTGCCCAGCGTCCGGCTTGTATGGACAATTCTTGTGCTTTCCGTAAATATAGCGTTGCCGGGAATGTCGTCCAGAGTCAGACTTTTGCAAAAGAGTTCCTCGGCTCTGGTCAGGCTTTGCTTTTTTGTGTTTTTTTGCAGTACAATCAGGTCGCTTCCGACTTCCGTGCCGGCGTACTCAGTAAACAAGTTGATGGGCAGCCTGATGGCTGAAACAAGATTGTTATCCTGCATGAGCTCCTTTCGGATGGTTTCATTTTTAGGGCTGTTCAATACCCCTTGTGGAGTGATAAAAGCCAGTATGCCTCCATCACGGATCATATCGCTTCCTTTGAGCAAAAAGTAATTATGTATATTTTGGGCTGCCTGTCTTTCTGCCTGGTTTTTGCTTCTCGAATAGGAGAGGTCAAAAATGGAGGTATCTCCGAAAGGGATATTGCTGGCTATCATATCATAGTTGCTTTTTTCCCTTTCAGGCACTTCTTCAAAACCCTTTATTCGGATTGTATGATCTGGATAAAGCTGCTTTAAAACGGTACCGGTAAGCAGGTCTTTTTCGTAAGCTACTGCCTGCCTGATATTATTCTTTGCAAAGGATTCAATAAAAGAGCCATTTCCGGCTGAGGGCTCCAGAAATTTCTGAATCTTCAGCTGGCTTTCTTCAAATGAATCCGCTATGGCATCGATAACCAAGGGGGGAGTGTAGAATGCTGTAAGCACAGAACTCCGCATGCTGTCCACATAACTGCGATACTGTTTTTCATCAGCTGCGCTTTCTTTTAAGAGCTTGTGGAGTTCTAAAGTAAGGGGAAAAAGTTCCTCTTCGTTTTTTTTCCAGTGCGATATGTCTGCTGGGTATTGTGCCGGGTACAACACAAATTTAAGACCGCCAAATCCGCTGTATTGCATCATTAGCAGTCTTTCTTCTGTTGAGGCATTTCTATTCTCGCTTTCCAGCTTGAAAGCAATTCTCAGTGCCTCAATATTGCCTTGCAGATGCAGTCGTTTACTGAAGCCCATTTTCTTCTATCCAAATGGCTATCGTTCCAGTCAGTTCGGTATAGAGGAAGTCAAAGTCCGCGCTGTAGGCAAAGTCATCTGTCAATTTGTAGTTTGTAAAAACAGCTGCACAGACACTAAGCATCTTCAAGGAAAATGGTCGAAGTTCCTCGTCAGCCATTCTGGTATCGAATTCACTGCAGACTACCTGAAAAATGGTGTCGAAACTCGAGAAATGCAGCCCTTCAAAGAGAATATGCTGTGCAATCTGATCGCATTGATTTACCGGATTTCCTGCCATAAAAGCGCCTTCGTAGGCACTCGCTGCCCAAGAAGAACGCTGGTCAATAAATTGAATGTCATGCGCTCTTTCAGGAAAGCTCGTATTTAACAATTCTTGCAGGCGCAGCCTGTAATAGGATAGATCTTTACTATGTAGTACCATGATTTAATTTTTTATGTTTTTTATGTGCGTAAAATTTAGAGTATGCTGCCAATGTCCAGAACTAGTCTGAAAATAGTTAACTACTATTTGAAAAAGTGTTCTGGTGCTCTAATAATGTTTCATTCTATCCTTTAGTTCCCGTAATTCCATGAGAGCGCAGTTCAGGAAATTATTTATTTTTAGTTTTCAAATTTTCAAATTCAAAAGAACTGTGGGCCTTGTTATTCAATACAATGTAGGCATCAAACTTTTTTCCTGCTTTGGTTTGCAAGGATTTGATAAGAGCAGTTTTGCCTATATTTACAAGACTTTCAATGTCGGATAGACTTAATTCTACACCGCACACGTTACGAAACAGCAGCCAGCTGCAGGATTTACTTGGACATTTGACTATTTTGTCCCTGATAATTAAGTTCTGATTTTTGCATTTTGGACATAAAAGTTCAGGGCGATGGGGCTTTGCAATTGAAGTTTCAAGCAGTTCAGTGGTAATAGCTCTTGTATAGGTCTCTATTTCCATTTGGAAGTCTGCGCAATTAACCTGGTTGTTTTCAATTTTATGTAAAGCTGATTCCCACTGGGCAGTCATTGCAGCATCAGCAATTTTCTTATATTTTATTAACTGATAGACCTGCAGTCCTTTACTTGTGGGTATAAGATGTTTCTTTTCTCTTTGGATATAATTACGTGCAAAAAGAGATTCGATTATAGCGGCTCTTGTAGCCGGCGTACCTATGCCTGTAATTTGTAAAGCTTTGCGCTCTACCTCATCCTTTATCTGCTTTCCTGCAGTTTCCATTGCTGAGAGAATACCTGCTTCGGTATAGAGCAAAGCAGGTTTGGTTGCTTTTTCCAGAGCAGAGGCATACCTTATTTTGAGTTCATTTCCCTTTTTCAGTTCGGGCAGCACCTGCAAAGGTTCGGCATCATCATCAGAGAAAATGCCTTTGATGGAGCGCCATCCTGTTTTTATAATTTTAGAGCCTTTCAAGGCAAAGTCATAATGCAAAGCCTGTAAGGATACTCCAGTAATCTCTTTGATACAGGCTTGTGATATTGCTTCAAGTATCCGCAGGGCAATCATATTGTAAACGGCATTTTCTTTTGCTGATAATGCAGATGGGAACTTTTCTGTAATGAGCAGACCGTGATGGTCTGTAACATTCAACTCGTTAACGATTTGTTTATTTAAATTTCCCCATTTCACACCAGCTAAAGCTTGGTTCCAAGTTTCGGTCTTCTGCATAGCCCTTAGAATTTTGGATATTTCTTCCCACATATCTTCAGTAATGTAGGTACTTCCGGTACGTGGATAGGTAATAAATTTTTTTTCATACAGAATTTGGGCAATCTCAAGGGTTTCTGCCGCCGATAAATTTAATTTTGTGCTGGCTTCCTTTTGCAGGCCTGTCAGATCAAATAGCAATGGCGGCTGTTCAGTCAGGATTTTGGTCTCTACCGATGTGACAATAGCAGTGCTTCCATTTCTCTCGATAGATTTTAATGCATCTTCCGCAGACTTTTTATCTTCCCACTTGTTTTTTGAAAGACATTTAAAGTCGATAAACTCCCTGGTATGAGATAACTGTATCTGCCAATAGTGCTGTACGGAAAAATCTTTATTTTCGAGATAACGCCTGCATATTAAGGCCAGGGTAGGAGTCTGTACTCTTCCAAGCGAATAAATTCCTTCACCCATGGCAATGGTAAGTGCCTGCGAAGCATTGATTCCTACGAGCCAGTCAGCACGGCTTCTGGCCTGTGCAGCCTCAAATAAACCGTTAAAATCACTTCCGGGTTTTAGGTTTTCAAAGCCCTGCCTGATGGCCCTTTCTGTAATCGAGCTGATCCACAGCCGCTCAAACGGCTTACTGCATTTCAGATATTCATAAATGTAACGGAATATCAATTCGCCCTCACGCCCGGCATCGGTAGCTGCAATAATTTTTTTGCTTTTTCCGATGACTTGCCCAATAATTTTTAACTGCTTCAGGGCACCTGCATCTTCTGTATAATCTTGACCTTTCTTTACTTTGCGGACAGTTAGTAAAAAAGGATTGGGAAGTATTGGCAGCCTTTTTTTTTCAAATCCCAAGATGCCATAATCTTCCGGCATTCCCAATCCCACTAAATGTCCGAAAGCCCAAGTAACAAAATAGCCATTACCCGTCAGATAGCCTTCTTTCTTTTCGAAAGCTCCTAAAAAGCTGGCTATTTCCCTTGCTACACTTGGTTTTTCTGCAATAACTGTTACCATGATAGATTACATTTTACGTCCTTTCGATTTGGCGGTTTCCTGGGAATCTTCCTGCTGCTCCTGCTGTTTTTTGCTGTCAGGATTTGTTTGTCCTGATTTCAAAGGTTCGCTGCTGTTTTTGGTAGCTTCATTAGTTTTTCCCTCAGAATTGACTGCGGTCTGTGTTTTATAAGCGTCTGCAGGTTTTACCTGTTCTTTTAGCTTATCTGGATTTTGAAAAGAAAATTCTGTTTTAGAGGTTTCCTTGTTGAAGGTGATATAGCCATTATATTCCTGACCTTTCTTATCCACCAGTCCGCTGATATATACAGTCTGGCCGTCTTTCAATTTTTGGTATTGTTCGTTATCCAATTCTTTATCTCTAAAGGTTTTTGGAGCTTCCTGGGATTGGTTTTGTCCATTTCCTTGTACCTGTTTAACCGGTTCATTTCTGTCAAAGATAAACTCAACAAAACGTTTGTCCGCATTGAACTGCACGTTTGCGTCAAACTCAGTTCCTTTTTTTGAAACCATTCCTTCTAAATGAAGTGCTTTGCCTTCCTGCAGGGTCTGCTTTTGATCATCGCTTAGTTTTACTCCTTTTATCTCGTCAGGGATTTTAATGAAATCGGTTTTTAGTGCGACTATCTCATTGGTTAGTCGATCTAAACTAATCAAAGAAGGCATTATCTCGTCGGTTCTCGGATTAACCAAATTAACGATACGTCCCATGTTGCCGCTCTGCAGAAGATTATCTTTATCTTCCTTGGTGAACTCGTGCCCAAAGAAAGGGTAGTTTAGGTTCGGGGCTTTTCGAATGCCGTGAATAATAAGAACAACTTCTCCTTCATCACTTGCCCTAAGGGATAAACGGGCATCCATGCGCGAAACGGCAGTGCCCAGATTAAGGGTAACAGGTACAAGTTCATTTGTTTTGTATCCCTTTAACAAGGAATCTAAAAGGTTCATTTTTTCAAGTTTCTCTTTGCCTAATCCCAGATGGTTTAATGTTTCCCAATCAATCTGTTCCGGTTTATATTTGTATTCACCTGTTTCCGGATTTGTCTGTGTTGTTTCCATACTATTTTTATTTTCGTGTTTATTATTTTTTATTTCTTCAGTCTTAATCTCATTCTGCTTCATTATCTCTGCAAACTCAGGCTTTGGATTAATAATTTGTTTCTCCAATTCTTTGGCCGCATTTACAGCCAATGGTGCGGGGACCTTGAAAAACATGAAATTGGTAGGATTCCGCAGCTGGCTGAAAAAATTAGAAAAGAAGTTCGAAAACAGATCACCCTGCCTGTCGACCCGCATAAATTGGTTCTGATTTTTTTTTGTAGGGTCTACTGTTTCCAAATTTCCATTTTGGTCCACTCCCGTTACTGCCTGAATTTTCTTTTTATCTTTATCAAATACCAGAAGGATATCCGATAATTGTTCAGCAGCTTTTATTGAATCTATTTTTTTTTCGCTCATAATCATCTTTTTAAAATTCTGTGCCGAAATTAAAAGATGCCATCCTTATTGATTGATAAGTGGAATTCTTTGGCATCCTATTTCATTCGCCGGCGGGTGTTTTGGTCAAGCGTGCAGTAAAGCTGTCTCTTATAAATTGATGTACATCAGATAGTTTGTAATATATTTTACCGCTGATTGTGTAATACGGGAGTTTACCTGATGATCGGTATCGCTGCAGCGAACGCCCGCTTATTTTAAGCATTTGTAAAATATCCTGATTATCTAAAAGTTCTTCTCCATCAACGCTTGCACGTTTTTTGTCAACTTCACTAATATGCTGGCTTAGAAGATCAAAACGCTCTATAATTCGCTCCATCCATGATAGGAATTCGATTCGGTCTAGGTTCATATTGAATTGTTTTGCATTAATACTCTAGATTCTGCCTCATGCAGTTTCATAATGCAAAGTTGTATGGAATGAATATTTTTTACTGCCAATGCCTGCCAATGTAAATCTAGGATTTAAGATTATTTTAACATTTTTAGATTCGTGAAAAAACAGTCGTTTTTAATGACCTTAGAGCTTTTTGTTAAAGAATGGGAGGAAGCAAAAGAGAAATTGCCAATTGCCTGTCCCTTGGCACTAATTGACTCATAATTGGCAAGTTAAATTTCTTTCTCCATATGCTGTTTTAATGACGATTTAAGCTGGTCCAGAAAAATACTTTTGCTGTCTGTTCTGTCTTTCATCCTATGAAAGGCGTGGTGGACATCACCCAATTGAATCCTAAAAAGCAGCTGGAAAACCTTGCTGATTTTTCGAATGCCTGCTTTTCCATGTGAAATGCAGCCTGAAGCATGCAGCGCATATATGAGTTCTATTAGCGCACTTTTAGAATCAGTCCAGAAGAAATCCCTGGATGTGTTGCTGTCTTGGGCAAAAAGCATGATTTCATCTTTATCAGGTTCAATTTTGGAAAGAAGGTATTCATAAAGAAGTTCATTTGCGATTATGCGTGCAACCTTGTAATCGTAATAAGTGGAAAAATCCGTATCAATTTCAAAAACGAAACTGCTTACCCCTTCATGAAGGTCTATTTTGCCCAAGCAAAAAAAATGATGGTCCCATTCGGTCCTTCCCGTCCGGTAGTAGCGGTAGAAATCAGTATTGTAAAACTGATCTTTAAATTCCTGTTTTAAAAGGTTAAGCTCATTGGAGTAATGCTTGTGATGCATTTTGCCGCTTACAAAAGGACATGATGCTTCAATGCGGAAAACCTTGTTGTAAAAGATCAATTTTCCAAGAATCTCAGGCTTTACGTTTTTAAAAAAATTAATTTCTTCCTTCTCATCAGAGAATCCTTTTTCTATGACATTTTTCTTGACCGTAGAGAGCAGACTTCGAAGCACGGTAGTCATGTGATAGGATTTTTCAATAATGTGTTCAGGATCTAAGCTGAATTCCTGTTCCGCTTTGCGAATTACCTGAAGTGTTTTCTCACATGTAGATCTTGTCATGGCAACAGAATTTAGATATTTAAGAACAAGGAAAAGCGGGGGCAATTGCCCTAGAGGTTTAAATCATCACTTTTCATTGGAATTTAGATTGCATTATTTCTCAGCGTGCAGCTTTATTTTCGTTCTGCAGCATCTGCATGAGTTCCATAGCGTAGTTATCTCTGGACTGCATATAAGCTACTTTTGGTATTACGTCAGCGCCAATTTTTTTCTTTTCGAAAGTGGCCGATATACCGAAATCTATTCTTGAAATTTTAAGCTCTCGTGCTCTTTTGATCGTTTGGTATAGAAGCTGTCTGTAAAGATTATAACCAGCGCTGGCAGTATAATCCATTCCTATAAGTTCGGGAACATATACAAGGGATGAATTTTTGTAGCAGAACATTATTCCGGTGATATCGCCTGGTTTTGCCGTTTTGAGTGTTAGAATTATAAACTCCCAGTTTTTACAGCTGTTCATATTTTTGAATACTTCCCTGCTGTACGTAAAGTTATTGATGGCCAGATTACGGTTCTTTACATTGCAGAAGAGCTGGTAGGCCCTGCTTAATTCTTCCTCATTGAGAAAATCTTTTATTTCAACATTATAGAATTTTTCAAACTTTACTATTTCCCTATTGAAATGCTGGCGCGAACGTGGCGAAAGAGCAGAGCCATAATTATCAAATTCAAGGAGGTGTTTATTTTCAATAATACAGGATTCCGGCATATCGATCCTAAAATATCCTTGGTTTCTTATCATTTCATCCCACTGAAATCCATTTTCAAAATCACGCAGAACCAGCATATCGGCTGACAATTCATTGTATGATTCTTCCAGCCTGTTCAGCAGCATTTCAATTGAATGCTGTGCCAGAGGATGGCCTTTGTCAATAAAGCAGTGCTGTCCCTCAGTAAACAATGAGCCGGTGCTCAATACTTTGGAAGTCATATGCATTGGTTCTGTAAGTCTAATTTCTTCGAGATGCCTTGATACGGATTCCGTTGCCAGCATATCATCTTTCCAGAAACCCAGTGTGCAGAAGGTCATTAAAACCACCTGCATATTCTGGTCGCGGATTATATAGTAAAAGAAATCCCATTTATTGGCTGGGTCCTGACTATCGGAGAATGTTTGTTCCAGATACTGCATGCCTTCCCAGTCAAATATATTGTAAGCGCCCAGATGCCTATTCCATTCCTGTTTTTCTATGTCTGATATTGTGCATACTTCTTTCATCTGCAGCATTTTTTCCTGCTGTTTTTTAGCAGGCAGCGTCCCTGTAATATCCATTCTAAAAGCCTGCCGTATCTTTTGTTCACTGCTTCCTGTTTCTTCCACTGCTTTGTGGAAGTGTTTCCCTATTGCATGGGCAAGTTCAGTTATATCCTCATTTTGGTTGTGTGCGGATATTGTGATACGGATTCCTGTATTTTTAATGGGGACTGCCGGGTATATGCCAAGGTTGAGGTAAAATCCCTCAGAGAAGAGGCGCTTTGTAAAATTGTAAGCAGTGGCAGGTGTCCCCATTCCAAGAAAGAAAACCGGAGAATCGTTTACAGAGACCAGCGGCATGCCGCTGTTTGAAAGCAGCGAGCTGAACAGCTCTGTTTTCTTGGCAAGTTCAGCTTGACGCTCATAAATTTCAGGGGAAAGATGTATGTCGCATGATGCAATGGCAGCCGCAACTGAGGCAGGTTCAAGCTGGGCGGAGAAGGTAAGGGGACCGCCAAAAGTTTTAATCTTCTCGCGTAATTTAGGATCACTGCAGAAAAAGGTAGCGCCACTCGCGCCAAATGTCTTGCTCAGCGTGCTGACAACAAAAATGTTCTCTTCCAGCGTTCCAATGGCGTCAAAAATAAAGCCTGTGCCATTTTTTCCTTTCCAGCTCATCCCGTGGACATCATCAAAATAGAGATGAAGCTGCGGATACTGCTGGGTTAGCCTAAGCAGCTCCTGTACCGGTGAATAATCTCCATACATGGAATAAACACCGTCGGCCATGTACCATATTTTACCAGATCTTCCAAGCAGCGCCCGAATTTTGTCTTCAAGCATTTCAAGGTTATTGTGGCGTATCATCTCCACCGGTATTCCCCTGAGCTTAAGAAGCTGACAGGCATTCTGCACGCTCCAGTGCGCCTGATGATCTATAATAACGGCATCTTCATCCCGTATAAGGGTAGGGATTACTGCCATATGTCCAAGGGTGCTGTTTTTAGTTATGATTGGCGGTATATTGTACATCTTCTCAATCTTGTTTTCCAGTTCGGCATATAACGGATGAGAAAGATAAGTTTTAGAAAGAGGGAACTGTGTCCCATAATTGCTTATCGCGCTTATTGCGGCCTCTTTAAGCCTTAGATCCTGTTCCAGTCCAAGATATCCTGTAGTGCCAAAATGGAGCATTTCATTTCCTTTGATTTTTACGGTTCGTCCGCTTAGATTTTCATCTTCACTATATAAGTGCAGCAGGCCTTTTTCTTTCGCATTTGCAAAAACAGTGTCGACTGTATCAATAAAATTGTTGTGTTTTATTTTTGCCATTTTTTTTAAGATTTATTTGGTTTAGACTTTGTGATATTTAACTATCTGATAAACAGTGGTCTAAAATTCTTTATAAAAAATGGAAATATTTTTGTTTTATGAAATTTTACTCCCAATAAGGCAAGTTTTGTTCCCGATTTAGCAACGAATTTGATGTTTTTACAAGAAATAATCCACAATTAGCAATTATTATGTTTATTTATCTTTATATTTTTGTTAAATTACAATCCCATAATTTAAACTGATAAGACATGATTGCAGCACATGAATCTTATGAGAATCAAAACGCTAGGTTTTGGATTGAGGATGGAATCCTTTTTTTCGAATACAAGCCAAGAACGGCAATTGACTTAGAAGTGGCTATGCGTGTCGTAGCTGACAGGATTGCATTTCAAAACGAACGGCATTTTCCTGTCTTCTGTGATACCAGAGGCATAGCTTCGATTGATAAAGCGGCTAGGGATTATCTCGCCAAATCCGGTTCAATGCTTGCAAAAGCAGTCGCTCTTATCGGCAGTGAAAATGTTTCGATTACTATGAGCACTTTTTATCTGGAAATCAGCAGACCTTCAGTGCCTACAAGAATTTTTACAATTAGGGAGGAGGCGCTGGATTATCTTAAAAGTTTTATTAGGTGATGAAGAAGTCAAAGAGTAATAGGTATAACTAAAATCAGGACCGATGAAAAGACCCCACAACCGCAGACGGATGATATCCATGCAGAAGATGTTATTTGAGATGGCAAGGGGCAATTTCAATAACCAGATTCCCCTGAGTAATTATGATGATGAAATTGAAACTCTTGTTGTCCTGGTAAATATGGTGGCAGAGGAACTTAAAGAGTCTGCCTTTCATTCCGGTTTTGTGAATCCTTATATTACTCACAGGATGTTAATGCCTGCAACTTTTATTCTGGATGAAAAACATCACATAAAAAATATAAATCAGGGTGCATTGGAAATTTTGGGATACAATGCAGCGGAAATGCTCGGACGGCCGATACGTGATTTCCTAAACATTGACATAAGCGATATATCAGACAGTATGAGAAAACAAGCGGAAGAAATGCTTTTGGCAGGTGAAATTATTACACTTGATTTTATAACAAACAAAAAGCTGACTGTTGATGCCGAGTGCTCCGTATCTAGGTTATCGGATGGAAAGCATTTTGTTCTAAGCTTTGTGGCACCCTTTCTCCAGGTTAATGAAACTGCTTCGGAATCTTTGCAGATAAAAGAAGTCAGACACCCTAATTTCGGACAGACTGAAGCGCGAATGCTGCAGCGGGTTTATGATTACATTTTAGCAAATTTGACAGAACCATTACCGTCTATTAAGGAACTGGCAAGACAGTTCGGTACAAATGATTTTAAGCTTAAAGACGGATTCAGGCATTTTTTCCATACAAGCATATATAAATTTTATACAGAGCAGCGACTCAAAAGAGCCTACCTGATGATAGAGCAGACCGATATTCCCCTGAAGAATATTTCATTTATGAACGGGTTTAACAGTTATCCTAATTTTTCCAAATCATTTAAAAAGCAGTTTGGATTTTCTCCTAAAGAACTCGGCAGAGGTAAAATAGGCGGTCTTTTCCCTTTACATGGCCTTAATCCTTCTTAGTTAATTTTTGCTCCCGATAGTATAAGTGTTATTGAGTTGGAATTCAGAATTTTACAACACTGAATTTAAATTGATTAACAATGAACTTTAAAGCAAACATGAGATTTAAAAAAAATACGGTAGATACAATCTGCATGCTGTATTTATTTCTTTTTGTATATGCAGCAATGAATAAAGGGCTTGATTTTGAAAAGTTTCAGGTAGAGTTAGGCCAATCTCCTTTGTTAAGTGCTTTTGCAGCTTGGATTTCTTGGATTGTACTGATAGTTGAATTTACAATTGTCTTTTTTCTGCTGATTCCCAAAACAAAAATTAAAGCACTTTATGCCGGTTTTTGTCTGATGTCAATGTTTACAGCCTATATTTTCATCATGCTGAATTATAGCTCCTTTTTACCATGTTCGTGTGGTGGAATATTAGAAAAAATGAGTTGGAAACAACATTTGTTGTTCAATGTTTTCTTTGTTGCAATGGGCGGAATAGCACTCTGGCTGCATCATAAACAAACATATGTAAAATCAAATAAATGGGGACTATCTTATTCAGTCCAATTATTTGTAAGTACTGTGGGAGGTACTGTCATTGTTGTTGTTTTATTTCTTTTATCTGAAGAAATGATGCATCATAAAAACCCATTTATACGGCGTTATCCGCATCATCCTGTTACACTTAAACACACAATCGACTTAAAATATAATTCGTACTACTTTGCAGGGTCAGGTGATGGGAAAATATATCTTGGAAACACAACTGTTCCGTTGTTTCTGTTATCAATCGATTCTAAACTCAAACAGCAAAAAATCAGGGCTACTTTTGACCGCAAAAGCTTCGCATTTCAAACACTGAAAATAGCCGTTCGCCCTCCTTATTTTTATATTTTGGACGGAAGGTCGCCGGTTATTTTCAGCGGACAAATCAGTGATTGGAAAGCATCCTTACAAAAACACAGACCTCCGTACTTTAATGTTGCCGTTCCTATAGACAGCTGTCGGATTGTTTTTAGGGGTAACAGAAAAATAAACAAAAACAATGTATTGGGCATTTTTAATAGTTCCAATGCAAAAACTCAATTGGCGCCACAGTTATTACAAAAGCAAATTGATGGTATATTTGATACGGACGGAATGCTGCATTACAGTGCTGAAATGAAAAAAATTATATATATCTACAACTACCGAAACCAATATATAGTGGCAGAGGAAAATGGCAAATTGGATTATCGTTCCAATACTATTGATACTATATCCCATGCCCAAATAAAAGTTGCCTATCTCAAAAATAAGACAGAAAGAACTATGGCAGTACCTGCCTTAACTGTCAATGGATATAGTAGCGTCTATAGTCATTTACTTTTTGTGAACTCTAATGTTCCAGGGCGTTATGAACATGAAAGAGTATGGGAAGAAGCCTCGGTAATTGATGTGTATGACCTTAATAAGAAAGCATATTTATTTAGTTTTCATGTTTATGAGAATGAGAATAAAAAGCTTCGAAGTTTTATGGTTACCGCTAGCCATCTTTATGCACTTATCGATACTAAACTGGTTATCTATGAACTGAATGAAAAGCTTAAAAATGAAATTAAAGGTGTGTCGGAAATAAAGTTCTGACGCATCTAAAATATATCGGGCCCGATAGCAGGCAAAAGATCGAACACCTGAAGAAAAAAGTAGATCATTTAATCTTTAAATTATAATGTTATGAAACCGATAAATTTAAAACCAATTACGCCCTTTGCAGTTTTTGTATTGGGAATTTTAGGTGCCTTCGCAACCACATCGATGCAGAGTGCCTCAAAAATTGATGCTCCCGTAACGGGTTATGCTTCAATGCCTGGCGCACCCTGTAGTGTAGAAGTGCTGTGTTCCGATGACGGAGGTCAGACTTGTCATGTAGATGATGACGATACTAAACCTCAGGCATTTATCAAAGACGGTGAAACTATCTGTGTAAGAGAACTGTATCGTCCACAATAGTTTTAGAATTTTTAAAAAATGCAATGCAGTTCATTTAGGACTGCATTGCTATCTATTGTTAATTGCTATTGAATTCCTTTTTTTATCCATTCAGCAGGTGTCACATCCTTTAAATGAAAATCGAACCATTCATGTATACGAATCGATAAGTCTTTCTGATTTTTACTTTTTTTAAGTGAATGACCTTCGTTTGGATACAGAAGTAAAATATTTTTTTTGTTTAGACGGCGCAAAGCAAGATAGAATTCAACGCTTTGACTCCAATTTACCTGAAAGTCAACATTTCCTGACCATGATAGCAGGGGAGTTGTAATATTCTGCGCATGTGTTATAGGAGAATTTCTTTCATATCCGTACTTATCATCGTATAGGGATTTGCCCATTCGCCACTGTTGTGTCTCAAACCTCCACATGTCAGGTCTTCCCGTGTTCCATCCTAATGTCAAATAGAAGCTGGCGAGGTCTGTAACCGCGGCGCCAGCTACAGCTGCCGCAAAAATATCAGTTTGAGTAATAATGAAATCTGTTTCATAGCCTCCAAAGGAATGCCCAATAAGTCCAATTTTATCTGGCTTTATGAACCCCATTCTTATTGCCTCTTTTGTTGCTGATACTACACAGTCCGTTGCAGCTATACCAGGGTTGCCAAGTTCGTACGATATGTCAGGTGCCAATACAAAATAGCCCTGTGTTGTAAAAGTAGTAATATTGAATTGCCCGTCACCAGTATATTGCGAAGGATTAGTATATCTATGAAGGTCTTGTGATAATTTTTCATAAATCAAAACAATCATTGGATATTTTTTGTCAGGATTATAATCAGCCGGATAATATAATGCGCCCTGTAAAAGTTTCTCTTTACTATTTTTGTATTGAATCATTTTTGACACTCCCCAATAAAATTGTTTTTGCTGCGGGTTACTTTCATAGACAGTTTTAATTTCTTTTCTAGTTCTGTTGTAGAGCATTACTTTAGGAGAAAGAGCATGACTCTGTTCAAGGTATGCAAACGTATTTCCATCATCGGACATCATCAATTGATTCAAATTACTATCGGTTGAGAATACTAATTTTTCAATATAGTCAGGAGTCCATTTATAATAAGCGGAATGTCCTTGTTGGTTGCTGGATTCTAATAGAAGCCCTTTCTTGAGATCTATTGTCCTGTGCATGCTTCCATCATAATTTTTTTGAGTTGATACGCGGTATTTATATCCAGGCCATCTAAATCTGGTATGGGTCTCACGACCTTTGGTCAGCCTTTTTGCTAAAGTACCATCAGGACTAATTGCCCAAATATCATACGCATCACAAAGGATTATTTGCTTATCTCCAGCCGTCCATCCTAAAGTGGGATAAGCTTCAATATTTTTTGGTAATTCCTGTTCATTGTGAAAAAATGGCTGTCCGATATGCCCAGTAATATTGGTATGCGTCTGCTTTACAGTATCATAAATCCACCAGTTTTTTTGAGAAAAATAAGAAATGTACCTACCGCTGGGAGAGGGAATAATATAGTTAGGAAATCCTGACTGCGAGCTCACTAGCAGATTTCTTTTACCAGCAGAAATATCAAAGAGATAAAAATCCCGAGGACCTTCGTAGACTAATTGTGGTTCATACTGTTTTTTATTAGAAAGAAGGGCAAAATTCTGATTGCCTGTGAGCATAATCTCTGGCAGGGAATTATTAGAAATAAGCATGCTTTGGTTACTTGACGGAGACCATCTTGCAACAAAGGGTCTATTGGATAATTTTTCTAATTCCTCCATTGGGTAAACCCATTTATCGTTGCCGTTCCAAATTTGAACATCTGATAGTTTTGTATCGTTTTCAGATTTTTTTTTGTGGCACACTTCAAAGAAGACCTGCTGTTTAGTATCAGAGATTTTCAATTTATATCTTGAAGAAAATATATAGAGCGAATCACCAAAAGATTTTTGCATATCTATAGATGTATAGCTGTATATTTTTTCACTTTTGATGTCATAATAGATTATATTATTTTCTGACTTGTCTTTATTTGCTGCTTCCTCAATGAAAGCGACTGCCTGATTTCCTTTATGCCAGGTAAGGTCACTAAAATTACCCTTGTCCTTCCAAATCATTTTTTTGAAGTTCTTTTTAAAAAGATCTAGAATATATACTTGATTTTCCTGCTTGTTTGTTCTTACGGTATACAATACTTTTTTATTATTAGGAGCTAAAAGAAAATCATGTACTCCATCAATGCGGTCCTGCGAAGTTCCTGTAAGGTCTCGAATAATCAATGTGCTTTTTTTTTGATTGTCAGCAATTAAAATAAGAAGGCGTTTTGCTTCAGGAGAATAAACATAACTATTCACATTGGCTATGGTTTCTGGACTGCAACCATTTAGATTAAATAGTTGAAGCCCTTCAGAATTATTGTAAATGAAAAAGGATGAAGCTATAAATTCCCCTCTGTTGCCTGAAGGGAAACTATAAGTTTGTAAGGATTGCGTATTCCTTATAAATAAAGTATCTGCTCCCCCTTTATAGGATACATTATAACTGATCCACTGGCCACTGTCATCTATTTTGTTCAGGTTTAAATTTCCCCATTTTGAATAATCTGCAGGGGTAAGCATTTTTTTTTGCATACCCTGCCCCCAAATAGAGCAGGTTACTAATTGCAAAACAAATATTAAAATAAAGTTGGCCTTAAGGCGGAGTAATCTAAAGGTTATATAAAAATGTGTTTTCATCAGAATTTGTGTATAGGAAATGGTCTAATATCCAGGATTTTGAAAGCCAAGGTTCGGATTGACAAGAAATTCGGTTTCCGGAACAGGCAATAGACGGTCAGTGGTTTCCCAGCCTGGTTTTGAAGCCAATGTGATATCCAGTTTGCTGTTACGTTTAAGGTCAAAAAAGCGATGCCCATATTCGGTAAAAAGTTCTTTTCTTCTTTCTTCTGCTATTGCTGACAAGATTTCTTCTTTGGAAGAGGAAGTAATATCAGCAAGGCCGGCACGGTTTATAATTTTATGGAGATCTTCCTTCGCGCCTAAATGATCATTCAAGTGAGTTCTAGCTTCTGCCCTTATAAAATATTGTTCGGTCAGTCTTAGGACAATAGAGTATTCCTTTGAAGATGCAGTAGACTTATTTTCTTTATATTTAGAAGCGTAGTACCATGTTCCTGAAACATTGCTTACTGCAGTTGTCCATTTTAATTTACGAGCGTCATTTGCAGTGAAGGAGTCCATTAAAGACTGGCTTATTGCTACCAGTTGCGGTGGTCCAGAAGCAAAATAGAAAAGGGTTCCCTCATCGGTGTTTTTACCTGCCAGACTTGGGATGAACTGCCAGATTGTTTCTGTTGAATTTTTCAGGAAAACTTTTTCAGGATTATTTTCAAAAACATACAATGATTTATTTTCAATTACTTCAGTGGATAGTTTTGCGGCATTTTCCCAGTCTTTTTGGTATAAATAAACTCTTGCCAGCAGCGCTTTTGCGGTAAATGAATTTGGACGAATCCGTTCCGTATTGAGATAGGTTATAGGAAGCAATTTTTCAGCAGTTTTTAGATCTGATATTACATTGTTATAAATTTCATATTCCGGGATACGTTTGGCAGTACTGTTTACTTTGTAATCGGTAGAGTAGAGATAAGGTATGTCGCCAAAAAGTTGCAGGAGGTAAAAGTGGAGCAGGCCACGAACAAAATGTGCTTCACCTTCTAATTGTGCTTTTTCTTTTGAATTCAAAGCACTAGAAGCTTGAATACCTTCAAGCACTGCGTTTGCAGCATAAATCTGATTGTACGAATTGTTCCAAAAAAGAGAAATTATAGAATTGGAAGGTAATATGGTATTGGTATAAAATCCCGTTCCTGAATTGGATGGCGGTCCATAAAAGTTCAGTTCATCAGTATAAATTCCCAAACAATTGGATATACCCAATTGTGTTCCGGTAAGGAGGCCTTTGTCGCGAATTTTAGCATAGATATCGGTCATTGCGGCATCTGCTGTCATGTTATCTTCAAAAACTTTAGCGGCAGTCAGCTGTGATTTAGGAAGTTCCACTTCTACAAAAGAATCACAGGAATTAAAAGAGAACACAATACTTAAAAAAAGCACTGAAAAACATATAGGCAATCTTGTTATGATCTTATTCATGGTTTTAGGATTAAAAAGTTAATTGTACACCAGCTGTAATAACTTTAAGAGGAGGTAGGTAGCCGCTGTTTTTAAACTCAGGATCGCCATCCTTATAAGAAGTAAAAGTTAGGAGGTTCTGTCCCTGTAGCATTATACTGCAATGCAGCTCTTTTAGACGCAAAGGAAGCTGATAGTTCAAGGCAATATTTTTTAGACGGATATAAGAGGCATCGACAATGGTTGCATCGCTTGACGTATAGCGTGATTGAGCAGCAACAGCAGCAGCATTGGCTCCGGTAGTGAATATTTGATAAGGAGCAATTTCTCCGGCCTCCTGCCAGCTATTGCTCAGTCTTTCTGGACGATTAGTCATATTTCCTGCCAATCCCGCAAGCAGGGTTGCATTTTGCTGTTTTACAAACTGAAAAGTAAAATCAAGTTTCCAGTTTTTGTAACTCAGTTGATTCTGCAGCCCTCCAAAATAGTCAGGACTAAAATCCACAATAGTCTGTTTGTCATCAGGAGAAGATATCAGTCCATCATTGTTCTCGTCTTTAAACTGATAAATTCCTGTCTGGGGGTCAACTCCTGTGGAGTGATATAATAGTTGAATGTTCAATGGCTGTCCTATCCGATAGGTGTTTTTATAGGTTGAGCTTTTTAGATTAGGAAAACTAATGAGTTTGTTTTGGGCAAGACTGATATTAAAAGAGCTACTCCAGTTAAAGTTCTTAGTCGAAAAATTGACAGTGCGAAGCGTAAATTCAACTCCCGTATTTTCTACTTTGGCATCCAGATTGGCTTGAAGCTGTGTAAAGCCAGTTGTTCCTGGCAGTGGAATTCCAACCAATTGATTGGATGAACGATTTCTGTACCATGCTCCTGTAAAAAATATTCTATCATGTAAAAATCCGATTTCTAAGGCAGCTTCAAGTTTTTTATTGATTTCCCAGCCAAAGTCAGGATTAAATAAGCGAGTGGGTTGCATACCTATATTATTCTGATAACTTACTCCTGATGAAGTATAGGTATTCAAAAACTGATAATCGCCAATCTGGTCGTTGCCGGTTATACCATAACTGCCACGAAGCTTTCCGAAACTCAGCCAAGAGCTGCCCCGCAGGAAACTTTCATTGGAGAGCAGCCAGGCAGCACCCACAGCCCCAAAAGTGGCAAATTGATTGCCAGAACCAAAACGGCTTGAACCGTCTCTTCTAGCAGTAAGGTTTACTATGTAACGATCCTGCCAGTTGTAGTTGGCTCTTCCAAAGAATGCCTGATATTTATAAAGCGTTTCATCGCTTAAAAAGACCAGTTTTGTAGTTGCCGATGCCAAGTCATAAATAAGACTATTCGAGGTAAAGCCGCTACCAGACTGATACAGCCTGCCTGTATTCTGCTGTTGAAATGTACCGCCGAGCAAAATGTCTATTTTTCCCTTTCCTACTGTTTTTTCCCAATTGAGCTGAGGTTCTACAATCCAGGAACTTCGTTTGGTATTGTTGACAATAATGCTCGAATTTGCGCTTGTATATCCGTAAGAAGGGCTGTACATTGTTGAAGGATTGGTCCTGCTTTCGACATGCTGGGTATCAGTATAGCCAAAACTGCTTTTGAGCTGTAGGCTGGGAAGAATTTTATAGCTCAGCATAGTATTGGCTATAAGATCTTTTGTTTGGGAAAGGTATTTGGCAGTCAAGCTTTGAAGAGGATTTTCCCATGTCGAGTTCTCCCAGTTCAGATTTCCATCAGCATCATACAATGCAGGTGCATTTGGAGGAATAAAGCGTGCCTGAGTTGTTATATCTGCGGCAGGCTGGTCATTGTTTTGTACTGTGTAGCCTGCTGAGAATACTAAATGGAATTTATCATCTGCCGATTGGTGGTTGAGATTAAATTGCGAACCTCCCTTTTTGTATAAAAAATTACCCGGAAGTACAGTGGTCTCACTATGGTAATTCGCATTTAAGAGAAACTGCGTGTGCTTGGTACCCCCACTAATACTTCCACGTAGTTCACTCATGACTGATGTACCGCCAAATAGTACTTTTTGCCAGTCTGTATAACGATTCTGGTTCCAGGTACCGTTGACATCGTAGGCATTTGCCGGATAGGTCGTAATCTTATCATTGGCAAATGCCTGACGACGCATGGCGAGATAATCTTCCGTATTCATAAGCTTCATGTAGCTGGTTACTGTTCCTGCGCCTGTTGAAGCATTAAAGGAAAATGTAGTTTTTCCTTCTTTGCCTTTTTTTGTCGTTATAAGCACAACACCATTGGCGCCACGAGATCCATAAATAGCAGTCGCATCTGCATCCTTAAGAACTTCGATACTTTCTATATTGGTAGGATTTATACTATTTAACGGGCTTGTAGTGGTTGGGAAAACATTTGAGGTCTGGTTATAGCCAATGGCATCAGCGCTATAAGGTACACCATCAATAATATACAAAGGGGCATTAGCATCTGCCCGGAGACTATTTCGTCCACGGATCTGGATTTCAAACCCTCCGCCAGGTGTTCCTGTGGTCTGGGTAATATTTACTCCTGCCATACGCCCCTGCATAGTTGCAAGTACATTGGTTACAGGCTGGGTTTCGATATCTTTTGCTGTTATGCGGGCAATACTTCCGGTGCGTTCGCTTTCTTTTACTGAGTAATATCCCGCATTGACACGCACTTCCTGAAGTGTTGTGGTATCGTACTGAAGGACAATATCAATTTTAGGACGTCCTGCAATAGGGATAACAGCGGTCTTAAAACCGATAAAAGAAACTACCAACGTATCATGGACGGAGGCAGAAATACTGTACTGCCCATTGTAATCGGAGATTGTCGCTGTATTTAATTTGCCTTTTATGGCGATAGTAACTCCTGGCAGGGGAGAACTGCCATCAGAGACAGTACCCTGAAGCTTATGCTGTTGAAAATTGGATTTGAAATGCCGAAAAGAATTTTCGGCAAATGAGGATGAAAAAGACATTAGAAAGCCTGCAAAAATTAGGCAATAAAGTGCTTTCCCATCCTTGTAAAATGAAAAATTATTCATAATATTGGGATTGGTTAGTTAAATATGATTTGATTAGCTATGGTCCTCTGCTCTAGTTAGTCGCTGCTGCAGAGGGCCTTTTTTTGTGTTGAAGTCAAAGCAAAACTTTAAAATTACTTCAACGGAAGTGTTTCATAAGCATTCTTTTTTAAGGTTTAATAATTGGGAAGTCACACCACCATTTCCTAGTTGCAGCCAAGTATAGGCAGAGTGTACCCCAATTAAACTAATTCAGTGTTTTTTATGGTAGCGAAAAACAATATAACATTTTCATTGCTATGAATCGAAGTTGCCAAAATGTAAGAATAAAAAAGGCATGGAACTCAACTTAAACGCTATCAAGGTACTGGTATACCCACGCACGAATAAGTGAGCCCACGCCAAAAGACGTGAGCATCTTACTTATCATCTCGTGCGTTAAAAATTACCAGTTTTTGATAACGAGATTCAAAGCGAATGCTTCAATGTTTTAATGAAGAGTCGCAAAATTACATTTTAGTTGTAATTATTTTACAAATATAACAAAAAAAACTTTTGGTATGATATATCATACCAAAAGTTTTTTAAATAAATCTGATATTTATTTTTTTAAATACATCAATGTGACTGAAAAGGAAAAAATAGGAGAGGAATGTAGAAAACTACGTGAAAAGATAAGTGGTTTAGGTTCTCTGGATAAACCTATTTCCCAACAAGAACTTGCAGATATTAATGATGGAGTAACAAAAGAGTTAATAGGAACAATAGAAAGGGGTCAAGCTAATCCTACTTTGGAAAAGATGGTTTTGATCGCTAAGTCTTTAAAAAAAGAAACTGTTACAATTCTTGATGTCGAAATAAATGTAGAGAAATTTATTAGAGAAATGAATAAATAATAAATTTGAGTTTTTACATGTCAAAAAAGCCTTTCAAACTTTGAAAGGCTTTTTTGATTCGGATTATTATTTAGATTTTCGGACAGAAACCTTTCTTAACTCCTTTAAAAATCTTTTCGATTGCAAGAGATAATCTACATGATCTAGCTCAAGTCGCTTTACAAATTTCTCTAATAAAAAGATTCATATTATTTTTTTTAATCTCTTTCAATGTCTTCTTGCGAGCCACCTAGAAAGACCAGTTGTTATTTTGTATCCGTATTTTTAGGGTTCAGACTTAATTCCGAAACAAAGTTCGGGAACTAAAGGCGGTTCGCGGAAAAAAATTCCCCATAAATGCAGGCGAAATCCTGCTTTATTGCGTTGCTTTTTTCGCTCGCTTTCTCATTCCCGGTTCAAGTTCCATTATTAATCTTAAAACTTAAGAAATCATGGAAACTTCAAGAACAGTTCAGAATTGGAATCAGGTGGCAGAAATCCAGTTGGTCTACAAAACGAAAGTAAAAGCTTCAGAAAGACCTTTTATCAAATCTTCCAAAACGGTTTACCAGCTGGCGCTCCAATGCTGGAATCCTGATACAATTGAATTTTTCGAAGAATTTAAAATCCTACTTCTGAACCGGTCCAATAAGGTATTGGGCATGTATGAAGTATCCTCAGGCGGAATTGCCGGCACTTCAGTAGACCTCAGAATGATTTTTGCAGCGGCTCTCAAATCTAATGCCGTATCGCTGATTATGATTCATAACCATCCATCAGGACAGTTGAAGCCATCTGAGGCGGATAAACAGATAACCAGAAAAGTTAGAGAAGCAGGCAGAGTTATGGATATAACACTGCTGGATCATCTCATCATTACTCCTGAAGCCTATTATTCCTTTGTAGATGACGGAGCTTTATAGCTCCGTTATGTTTATTTGCATACATTTCAAAGCACTATTGCTCTATTTACTGAAGCAAAGTTTTAAAATTTTATTTTATAGAAACTAAAATTAAAGAGCGATTAAAAGTAAGATTTAGTTATATAAATGCATCTCTTATAGTTATATTTTGTTAATTTGTAGCAAACAAAATTACAATACTATATATGTCTGAAATATTGACAATTCCATCAAATAAGCTTACTTTTTCTGGGCATGACACTTTTCACTGCAGACATTTGTGGTTGAAAAAAGGTTATGATTTTGTAAAAAAGGGAAATAAATTCACTGATAGTGAAGCAGTAGTTTTATTGGGTGTCGGCAAAAATATGGTTTCTGCCATATTTTTTTGGATGAGAGCATTTGCATTGATCGATAAAGACGGTAATACAACCGATGTAGCGGATTATATTTTTTCCTCGGAAGGAAAAGACCCATATTTGGAAGATGAAGCGACATTATGGCTGCTTCATTATCAATTGACAAGTCAAGGAATTGCTTCTATATACCACTTGGTTTTTAACTATTTGCGAAAAGAAAAGATTGAGTTTACAAAAGAAAATTTTTTAGTTTTTGCGGAAAGAAAAGCAAATGAGATAAGTTTTACGCAATTTAATAAAAAAACTGCTGCGACAGATTTCGATGTAATGACCAGAATGTATATCAGGACGAATGATCAGATCAAGGATAAAGAGGATACTTCATCAGGGCTTTTGACAGATTTAAATCTTATTCAGGAAGAGAAAAAGCATAATTCAATTTACTCGATTCCTAATGAGAGCCGTAATAATTTACCTGAAGAGGTAATATTATATACGATTTTGGATCAAAGTAACATTCAAAACTCAGTAAGTTTAAATTCATTGTCTCAGGATAGAAATATGGCTGGTTCTGTTTTTGCAATTACAAAAAACGCACTAATGGAAAAGTTAGAATCAGTTGCAAACAATGTACAATATCAGAAATACGGTATCACATTAAGTGATCATGCAGGAATTAAAGAATTGCAGTTTACATCAAAACCGGACAAATTTGAAATTCTAAATCTTTATTATGGCAAATAAGTTCAACACATCAACTAACATCATTCGTGATACAGATAGGGAATTAACATATATTCCTACTCCAAATGCCATCCGCATAAGCAATCAGATTAGTAATGATTTTAAGCAAGGAACCAGATCATTTAATGTGATTGGATCATATGGAACAGGTAAAAGTTCTTTTTTATGGGCTGTAGAGCAGACCCTGAAAGGGAATAAGTCGTATTTTGGCTTGAATTTGCTTCCAAATCCAAAAATCGATTTTATTAAAATTGTAGGAGAATATAAGTCATTGAAGCAGTCATTTATTGATTTGCTTGAAATCAAAAATGATAAAGATCAGATTGAAAATGTTTTTTCTGAAATCTACAATCGATATTATGATTTGGATAAGAAAAGTCCGCTCCTTTTTATTTTCATAGATGAGTTTGGAAAATTTCTTGAATACGCTTCTCAAAATGAACCGGAAAAAGAATTGTATTTTATCCAGCAATTGGCTGAGTTTGCTAATAATTCAGATAACAATATTGTTTTATTAACCACAGTTCATCAAAATTTTGATGCATATGCCATTAACTTGGAATCCACGCAGAGACAAGAGTGGACAAAAGTAAAAGGCAGGTTCAGGGAAATTACATTCAATGAGCCTGTTGAGCAATTATTGTTTCTTGCTTCTGAACATATAGAGGAAAGACAATCTGCAATTAAAAAAGAAAAAACGGTCAACGAACTAGTTGAGTTGCTTACTGTATCAAAGGCTTTTAAAACCAATGAGGACTATGTCAGGGAGATAGCTAAAAAGTTGTATCCTTTAGATGCAATTTCTGCTTATGTACTAACATTGTCACTACAGAAATATGGGCAGAACGAGAGATCATTATTTTCTTTTTTGGAATCAACCGATCACACGGGATTATATCAACATAGTATTCTGACTGATAATTTTTACTCGATAGCAGAAGTATATGATTTTTTGATCTATAATTATTTTTCTTTTCTTAATTCAAAATATAACCCAGATTTTGCTGCATGGAAGGCGATAAAAACTTCTTTAGAGAAAATTGAATCTTTGTTTAATGGAAGCATTTCTGATTATGCAAAAATAATCAAAACGATAGGCTTGCTCTCAATCAATGCCCAAGGGGGATCATTTATAGATCGTGATTTTTTGGTTTTATATTCTGAAAAAAGTCTGGGAATACCAAATGCAGATAAATTAATTGAAGATCTAGAAGGGAAAAAAGTTATTCTATATAGAAATTATAATAACAGATACATTCTTTTCGAAGGAACCGATCTTGACATTCCCACGGCTCTATATGAAGCAGGTAACAAGATTGATGATATTACAGATGTTGTTACGTTACTAAATAAAAACTATTCACTGCCGGCAGTTTTAGCAAAAAGGGCAATGTTTGAAACAGGAACACCTCGTTTATTTGAATATAAGATATCATCCCAGCCTATTTCAACAAAACCGGAAGGAGAAGTTGACGGATTTATCAACCTGATTTTTAATGAGAGGGATATACTTTCAGACATAGAAAAACTATCATCAGAAAATCAGGAGTCTATTTTATATTGTTATTATCTAAATTCAAAAGACATTAAGGATCTTCTTTTTGAAATAGAGAAAACAAGAAAAGTAATTGAAGATAACCTTGACGACAAAGTTGCGGTTACAGAGCTTAAAAATATTGTTGTTCATCAAAGAAATTTATTAAATCATAAAATCCTCAATAGTTTTTTTGGAGACAAAACCTCAGTCAGATGGATTTTCGCAGGTAAACAGAAAGAACTAAAATCTCAAAAAGAGTTTAATTCCTTTCTTTCATTTATATGTCAAAAAGTTTACTTTAAGACACCATATTTTAATAATGAACTTGTAAACAAGCATAGGATATCTACCTCTATCCATACAGCAAAAAGGAATTATTTCAGAGCTCTTGCCAATGATTGGGATATGCCTCAGCTTGGTTTTCATAAGGATAAGTTTCCGCCTGAGAAAACAATATATCTTTCCTTATTGGAAAACAACGGAATTAAGTTATGTGATGATAATCTGTCAAATTTGATAGAACCACATAATGACAATGGTTTTCATAATTTGTGGAAGGCATCCGTTGAATTTTTGGATAGTGCCAAGCTTACCAAAAGAAATGTTTCTGAATTTACTGAGATTTTAAGTAACAAACCCTTTAAGCTCAAACAAGGATTCATTGATTTTTGGGTTCCTTCTTTTCTGTTTATCAAACGAGACGAGTATGCGTTATTTAATGTAGGTATTTATACCCCAACAATTAATGAAGATATCTTAGAACTTATTGCAAAAATTCCAAAAGATTTTGAAGTGAAATCGTTCGTATTGGAAGGCGTAAAATTGGATATTTTTAACAGCTATCGTAAATTTTTAAATATCGATCTGAATAAAAACGGTAACGCGCAGACTTTTATTGAGACAATCAAACCATTCTTGGTGTTTTACAGGAGTTTGCCTGATTATTCAAAAGAAACCAAACGACTCTCTAAAGAAAGTATGGCTATCAGGGAGGCAATTGCTACATCTAAAGATCCAGAACAGTCTTTCTTTGAAGATTTTCCAGCAGCATTAGGTTACTCTGTGGCAAAAATCCAGAAAGACAGAGCAGAATTACAACATTTCATTATACATTTACAGGATTCAATCAAAGAAGTCCGGAATTGTTTTGATGAACTTGTCAATCGCTTTGAGTTTTATCTTCAAGATAAATATTTTGATACAAATTTATCTTTTGAGCAATATAAATTAAAATTTCAAATAAGATATAAAACATTGCATCGTCACTTATTGCTTAATTCTCAGAAATCATTTGTTCAGCGAATCGATTCGAAGATTGAAGATAAAAAGGCTTGGCTTAGCTCGCTAGCACAATCGCTTGTCGGTAAGTCATTGGAGAAATTCAAAGACGAAGATGAGCTTATGCTGTATGATAAGTTTACAGATATGATTTTGAGCCTTGATAGCTTGAACCGAATATCTAAAACGACATTTGATGAAGAAAAAGAGATAGCGTTGGATGTTCAAATCAATTCTTTTGATGGCGGAATGGCAAGCAAAGTGATTCGACTGCCTAAAGGAAAATTTAAGGATGTTGAAAAACTTGAAGAGAAAATCAAGGAGTTGTTATCTAAAGACAAAAGCACTGATTTGGCTGCGTTGGCAGCAGTTTTAAAAGAATTATTATGAGCGGTAAAGTTAGACACGTGTTAGGGATTTCCGGAGGGAAGGATAGTGCAGCTTTGGCTATTTACATGAAGCAGAATTACCCTGAATTGGATATCGAATATTACACATCTGATACAGGTAAAGAGCTTGAAGATACATATAATTTAATTGAGTATCTGGAAAATTTTTTAGGCAAAGAAATTTATAAATTGCCTGTCCTTGCTGATGATTCTTTAAATCCATTTGACCATTTTATTAAAATGTATAACGGTTTTTTACCGGGAAATATGTCTAGATGGTGTACCAAAAAATTGAAGCTTGAGCCTTTCGAGAAGTTTGTAGGAGATGATTTGGTGATATCTTATGTCGGCATTCGAGGTGATGAGGATAGGGAAGGTTATATCTCAAAAAAATCTAATATACAGTCTGTTTTTCCATTTAGAAAAAATATGTTCAGTGAAGATGTCACTGCTAAATTTCTTGCAAATAACAATATTAATTACGTATTGAAATATTATAGCACGTTGGATTTGGGAGAAAAGAAAGCAAGGATTTTCGAAGTTATTAATGAAGAGATTTCGATTAATTTTAGCCAGAGCCAAAAATTGAATAGCCTTCTGGATTTAGGAATCAAGGAATATAATCATGCTATGTTCGAGTTCTTGCAGACAACCGAATATCCATTATCTAGGGAAAGTGAATTTCCACTAGTGAGTAACGAGGAAATTCTTGTCAGAGATGATATTTTTAGAATATTGGAAGAATCAGGTGTTGGTGTCCCTGCTTATTACAAGGCAATTGAATTCGAAGTGAACGGAAAAAAATCAACATATGCACGTAGTCGTTCCGGTTGTTTTTTCTGTTTTTATCAGCAAAAAATCGAATGGGTATGGCTTTATGAACAGCATCCTGATCTGTTCTTGAAAGCAATGGAATATGAGAAAGAGGGTTATACTTGGATACAGGATGAATCACTTGCAGATTTGGCAAGACCGGAGCGTATAGAAAAAATAAAAGAAGAATATATTAAACGTAAAGAACGAACAAAATCAAAAGTACAATCTCCTTATCTGTTGGATATTTTAGAGGATGCAGAGGGAGAAGGTTGTGCAAGTTGTTTTATATAATATAATATTTTAAATGAAAATAAGACTTGCTAATTGGAAGGTAAAGACTCTGAATACTAGAATCGACAAAATAAATCCTGCTCCACAATATCAAAGAACTTCAGTCTGGTCATTGTCAAAAAAGAAACTACTTATTGATTCTATGCTTAGAGGTTATGATTTACCTAAATTTTATTTGAGAGCTACTCCAAACGATCCTTTATATGAATATGAAATTACAGATGGACAGCAGCGAATAAGAGCTATATGGGAATTTATGAGCGATGACTCAAAGTATAGTCTGGAAAGAACCATTATAAATGGTACAAGCACGCATAATTTAGAGTATAAAGAGCTTGGAGCTCTAAAGGAAGATTTTGATAATTATGAACTTAATATAGCGATAATTGAAGAAACTACTCCTGAGGAAATAAGAAGCCTATTTGCTAGATTGCAAATGGGTGCTCAATTGAATCAGGTTGAACTTCGACATGCAATGGCGAGCAACATAGGTTCAGCTATTTTTTCAGTGGTTGAGGCGCATAAATTTTTTAAAGGTTGTAGAATTATAAATACAAGATTCAAACACCAGGATTATTTGGATCATGTCATAACAATAGCCTACAATAACGGTTTGTCTGATGTCAAAGCTAAAAACATTGAGAAACTCTACAAAGATTTAGCTGATTCCACTTCTAATATTTTTAGTCCATATATTCAGAAAACAAACCAAATTTTAGATTTGATGGATAAATTGAACTCGATCAGCAAAGGAATTTTCAAAAATAAATGGACTTTTGTTGACACTTTTTGGTTGTTATACAGTTGTCATGACGATATTGATCGAATTGATGAAAAGAAGTTTGTTGAACAATTTAAAATTTTTGAACAAAGGCGAGTAGGAAATAATAGAAATCCAGATATGCTAATAAGTGATCCAACCAAACCAACCTATGATAGAGATCTTTATGATTATATTCTATCATTTAAGTTTTCAGGAAATTTTCAAAAAAATATAGCACTACGTCATGCTATTTTTAGAAAAAAATTTATTGGTAATGGAATTTATCTAAAAAAATAAAATGGTAGAAGATATCAAAAAAGCAATCAACAAAAATTCCTTTGGTCTATATGTTGGTGCAGGAATGTCAATGGGAGCAGGGCTTCCGAGTTGGGGTCAATTACTGAATGAATTAATTGATATTCTTGAGAGAAAAGGAATTGCAAGTACTCGTATTGCGGAAATGAGGATATTGGCAGGAATCCCGTCTAAATATTTAATGCTTGCCGAGGAATTGAGAGATCTTATCCAAAGTGATCTGGATAGACTAATCAGGGACCGGTTTGAGGATAAAACAAAGGTACCAACAGAAACACATGATGTTTTAGTTAAATTAAAATCGAAGTTTATTATCACTACTAATTATGACACATTAGTTGAAAAGGCCTTAGTTAAGAATTTCAATAACTATTTTCCAACAGTTTATACCTATAAGGATGCATCCTCTATAAATTACAGCTTATGGAATAATGACCATTTTGTACTTAAAGCCCACGGCGATGCTAAAACTCCTAAGGAAATCGTCCTTACTGAAAAGGATTATAGAAATATAATTTATAATCAGAGCGGATATCAAAGTATTTTGCATGCAATATTTTCGACAAATTCAATCCTATTTGTTGGGGTTTCCCTAAACGACCCCGAATTATTGCTACTGCTTGGCTATATCCACAACATTTTTCACGGTGGTTCTCCGACTCATTATGCTTTAGTCTCAAAAGATATGGTGACAGAGACAGAAGTTGAAAGATGGAGGAAAGATTTTAATATTGAAATAATAAAATATGACCCAGCTGGTAATCATATTGCAGTGAAAAACTTTTTGGAAGAAATAATAGCTGTAACTGAGGAAGCTAATTTTGACGTTTAATTTTTTTGGAAGCCATCTCGTAAATACCAATTTATTTTAAACAGCATATTATGATATCTACACACTCTTATAGTGTGTAGATAATGATTCTAATTTTCTAAATCTGATAATATTTCACCAGTAAATTTTGCTAATGGTCTCTTACCAAAATTGTTCTCATGAATATAGTTGCCATATACAACTCTTTCAATAAAATTCTCATCAATTCCCGAATTAGTTCCTAAAATAGACTGTAATTCCTCTATTTTAGTTTTATTGTAATAATAAGCCTTATAGACTAACTCTTGTGCAATGTCTTTATGATTATTGTATAATTCTTTAGTTTTAAAAGTTTTTAATGAGTTGTTAATCATCGTCATTTCACTATTATTCAAGCTAGGATTAAAATTAAAATCAATTTCGAATTGATTGATATTTGGAATGACGGTTTCTATTTTCAAGTCTGTGTACTGTAATTTAAATGTAATTTTACTTTGATTTAAATTTTCAAAAGGATGGATGTGTTGCTCTTCAAAAAAATTTTTCGAGCCTTTTAAATTAGAATTACAGATATGACAACTTGGAATTAAATTGTAAATTGATATTGAAAGAAAGGGGTACAAAGATTTTGGATAAAAGTGGTCCAATTCTGCACGTGTTCTACCGGAGTCTGTTTCCAACGTATGAATGTAATTTCTGTTACAATACGGACAAACTGTAACGCCTAAATCTGTAGTGTATTTATATGCGTTCCAGTTATCGCTTATTTCGATAAACTTAGAGTAATCAAAAATAGATTTCAGCAAATCATTCCAAGATTCTAAATTTGAAGAAATATTATTATTAATGTTGTCAAATCTGCTTTTTAATGTACCGATGTTTAATCTCTCATTGTTAACTTGCCCATAAAGCCTTTCCATTGAAGAAAATCTTTTATCTAGATAAATCATTCTCGCTTTAATATTTTTTTTATTGGATAGCCCCGCTGCATCTCTGTTAATTTTCACCCATATAGAATTCCAGCCGCCAGTAACAATAAAATCCTTATAAAAAGCAAAGGCGTCATTTGAAACGATACGACCTTTATTAATAACTAACTCGTTATATTTGTCAATTAATTCCCTTATCTCAATAGGTTTACCTATAATTATTTTTTTTAATAAATCGTGATTACTAATAAATCGAAATAGTGCTCTTTGTTTTATTGGTAACGCATTCTGTTTTTTGTATTCCTCAATTTTTTTATATCCAATTGAGTTTTCGAAATATTCCCAATGTTTATCTAATATTTCTTTCGGTATATCTCCTAAGTATATCATTCAATTTCCTTGTTTAATTGCAAAATTTGTGACTTATGCCATTCAATTAAAGCTTCTTTTCCAATTTTCTGAACATGTTTTTGAAGTTCCTCCTCTAATCTAATCCTTAAGACAGGTTCTCCAATCATTGATATCAATTTTTGATACTTTTCAAGACTTTCCCTATCAACATCTTTTAATTCTGATAAAATATTAGAAATTTTACTTCTGGCAAATTCGCCAATGGCACCATTGACTAAGAAAAATTGCTTATTATACAACTGATGAATATTAGCACCAAAAGAGGATTTTTGATCTAACTGTCGATCTGGCTTACAATTCTTGTCTAGTAGAATAACGTTCTCTTTTGGTAAATCAGAAATTAAAAAAGGTGAATGCGAGGTTAATATTAACTGAATATTGATGTTTTTAAAAATTTTCTCTATAAACCATATCAAGTCATTTAAGAAATTCTTTTGCCATTCAGGATGTAGGTAAAGGTCTCCTTCATCGATACAAATAAGTATATTTTCATTTTTCGTTTTAGAAACTTTATCAGTTAAATCAAACAATTGGGAAAATAGATTAAGGTACGCTTTCAATCCTGAACTTAATTGGGACCAATCATGAGTAATTAAACTTGCATTATTAAATGCTATTTGATTTCCTTCTATTAAATTAATAAAATCTTCATTATAGTCGACAAGTATTGAATTATCAAACTTATCAACATCTCCAAACTTGTAAATAATTGCTTTGCCACTTTCATCTTTCAATAAAAAATTATTTAGTATAGTTTTATATGAAGCGAATTCATCTTGATTCATTACACTTGAATCGATACTGTCAATATCTTCTATAAAAGATGTTATTTTAGGATGTAATACTCTGATTTCTTCAGCGAACCCGTCTGTTCCAACTAAATTAACATTGGCTAAAACTCTTCCTATGTTATATTGATTTTCGTATAGAAAGCATAACAAATTAATGGCTAAGCCATAATAAAAACGATTAGCATTAGAAGATGATTCCTCATATATTGCTTTTCGATATCTTTTTAAAATTCCCGCTAATTTTTCATTTAAATCATTTAATCTTTCGGTTCTGAGAAAAGCAACAGGATTAAAAACAAATCTAACATTCTTTATTGGTGAATCTATTGTATTTAGCCTCTGCCATGTATCCTCAAAAAAAATAGAATTTACAAAATCAATTTTGTTTGACTGTAATTCATTTAATTTGTTAAAAGAATAATTTAAAACAGTACTGCCGTTAAAAATATACTCTTTATTATCAGCTACATTTGAATAAAACATTGCTGACCAACTTTTTTCTGGCTCAATATTTAAGACCTTTTTGTTCAAACAATTTAAATCGGAAGTTTTCAGACTCTTATTAGTTTTACCAAAAAAACATAACTCATTATCTTTTTTAAAAACCAGAATATAATTTGATTGCAATTTTTTTCTATTTCCTGTACTAATTGCAGTCAAAATAAAATCTATAATGTTGCTTTTTCCGGATGAGTTTTTTCCAATCAAGGCGCACACTTGTGAGATCCTTACATTGTTTGTGTTTTGAAAATGGAAAAAATCCTCTAAATAATGCTTATCATCAGTAAAAAGTAATTTAACATCATTTTCTTGTAAAGCGGGAAAACCATCGATGGTATTTACGGTTATTTCATTTGATTCTATTTTGTAGCTAATCTCATAACGATTAGAAAAATTAAATCCGACATTTTCGATATTTCTAAATTTTTCAACCCAAACAAATAGTAGTTGATTCATATAATTTTATTTAATTTAATCTTCCAAACTTCCCATTAATTGTTCCATGCCGAAATTCAATAAAAAATCAGAGTAGTAGCTATCAAAAACATCACGGATATAATCATCAATGGTAATTTCTTCTTCATTATTGTCGGAAGTCAAACAGAGTTTGTAATTTTTCTTTTTGGTAATCATGTACAGGAATAAAGAGTGGAAGTACACTGAAGCAATATATCTTTTTTGGGCCACGATTATTTGTTCTGCATTTTTCAGCTTTCTTCGATAATTGAGAAATACATTGCTGTCTACATTTATATAGATTTTTTCCAGCATGTCTCCTGAAGCTACAGGATTCATAACTGTGTCATAATTCATGGAAATTCCCTGTAGTTCCACTTCTTCCCATTGTTCTTTTGTAACTTTTACAAGTTCAGGTAGTCCAATATTGTTGAACTCATCTTCTTGCTTTGATGCTGTTTCTTTTTTCTGATCAGGATCGACTATTTTCAGGAAAACAATTTCCTGAAAATAGTCGTCACCAGCAGCTTTTAAAGAAGCTTGTATTTCAATTTCGTCTCCCTGTCTTAAATCCGTATCGGGGTTGAATGTAATTTTGATTGTACCCTTATCTGGACTTGACTTGATGATATTTATTAATTCTCCTGGCTCTTTTTGACTACCTTGTTCGGTTCCTCCCTGTGAGACTGTGCGTTTTACATGCAAAACACTGACCTGTAAATCTCCGGGATTATCTGTTCTGTCAAAGTAATGATCCTCAACATCAGTTTCAAAACGCAAAGTCTTTTCGCCACCTACCGGAACAGGAATAGGATTGTGTGCTTTATGTTGTAATTTAAAAAAACTTGGAAAGCGTTCAGGCTTAAAAGGTATTTGTTCTTTTTCAGGTCGTCCTGTTGGCTGTTTTTTCTCAGGTTTATCCTTTGTTCTCTCTTCAAGTTTAAGGGTATTTTGCAGTAGCTTAAAGAGTTCGCTGTCCTTTGATAGGTTTTTAGCAAAGCTTTTTATTAATTCTGATGTATCCTCGCTTTCTAATCCTATTGAATCTTTTCTGCGTTTATTGATTTCGTCAAGCTTTGATTTCGTTAACTGTTTTTTTATGTAATCACGAAGTTCTTCGGATTTTGCTCCATTTTTTAAACGATCGCGTGAGGCCATAAAAAGATCTTTCCTGAAATCATAGTTCATCATCGTGCAATCTACATTTATAAGTAAATAATCCTTCAAAAGATTATATCTTAAGCCTCGGGTAATGAATTCGGAGGTATAATGGCCATGAACTTGTCCATTCATTGAAAATAAAGTGGACATGTTATTTTTGAAATACCTACGCTGTATATCGGCCTTTGTTTCTTTAACTGTCTTTCCGTCTTGTTTTGCCTTAAAAACATAGCAGGTAACTTTCATTTTGCCGAAAAGGGAGTCTTTATATTCTTCTGAAAACCAATCCTCCACATAGTCCTTTTCTTCCTCCAAGCGCCTTTGAAGGCCATATACTGTGGTTTCTAATACCTTATTGTTAGGATATCTCTCTTTTGTATCAATTGTGAATACTGGCAGTACCGGTTTAAAAAGGAATTCATTTAAATTTTGGTTTAAATCCTGTGCAAACCCAGAGACTCCTTTCATCTGATAGGAATACATTTTTATTATTGAACCGGTAGTGAACTGTTTATTAAGAAGTCGTAGATCAAATTCAGTGATAGCAAAAGAAGGTATACGTCCATTAATTTTTAAGTACTCATACCAAGTATTTTTTTTAGTTTCCAATTCGTTTTTAGATAGGGGGTGTTCTCTTACTAATGTAAAACCAAAGTCTCCAGAACCATCATATCTTTTTGAACCTATCAATTGATATCCTTTGCCACAAAATACAATTGCGCCGCTTCCACCCATGTTGTATTTACCCTGAACAAAATGGATTTCATTTTTATTTCCTCTCATTAAAGAAAGAAATGTGTCCTCAAAATCTTCAGGATGTTGCCCCTCTCCATTATCATATATTATAACTGAACTTTGTTTAGGTGGACCGTCAGCTATAATTTGAATGTCTTCAGCCTGTTTCCTTCTTGTTGTAGTCAAATCCCAATTTTTATTGTTTGGAAAGAACAAATCAATTGCATCGTCCATTGATTTAGGAGCTTCTTTTCCTTTTGGGTTTAAATCAGCGTCCAAACATTTTTTCATCAGAATTGCATCTATTGAATTGGTAACTTTTTCGACTAATGCAGCAATTGGATTTGATTGTTGATTTTCTATTATGCTGAAATTTGATTCAGTTCCTCCAATCGGAAACCAGTTATTGGGATCAGACAACATAGATTCTAGTGAAATCACTTCATCAATATCATTCTCCGTTTTGCAATTATAAATAGAAAGGAATAGAGCTTTCAGCATATAAGTTAATTTATTTAATTGTTGATGAATAACTTGATTCTTTGAATAAGGAACTGGATATCTTGCAAAGTGTTATCCTTGCCGATAGAAACACGCAGGCTGTTCATCGCATCTATATTATTTAAACCCATTGCCAATAAGACATGCGATGGCTCGATTATTGCAGAAGTGCATGCAGAACCATTGCTTACAGCAATATCCTTGTTTATGGCAATAAAAATTTCTGTATCTAATTGAGGTACGCAAATATTAGTTGTATTGTAGATTCTAAGAGTATTTTCACCATTGATGTAGGCACCTTCAATGTCTAAAAGTTCGCTTTCAAGAAAGTGTCGCAGATTGCTGATGTGAATTTTGTTAGCGTTCATTTCCTCTTTAGCTAGAGTGATCGCTAATTCTAGTCCCGAGATTAATGGCGTATTATAAGTTCCGCTTCGTAATCCATTTTCCTGTCCGCCGCCATGCATTAAAGGCTGTATTTTGTTTTGTTTGGTTATTGATTTATTGATGTAAATTGCGCCGATACCTTTAGGAGCATATAATTTATGACCTGAAAAGAATAATACATCGATTCCAGAATCATTTACATCAATTGGTAACTTCCCAATACCTTGTGTTGCATCACATAAAAAATAAACACCGGCTGTTCTTGCTATTTTTCCAATCTCAATAATTGGATGGATAACGCCTGTTTCATTATTTATCCACATTAGACAAATCAATAAAGTATCTTTTCTAATAGCTTTCTGTAAGTCATGCAAATTAATTTCTCCCGTACTATTTACAGGAAGATAATCGATTTCATATCCTATACTCTCCAAATATTGACAGGTTTCCAGAACTGCTTTATGCTCAGTAACACAAGTTATGATATGTTTTTTGGAATTATTATTATGTAGAGCTAATCCTTTTAATGCAAAATTAATTCCCTCAGTGGCACCTGAATTAAAATAAATTTCATCTGCATTTGCGCCTATTAATTTGGCAATATTTGTTTTAGCATTTTCAATTGCCATTCTTGAATTATTAGCAAAGAAATAGGAGCTAGATGCATTTGCATACAGCTCTTGAAAATTTGATGTGACTTCTGTGATTACTCTTGGATCCACAGGGGTCGTTGCATTGTGATCTAAATATATTATTTTGTTTTTCAAAAGACATTAATTAATGTAAGCTAATATAACACAATTTACTTTTTGAAATTTGATTTATTTTTAGGTTATGGTCAATTTTTAGAAATACACATGTTTTAAATTCAAGAGCTTATTGTTGAATGTAAGATGTTACACAAAATATGTTCCGTGAATCCTTTCTTAGTCTATAAAAACTAGAAATTCAACCAGTCATACACTTAATATTATTATTATTATTATTATTATTATTATTATTATTATTATTATTATTATAATAAGATTTTTTAAAATTATAAATTATGGGCTTAAAAAAAACAAGTATTTATACGCGTTTTAAAAGATTCACTTTCATAGGTCGATATGTTTTACTTTTACAAAATAATAAATGTTTCCAAAATACTTTTTGGACATTTTTTTCAAAGTGCTAGAGGATGTTTCTTTTCTGCTAAGTATTATTCCTCAGAGATAAATTAAATTTTTATTGTACCTTATTTGTACCATTGCTTTGTGAGGTACTGATTTATATGGAATGTTAGTTTTGAAGAAGTGAAATAATTCTTTAGTATTAAGTAATTAGTACAAAGTATTAAGATAGAAAACCGAGTCAGAAATGACTCGGTTTTTTTATGGGTTTATGTTTTTTTTATGTTGTTAAACCCGACAGGTTTTCAAAACCTGTCGGGTTTGCTATTGGATTGAGATTTAGTTTCGTTGTTTTTATTTTCTAAGTTCTTTCATCGTTTAGTTTTTAAGATGATTAAAGATAGAAAAGAGTCTTCTTTACCTTGAAGTTAAACCCGACAGGTTTCAAAAACCTGTCGGGTTTGCTATTAGATTGAGATTTTAGTTTTGTTATTTTGATTTTCCAGGTTCTTTCATCGTTTAGTTTTAGGGTGATTAAAGATGAAAGAGAGTCTCCTTTACCTTGAAGTTAAACCCGACAGGTTTTCAAAACCGGGTTTGCAATAAATTATAAATTAAGAAATTTTTCTAATGAAGTGAAATTCTCTTTTTCATTATGAGAAGATTTTAAATTGTCAATGTTTTCAAATAATGAAATCACTTTTTCACGTTTTAATTTAGTCGATTTCTCAGATATGCAAGCTGAATAAGAACTCCATGGATATTCTAGTGGATGTTCGCAAAAACCATGATTTACTGGATTGTAATGAATATATTTTATAACGGAACGTAAATAAGATTCATTACTGATTAGTTTTCTTTTAAAAGGTCTTTCAAATAAGGCTCCATGCCTATTGTAGCCTTTATTAATTGCTTTTGTGTAAGCGTTAAATAAATTTCCAAAAGATTGATGTGCAGGGATTATTTTTTTGATTTCATATTCCTTGTGGCTTTTTAGAATTTCTTCAAAAGTTTTAATTCTTACTAATAAATGAAAATGATTTTTCAGTAAACACCAAGCTAATGTTTCGGCAATTGGATCAATGTGTTTGGTATAAAGCATCAGGAAATATTCATGATTTCTATTTTCTTTAAATAGATTTTCACTATTAATTCCACGATTATAAATGTGGTAATATTTTCCAGATTCGAGCTTTTCAGTTTTTTGCATGTTTATTGTTCTTAAGAAACCCGACAGGATTCAAAACCTGTCGGGTTTAATCTAATATAAAAGTAGTAAAAAGATTACTTTTGAATATTTAGATATTTTGTTAAATCTTTCTGAGCAAACTGACAATTGTCATTTCTTCTTCGAATTCTTTTTCGTAATATTACTATTGTAAATTTTTTTGAATGAGAAAGATCAAATACAAGAAAGGACGCAAGCTGCAACACATCACATTAGAGTACACAGGAACACACAAAGAGCATGAAACCGAAATGCAGCTTTTTGTATATGATGATAATGATGTTGTTGAATATGATAAGTTTACGGTTTTGGCTTTAAATTCTTGTTTTGATTACACTAAAAACAATTGGCTAAATGTTCATGGCTTAAATGATATTGGTTTACTTAAAACCATTGGAACACATTTTAAACTTGATGATTTCCTTTTAGCGGATATTCTAAATACAACCAAAAGAACCAAGTTAGAAGAACAGCAAAATGTTTTATTCTTCAATATAAAATCCCTTTTACCTTCTGAATATTCAGATAATATCAGCGTTGAGCAGATCAGTTTTATTCTGAAAGAGGGAATTCTAATTTCATTTCAGGAAAAACGAAGCGATTTCTTTACGCATATTCGAGAGCGATTACGTACTCATGCGGGAATAGTTAGAACCAAAAAAGTAGATTATCTCTTGTATTTGCTTTTGGATGCCGTTATGGAAAACTTCTACATTACGCTGGAAGATGAAGAAGATAAGATTGAAGAATTAATCAATATAACTAAAAAAGAAGCGAAACCGGTTATTTTAGAGAAAATTGAAAATCACCGTGATAACCTGAATTTCTTAAAGCGTTCGATTGTGCCATTACGAGATTCATTATATTATCTGAAAACAATAAAAGACGATGACGAAAATAATGGCCTTATACAGAAAGAAACGTTTAATTTCTTCGTAAGGCTTCATCAGAAAAGTTTAGAGCTCTTAGAACAGATAGAATCGGATATGAGTGCATTGGAGAGTGCTTCTAATTTCTATTTTTCGGAACAAAGCCGAAAAATGAACGAGATCATGAAAACACTGACAATAATTTCAGCCATATTTATTCCGCTTACTTTTATTGTGGGAGTGTACGGAATGAACTTTGAATACATGCCAGAACTCAAAATGAGAAATGGCTATTTCGTAGTTATGGGCATTATGTTTTTACTGGTCATCGCTTTGATTGTTTATTTCAAAAAAAGACGTTGGTTTTAACGTTTGTTTCAGCGAGAAAAGAAATGATTTCTATTAAATTTTTTATTTAGAATAAATATAAATAATTATGAGTAAAGCAATATATATAGCAACAAGCGATCACAATAGTGGTAAATCGATTATTACGCTCGGTTTGATGAGTATTTTGATTGGAAAAACTGCTAAAGTGGGTTATTTCAGGCCTATAATCGAAGATTTTGTTGACGGGGATGTAGATAATCATATTGAGACTGTTTTGTCGTATTTTAACCTTGATATTCAGTTTGAAGATGCTTATGCCATTACCAAAAGCAGATTGATTAAGAAGAAGAATAAAGGGAAAATAGGCGAGGTTCTGGATTTGATTATTGAGAAATATAAAAAGCTGGAAGAACGTTTTGATTTCGTTTTGGTCGAAGGAACCAGTTTTACAGGAGAAGGAACTTCAATTGAATTGGATTTAAATGTTTTAATAGCTAAAAACCTTGGAATTCCAACCATAATTATTGGTTCCGGAGTTGGAAAAACGTTAGAAGAATTAGTTGACAGCTTGTATTTGGTTTATGATTCATTTAAAGTAAAAGAGGTAGAGGTTTTATCGGTTTTTGCTAATAAAGTACAACCTGAAAATATAGAATTGGTTACCAAAAGTTTACAGAAAAGTCTTCCTCCAAATGTTTTAGTCAATACCATTCCGTTGATTTCTAGCTTGAATAATCCAACTATGCAGGAAATTGTCAACGAACTGGATGCCAAAGTTCTGTTTGGAGAAAATTATCTGAATAACGAAATCGGTCATTACAGTGTAGGAGCAATGCAATTGCATAATTATTTGGTTCATCTGCATAATAATGCTTTAGTAATCACGCCGGGAGATCGCTCTGATATTATTTTAGGAGCTTTACAGGCAAATGAATCGGCTAATTATCCAACGATTTCCGGAATTATCCTAACCGGAAATATTGTTCCTGAAGAAAGTATTTTAAAACTTATAGAAGGACTTTCTGCCATTGTACCCATTATTGCAGTAGATGGCGGAACTTATCACATCACAAACAAAATTGGATCGATTAAATCGGAGATTTATGCCAACAATACACATAAAATTGAAACCTCAATAACCACTTTCGAAAAATATGTCAATAATGACGCATTATCTGAAAGATTAATCACTTTCCAGGCGGAAGGTATGACGCCGAAAATGTTTCAATACAACATGGTTAAAAGAGCAAAACAGCACCGAAAACATATTGTTTTGCCAGAAGGAAATGACGATCGAATTATTACCGCTGCGTCAAGATTATTGGACATGGATGTAGTCGATATTTCTATTATTGGAGATAAAAAACAGATTGAAAATAAAGTGGTAGAACTTGGAATTACATTTGATTTTTCTAAAGTAAATATTATCAATCCGATAGAATCTGAGTTTTATGAGGATTATGCGAATACGTATTACGAGCTGCGAAAAGCAAAAAACGTAAGTATTACAATGGCAAGGGATTTAATGGAAGATGTGTCGTATTTTGGAACAATGATGGTTTACAAAGGGCACGCAGACGGAATGGTTTCCGGAGCGGCTCATACGACACAGCATACGATTTTACCGGCACTTCAGTTCATTAAAACCAAACCCAATTCATCTGTAGTTTCTTCTGTCTTTTTTATGTGTTTAGAAGACCGCGTTTCTGTTTTTGGAGATTGTGCCATCAATCCAAATCCAACGGCAGAACAATTGGCAGAAATCGCTATTTCTTCGGCAGAATCAAGTGCAGCTTTTGGAATTGAACCCAAAATAGCAATGCTTTCTTACTCTTCAGGAGCATCAGGAAAGGGTGATGAAGTAGATAAAGTGAGAACGGCAACGGCTATTGTAAAAGAAAAAAGACCTGATTTAAAAATTGAAGGACCAATTCAGTACGATGCAGCAGTAGATTTGAGCGTTGGAAAAAGCAAAATGCCGGATTCTGAAGTGGCTGGACAAGCAAGTGTATTAATTTTCCCTGATTTAAATACAGGAAACAACACTTACAAAGCCGTTCAAAGAGAAACTGGAGCTTTAGCCATTGGCCCAATGTTACAAGGTTTAAACAAACCCGTAAACGATTTAAGTCGTGGCTGTACTGTAGATGACATCATTAATACAGTTGTCATTACAGCGATTCAGGCACAAGGAATGTAAATTCAATTAACAATTAAAAAATAGAACGCGGATGAGACAGATTCGCTATCGCGAAAACACAGATTTGCACAGATTTTATTTTGATGAAATGAAAAATCCGTTTTAATCCGCGTCTTTACGAAGTAAATCCGAATCATCCGCGTACTGATCTCAACAATAAAAAATTAAAGATTTCTATTTTGAGATTAAAACAAAAACTTAGTGACTTAGCGCCTTCGTGGCAAAAACATAAAAAATGAAAATACTTATAATAAACTCAGGAAGTTCCTCCATAAAATATCAATTAATGGTAATGCCTACAAATGAAGTAATTTGCAGTGGTATGATCGACAGAATTGGTTTGGAAACTTCAAATATTACCTTTAAAACAGCTTCGAATTCATTTGAAGAAATATTACCAATTCCAACTCATAAAGTTGGATTACAGAAAGTATCCGATTTGCTTTTGGATCCCGAAAAAGGAGTAATAAAAACAACTTCAGAAATTACTGCTGTTGGACACAGAGTGGTTCACGGAGGAAGTTATTTTTCTGATACAACAATTATTACCGAAGAAGTAAAAGACAAAATCAAAGAACTTTCAGAATTAGCACCTTTACATAATCCGGCACATTTGGTTGGAATAAATGTGGCTGAAGAAATTTTCTCAGATGCCAAGCAAGTCGCTGTTTTTGATACCGCTTTTCATCAGACTATTCCGGTTGAAGCCTATAAATATGCCATTCCAAATTTCCTTTTAACAGAACATAAAGTCCGTGTTTATGGTTTTCATGGAACAAGTCATAAATACGTTTCAGAAAAAGCAATTAGTTATTTAGAAAAGAATTCAAAAATCATTACCATTCACTTAGGAAACGGATGTAGTATGAGCGCTGTAAAAGACGGAAAAAGTATCGATACCACAATGGGATTTTCGCCTTCAAACGGCTTAATTATGGGAACCCGAGCAGGAGATATTGATCAGTCGGTTATCTTTTATATGATAAAAAGTTTAGGATATACGCCGGATGAGGTAAATTCGATTTTGCTGAAACAAAGTGGTATGCTTGGTTTAACCGGTTACAGCGATTTAAGAGATATTGAATCGAAAGCTCAGGAAGGAAATAAAGATTGTGAGCTGGCCTTATTGATGAATGCTTACAGAATCAGAAAGACAATTGGAGCATACGCAGCGGCTTTAAACGGATTGGATGCTATTGTATTTACAGCGGGAATTGGAGAAAATTCCTCTTTCATGCGTAATTTAATCTGTACTGATATGGATTATTTCGGAATTGAAATTGACAAGGAAAAAAATCAAATTCGTTCTAAAGAATTGAGAGAAATCAATACAGAAAAAGCTATTGTAAAAGTTTTGGTTGTGCCAACAGATGAAGAGTATGAAATTGCTAATCAGGTTTTTCAATTGCTTGAAAATTAATTAAGTTTGACCGAATCATAATCTAAATATTTATAAAAAGCTTTCAATTAGATGGCAATAACAAAAATTTCGCTTACAAAAGAAGATATTCAATTAGTAAAGAATAAAATAAAAGCGAATTCTACGATTAGAATTTTAATTTCAGGCTTTTCGCTTCTGGTTCTTTTAATTGTTTATTTAGCTGTTAGTTGTGATGCCTCAAATTCAGCTTTTTATCATGTCCGGATTGTAATAATTGTAATAAACGCTTTTCTTCTTTTGGGTTCGCTTAGAGATGCTAATTTGTATAATGATCTAAAAGAAAAGCGAAAATATGTTGGAACCGTAAAAGTGAAGAAAAAGGAATATTTCTATGATCAGGAAAATAATTCTGAACTTCATCAGATTGTTTTTGATGAATGGAGAATTGGAGAAAAATTGTTTAAAAAAGAATTTTGGAATGATATAAAGGAAGGCGATGAATTCTATGTTGAACAAGCGGCAAACTCTGCCCTGGTTTTAAAACTTGATAAAGAGAATATAGATTTTAGAATAGGATTAGTCTTGTAAATATTACGTAACTATTTTATTTCTAGTTGATAATAAGAAAAAGCTTCCCGCACGGAAGCTTTTTTAGTTTTCGGTAATTAAATTTTTGTGAGTATCTTTGAATATAAATCCACACATCTTGAAATCGATATTATTTAACCCCCTTTTTTTCTTTTTCATTGCTTTACAACTTCAGGCACAAGAATTACTTCCATTTGTAGAAAATTACAGCAAATCTGATTATCAGGGCGATAATCAAATCTGGAATGTGGCTCAGGGTAATGATGATGCCATGTATTTTGCCAATAACCATTATTTGCTTCGTTACGACGGCGTAAAATGGGAAAAATATACACTTCCAAACAAAACCATTATTCGCTCTATTTTGATTGAGGGTGATAAAATTTATTCCGGATCTTATAAAGAGTTTGGTTATTGGTACAGAAAAGACGGAACGATGCATTATGTTTCAATCACCAAAAATCTGAGATTATTTGATGAAAGAGATAATGAAGAGATCTGGAAAATTTTCAGGTTTAACGGTTCGCTATATTTCCAATCTTTCAACGATGTCTTTATTTACAACGGAAAAACAATCAAGAAAATCAAATTCCCTTTTCTTATTTCGTACTGTTTTGCAGTAGATAAAAATCTGTATGTAGCTTCTGTTCAGGATGGAATTTTTAAAATGAATGATAAATACATTTCAAATCCAAAAGGCTGGAATGTTCTGAAAAAAACAGTCGTTCATGCTATAGAAAAGTACCAAAATAAGACCTATATATTTACCCAGAAAAAAGGCGTTTTCGTTGTGGATCAAAATGGTCTCAAAAGTTGGGACAATCCGATAAACGAAACTTTAAAATCGGCTACAATAAATGTGGCTAAATTTATAAAAGGAGAAAAAATAGTTATTGGAACAGGAAATAGAGGAATTATCATTCTGGATTTAAAAACCAATTCTTATAAAAACATCGAGCGTGATAATGTTTTAATGAACAACTCCGTACTGAGTTTAGGATTTGATAAAGAAAACGATCTTTGGGTTGGTTTAGATAACGGAATTGCACATGTAGAGGTCAATTCGCCGATTTCTTTCTTTTATGATAATTCGGGACTTTTAGGTTCGGTTTATTCTGTGGCGACTATTAATAAAGGGTATTTAATCGCTTCCAATCACGGAATTTTTGAATACAGTGCAGGAAAATTTAATATGATGCCCAATACGCAGGGTCAGGGTTGGAATATTTCTTTAATAGATGGAAAGTATATTATTGGCCATAATGATGGAACCTTCTCATATGAAAATAATACGCTGACCAAGATAAACGGTGTCAGCGGAGGCTGGAACATGTCTAAAAGCAGTATTAATGATACGTATTTTCAATCGACTTACAGTGGAATTTTAGTTTACAATAATCCGGCTGATCTTTCTCATTATAAAATTATCAAAGATCTGGCGAAACCTATAAAGTATGTAGCACAGAATAAAAAAAATGAAATTTGGGCAGCAGATAATTATCGCGGATTGTATCGTGTTGTGTTAGATGACAATTTCAATACTTTAAAAGTTGAAAATGTTACGCAGCAGAGCAAAATAATAAACGATTTTGGCATCAAGATTTTTGAATTTAGAAAAGAAATACTCTTTCTAATAAATAATGTTTGGTACACTTATAATTCGATTGCGGGTAAACTGGAAGAAAACGAATTGTTTAATGAAAGTTTTAAAAACGTAACCGATATTGTTTCTATAGATGAAGACCATTTTATGGTTTTGCAAAACGGAATCTTGTATCATATTTATGTTGAAGGAAATAAATTTATATGGAACATCATTCAGGAAAAATATTATAAAGGAAAACTCATCAATGAAAATTTAAGAATTTTTAAAAAAGACAATTATTACTTGTTTAATCTTGATGATGGATTTATTTCGCTTAAACTAAAATATGAGAATAAACAAAATTCTAAAATAGAAATAGAAGCATTTAGTAATGATGTCTTAGTTCCAAATGAATCCAAAATTAAATTCAATACCGAATTAAGAATAAATGCCATTTCCGGAATTTACGGAGCCAGTAAACCGAATTTGTTTTATAAACTGGATAAAGGAAAAGATTTTATTCCAATTTCTGACGGATTAATTATTCTCAACAATTTAAGTAGTGGAAATCATGCTGTAGAAATCTTTAAACATGACGGGGCAACATATGAAAAAGTTTCTAATTATAAATTTAAAGTTTCGGAACCCTGGTATTTTTCTTTTTGGATGATTTTGCTTTATTTGTTTATAATTGCGGGAGTTTTATTTTTCTATTATAAATGGAATAAATTCAGATATACACAAAAATTAAAATTGCAGGCTGAAGAATTAAAACATCAGAGAGAGATTCTGGAAATGGAATTGAAAAAAGAAAATGAACTTAATCTTCAGGAATACGAAAAACATATTTTAGAATTAGAACTGCAAAGTAAATCTTCTGAAGTGGCCGGAAAATCTTTGTCTATTGCGAAGCAGACAGAAATGATTGATAAAATTCAGGGAATTCTGGAAACAGAAAAAGATTTTTCTAAACTGAAGAGTGAAATCAAAAAAGCGATTAAGATTAATGAAGTAAATAAACATGAATGGGAAATATTTGAAACCAATTTAAATCAAATCCATAATGAGTTTATTATAAATCTTTCTAAAAAATATCCACACTTAACTCCAAAGGATATCAAACTATGCGTTTATCTAAAAATGAACCTTTCTTCTAAGGAAATTGCTCCTATGATGAACATCTCTTTTAGAGGTGTAGAACTGCACAGATATCGTCTAAGAAAGAAGTTAAACCTTAATCAGGACGAAAACCTGTCAAAGTTTTTATTAAGTCTGTAAGATTTGATTTTATTTTTTACAGATATTCTATTTTTAGATATCAATTTTTACATAATTCTAATACATCATTACTACATCATAACGTTATGTTAAAGAAAAATAGTAAGTATTTATTATGTTGATAATCAGTTATATAATCTTAAAATTTAACATAATGATGTAGCTGTGTTGTAGTGGTATTTGATGTACTACAACGTTGTAATTGTTTAATTTGGCTCTACTAACTTAAACGATTACGTACTGTATGAAAAATTTTATTTTTAGCTTTTTAGCACTCTTGTTGCTGCCTACATATATGATGGGGCAGGCACAAGCAATTAAAGGGAAAGTAGTAGACAGTAGCGGAATGGGAGTTCCGGGAGCAATTATTAGTGCTTCTGAATCCAGAGCTTCTGCTGATGCTGACTTCGATGGTAATTTTACCATTAATGCTAAAGTTGGGGAAATCTTAAAAATCTCTATGCTTGGTTTTGATGCTGTTTCTGTTCCGGCAACAGCGGGTCAAATGACTATTACATTAAAAGAAGCAGGTGATACTGCTTTAAAAGAAGTAGTTGTTATTGGTTATGGTACCAGAAAGAAAATTGACAATACTTCAGCAATTACTTCATTAAAAGCAGAAGATGTTACAAGAACAAAAGTACTAAACGCTTCTCAGGCTATTCAGGGTAAAGCAGCAGGGGTTCAGGTAACTTCTTCAGATGCTCCGGGAAGTACACCTTCTGTAGTGATTAGAGGTTTAGGTACTGCATTAGGAGGAAGAAATCCTTTATATATTGTTGATGGAATGCCGACGGAAAACATCAATAATATCAATACAAACGATATTACATCGTATGAAATCCTTAAAGATGCTTCTTCTCTTGCTATTTATGGTACCAGAGCGGCAAACGGGGTTATCATTATTACTACTAAAAAAGGTAAAGGAGACAAAGTTTCTGTAGAAGTGGAAAGCTTTGGTGGTATCAGAACACCACTTAAAAAAGTGAAAATGGCTGATGGAAATCAATATGCAAGCTATACTAACGCAGCTTTAGGAACAAACAGATTCTCTACAGATCAGCCAGTAAATACAAACTGGTTTGATGAAATTACAAGAACGGGTACTTATACTCAAAATAATATTTCTATTTCTGGTGCTACAGAAAATGTGAAATATTTCTTTAGTGCAGGTAACTATCAGGAAAAAGCGATTTTGAACGGTTTAGATTATAGCCGTACAAGTTTTAGAAATAACAATGAATTTAAACTTTCTAAAAAAATCACTTTAAATCAGAACTTTAGCTTTACAGCAGCTAATTCTACTCCAAAACCATTAAGTGCTTTTACAAATGCATACAAACAGTCATCAATTATTCCTGTGCGTTTTTCAAATGGTCAGTATGGTGCGCCTTTTGCAGATGCAAGCGGAGTAGCAAGCCCAACAGGAACTTCATTCAATAACGTTGGTAATCCGGTAGCTCAATTGGATTTTTATGACGAGCAACAAAGAAGTATTACACTTCAGGGTGGTTTGAAATTGGACTATGAAATCTTAGAAGGTTTAAAATTCACTTCACAATTTAATGGTGAATACTATACCTGGAAAAATTACAATTTCGAGGATACTAAAAATGTTTGGTTAGCTGCTAACCCAACTCGTAAAGATGGAGACTATACAAGTACTGATCCTATCAATTTATTGACTAGAGGTAGAGAGCAGTATTTTAACTGGAACTTATCTAACTATTTAACTTATAACAAAGTATTTGCTAAAATTCATGATGTTGAATTAACTGCAGGTATCGAAACTTCTGTAAAAGGACCAAGAGAAAAACTGGTTATTACCAGAAAAAATGTAAGTCCTGATTCCAACTATTGGTCTTTATATAATTCAACAGATGCTAAAGGTGTAGATTATTCAGGTACTGTTACAAACTTACAGGATATTGTGTTCAACGAGAGTAAATTAGCTTCTTATTTTGGACGTGTACAATACAAATTAATGGACAGATACTTAGTTACCGGTACTATCAGACGTGACGGATCTTCAAACTTTGCAAAAGATTACCGTTGGGGAACTTTCCCATCTGTAGGTCTTGGATGGATTATGACTAAAGAAAGTTTCTTGTCTGATATAAAAGGAGTTGATTTAATTAAATTAAGAGGAAGCTGGGGTAAATTAGGTAACCAAAATGTACCGTTGAATAATCAAGGTTATGCTTCTGGATTAAATAGTTATTTAGGCGGATCTATCTTAAATGATGGTACTAGTATTACTTCTCAGATTGACCCTACTTTAACTTGGGAGATTACTGAGGAAGCTTCTGCAGGTTTAGATTTTGAATTGTTCCAAAACAGATTAAAAGGATCTTTTGATGTTTATGATAAAAACACAGACAATGTTATCCTTAATGTGAAACCATATCCAACTTCTGGTATTACTGTAGCAACTCCTTCTCACGTTGGTGAAGTTTCAAATAAAGGTTACGAGATCGCTTTACGTTGGGATGATAAAATTACAGATGATTTAAGCTACTGGATTGGAGGTAACTTCTCTCACAACAAAAACGAACTTACAAGTTTAAAAGACGTTTCATTATCTCAGGTTATTGGAGGTAATTTAGGAAACGGTCAGGATACTAAGTTGTTATACAATAACTCAATCGGTCAGCCATTAGGTAGTTTTTACCTTTATGAATATGCAGGTGTAGATCCGGCAAACGGAAATATGCTTTATTATAATGCGTCAGGAGCTAAAGTAACTCAGGATGCTTTATCTGCAACAGCTGATAAAAAATATGTTGGTTCAATTTTACCAAATAAAAACTACGGAGTTACTTTAGGATTAGTTTACAAAAACATTGATTTCTCTGTTGATGGATATGGAACTGGCGGAGCTAAAGTTTACAATGGTAAAAAAGCGCAGCGTTTTGGAGGTGAAAATATTGAGGCTTCTATGACAAACGATTACTGGACTCCAACTAATACAACATCACCAAATCCAAAACCATTTAATATTGTTCCTGTTGCTTCGACTTATTATATGGAATCAGCAGATTTCTTTAGAATCAACAACATTACAGTAGGATATAAACTTCCTCTTAGACAAGACTTATTTATTAGTTCTTGCAGAATTTATCTTAATGCAATCAACCCATTCATTACACAAAAATTCTCTGGTTTCTCTCCTGAGTTAAATGGAGACGGAAATCCTTACGGGACACAAGGTGTAGAATTGGATGCATACCCTACATTAAGATCATTTGTAATTGGTGCTAATTTAAAATTTTAATATTATGAAAAAGATATATATATCAATCTTCGTGTTAGCAGCATTTACGTTTACAGGTTGTGCTGATGATTACTTAGATGTTAAACAAACAGAAACAGTTTCTGTAGATGATATTGAGTTGTACAACAACGACAATGGAGCAAAAACTTTTGTGACTTCAATCTACAGTAAATTCTTAGACTGGGATATGAGTTCATTCGGATGGATTGGATTGGCAAGTATTACTTCTGATGATGCTGACAAAGGATCAACTCCAAGTGATACCGGTACAGATAAAGATGTTTTGGATGCTTTGACTTACAATGCATCAAATCCATCTGCTGAAAGTACATTTAATGCAAACTATGATGGAATCAACAGATGTAACCAGGCATTAGCTATTCTTCCTAAATTGGATAAAGCGGATCCTGTATTAAGAGAAAGATTAATGGCAGAGGCAAAATTTTTAAGAGCTTTCATGTACTTTACTTTAGTAAAATGTTATGGAGGTGTGCCAATTGTAGACCACGTATCCAGTATTCCATTATCTGCAGAAGATAAAGCAATGCAGTTAACTCGTAAAACAGCTGCTGAGGTTTATGCATTTATTGAAAAAGATTTAACAGAAGCTGCTGCAGTTTTACCAAATAAATCTCAATACGCTGATTCTGAAAAAGCAAGAGCGTCAAAAGGAGCGGCTTATGCTTTATTAGCAAAAGTGAGTTTGTATCAGAAAAAATGGCAAGCTGTTGTAGACAACTGTAATCTGGTTACAGGATATATCATTTCTCCAGATTATGCTAAAATGTTCAGATTAGAAGGAGAAAATGATGGAGAATCTATTTTTGAAATCAATGGTAATGGTGCTGTTCCGGCTCGTGGAATTCAAGGGTATTCTAATACTCAGGGTGTTCGTGATGCATGGGGATGGGGATTCAATCAGCCTTCTCAAAGTTTAGTAAATGCTTACGAAGCCGGAGATGTTAGAAAAGATGCTACTATCATTTTTAGAGGTACAACTTTATATGATGGAAGAGTAATTCCAGTGATTAGTGCAGATGATCCTAATCCAAGATATAACTTTAAAGCCTATTCTTCTGCTTATACAAGTGCTTGGGAAACAGATGCTAATATTAAATACTTAAGATATGCTGAGGTTTTATTAATGAAAGCTGAAGCCTTGAATGAATTAGGTCAGACTTCTGAAGCAATTCCATTATTAAACGTAATCAGACACAGAGCTGGTTTAGGAGATACTCCTGCAACTTCTCAGGCAGCAGTCAGAACTGCAATCTGGAAAGAAAGAAGAGTAGAATTGGCTTTTGAATTTGACAGATTCTTTGATTTAGTTAGAACAGGTCAGGCAAAAGATGCTTTTGCAGCCGATAAGAGCACTTTCTTCCCTAACGGAAGAGTATTCACAGTAGGTAAAAACGAATTGTTCCCAATTCCGGCATCATTTATTTTAGTTGCTGAGGGAATGTCTTCTCAAAATCCTGGATATAATTAATATTCTTAAAATCACTTCCTTCTGGTTTCCAGGAGGAAGTGATTATTTATTACAATCTCAAAATCTTTATAATGATTAGAATTTCAGTTTTATTTTTAGCTTTTACTTTTTTTGGTTGCGGCAATACAGATAAATCAAAAAAAGAGGTACAGGAAAATACTTCTGTTGTTGCGGCATTAACAGATGAACAGCTTTTAGATGCTGTTCAGAAACAAACTTTTAAATACTTCTGGGATTATGCTGAACCCAATTCGGGATTAGCCAGAGAACGTTATCATCCGGATGGAGTTTATCCTGAAAACGATTCAAATATCGTAACAACAGGTGGTTCAGGTTTTGGATTAATGGCTTTGGTTTCAGGAATGTCTCAAGGTTATATTACAAAAGAAAAAGGTGTAGAAAGACTCAACAAAATTGCAGATTTTTTAGGCAAAGCAGATCGTTTTCACGGAGCATGGTCACATTGGATTGACGGAAATACAGGAAAAGTAAAACCTTTTGGAACCAAGGATAACGGCGGCGACTTAGTCGAAACTTCATTTTTGGTTGCAGGAATGATTACAGTTCGTGAATATCTTAAAGATGGTTCTGAAAGTGAAAAAGCAGTTGCACAAAAATTTGACGCACTTTGGAAAGGGGTAGACTGGCAATGGTTTACAAATAATAAAAATGTTTTATATTGGCACTGGTCTCCAAATTATGCCTGGCAGATGAATTTTCCTCTTCAGGGGTATAATGAATGTCTGATTACTTATGTAATGGCAGCATCTTCGCCAACACATTCAATCGATGCAAAAGCATATCACGAAGGATGGGCGAGAAGCGGAGGCATAGTTTCTTCAAAAACAAAATATAATCTGCCTTTAATTTTAAAGCACAATGGTGCAGAAGAATTTGGTGGGCCTTTATTCTGGGCGCATTATTCTTATGTAGGTTTAGATCCAAATCAGTTGAGCGACAAATATGCTAATTACTGGGATTTAAATGTAAATCAGACCAAAATCAATTATCAGTATTGTGTTGAAAATCCAAATAAAATTCCGGGTTATGGTCCTGAATATTGGGGATTAACAGCATCTTATTCCAGAAATCCTGATGGATCTGTGGGATATAATGCACACATGCCAAGTAACGATCAGGGAGTGATTTCGCCTACTGCAGCAATCAGTTCAATTGTTTATACGCCTAAAGAATCTTTGACTTTTATTCGCAATTTATACGAAAATCATAAAAAAGAAACCTGGGGAGAAGCAGGATTTTACGATGCACTTAGTTTAGGAAACAAATGGGTTGCAAAACGATATCTGGCAATTGATCAGGGACCTGAAGTTGTTATGATTGAAAATTACAGAACAGGTTTATTATGGAAATTATTCATGAATGCGCCTGAAGTAAAACAAGGTTTAACAAAACTTGGATTTAAATCCGGGAAATATGGGATTTAAGAAATAATATGAAATACAAATTAGCCTTTTTATCTCTTTTGATTTCTCTGTTTGGCTTTAGCCAAAGCGAAACAACAGGAAAAATTAATACCGTAATAATGGCAAAGTATGAGTTGGGTTATGTGTTGCACAAACCTGCGAATACAAAAGACAAAAAGCCTTTGATAGTCTTTATTTCCGGAGATGGAGAAAAAGGAACCGATCTTGAAAAAGTAAAAATTAACGGGCCTTTAAAATATTTAAAGACGCATCAGTTAGATGCATACGTTCTGGCTCCGCAATGTAAGTCAGATGAAGATTGGGATATCGAATCCATTTACCAGCTGATTGTAAAAGTTCAGAAGGAAAACAAAATTGATTCAGAAAGAATATATGTTACTGGTTTGAGCTCAGGAGGTTGGGCTTCGTGGAAATTGGCTTTTACACATCCGGATCTATTTGCCGCAAACGTACCTGTCGCTGGTTTTGTAGATTTAATTCAGTTAGAGCACGCTTGTGAAATAGCCAATATTCCAACCAGAATTTACCACGGATTATTAGATGATGTGGTAAACGTAAATTATGCAATCACGATTTATAAAGAATTGAAAAAGTGTAATGCAAAAGATGTAAAGCTGACCATTTTTGATGATGCGAATCACGACAGCTGGACAAGAGTTTATGATAATCAGGAAATCTACGACTGGATGTTTCAGCAGAAAAAAACGAATACAAACAAATAAATAAATTAGAATGAAAAACAAATTAGTCTTACTTTTTTTAGGATGCGCTGTTTTGGGTTATGCTCAAAAAAAGCCTGCTAAAAATACAGTAAAAATTAAACCAAAGTCTGAATTTGTAGCAGAGTTAATGTCAAAAATGACTTTAGACGAGAAATTGGGTCAGTTAAACTTGCCAACATCTGGTGATATTACCACAGGGCAGGCAAACAGCTCAAATGTGGCAAAAAATATTGCTGAAGGTAAAGTGGGCGGTTTGTTCAATATAAAATCAGTACAAAAAATTAAAGAAGTACAGAAAATCGCCGTTGAAAAAAGCCGTTTAAAAATTCCGTTGCTTTTTGGTATGGACGTTATTCACGGTTACGAAACAACATTTCCAATTCCGCTTGGATTATCTTGTACTTGGGATATGGCTTTAATTGAAAGAAGTGCGCAGATTGCAGCAAAAGAAGCAAGTGCAGACGGAATCAATTGGACATTCTCTCCAATGGTTGACGTTTCTCGCGATCCAAGATGGGGAAGAGTTTCTGAAGGTTCAGGAGAAGATCCGTATTTAGGAAGCCAGATTGCTAAAGCCATGGTTAATGGTTACCAGCAGCACGATCTTTCTAAAAACAATTCAATCTTAGCTTGTGTAAAACACTTCGCATTATATGGTGCTCCAGAAGCTGGACGTGATTATAATACTGTTGATATGAGCCACATCAGAATGTTCAACGACTATTTTCCTCCTTACAAAGCGGCTGTTGATGCTGGAGTAGGTTCGGTTATGGCATCTTTCAACGAAGTTGACGGAATTCCTGCAACTGGAAACAAATGGTTAATGACAGATGTTTTGAGAAAACAATGGGGTTTCAAAGGATTTGTAGTAACAGATTTTACCGGTATTCCTGAAATGATTCCTCACGGAATGGGAGATTTACAACAAGTTTCTGCTTTAGCATTAAATGCGGGAGTTGAAATGGATATGGTTGGAGAAGGTTTCTTAGGAACTTTGAAAAAATCTTTAGACGAAGGAAAAGTAAAAATCGAAACAATCGATAATGCTGTAAAATTGATTTTAGAAGCAAAATACGATTTAGGATTATTCCAGGATCCATACAAATATTGTGATGAGAAAAGAGCAAAAACTGAAATCTTCACAACAGACAGTAGAAAAGAAGCGCGTGAAATTGCTGCACAATCTTTAGTTTTATTAAAAAACCAAAACCAATTATTGCCGCTTAAAAAATCAGGTACAATTGGGTTAATTGGACCATTAGCAGATGCTAAAGAAAACATGCCAGGAACCTGGAGTGTGGCTACAAAAATGGAAAATGCTGTTTCATTATTAAGAGGAATCAAAGAAGTTGCCGGAGCAGGAACTAAGGTTTTATATGCAAAAGGAAGCAATTTAGATTACGATGAAACTTTTGAAACTAATGCTACAATGTTTGGTAAAACCTTACACCGTGATGCTCGTACAAAAGAAGAATTATTAGCTGAAGCTTTAAAAGTGGCTGAGCAGTCAGACGTAATTGTGGCAGCTTTAGGAGAATCTGCAGAAATGAGCGGTGAATCTAGCAGCCGTACAAACTTAGAGATTCCACAAGCGCAAAAAGATTTATTGAATGCGTTATTAAAAACAGGAAAACCAGTTGTATTAGTTTTATTTGACGGACGTCCGTTAGTAATTACTGACGAAGAAAAAACAGTTCCAGCTATTTTAAATGCTTGGTTTGCTGGTACAGAAGCTGGTTATGCTATTGCTGATGTTTTATTTGGAGATGTAAATCCTTCTGGAAAATTGACTTCAACTTTCCCAAGAAGCGTTGGTCAATTGCCAATTTACTACGCACACAAAAATACAGGAAGACCGCTTTCTAACACAGAAGGGAAATTCGAAAAATTCAGATCAAACTATATTGACGAAAGAAACGAACCTTTATTTCCATTCGGATTTGGTTTAAGCTACACCACTTTTGATTATTCAAACTTGAAAATTTCTTCTGATAAGATGAACTCTACTGGAAAATTAAAAGTAACAGTTGATGTAACGAATACTGGAAATTTTGACGGAAAAGAAACGGTTCAATTATACATTAGAGATTTAGTTGGTTCTGTAACAAGACCAGTTAGAGAATTGAAAGGTTTCCAAAAAATAGCGCTTAAAAAAGGCGAAAAACAAACAGTAAGTTTTGACATTACTGTAGAGGATTTAAAATTTTATAACTCTGATTTACAATTTGTAGCAGAGCCTGGGCAGTTTGATATCTTCATTGGAGGTAATTCAAATGCCGATAAGAAAGTTAGTTTTGAGTTAACTAAATAGTTGGTTTATTGATTAGTAATTAGCCCTTCGCGTGTTTGGTTAGCGAAGGGCTTTTTTTCTGAAATAAAAAATCAATTTTAAAAAGGAATGTAATGAAGAATTTTAAAATAGTAAGTTCATTAGTTTTTGTACTTGTTTTTTCTTTGTGTAATGCACAGAAAAATGCCATTGTAGCACATCGTGGCGCATGGAAAAAGAATAATCTGCCGGAAAATTCTATTGCATCATTAAGACATGCAATTGACTTAAAACTGCCGGGTTCCGAATTTGATGTTTGGAGAACTGCTGATGATTCGCTTGTGATCAATCACGATGCACATTACAATAAAATGCTTATTGAAGAAACAAATTACGCTGATTTGATAAAATTTAAACTTTCAAACGGAGAAAAACTTCCAACGCTGCACGAGTATATCTCAGAAGGAAAAAGAAACAATAAACATACACTTTTAGTCTGCGAAATAAAACCTTCGGAAATCAGTAAAGAAAGAGGACAAAAAACTGCTGTAGCAGCAGTCGAAACCATTAAAAAATTAAAAGCCAATAAAAACACCTGCTACATCAGTTTTGATTATGACATTCTAAAAACAATCAGAAAAGTAGATGCTAAAACTTCATTGCAATATTTAGAAGGAAATAAATCTCCAAAAGAAGTTAAAGCAGATGATATTAATGGTGTCGATTATCATTATTCCGTCTTCAAAAAACATCCCGAATGGATTCAGGAAGCAAAGGATAATAACATAATTCTAAATGCCTGGACTGTAAATGAAACTTCAGATATGGATTGGATTATAGACCACAAATTCAATTACATTACGACAAACGAACCCGAACTTTTAAGTGAAAGATTAAAAATCAAAAAATAATCCGCAGCTTACTAACATCTATCAAACAATGAAAAAAAGATATAAACTGTCTGCATTGTCAATTTTATTTGTGATTCTTTTTAGTCACAATCTTTTGGCACAAAAAATAGGTAAAACAGAATGGTTTGATCCTAATAAACCAGCGACTACTTATTGTAATCCAATCAATATTGGTTACAATTATACCACTCATAATCACAACGGAATTCCGGAATCACGCCGTTCAAGCGCGGATCCGGTTATTATAACTTACAAAGGCGAATATTATTTATTTGCTACGAATCAGGCCGGTTTCTTTTGGAGTAAAGACATGTCAGACTGGAATTTTGTTTACGGAAGTTTCCAAAGACAGCCGGGCGATGACGACCAATGTGCACCGGCAGCGTGGGTTGTAAATGATACTTTGTTTTACGTTGGTTCAACCTGGAAAAGAGATCATCCAATCTGGAAAACAGCCGATCCAAAATCAGGAAGATGGACACGTCATGTAGACAAAGCAATGCTTCCAACCTGGGATCCAGCGATTTTTCAGGATGATGACAAAAAAGTATATATGTATTACGGTTCAAGCGGAAAACTACCTCTTGTAGGTGTTGAAGTTGATTACAATACCTGGCTTCCAAAAGGAAATCAGGCTGATTATGCTACATTATATAAAGCTACAGAAGTAGAAGATATTCAAAAACCGTATGGTCAAATTAAAGAAGTGGCAATTTTAGATCCCTCTGCTCATGGTTGGGAGCGTTTTGGACCAAACAATGATATGGAACCCGCACCTTGGGGGAATTTTATTGAAGGAGCCTGGATGACCAAACACAACGGAAAATATTATATGCAATACGGAGCACCGGCAACCGAATTTAAAGGTTATGCAAATGGGGTTCATGTTGGAGATAATCCGTTAGGGCCATTTACCTATCAAAAACATAATCCGATGTCCTATAAACCAGGCGGATTTGTAATTGGTGCAGGACACGGAAATACTTTTGCCGATAACTACGGAAATTATTGGAATACCGGAACTTGTAAAATTTCAATAAAAGATCGTTTTGAGCGTCGTATCGATATGTTTCCTGCTGGATTTGATAAAGATGATGTAATGTATTCTATAACATCTTACGGAGATTTTCCAATTGTATTGCCAACAAGCGAACGTGATCAAACCAAAGGGGCCTCATCTGGCTGGATGTTACTTTCATACAAAAAGCCTGTAACGGTTTCTTCTTCTGAAGAATGTATGGAAGTGGAAACACACAGAATGGATAACGGAGGTAAAAAAGTGTATGAGAAGTTCTGTTATGGTCCTGAGAATTTGACCGATGAAAATATTCAAACATATTGGTCGGCAAAAACTAGTAATCCGGGCGAATGGCTTCAAATGGATTTGGGAAGATCAATGGAAATTAAAGCGCTGCAGATTAATTATGCAGATCATAAAGCAACGCAGTATAATAAAGCAATGGATATTTATTACCAGTATAAAATCTTCATGTCTGATGATGCTCAAAACTGGACTTTGGTAGTCGATAAATCTAAAAACGATAAAGATGCTCCACATGATTATGTAGAATTGACAAAGCCATTTAAAGCGCGTTACATCAAAATGGAAAACATCCACAACGCCTCAGGTTTATTTGCTATTTCTGATTTCAGAGTTTTCGGAAACGGATTAGCAGCAAAACCAAAAGCAGTAACTTCATTTAAAGTTGACAGAAAAAAAGCAGATTCCAGAAACGCCATGATTTCCTGGAAAAAACAAAATGATGCAATTGGCTATAACATTTACTACGGAATTACTCCGGATAAACTATACAACAGTATTATGGTTTATGGCGACAATACATACGATTTTAGAGGTTTAGATAAAGGAACAAAATATTATTTCACAATTGAGCCATTTAATGAAAATGGTATTGGTACAAAAAATAAGATTATCGAAGTAAAATAGTTTTTATTTTATAATAATTTAAAAGCTCCGATTACAAATTACTGAATTTGTAATTGGAGCTTTTTTTTGAGAAAAGGTTGAAGAAAATATCCTTTTCCTGTAAAGAATTTTGTTCCTTTGTGAATATGCCAAAGGCAGAATAAACTCCAAAATTACTATAGAAAATATGAAAAAAACGATTCTTTTAACTGCTTTAGTTTTAAACGGATTGCTGTCATCTGCTCAGACAAATGACGAAAAAAACATCAAATTATTTTATAAAAAAGCTTTAACTGAAGCAAAATGCTATTCATGGTTAGAATATTTATCTAACGACATCGGAGCTCGTTTATCTGGCTCAAAAGGTGCTGCAGAAGCTGTAGAATACACAAAAAGACAATTAGAATCTCTTGGATTAGATAAAGTATATCTTCAGGAAGTAATGGTTCCACATTGGGTTCGAGGCGAAAAAGAAACCGCTTATATTTTAGATGGAAAAGTAAAAACCAACATTCCAATCTGTGCTTTGGGAGCTTCTGTGGCGACTCCGAAAACAGGACTTACTGCTGAGGTGATTGAAGTTCAGGGAATAAAAGAACTTAATGAACTAGGTGCAGATAAAGTAAAAGGTAAAATTGTTTTTTACAACCGACCAATGAATCCTGAAAATATTGAAACCTTTACCTCTTATGGTGCTTGTGTTGACCAAAGATATGCCGGAGCAAAAGAAGCAGCCAAACTGGGAGCAGTTGGAGCAATTGTTCGTTCAATGAATTTACGATTAGACGATTTTCCTCACGCAGGAAATCAGAGTTATGGTGATTTGCCAAAAGAAAAATATATTCCTACAGCAGCAATTAGTACAAATGGTGCTGAATTATTGAGTAAATCTTTAAAAGTAAATCCAGCTTTAAAGTTTTATTTCAAACAATCCTGTGAGACTTTGCCGGATGCATTATCTTATAACGTAATTGGAGAGTTAACAGGAACTGTAAATCCAGATAATATTATGGTTGTGGGCGGTCACTTAGATTCCTGGGATTTGGCTGATGGTTCTCATGATGATGGAGCAGGAGTAGTGCAAAGTATGGAAGTAATCAGAATTCTTAAAAATCTGAATTATAAACCTAAAAACACCATTCGTGTAGTTTTATTTATGAATGAAGAAAACGGTGGAAAAGGTGGTGCGAAATACGAAGAAGTGTCAAAGCAAAAGAACGAAAACCACATTTTTGCTTTAGAAAGTGATTCAGGAGGGTTTTCTCCACGTGGATTTTCAATTGAAGCTGATGATGCAAATGTGAAAAAAATACAAGGGTTTAAAGACTTTTTCGAACCTTATTTAGTACATAGTTTTACAATCGGACATGCAGGTTCAGATATTAGCCATTTAACTTCTAAAGCGATCGTTAAAGCAGGTTTAAAACCAGATTCACAACGTTATTTTGATTACCACCACGCAGCAAATGATAAATTTGATGCCATCAACAAAAGAGAGTTAGAACTGGGTGCTGCAACAATGACTTCTTTGGTTTATTTAATCGACCAAACAGGAATTGAATTACCAAAAGCAAATTAAGATTTTAAAAATCGACATAAAAAATAGGCTGTCAGCAATGACAGCCTATTTTTTTGTTTATGAATAATTTCATAGGATGACCCTATATTGTAACAAAGGATTTTAATCCGTTGATTTCAGAATGATTCATTTTAGATTTAAAGCTTCATCACAATCAAATAATAAAAAAATGTGATTGGAATATTAGAAAGTAACAATAGAATCTTAATACCAATTTCTTTACGTTGCTGAGGTAAATGAATAAATCTATCTGCCAAATGAACAAACATGATGAGGTTTACAATTATTGCAAACAAAGCAAACGGCCATGCAATAACCAAAACATTCGGACTTTCATTTGAAATAATGTATAAAACAAAAAGCACAGTTGTTATTATAAATGAACCAATTGCCAGCTCAATTGATTGAGTTTCTTTGAATGGTTTATTATCAATTGTTTTCATAATATTATATTTTAAAGGTTTGCTGAATAGATTGAACAGGAATTAAAAGCATTTTCGAAAAGTCCAGATAATGAAAAGGAAGTGCACTTTTTCCTTTTTTAAATTGTTGAATAAAGTATTTTAGCCGCTTCGGATAAAAGATTGTTCCCGTTAAAATCACCATATAGAGATATAAACTTCTTTTTCCGTTTCCGAACAGATAATACTGCATTCCGATTTCTTCGTAAACAGAAACTCCTGTATTGGTTAAAACATGAATAATATCGTGATCTTCCAGTTTTTCCTGAATATCAAAATGATTTCGGGAAAGAAAATTTCCTAAGCCCAATCCTAAACTGTTTTCCGGATAGCTTAATAATTTGGTTTTATCAATTTCCCAGGGTTCATTTTTCTTAAAATATTTTTGATACGGTTTTTTAGAACATTCATACAATTTCTCAATTAAATAATCTCTCATAATTATATTTTTAAAAGTTCTTTGAAATTCAAAGTTAATTAGTAAATAAAAAAGCTAGTACTAATAAATCAACCAGCTTTTTGCTATTTAATAGGTGTCTATAACAGTTTTTAATAAGTTAGAATCAGAAAGATCAGAAGGAGCAACAACTTTCTCTTCCAGCGGAATATCATTGCCGTAACGTTCTTTTAGTATTTTTTGAACCCTTGGGTCAGTTAAATTAAATTCTTTCAATTCACGAAGTTTTGACAATTCAATTCCGGCAGCATTCTTGTAAATTTTCCAAACCAATTCGGAGCAGTAAATTCTGTTATCTGTCCATTCAAAATAAGCATCATATTCTTTGCCATCAAATTGCTGACTGTAATCCTTCATTTTTTGTAAAACTTCAGGTTTCAAAACACTATCATTTTTCAGTCTTTTCACTACATATTTGCTGTCTTTTCCATGTTTGATCCAATCTTCCAGCGGAGTCAGTTTTACAGGTTGAACGGCTTCAAAAACAAACCATTTTCCATTTATATCATAAATAATCCCACAATGCGAAAACTTAGAATTAGTAGCGATACGAACTGCCTCACATTGTTTGGATTCCGATGTCTGAAAAATTACATCACCATCTTTGTACTTACTCGTTATTATTTTTTCCTGTTTATTTCCTGTAAACGGATTATTTGGAAAGACCTTTAAACTAATGAATAAGGCGCATCCAAAACTGATAATGAATGTGATTAACGGAAATAGAAACTTTTTATTTTTCATAACATGATAATTAAAGTACTTTGAGTTACAAAGTAAATAATAAAAAAAATAGCTGCCAAATAAAATGACAGCTATTTTTCTAAATATATTTTTCAGCAGTTATTAGATTCTGAAAATCCCTCCAACAGCAATAATTCGTTGAAAATAAGTAAAGTGCTGAGAAGCTTTATCTTCATTGCTTGCTGTGGTTTTAATGTCCTGCATGTTGATATAACCTCCTTTTAACTCTCCTTGTACATAGAAATGCTTGAAGAAAGTAATGTTAAGACCTGCTTTTGCAGAAACACCATAACCGGAAACATGAAAATCATCGTGACGTTCTTTTCCTAAAAGTGTAGTATTGGTTTTAGGATACAAAACCCCGGCGCCAATACCTTCAGTTAAGTTAATCTGAACTTTATCAATATTTGGTAAGCCAAACCATTTAGAAATATCATCAAATCTGGCAACTTCAGTATTAATATAATTCAAACCATCTGTATGCTCATACATTAAAAAAGCCGGACCGTTTGTATTTATTTCACCATTGCCATAACCACCTTCTTTAGCGCCTCCTTGAGACATATCAACAGGAGTATTGTTGTAATTACCATTGTAAATAGATGCAGGATCATCTGAAGGTAAATTGATGTTTCCAGTAACATTTGCAATCTGATTCTGTGACATTACATATTTCATGTGGTCAACACCAATGGTAACACTGTAATGATCACTAAAAAAGTAACCCAATCTCAGGTTTGTCTGAGGAATTGTCATATTAGCAGGATTGATGTAATCTACATGCCAGCCTTTTGGTTTGTCATGCGCTCTCATATCTTCAACCGTAAAATTGTAATCTTTACCTCTAAAGTTTACATCAGATTTTGAGTAACTTTCTCTGTTACCACCCCACATCACAAAGAATTTACCTTTATTGTGAGCGGCGTATTTTTGTACAGGTATTTCTTCCTGAGCAAATGTGTTTAATGAAACACAAGCTAGTAAGAAAAATAAAATTTTTGTTTTCAAAGAACTTAGTATTATAAATTAAAATGCATTAACTGTTTTTCTGATAGCCACTAATTTATTCATTAGACCTTCGAAATAGTCTAAATGAAGCATGTTAGCACCATCACTTTTTGCGTTTGCAGGATCGAAATGTGTTTCAATAAAGATTCCGTCAACTCCAACTGCGATTCCAGCCTTAGCAACGGTTTCAATCATATCAGGTCTTCCGCCTGTAACTCCTGCAGTTTGATTTGGTTGTTGTAACGAGTGTGTAACATCCAGAACCGTAGAAGCATATTGCTGCATAGTAGGAATTCCTCTAAAATCAACAATCATGTCCTGATAGCCAAACATAGTACCGCGATCTGTAACCATAACATTTTCGTTATTACAGTCTAATACTTTTTGTACAGCATGTTTCATACTTTCAGGACTCATAAATTGTCCTTTTTTTAAGTTTACCACTTTTCCAGTATTTGCAGCTGCAACAACAAGATCTGTCTGGCGAACAAGGAAAGCTGGAATTTGCAATACGTCTACATATTGCGCAGCCATATCGGCATCTTCGTTTGTATGAATATCAGTAACAGTCGGAACGTGAAAAGTTTCAGATACTTTTCTTAAGATTTTTAAAGCTTTTTCGTCACCAATTCCGGAGAAACTGTCAATTCTGGAACGGTTTGCTTTTTTAAAAGATCCTTTAAATACATAAGGAATCTGAAGATTGTCGGTAATACCAACCAATTTTTCAGCAATTCTTAGCGCCATTTCTTCTCCTTCGATGGCACAAGGCCCCGCCAATAAAAAGAAATTTCCGCTGTCAGTATGCTTAATTTGTGGAATATGTTGTATGTTCATAATATGATTTTTTGACAGTGCAAAGGTAGTTATGATTTATGAGTTTGAGATTAAGATTTAAGATTATTTTATGAAGCTATTCCTGCTATCCGCTCCAATATTTTTCTCTAAAACTTTTTTTCCCAAAGTCTGTTCAGGAGCTTCCTCCGGTCGCTCTGCCCAGCCAGGAAAAAATAAGTTTTAGAGAAAAATGATTTCCGCTGCTATCAGGGCTAGGCTTTATGGGAATTATGAAAAATTATCTAAAATCGTAATCTCTTATTTGGCGGCAATATTAGGATATCAAAAGAAATTGGTAAATGATATTTATCATGTATTATTACTCTCAGTGATTTTTTATTTAAAACCGATTAACAGAATTGTCATTTCAAGAGGATTAAGAAAATTTAAGTTAAATTATTAGTACTGGAAGATCTTTTGGATAGAATATAAAGCCTCCAAAAATAGATTTGACCAATAAAAAATAAAATATTCAAACAAATATTTATAAAAACTACAACTCGGATACGATTTATAATATCTTCAGAGCTGAATGAAATTAGTTCATAAAGACTAATTCTTCCAATAAACAATGCAGGAATAGTAAATAAAAGATAAACAATAAAAGTCTTTAAAGTTATTTGATCTTTGATTTTAGAAAGTTTCCAGGAACAAATTACAGTTGCAATAAGGGTAAGAAACTTAATTGAATTAGAAAGTATTTGTCCGGGAATAATAGTAGTATGCCAACCAGGAATTATTGATGATGAAAAATCAGAATTAATGCAGAGAACAGCAATATGATATGGAAAAATAAAGAGGCATAAAAGGATCATAATTTTAAAAGTAGCCTTAGTTCTCATCATAATTAATTATTTATAATAGATTTTGCTGACTTTTCGTTTTTTAGTTTGATAATTTTTTCAAATGTTAAATCATTCAAAGCAAGTTCTTTTTCAATTCTAAGGATTTCATATTTATTTTGTCTAATAAAGTCGCATAAATCCAGCGTATCGTTTTGTTTTGTTATGACATTTGATCTTCTCCAGTTTTTCGAAATTATACCGAATGTTTGATTTTGTTTATTTATGATTAAATCTCCATTTTGAGATTCAAAGTAAACTTCTTGCAAATCACCATAGTGATCTTCAATTTCCATTAAATACAATCCCAACGTGATGAATCCTGCACAGAAAAGTAATAGCAGTGAAAAGATAAGGAATGTTTTTCTTAACATGTTTATTGTTTCAGCCTCAATCCCATAGGAACCATCAAAATCCCTTTTTCATAGATATTCAGATAAAGTTTAATCGGTTTTTTTTGCCCTTCCCAAGTCAATTCGTAGACATTTAAAAATCCGGCGCCCATATTACTTCTTTTGGTAGGAAACGGACAACAGGTTTCCAATTTTGTGTACGTGATTTTTTCGCCACTTGGTCCGGCAAGAGCATTTAGAAAACGGGTTTCGTTTAATGTTTCGCTATTAGTATTTTGAAAAAAAATATTGACTGGATAATCAGGATCGTAACCGTATTTTCGATCTTTTGCAAATTGAGTAATGACAAAAGTATTGTCTCTTTTTAGAACCAAATCAGGCGCATTATCATCTACATTTTTTAATGTTGATTTTGTACTTACACAAGAAGAAACGATAATTAATAAAACAATTAAAAGAGTTATTTTTTTCATGAGAAATGTTATAGACTATTGTTCTTTTACTTTTTTTGGGTTTAGTTTTAAAATACCAAGTACAATCAGATATTGTGCCAGAAGATAAGTAATCATTATCAAAAAGGAACTTTTTGGAATTGGGTAATAAAACTTATTTACTGCCAGAATACTATCTGAAACCACAAAGAAAAAAGCTCCTAAAAATACCAAAAGATTTCCAGGTCTTTCCCAAACCAAAAGTCCGTTAAAAGCAAATAAAAGCATGATTGAAATAACTGTTGCATAAATAGAAACCGGGATTTCAAGATCGCCAAGATGCGGCATTAAAACCGAAACCATTCCGATTAAGTAAGTTGCAATCAAGACGCTTCCAATTACAAAAAAGGTTTTGTTTTGTTTTTTTCTAACTCTGTTTTGTTTGTTAAACAGGATACAATACAGAATATGTGCTATTAAAAAAGAGACTAACCCTATTATAAAATATATTTCTCCAAGATCTGTAAAAAGCAGAATAACATCTCCAATCCAGGAAAATAAAAGGGCAATCAAAAGGGTATTCTGAGTTGGAAATTTTCTGTAGAAATAAGCTCCAAATCCAAGAATTGGTATTAAAATGGGTTTCAAAAACAGATCGAAACGTTCATAACCAAGCGCCAGAATGGCCAGATATACAATGCTGAAAGCTATGTAAATTTTAAAAAATGAAGAGTTTCTCATAATAGGGGATTATGAATTATATATGGGTTTTGGTTGGTTTTTAAATTCAAAACGAATAAAATATACTGTCATTATAATTGATAGTATTAAATATGTAAAAATAATATAATTACCAATTGGAATTACATTATTTAAACCAAACCAGTCTCCATAATAGCTTATAATGCAGATTACGATGCCTAGTCTTAAGCTTTCCCATAAAACAGCGAATCTGTTTTTATCCATTAATTCTGTATAACTATAAATGGTAACAAAAATAAAAAAGCCGTAAACAAAAATGTTCGGAAGCCCAATCTTAGCAATATTGTCAAAAAGAAAACTAACAAATAATAAGGTAATCAGCATCTGGATTACAGACCAATATATTAATCTTTGAGAGTTTTGTGTTCCGTATTTTTCAAAGTCAAAAACATTTTCGATTTTGTTTACGGGATATTTTTCTTCAAAGCTCTCAGGACGCCATCCTGTTGGTTTAAACCAAATGGTGAATTTATCTTTCCATTTTGGAGCGCACCAGGCATCTTTTATCAATAAACTTAAATGCTGAAAATTTATTTTGATGGGATTCCAGGTATTTGCAGGTCTGGTAATTCCAAATACAGGAGGAACATCTTCCAATTCTTCCTGAAACGTGCCAAACAGTTTATCCCAGAAAATAAAAATCTGCGAATGGTTTTTATCCAGATATTCCGGATTAATGGCATGATGCACTCTGTGATGTGATGGAGTAACTAAAATATGCTCGACAAATCCCATTTTTTTAATGTGTTTGGTATGATACCAAAATTGCAAAAACAAATGAATAGGAAGCGTTATGGCTATGACAGAAGGAGGAACACCCAATAAAGCAGCCGGAATCAATAAAAAAGTAAATAAATTGACCAAACTCGCAATAGGCTGTCGAAGCGCGCAGGCCAAATTAAATTCTTCACTGCTGTGATGAATCGCATGTTTGTTCCAAAGAAAATTAATTTGATGAGCTAATCGATGACTCCAATAACCATAGAAATCAATCACAAAAAAAGCAATAAAGTAGGAGAGGACATTGGCTTCTAAATGTTGCAGAGCAATTTTGGAAACCAGCCATTCATAAGAAAGAAATGTAATGCTTAAGCCCAGAACATCTTTTACAGAATTGGTAATTCCGGAACTAATACTTGATACACTGTCAATAAGAGGTGCCGTATCATTTTTAGTATAAATGCCATATATTTTTTCGATGATAATTAAGGTCAAAAAAACAGGCATTGCAATAATCAATATTTTTCCATATTCCTCCATAAAAAAAACATTCTATTTATTTCAAATATAAAATAAAATAGAATGTTTTTTAAAATATTTTCAATCTAGACAATTTCAGCGCTCAGTCCAGCTTCTAAAAGTTGTGTACACTGTGGTTTCAATTTGTCAATAGGTCCTGTTTTTACGGTACATTTTCCGTTGTAATGAACAATTAAAGAACATTGCTCAGCTTGTTCGGCTGTATGGCTGCAAACACGCATAAGAGTGTCAATTACGTGATCAAAAGTGTTTACATCATCATTGTAAACGATAATTTCGTTATTGAAACCCGTTGCTTCTTTCTCGCGAATTCTTTCTCTAACTTTTTCTTTAGTACTCATTTTGTTTAAGTTTTTGTACTGATTTGATTATCAATATCTAATTTACGTATTTTAAAGATACCCAGTTGTTTCTTTGAAGCTTTTTAACATAAGTTAAACCCTTTTCAACGCAGGAAGCATCAATAAATGGAATATCTTCTTCATAAAATCCACTAAAAAGGATAATACCTTTAGGATTTAAGGCGTCGACGTAAGCCTGCATATCATTCAACAAAATATTTCTATTGATGTTGGCAATAATTAAATCGTATTTTTTACCGGCCAATAAAGCAGCGTCGCCTTCATAAACGCTGATGTGTTTGCAATTATTGCGTTCGGCATTTTCGATAGAATTCAAATAACACCAGTTGTCAATATCAATGGCATCAATAGGTTCAGCGCCTTTCATTTCAGCCAAAATTGCCAAAATTGCAGTTCCGCATCCCATATCAAGAGTTTTTAAACCTTTAACATCCATTTCCAGTAAATGTTGAATCATCATATGAGTCGTTTCGTGATGGCCCGTTCCAAAACTCATTTTAGGCTCAATTAAAATATCAAATTCAGCATCAGTTTTTGGATGGAAAGGAGCGCGAACGTGGCATTTTCCGTCAACATCAATAGGTTCAAAATTCTTTTCCCATTCTTCATTCCAGTTTACCTGATCGATTTCTTCGATAGTATATTCAATCTTAAACTCTTGCGATTGCAAAATATAAATATCATCCAGAATATTCTCATCCCATAAATCTTTCTTCACAAAAGCCGAAATTCCATTTTCTGTTTCTGTAAAACTTTCAAACGCTTTTTCGCCCAATTCTGCCACTAAAATTTCTGAACCCAATTCTTTTGGTTCAATAGTAAAATGATATCCTAAATAGATGTTTGACATAAATAAATTTTTTGCAAAGGTAACAATACAAAGTAAAAGTTGCTTGAAAATCTATAAGAACATTGATAATTTAAGAATAATTTAAAGCATAAAAAAAGCGATGTTTAATACATCGCTTTATATTGTTTAGCCACAGATTAAAAGATTAAAAGGATTTTTTTTAAAGAAATCTGTGTGAATCCTTTTAATCTGTTGTTGAAAAAAAAAGATTTAGATAGCTGTTACAATTGCTAAGAAATCATCAGCTTTTAAAGCAGCACCTCCAATTAAACCACCGTCTACGTCTGGTTTAGAGAAGATTTCTTTTGCGTTTTCAGGTTTCACAGAACCACCGTATAAAATAGAAACTTCATCAGCGATTTCAGCTCCAAAAGCTTTACGGATCGTTTCTCTAATGAATTCGTGCATTTCTTGTGCTTGTTCTGGTGAAGCAGTTTCTCCAGTTCCGATAGCCCAAACTGGCTCATAAGCTAAAACCACTTTTGACCAAGATTCTTTTGCGATGTGGAATAATCCGTCACGTAATTGATTCTCAACAATGTTGAAGTGATTATCAGACTGACGGTCTTTTAATTCTTCTCCGAAGCAGAAAATAACAGTCATGTCATGTTTTAAAGCAGTATCTACTTTGTTTGCGATTAAAGCATCTGTTTCGTTGAAAATAGCTCTACGCTCAGAGTGACCTAAAATTACAGTGTTAACACCAATGCTAGTTAACATATCAGCAGAAATTTCTCCAGTAAAAGCACCGCCTTCTGCCTGGTGAACATTTTGAGCAGAAACGCCGATAGTGGTATTTTTTAATTTTGCAGCAGCAGCTTGTAAGTTTACAAATGTTGGAGCTACAATTACTTGTGCATTTGTTTTAGCTGGAATTTTAGCTACTAATTCGTTTAATAATTCTTCAGTCTGCGCCGCATTTTTATGCATTTTCCAGTTTCCTGCAACAATCGATTTTCTCATTTTGGTAGTTTTTATTATTTTTTAATTTTTTGTTTTTGAAGGGAGTCAAAATTGAAATTGAATTTTGACATTGAAATTTGATATTGTTATTGAAAAATTATTTCAATGATTTTAAAGTTTCGTCAATTTTAGCAAAATCTGTTTCGATAGCGCGATAAAGCACAATTTTACCGGTTTTATCTACAACAATGTATCTTGGAATCCAGTCCAGATCGATAGCTTTTCCGAAAAGACCTTTCATTCCGTCATTCATCATATAATGATCGCCTTTGTTTAATTCGTGTTTTTCAATTCCGGCTTTCCATTTATCAGCAGTTTTATCAGCAGAAATGAATAAGTAAGATACATCAGGATTATTAGCTTGTAATTCTTTTAATTTTGGCATTGCTTTTACGCAGTCACCACACCATGAAGCCCAAACTTCGATAACTAAAGTTTTGCCCTTGTATTTTTTTAAGATGTTTTTAAAGGTAGTTTGGCTATCGTCTGTTCCTAATAATTTTTCAGATAGAGCTTCTTTAGAAAAAGCTGTTTTTTGAGCTTGTGAGCAAGAAAAGGTAATAAATGCAATTACTACTAAAGCAATTTGTTTCATATGTAAAATAAATTATTTTTAAAATTAAGTACTGAATTCACAAAGTTAAACAAACAATTTGAAAGCCAAATGGAGATTAACAAAATTTGAAGACTCGTTTGTTTTGTAACAATAAGTTAAATTTTGGTTACAAAAGCAGGAATGAAAACGTAATAGTACAGGAGAAAATCAGGTAATTTTTTTAACCTTGCTTTTTGAATTCAAAAAAAAGATTGAATTTTTGATTTGAAGAATAATTTTGAGAGCAAAAAAACGTCAGATTTCAATAAAAAAGTCTTCAAATAAATGGAATCATTTGAAGACTTAATTATTTTATTTTTTTGAAATTTTATTTCAGTTCATAGTTTCCATTTGCCCATTTTTTACTCGGAACAATCCATTCGTCTAAAGCTTTGTATAAAAAACCATGTTTTAAATTGGTATTCAATTCAATTTCCTTAAAATGATTGACTTTAAGTTTTGAAGTTTCTTTGCGTTTGATTGCTGAAACACCATAAATATCTGATTTTTCGTAAATCGTTAAAATATTACCACAGAAATTAATATCCGGAATTTCTTTTATGTCGACATCTCTGAAACATCCAATAAAAACAAAATTCATGTCTGGATTGGCTACAAAAGTTGAAACATATTGTGCTATATAACCACCTTTAGAAGTTCCAATTACGGTAATTTTATTTGGAGCAATTCCTTGTTTTACAAGTTTTTTGATTTGTTTCGTTATCTTTTCAGCATAATCGTATGCATTCGTGTTTTTCTTTCTGATTTCGCTGTAGACAATAAAACCGTCTTTTCGTAAAGAAGCTAAAATTTCATTGTATTCAGCTTTTCCATATTCTGGATGTGCAACGTCTAAAGGATTTTCTTCTATAAACTTATTGTGAAGGAAAAAGATATAACGTTGGTCTTTTTTTGATGTTTCGGATTGACTAAAACTTGTTTGAATTAAGAAAGTAGTTAGTAAAAAGGTCAGGAATGATTTTGAGATTTGTTTCATGAATTAGTTTGCTTTTTTTTAATGGTTGAAACAAATATAGATAACAAAATATATGATTTACTATTTTTCTTACTTAAGTTTAAGTCAAAATAAAACGCCAATTCAACTAAATTAATAGAAAAATTGGCGTTGTTAATTTTAGGTTTAAAACTTTATAATTTCAAATCATCAACATCGTTGTAATGTACTTTTTGAACAATAGTTCCGTTTTGTACAATCACAATACTTGGATTCGCTCTTTCAACGGTTTTTAAAGCTGTTCCGTCGCAGAAATAGAATTCAGTATCCAGGTTATATTGTTTTTTAGCTTTTGCTATTTCATCTGCTCCGGAAGCAGTCATTCCAATCACTTTATATCCTTTAGCTTTTGCATCAGCACTTACTTTTGCTAATTTTTTCATTCCTTCGGGATTGGATAGATTCAAATCGTAAGTAACAAAAATTAATAGTTTTGGCTCTTTTAACAACTCTTCTTTGTAATCGGAATCATCTTTAGTCATGGTGAAATCATGAATTGGCGGAATGTAACCTTCAGAAATTATTTTGTCTTTTCTGTCAACGAATGTTGCACCTTCCGGGATATTCATTAAATCTTTCTCCGTAAATTCCTTTTCAACACCGTTTACTTTGTAGATGAAAATCATTTCTACAACTGATTTTGGTGCACCTTCCGGAATTTCCATTCCTTTCTCGATGTTGGTACCCACTTTATACGGACGGAAATCTTTTATCGGATTATGATTTAAAACCCAAACTGCCATAAATACACATAAAATAATGGAAATTAAAGTAATTATATTGGTAACTAATTTTGAAAACAATGGTTTTACTAATTTTTTATTGATGAATAAAATCAAAATAAAGAATAGTAAAACAACGTCTTTTGTAAACGACTGCCAAGGTGTTAAGTGTAAAGCATCGCCAAAACAACCACAGTCTTTTACCACATCAAAATAAGCAGAGTAGAAGGTAAGGAACGTAAAGAAAACAATTAAAAGCAATAATGCCCAGATCGTTAGTTTTGACTTGTAACCTACCAAAAGCATTACACCTAAAACTACTTCTAAAATTACCAGAAAGATTGCCAGCCCTAAAGCCAATGGCTCTAAAAAAGGCATGTTGAAAACCGGCTCGCTAAAATATTCTGCCAGTTTATAAGAGAATCCGACAGGATCATTTAGTTTTATTAATCCGGAAATGATAAATAGGACACCGACAAATAATCGGGAGAATTGGGTAATGATGTTTTTCATGGCTAATATTTAAATTTAAAAATTCAATAAAAAAATCCCAAATTCCAATCTTACTTGGATTTTGGAATTTGAAATATTGGATTTTATTTGTTTATTGGATCTAAGATTAAAGCAAAAACCGAATAATTAATCATATCCTGATAATTTGCATCTATTCCTTCAGATACTATTGTTTTTCCTTTATTATCTTCAATTTGTTTTACGCGAAGTAATTTCTGCAAAATCAAATCGGTTAAAGAACTCACACGCATATCACGCCAGGCTTCTCCGTAATCATGATTTTTAGCTTCCATTAAATCTTTGGTCAGTTTTACTTTAGCATCATATAATTCAGTTGCTTTTTCAACATCAAGATCCGGCTGATCTACAACGCCTAATTCTAACTGAATCAAAGCCATTATAGAATAATTGATGATTCCGATAAATTCTCCTTTTTCGTCTTCATCCACTTTACGGACTTCGTTTTCCTGTAAACTTCTAATTCTTTGTGCTTTTATAAAAATCTGATCAGTAAGCGATGGTAATCTTAAAATTCTCCACGCACTGCCATAATCTGTCATTTTATTGATAAACAACGTACGGCAAACCGCGATAACATTATCAAACTCTTCGGAAGTATTCTTCATTTATATGCTGTATATTTGCTAAAATTTCTTCAAAAATAAGGATAATTTTTTAAGAGTTTCAAGTTTCAGGTTTTCTTTGTTTCAAGTTTTTTCTAAACAAATTGTTAACGCTGCGAACTTGAAACTGAAAAAATGTTTCAGGTTTCAGGTTTCAAGTTCCCAAACTTGCGTAATCTGCATGAACTTGGAACTTTAAACAAATAAAACTTGAAACCAAATGTTTATTAACTGCAAAGGCAAACTTATAGATTTAACGATTCCAAAAGTGATGGGAATCTTGAATGTAACGCCAAATTCTTTCTTTGACGGAGGAAAATATAAAAACGAAGACGAAATTATTTCACAAGTTGATAAAATGCTTTCTGAAGGAGCTACATTTATCGATATTGGTGCTTATTCCAGTAAACCAAGTGCCGAATTTGTTTCAGAACAAGAAGAAATCGACCGAATTGTTCCCTCAATAGAATTGATTTTAAAGCATTTTCCAGAAGCATTATTATCCATTGATACTTTTAGAGCTGAAGTTGCCAAAGCGAGTATAGAAAGCGGTGCAGCAATCATAAATGATATTGCAGCCGGCGAATTGGACGATAAAATGTTTGAAGTAATTGCCAAATACAACGTTCCATACATTATGATGCACATGCGAGGTAATCCGCAGACGATGCAGAGTTTGACGCAATATGAGGATATTGTAAAAGAAATGCTTTTTTATTTTTCTGAAAAAGTGCAACAAGCAAGAGCTTTAGGAATCAACGATTTGATTTTGGATCCTGGTTTCGGTTTTGCCAAAACTACTGATCAAAACTATGAAGTGATGAAACAAATGGAACTTTTTACTTTATTGGAATTGCCTGTTTTAGTTGGTATTTCAAGAAAATCGATGATTTATAAGACACTTGATATTACACCGCAAGAAGCTTTAAACGGAACCACTTTTCTGAATACGATTGCTTTGACTAAAGGCGCAAAAATTTTGAGAGTTCATGATGTGAAAGAGGCGGTAGAATGTGTTACTTTGTTTAATAAAATGAGTTTATAATAATATTTAAGCAATCGTTTTGTCATTCCGAGGAACGAGGAATCATACTAGTGTTTCCTCACAGAATGTCGCCAATCTTTGTCGAGTTTCGAGTGTGATTCCTCGTTCCTCGGAATGACAAACGTTGTGTTAATTCTTTGGGTAAAAAATAAATATGATGAAATACTTCACTTTAGTTATCGCTTTTCTTCTTTTCTCCTGCGGAAAAAAAGAAGATGTATTGTTGCCAAAATCAAACGTTACAATTGTAAAAGACGTACAAGATCATTCGCCCATTTATATCTTTTTTAAAACAGAAGGAAAAGATACAATTGCCGATTTAAACCGAAAAAGCGCGATCATTTCAACCAACTGGATTTTGAATGTAGACAAACGTCTTCCTTTAAAGTTGGTAATTCCGCAAGTAATGAAAATGCAGGATAAAAAGCGAACTGAAAAGATGCATCAGAATGAAGAATCTGAGAACTATTATTCTTATGCAGATTCTATTGGAAAGAATTTAGCTTTTCTGCCTTTCACGAAAGTGTTCTATAAAATGGAAAAACCTGCTAAAGGAAGTTTTATAGTTTACTTTAAAAAAGGAAAACAACAGGTTTTTGTGGGAAATCAAGAAATAAAAATAGCAGAAATATTAAAGCAATTTTACAGTATAAAATTTGAAAAAGTTCCAGATTTAGTCTTTCTGTTTGATAAAAATATGAGTTACGAAGAATATCTCCAATATAAAATTCTACTGCAAAAAGAAGTGACTTACAATCTCGACAAACTTCCAGTAGAGTACATTTTTTAAAACTTGAAGCTTTAGAAAAAACTTTGAACCTTTGTTTCTCTCGGCCTTTATCCCTTAAAAAAATCTACTGATGATGATAAGGCTCATTTCGCAAAATCGTAAATCCACGGTACAATTGTTCTATAAAAAACAAACGAACCATTTGATGTGAAAACGTCATTAACGATAGCGAGACTTTTCCCTGTGCTTTTTTATAAACGGTTTCAGAAAATCCGTAAGGCCCGCCAATTACATAAACCAAAGTTTTAACGCCTGAATTCATTTTCTTTTGCAATTCTTCAGAGAAACCAACGCTTGAGAATGTTTTTCCGTTTTCATCCAATAAAATTAATTGGTCGGTTGGGGAAAGTTTCGATAAAATCAATTCGCCTTCTTTTTCTTTTTGCTGGCTTTCAGATAAGTTTTTTACGTTTTTGATGTCGGGAATAATCTCCAGATCAAATTTGACATAAAAGGACAAACGTTTGGTATAATCGTCGATCAAAGTCTGAAGCGATTTATTATCTGTTTTGCCTATGGCGATAAGTTTAATATTCATTGTTTTGTTTTCTTTTTTGCCACGAATTGCACGAATTGGCACGAATTTAATTTAAACACATAGAGACATAGTTTCTCTTTGTCTGTAAAAGGCGTTTCACTTGCATCAATGCACATAGCTTCAATTGTAATCTATGTGTTAAAATCTAGATTTTTTCTAAATTCTTATATTCCTAATTTACTTTAAAATCTATGTTTCTATGTGTTTAATTTTTTTAGCACAAAGCATAGCTATTATTTTTTATTCTCAAAAACGGTTTCGAAATGTTCTACAATTGGAAATGGTTCGTAATAATGGTGTAGAATCTTTTTCCATTCTAAATACACTTCAGAGGTTCTAAAACCTACTGTGTGGTCTTCAAGTGTATTCCAGTCCACCAGCAAAAGATATTTGTTTTCGACTTCAAGACACTTTTCCAAACGATGCCCTAAATAACCATCTATTGATGAAATGTATTGACTTGCTTTTGCAAAATCAGCTTCAAATTGATTGGCTAATTCTGGTTTTACATATAGAAATGCACTTTCTAAAATCATAGTAAATTATTTTATCTGCTTGATCAGCTAAATCTGCGGGAGAAAATTATATTCTCGCAGATTTAGCAGATTCAGCAGATTTTATTTTTATAATATTTTGAACAAAAGAATCTGCGCTAATCTGCTTAAATCTGTTTAAAATCTGCGTGCAATCTCGCACAGATTAGTTTTTAGAAAACTTCGCTTCAAAAGATTTAAAACGGTTGTCTAAATCTTTAATTAATTGTTTTTTAACCGATGCGTCCTGAATGAAACTATAATTAATACTGTTGTAAACAAATTTTTTAATTGTTTCGTAATTCACATCAGGATATCTTTTAGCCAGTAAAACATATTGCTCCGTCATGTTACTCCTTAAAATTCCTGCGTCGTCTGTACTGATTACAATTGGCACATTGAATTCTTTGTAAAGTGTAAACGGATGTCTGTTTTCTTTTACTTTTAAAATGAACTCGTTGCTCACTAAATTGATCTCAATCGGAATGTTTTTTTGAGACATGTATTTCAATAAATCGTACGAATTAGCTTCGTAAGCAATGTCAACTCCGTGACCAATTCTATTTGCGCCTGCTATATAAATGGCATCGTTAATATGCCAGGTTAATTCTTCCGGCTGAACCAAACCTAAAGTCAACTCGCCTGCGTGAAGTGTGTATTTTACGTCAGGAAATTTAGAATGACAGTATTTAAACATGACCATATGAAGCCAGTAATCTTTCATAGAAGTCTGCCCGTGTTCCGGAGAAACGATATTTACGCCAGCTGTTAGTTTGCTTTCGCTTGACGAAATAAAAGCAATCACCAGATTTTTGAATAAATCTACCGGTTCCATAAAACGCAATACGAAGTTTTGATAACGCATCGTGAATTTTTCATCATCTATTTTTAAATCTTTGTGAAGTTTTGCGATGAAATTAGTATTGAAATCTTCAGCGTATTTTTTAGCCTCTTTTTTCTGAAGTGATTTATACAATTCATCCAAAAGTTTCAGAACCGCTTTTTCATCTTTTTGAATAGAAGCCTCTCGAAGTTTTGTATTGAAATCAGTTAAATCTGAAACATTCATATCACACGGAATTGTAGATAATTGTGTTTCGATATAAGTAACGTTTTCAGCAATGGCTCGTTTTTTTAATTCAAGCATTCCTTCTGCAAAATGACCTTTGATTGTAGGTTCAAATTTCATAAAAGAATCAAAAAACTGATCGTCAGAAGGGACAGAACCATTATAGTCTTTAACCGACCAGGTTTGCATTATCTGTTGTTCGTAAGAATCTAATTTTCCTTTTTTGGTAAGTGATGAAAAGTTTTCCCAGTTTCCATTCTCAGGCTTGGTTTTAGAAACTGCCATAGTTTCTAAATTCAAATAAAAGTCTTCTGCAATGGCTCTTTCCAAAAGAGGTTCTGCATAAACGGATCCTGAAAAATGGTGATGTAAATCGCCTCCTTTAGGCATTTGTTGGAAGAAAGCGGTTAAGAGCGCTTCATTATTTCTGATTTTTTCTAAATAACTCTCAGCAGTTTGAGAAAAGCCGATTTGTGCTATAAAAATGCAGAAAATTGTAATTATTCTTGTCATACTCTAAGATTAAATTACGCGCAAATATACGACTTTCTGCGAAAATTTGAAAACCGAATTTGTTGGGGCGTTTTTTTACCGCAAAGTTCGCTAAGGTTTTATTCCATGCGAGGCTTAATAGAAGCGCAAAAGTTCGCAAAGCTATGTCTAAAAAACTTTGCGAACTTTGCGTAATTCTTAGCGTGTTTTGCGGTTAAAAAATCTTAGAACCTTAGCATCTTAGTATCTCAGCACCTTTAAGAAAAAAGCACATCACGAATTTCCTCAACTTTATCAAAAACGCTTTTTGCAAAAGGACAAAGCGGAATAATTTTAAGGTTATTGTTTCTGGCATATTCTACAGCTGCCATAACCAATTTTTTGCCGACACCTTTTCCGTTAAAATCTGGGCTTACTTCTGTGTGGTCAATTATAAATTTGGAATCCCCTGCCCAAGTATAGGTCATTTTTCCTGCTTCTTTTCCGTCTTCAATGGCTTCAAAATAGCCTTTTCTTATATCGTTTATTTGTTGAATTTCCATGATAATTATATTAGTGTGGTTTTGATTTCGATTGAATGTGTCAATGTTTTATGGATTGGACAGCTGTTTGCAATCGTTTCTAATCTTTGTCTTTGTTCGTCATTAATTTCTCCAATTACTTCGATTTTTCGTGTAAATACCGAAACACCTCTTTCAGAATCTCTTTCAAAATCAATTTTGGCGTTGATTTCAGAAACGTCCCATTGTTTACGATTGATATACATTCGCAAAGTAATTACCGTACAGGAAGCTAATGAAGCGGCCAGAAGTTCTGTTGGATTTAATCCTAAATTTTTTCCGCCTAATTCCTGAGGTTCATCAGAAATTAAAACATTATCACTAGCTGATTTTATTTCTGTTCGATACAAACGTGTATCTATTTTTGCTGAGATTGTATCCATAAATTATTTGATTCTTGGTTCAGGTAATGGCACAAATTCTGTTTCTCCGGGAACTTTTGGGAAAGTTTGTTCTGTCCAGTCTTTTTTTGCTTTTTCGATGAGGTTTTTGTCTGATGAAACAAAGTTCCAAAAGATGAAATGTTCTTCAGGAAACGGCTGTCCACCAAAAATATAAACAGTAGAGTTTTCAGAAATTTCAAATTCACAAAGAGAAGCTTCAGTTGTAATTAAAATTTGTCTTGGATCGTATGTATGTTCTCCATTTTTAATACTTCCTTCTAAAATATACAAACCGCTCTCACCAAATAAATGGTTTCCAATATTGATTTTTTTAGCTTCTTTGCTTTTAATCTCAATAAAATACAACGGACTATAAACAGGAACCGGAGATTTTTCACCAAAAGCTTCACCGGCAATTAATTTGTACGAAACGCCATCTTCTTCCCAAGCCGGAATATCATCTGCTTCAACATGTGTAAAATTAGGCTCCATTTGCTCTAATTCTTTTGGAAGTGCCACCCAGATCTGTAATCCGTGAAGCATTTTGTCTGAATGTCTTAAATATTCGGGAGTTCTTTCAGAATGTACGATTCCTTTTCCGGCAGTCATCCAGTTTACGGCGCCTGGTTTTATTTCTAATTCTGTTCCTAAACTGTCGCGGTGCATAATGCTTCCTTCAAACAAAAATGTAAGCGTTGAAAGTCCAATATGCGGATGTGGCGGAACATCCATATTTTCATGATCACTTAAATGTGCAGGTCCCATATGATCGATAAATACAAATGGTCCGACAGCTCTTTTTTCACGGAAAGGCAATAAACGACCTACCATAAAGTTGCCAATATTGGCGGCACGTTCTTCGATAATTAAACTGATATTTGACATGTGGTATTATTTTATTTGAAAACAAAATTACAGTTGTGATAGAAATCTGTAACTTAATTTAGATTAAGAAAGCTTGTTTTTTGTATTATCTATAAAAGTAGGGAAAATGTAGAATAATTCAAACGCTTTATTTCTATGCATTTCAGTTTGTCATTCAGAGGAACGAGGAATCACACTCGGGATTCGACAAAGATTGGCGCTTTACTTTGTGTAGTTTCTAGTGTGATTCCTCGTTCCGAATGACAGAAAAGAGAGAATTCTTTTTGTTTAATCAATCAACTCAAATTCCAAAACTTCACTCTCAGTACCATTAATAATAATCGATAAATGATGCACTCCGGTATAAAAAACTCTCGTTGTAATCAATTTAAAAGACTGGTTTCTTTCAATCTTAGTTAATTGATTCGGATGGTAAATCTTTTCACTGATTTTAAAGACTTTTTTAGCCAAATGTCCTTTTGCTTTTTTATAGTGAATAGCATATTCTAAACGAACCGTTTTTGGTTCTTCGTTTTTATTGTTTAAATGAAATTGAAACTGAAGATAATCGCCAATTTTTACCGTCGGTGTTTTAATTTCGAAAGACGAAAGTTCAATATTACTGCTTTCTAAACCATAATGACTGAGAATTTCGGGATGTCCTTGTTTTAATAAAGTTCGGCATCCGTGTTTGATGATTCCGTCAGTTTCTTTGCTGTGACCTTTCCATTTAGAAGCAGTTTCCAATACAATCTGCGGATTATCTTTGGCAATATCATTTAAATTATTGGCTACACTTCTTCGGACATATTCGGAAGAATCGTTTTTTAAATTCTCTAAAATCGGCAAAATATAAGAGGGATCTTTCTTCAAAAAAGGAATCGCCATTGCCCAGGGTAATCTTGGGCGTGAACCTTCACTTGCTAGACGACGCACGTGATGATTTTTGTGTAATGACCATTTGATCATTTCGTCAATCATTTGTTCTTTGTATTTTAAGATGAAAGGGCGAACGGCAAATTCACAACTGATAAATTGTGTTACAGAAACAAAGGCTTTTTTGGAAGTTTCAAAATCTTCTAAACCGTAAATTTCAATATAATCGGCAAAGAAAATGAAGGCCAGATTACTGTCGGCAAAATTATTTTTTCTTAAGTTTTCTATGATTTTGTCAATTAAAGCAACAGCTTCAGGAAAATTTTGAGGCATAAACTGATGAAAAACAACAGTAGTATGTTTCATTCTTTCTTTCCATTCTTTTTGGGTAAAATTTCCATCAAAAATAGCTTCAATAAATTTTTGTTTTTCGAATGTTGGATGGACTTCAGCGACAGCTTTGCTAAAATTTTCGTAAAAAGAAACCGAGTAAATATCTTTAATTAATCCCATGATTTTTGTTTGAATAAACCTCAAAGATATTTAATTGATCGCTTATTAAGGGGTTAAGTTTTGTTAAGAATTGTAACTTTATTTTTCATACTATCTTAAGGGTTAAAAAAGAGATATTTAATGTTTTAAGTAATTTTTCGCAAAAAGTAAACTTTTAATTCCATAAAATAAGTTCTAATTTAGCGTATTATTAAAAATAAGGAAATGATAAGTAAAGTTCAGTTTCAATCAGAATTACAGCTTTTGATAAGCAATGCGATTAGAGAAGATGTTGGTACAGGAGATTACAGTTCTCTGGCCTGCATTCCTGATACGGCTCATGGTCAGGCAAAATTATTAGTAAAAGATCAGGGAATTATTGCCGGTGTTGAACTTGCTAAAATGATATTTGAATACGTAGATCCAAAACTAAAAGTAAAAACATATATTGAAGATGGAACGCATGTAGAATATGGTGAAGTTGTTTTTGAAGTTTCCGGAAGCTCACAATCTATTCTGAAATCAGAGAGAGTGGTTTTAAATACTATGCAGCGTATGTCGGCAATTGCTACAAAAACGAATCATTTGATGCAGCTTTTAGAAGGCACAAATGCTAAAATATTAGATACGCGCAAAACAACACCAAATTTTAGAGCCGCAGAAAAATGGGCTGTTAAAATAGGAGGTGGAGAGAATCATCGTTACGCTTTGTACGATATGATAATGCTTAAAGATAATCATATTGATTTTGCAGGCGGAATCACGCGTGCTATTTCTAAAACAAAAGAATATTTGAAAGCCAACAATCTTGATTTAAAGATTATTGTAGAAGCTCGTAATTTAGACGAAATTAGAGAGATTTTACTGAGTGACGGAGTTCATAGAATTTTGATTGATAACTTTAATTACGAAGATACCAAAGAAGCCGTAAAACTGATTGGATCCAAATGTCAGACAGAATCTTCAGGAAATATAAGTGAAAAAACAGTTAGAGAATATGCTTTGTGCGGTGTAAATTATATTTCATCCGGAGCTTTAACACATTCTGTTTACAACATGGATTTGAGTTTGAAAGCTTTTTAGGGAAGTTTTGAGTTTTGAGTTATAAGTTATGAGTTATGAGTTAGTTTTTGGTAATCTAAAATCTAAACTCAAAAATCTAAAATCATAAGATATGTCGCAAGAGATAGAAGCTCGGATTGAGAAACTGCCTATTATACGCAATTTGGCCCGACTTTTAAAAAGAATAAAGCTTCCTTGGTTAGAAGGTTTTTCGCTGTATGATTTGCTTGAAATGTACACTTTAGGTATTCTTGAAGGTGCATTTTCTTATCATGCCAGTGCGGTTTCTTTTAGCTTTTTTATGGCTTTATTTCCTTTTGCGCTATTTATTCTGAACTTAATCCCATTTATTCCGATTGATAATTTTCAGGAAGATTTTCTGCAATTTGTCCAGCAAAGTGTTCCGCCAAATACTTATGACGCTATTAGTAAAATTATCAGCGATATCCTGAATAATAGTCATTCGGGCTTATTGTCCTCGGGATTTTTGCTTTCTATTTTTTTGATGGCAAATGGTATTAACGGAATTTTAAGCGGTTTCGAATCTTCTAAACACGTTTTTGATAAACGAGGTTTTTTCAGGCAATATTTGGTCGCTTTGGCTATTTCACTTGTTATGACCGTTATACTCTTTGTTACTGTGGCAACGATAGTTGTTTTTGAGGTTTTTATTCAAAAAACAATCATTCAGGATGTGTTGAGCGATCGTATTCCGCTGATTATTTTAGGAAGGTATTTATTCGTTATTTTAATGATTTTGATAACATCTTCAATATTATTACGTTATGGTACAAAACAGTACAATAAAGTACCTTTTATTAGCATTGGTTCTGTTTTTACAACCGTCTTAATTGTTATATCTTCATTCTTTTTTGGGATTTGGGTTATAAAATTCTCAAAATATAACGAACTTTATGGTTCAATTGGGACATTATTAATTCTAATGTTTTACATTTGGATAAACTGTATGATTCTGCTTTTAGGGTTCGAATTGAACGCTTCTATCAGAAAATTAAAACAAAAAAAACAAAAAATATGAAAAAATTAGCGCTAACTATCGGAGTGTTCTTCTTTGCCCTGACCATGCAAAGCCAAAGTGTAATTGGAAAATGGAAAACCATTGACGACGAAACAGGCGAAGCAAAATCGGTAGTAGAGATTTACGAAAAATCAGGAAAAATATATGGAAAGATTGTAGATATACTTCGTGAGAATCATAAAAAAGATGTTTGTGTAAAATGTGATGGTGCTGAAAAGAATAAACCGATTTTAGGAATGGTTATTATTAATGGTCTTAAAAAAGATGGTTCGGAATATAACGGAGGAACAATTTTAGATCCAACAAGCGGTAAAAAATACAAGTGTTATATTTCGTTGGAATCTGCGGATAAATTGAAACTTCGCGGTTATGTGGGAATTTCTTTGATGGGAAGAACACAATATTGGACACGAGTAAAAAATTAATTATAAAATCTAAATGCGAAAATTAGCTTCGATAATTTTATTCTTAGCAATCGTTTCAAATAGCTTTGGACAATCTAAGAATTCGCCTTTACAAATAAGTCATCTTACGGGTGACTTTTATGTTTATAGAACCTTTAATGATTATAAAGGAAACAAGATTTCCGCCAATGCCTTATATCTGGTAACAGATAAAGGCGTTGTGCTTTTTGATGCTCCTTGGGATAAAACACAGTTTCAGCCTTTGCTGGATTCTATAAAAGTAAAACATCATAAACAGGTGGTTATGCTTTTTGCGACGCATTCTCATGATGATAGAGCAGGAGGTTTTGACTTTTACAGAAAAAAAGGAGTTAAGACTTACTCCATTAAATTGACGGATGATATTCTTAAAAAGAAAAAAGAACCCAGAGCAGAATTTGTAATTCCGAATGACACAATATTTACCGTTGGTCAGCATAAGTTCGAAGTTTATTATGCGGGAAAAGGTCATGCGCCAGACAATATTGTGGTTTGGTTTGATAAAGAAAAAGTGCTTTACGGAGGCTGTTTTGTAAAAAGTGCCGATGCGCAGGATTTAGGTTATTTAGGTGATGCGAATGTAAAAGAATGGAAGAAATCGATTAGTAATGTAAAAACCAAATTTAAAAATCCAAAGTTTATTATTCCTGGACATGATGATTGGAGGAATATTGAATCTCTAAATCATACTGATAAATTGGTTAATGAGTATCTGGCTAAAAAATCTGCTGGAAAAAAGTAACTTTGCAATCCTATATATAGCACATGTTTTTTATCGAAGTTATTTTACCGCTTTCTTTAGCAAAAACGTTCACTTACCGTGTTTCTGAGGCCGAATTCCATTTTATTAAAAAAGGAATGCGCGTGGCAGTGCCTTTTGGTAAAAGCAAAATTTATACGGCACTTGTATTAGAGGTGCATGAAAATGCGCCAACACTATACGAAGCCAAAGAAATTCATCAGATTTTAGACGAAAAACCAATCGCAACCGAAACTCAGATAAAACACTGGCTTTGGGTGGCGAATTATTATATGTGTGGTATTGGTGACGTGTATCGCGGTGCTTTTCCTAGCGGATTATTGTTGGAAAGTGAAACAGTGGTTTCGCATAAACCAGATGTTTTGGTAAATGATTCTGAACTTTCAGATGATGAATTCCTGATTTATGAAGCACTCCAGCATCAAAGTTCGCTTACAGTTCATGAAATTGCTTCTATTTTAAATAAGAAAAACATACTTCCGGTTCTGCAGAAATTAATAGCGAGGGATATTATTTTTCTGGAAGAAGAAATCAAAGAAAGCTATAAGCCTAAGTTGGTTCGATATGTGAAATTACATTCTAAATACGAATCGGATAATGGATTGGCAGAATTACTTGAAACTTTAAAAAATGCCAATAAACAAAGAGAGATTGTTTTGGCTTATTTTCAGCTTAGTGCTTCAGAAAAGAAACCTATTACTGTTAAGAAATTGACTGAAGTTTCCGGATCAACTTCTACAGTTGTAAAAGCATTAATAGAAAAGGAAATCTTTGAAGAATATTATTTGCAACAGGATCGTGTTTCATTTAATGGAGAAAAATCAGAAAAAGAACTACAGTTAAGTGAGGCGCAAGAAAAAGCTTTTCTGGAAATTAAAGAAAGTTTAGCAGAGAAAGAAGTTTGTCTGTTGCATGGTGTTACTTCAAGTGGAAAAACAGAAATCTACATTAAATTAATTGAAGAATATTTAGAAACAGGAAAACAGGTTTTATATCTGCTTCCGGAAATTGCACTTACAACACAATTGGTTTCGAGATTACGTCTGCATTTTGGAGATAAAGTGGCTGTTTTTCATTCCAAATACAGCAATAACGAAAGAGTTGAGGTTTGGAAACAGGCACTCGAAAATTCCCCAAAGGCTCAGATTGTAATAGGAGCAAGGTCGGCTTTGTTTTTGCCTTTTAATGATTTAGGATTGTTGGTTATTGATGAAGAACACGAACAGACCTTTAAACAGACCGATCCTGCACCAAGGTATCATGCGAGAGATTCTGCAATAGTTTTGGCTAATTTTCATAATGCCAAAGTGTTATTAGGTTCTGCAACTCCAAGTATCGAAACCTATTTTAATACAAAGAGTGATAAATATGGTTTGGTTACCCTTTCAGAACGTTATAAAAATGTCCGCCTTCCTGAAATTATTTTAGTCGATTTAAAAGATAAGTATTTTAGAAAAAGAATGACTGGTCATTTTAGTGATGTTTTGACTGAAGAAATTGCTGAGGCTTTATCGTTGGGAGAGCAGGTAATTTTGTTTCAAAACAGAAGAGGATATTCTCCTGTAATAGAATGTATGACTTGCGGACATGTACCGCATTGTCAGCAGTGCGATGTGAGTTTAACTTATCACAAGAATAAAAATCAGCTAAGATGTCATTATTGTGGTTATTCGATTGCAAAACCAACCCATTGTCATAGCTGTTCGAGTATTGATTTGACGACTAAAGGTTTTGGAACAGAACAAATAGAACAGGAGTTGTCTTCCATTTTTCCAAAAGCAAAAATTGGAAGAATGGATCAGGATACCACTCGTGGTAAATTTGGATTTGAGAAAATTATCGATACCTTTAAAAACAGAGAGATTGATATTTTGGTAGGAACACAGATGCTGGCTAAAGGTTTGGATTTTGATAATGTGAGTTTGGTTGGAATTATGAATGCCGATAATATGCTTCATCATCCGGATTTCAGAGCTTTTGAGCGCAGTTTTCAAATGATGACGCAGGTTGCAGGAAGAGCAGGAAGATCTGAAAAACAAGGAAAGGTTGTGATTCAGACTTACAATCCAAATCATAATACCATTCAGCAGGTTACCAACCATAATTATATAGGTATGTATAAGGAGCAGTTATACGATCGACAGATCTACAAATATCCTCCTTATTTCAGAATTATAAAACTGACTTTGAAACATCGTGATTACGATAAACTTAAAGAAGGGGCAATGTGGCTGTATCAGGTTTTAAGTCAGAATCTAGGAATTCCTGTTTTGGGACCAGAAGAGCCTGCGATAAGCAGAATACGAAATGAGTATATCAGAACTATCTTAATTAAGATTCCACACAATCAGCATTTGGGGAATACAAAAAAAACTATTCAGAAAATGCTGAATAGTTTTGAAGCTGTTGCTCAATACAGAGCTATAAAAGTTGTTGTGAATGTCGATTTTTATTAGCTGTAATTAAGAAGGAGTAGAAAGTGCTTTTACTAAGTCTTCTTTTTTGTTACGGCTTAAAGGTATTTTTGTAATGCCAATTTCAGCGAATTTACTATTAAAACGCTCTACCTTATCTATATTAATAATGTATGATTTGTGAACACGAATGAATTTGTCTTTTGATAAATCGTTTTCAAAAGATTTCATTGTAGAAAGAACCAGGTTGCTGTCATCTTCTGTTACTACTCTCACATAATCACCAAAAGCCTCAATCCATTTTATTTTTGAAGTGAAGATTTTAAGCTTTTTTAAATTACTTTTGATGAAGATATGTTCACCTTCTTCTTCTTTGACATCTTTTTTAAGTAAGTGCATGTCGATTGCTCTTTTAACCGAAGCATTAAAACGGTCAACAGCAATTGGTTTCTGCAGGTAATCAGTAGCATCGTAATCAAAAGCTTTTAAAGCGTATTCTGCTTTAGAAGTAATAAATATAATTTGTGGTTTTGATTTTAATCCATCAAGGAAATCAAAACCATTGATAACAGGCATTTCTATATCAAGGAAAATTAGGTCAATATTATTCAGGGAGATACAACTTTTTGCTTCAATTGCATTCGAAAAGTCACCAATTAAATGCAAGCCTGGGTGATTATTAACCAATTTGGCAATAATTGTCCTCTGTATAGAACTATCATCTACAACAACACAATTTAGTTTCATAACATGTCAATTTAAAATAAATTCAGGATAGCAGTAGTAAATGTATTGTTTTTTTTGGAAAAAAAACTAAAATGAACGCATATTTTTTGCATTATGACGAATAAAAGAAAAAAAGTGTTGTTTATTTAAATTTAATGATTACTTTTGCACCCAATTTTAACAAATAAATATTGTATTTATGAATCATTATGAAACTGTTTTCATTTTAAATCCCGTTTTATCTGAGGTTCAGGTGAAGGAAACAGTAACGAAATTTGAAGAATTTCTTACTAGTAGAGGAGCTGAAATGGTATCGAAAGAGGATTGGGGTCTTAAAAAAATGGCTTACGAAATCCAAAACAAAAAAAGTGGTTTTTACCATTTATTCGAATTCAAAGTAGCTGGAGAAGTTCTTGTAGCTTTTGAAACTGAATTCAGACGTGACGAAAGAGTTATGCGTTTCTTAACTGTAAGTTTAGACAAACATGCTATTTCATGGGCGGAAAGAAGAAGAGCTAAATTAAAATCTACTAAAGCGTAATTATTATGTCTACAATTGAGCAATCTGCAAAAGGAAAAAAAGACGGAGATATCAGATATTTAACGCCTTTAAACATTGAAACTAACAAAACTAAAAAGTATTGCCGTTTCAAAAAATCTGGAATCAAATACATCGATTATAAAGATGCTGATTTCTTATTGAAATTCGTAAATGAGCAAGGAAAAATTCTTCCTCGTCGTTTAACTGGAACTTCATTAAAATACCAAAGAAAAGTTTCTGTAGCTGTAAAAAGAGCTCGTCACTTAGCTTTAATGCCATACGTGGCCGATTTATTAAAATAATTAAAAACTCTAGTCGCTGGTTTCTGTATCAGGCAGAACCTAACTTCTAAAATATAAGGACAACAACATGGAACTTATTTTAAAACAAGACGTACAAAACTTAGGATTTAAAGATGATGTAGTATCTGTAAAACCTGGTTACGGTCGTAACTTTTTAATTCCTCAAGGTTTTGCTACTTTAGCAACTCCTTCTGCTAAAAAAGTTTTAGCTGAAAACCTAAAACAAAGAGCACATAAAGAAGCTAAAATTGTCGCTGATGCTAAAGCATTAGCTGAAACATTAAAAGCTCTTGAAATTAAACTTACTGCAAAAGCTGGTGGAGAGAAACTTTTTGGTTCTATCACTAATATCGATATTGCTGAAGCTTTAGAGAAATCTGGAAATGCTATCGATAGAAAATTCATCACTAGCGGTATTGTTAAACGTACTGGAAAATACAATGCTACAGTTCGTTTACACAGAGATGTAATCGTTGATTTACCATACGAAATCATTGCTGAAAAGTAATAGTTTTGAAAACTATACAAAAATCCCGATGAAAATCGGGATTTTTTTTGTTTAATGAATATTGATTAATTGACTTAAGGTTATTTGAATAAGTGTTTTGCTTATTGTTTATAGCGTAAAGGATAAGCCTAAAATAAAATGAAATACGCAAGATTAACAAAAGAACAGTTTGATGAATTACATGCTGAATTTGCCAGTTTTTTAGCGACACAAACAATTGATAGAAAAGAATGGGAAGAACTAAAGGAGAATAAGCCGGAAGTTGCAGAACAAGAGCTGGATGTGTTTTCAGATTTAATTTGGGAAGGTGTACTATCCAGGGCAGAGTATTTGGAGCATTTTTCTAAGAATCATATCTTTTTATTTCAATGTTTTGATACTTATATCAAGTCTATTGTTTTAAAGTCGCTTTCTTCTGAAACTGATTTTTTAACTAAAGACGGGCTTCAATGGCTGAGTGATAATATGTTTACAGAAAACATTGAAATGAAAGTGGGAAAAAAAGTATTTACTGACGAAAGAAATATTTCGATTTTTGAATTGATTAAACAAGGCGCATTTTTAAGCGACGGACAACTTTTTAATCAAATTAACACAATTATCGAGTCATAATAAGAATAAGAAGACTTTTTTGAAGACAAACAATTGAATGTTAATTGTTTGTCTTTTTTTTTATTTTTTAACTTTTGTTTAATTTAATGTTTATTTTTTAGCAGGTAATTATACGCGTTTTTTACTTTTTTTTAATCTTTTAGCAAATTGAGTAATAAGACCTTATTTTTAATGTATTTGGTCTGAAAAACGGATAGTTTTGTCGATAAAATTCTTTTTATTGTAAGTTTATACTTTCTTTTTTGTTATTTAACATTTTTTGTTGAACTTTTTTTTAAGAAAATTTTTGCAACATAATTATGTTAAAACTGTAGGTTTTTCTGATATTTTCAGAGGTTGTTAAAATTATAGTTTCCATTTTAAGATATAAATTATAAGAATTTATCCTTGTTTTGTGTTTTTGTTTTTTTTAATTTTAGAATACAAAAGTTAAACAAAGTTTTTGCTTTGTACTTTTTCCAAAAACAAATTATAATTTAATAAATCTGGCGTATGGAATTGACAATTACTTTCTTCACCAATTTTACTTTAGTTGTTTATTTTATTTTAGCTTTATTCTTTATTCTAATAAGCTTATTTCATCTTAATGATGATTCTAATCGCTATGCGATTTCTAAATCTGTTTTTTTATCCAAATTTTTATATTTAAAGTTTCTGCTTTTTGTAAATCCTGACCGATGGATTTGTAAAGAGCAGCAAAACTATTTGTGCTGATATGAACATGTTCAGATCTTAAGAAAAATTCTTAAGTGTTTAGAGAAAGACTAATCAATTTTCTTTAAAGTATTGAATCAAATTACATATAAATAGAATTATCCCCAATTCTATGTCAACTAAAAATTTTCGTTATGAAAATTAGACCTGCAACAAATCACTCCTCTGAGAAAAGTGACTACAATCATTTTTTCTCACAAAAGACGGAATACTTTTTATCTCTTGTAGATAGGATTTATCCTCTGGTATATTCAGGTATACCAAATTCAACATAATTTTTTTCTGAAACTTTGTTTAGAGACTTATTTCATAGGTCTTACGACTTTGTTTTAACTGTTTGATTTTTAATTGATTGTTTAATTGCGTAGGTGCGTGCACTTACTGCGAGAGGTGTTTTATTGTCCATTTTCTAATCTTCCAAATTATGAAAAAAAAATTTACTTTTCATGATCTCCTCTTTAAGATGAGATTATTAGGTTTGTTGTTTTTATTGCTTTTTTGTAATAAAAACATTGCACAAACCTTTTGCAGACCAGTTTCGCACACATCCGGTATAGGAGGTGTTTGTCTTGGTACTACAGAAATTACTAATCCAACGCTGGCTTATGATGCTAGTTTGAGTACTTACTCAACACTGACAAATGCACTTGGTGTACTTTGTTTTGCACAAGAAACCGTAACGTTTGGTCAAATGGCAAAAGCCGGCGATCAGATTGTTATTTACTACGGTTCAAGTTCTCCGTTACTAGATGTTGGTTTACTGTCAAATGCTAGTATTCAACCGAGAAATTCTGTAGCGGGTACCAATGGACCGACAGTCGCATTGAATAGTCCTCTTTTAAATCTTCAGTTATTAGCCGGAGATACAATGGGGGTTATTAGATATACGCTGACTGCTGATTCTGATCAGGTTAGGATTCAGGTTGGAGGTCTTGTCAGTTTATTGTCAAATCTGAGAGTGTATGATGTTCGCTTGCAGTTTGCTAAACCAACAATAACAGGAGGGGAAACACAATCTGTATGTACAGGACAATCTATTTCGCTTACTGCTACTGCAGCAGCAGGAACAACAGTAGCATGGTACGATTCGCCAACAGCTACTACTGCTCTTTCAAATACTGCAACATACACAACGCCAGCTTTGACAGCTTCTACTACTTATTATGTGAGTACTTCAAGAGTTGCAGGCTGTGAAAGCAGTGAACGTTTACCTGTTACTATAAATGTAATTGAGCCAGTTTTACCTGCGGTAAGTACAGCTGGAACAGCTATTTGTTCTACCGGAGCAACTCAGGCAACTACTTTATCTGTCATAAATCCGGTTCCAGGAACGATCTATTCCTGGTATAATGTAGCGACGGGTGGCGTTGCATTGGCTACGGGGAATACTTATGCACCAATTGTATCAACGGGCCTTTCTGATTTTTATGTAGAAGCATCAATTGGTACTTGTAAATCTGCTCGTACTCAGGTAACAGTTACTTCTACTGCTGTGCCTGCGCCTGCAACGGTTTTAACACAAAGTGTAACTATATTATCAGGACAAAATGCAACACTGAGTGCTTCATCTGAAGTAGGTGTGGTTTTAGATTGGTACGATGTTCCAACAGGAGGAATTAAATTATTGGGAGATTCTAATACATTTACAACTCCGATTTTAACAGCTTCAAAAACTTATTATGTAGAATCCCGTAATAGTATTGCCGGATGTGTAAGTACAGCAAGAGTTCCTATAACAGTAACTGTTTTAGCAAATCCGTTAGGGACTTGTTTGGAGGCCAATAGTCAGCAGACTACTCAAAACGGATTATGTTTACTTTGTTCTTCAACAAACCCCAATCTTTCTGTTGATGGAAATATTGCTACAGCGGCAAGATTAACTCTTCCTGTAGGTTTAGTAAATGGCTATATTCAGCAGACTTTACAGTTTAATAATCCGGGAAAAACTGGTGATATTGTAGATGTAGAATTGGCTTTACCAGGCGGAATTGCCGATGTTTCTTTATTAGGAGCAGTCAGCTTGGCTACTTACAATGGAGCTACTTACAATAATGACAGAGTTTTTATCAATAATTCTCTGGTTACTCTTCAACTACTTTCGGGAAATCGATTTAAAGCGAGTGTAGTTGCAGGTGCAAATTTTGATCGTGTGGAAATTAGATTAGGCGGAGTTGTAACAGCTTTGACTAATTTGGATATATATCAGGCAACTTACAGATATAAAGCTCCAGTAATTTCTGGAAATATAAACATTTGTGGTGGACAGACTACAACTTTAGTAGCCAATTTAGCAGTTGGAGAAACTGTTAATTGGTATAGTGCTGTAATGGGGGGGACTTTATTAGCCAGCACAGCTGCATATACTACTCCAGTTTTAACTGCTGATACTACTTATTATACTGAAATTACCAGAAATGGTTGTGTTAATAGTCAAAGATCTCCAGTTTTAGTAACAGTTAGTAATCCTATAGCTCCAATTATTGACGCTTCTCCTTCAACTGTTTGTAGTGGAAGTAATACTACTTTAAGTGTTCAGACTCCAATTGCGGGAACAACTTATAGATGGTATGATGCTATAACAGGAGGAAATTTAGTATTTACGGGTACGACTTTTAATACACCTAACTTAACAGCAAATACTAGTTATTTTGTTGAAGCTTCTATTGGTAATTGTTCTACAGCAAGAATTCAGAAAGATGTAGTAATTAGTCCGCGACCTGCGGCACCGGTTGCTGTTTCTTCAAATATTGTAATTCAATCAGGACAAACGGTAACGTTAGCGGTTACGGCTACTTCAGGATTTGGTTATGAATGGTATGATGTTCCAACAGGAGGAACTCCTTTAGTTTCAAATACAAGCACTTACACTCCAAGCCCTGCTTTGACTGGAAATAAAACATTTTATGTTGAGGCAAGAGATTTGTCTACAGATTGTGTAAGTCCATCAAGAACTGCGATTAGTGTTATAGTAACCAATACTATTAGTAATTGTTTACAGCCTAATTTGGAGGCAATAACTACAGATGGTTTATTATGTGGTTTATGTACTTCAGCTAATCCAGGTGGTTCTGTAGATGGAAATATAAATACATTTACTACTCTTTTTACTCCAGTTGCAGCATTAGGCGCATATATACAACAGCAACTGACTTTTCCTAATCCTGGTAAGGCAGGAGATATTATAGAGGTTGATTTAGAATTGCCAAACGGATTAGCTGATGTATCTTTGTTAGGAGGAGGTATTAGTTTAGCGACTTATAATGGAGCAACCTTTAACAATGACAGATTTTTGCTTACTAACAATTTGCTAAGTCTACAATTACTGTCAGGAAATAAATTCAAAGCTACTTTTGCGGCAACTGCAGCATTTGATAAACTTGAAATTCGTATAGGCGGAGGAGCGGCAACTTTATTGACTACTCTTAATATTTACGGAGCTTCATACAGATTTCCAAATGTTACAGTGACAGGTGCTGCTTTACCAATTTGTGCGGGAAGTACTGCTTCACTAGCAACTCCTACTCCGGCTATTGGAGAAACTTATACATGGTATGATGCTCCAACTGCAGGCGCTGTAGTCAATAATATTAATCCAACGATTCCATTAAATGCTACTACAACTTATTATTTAGAAGTTGCCAGAGGAGGTTGTATCAATAGTGTTCGTCAGCCAGTAACAATTAATGTGTTGCAAATTCCAACTGCAGCAGATATTGCTATTACAAGTCCGGTAACGGCGTCTTGTGCCGGTGGAATTGTATTAACTCCGACATCTACTTTAGCAGGAGCGACATTTAAATATTATACAAGTCAAGATAAAACACAAGAAATAATAAACGGTACTGTAGCGGGAGTCACTTACTCTAAAAATCCTACAACGGGAGCGCTTACTATTAGCGGACTTAATTCAGCTAATTCACCTTATAATTATTATGTTTCAGTACTTAATGGGGGTATTTGTGAGAATGCCGCATCAAGTTTAAAAGAAGTAGTTGTTAATTATCCTGTAGGTTCACTATTAACAGTTACACCTGCATTAAGTGCTTGTGTTAAAGCGAATCTTAAAGATGCAATTACAAATTTTGATACATTAGGAAATACAACTTATGCATTCTTTGATGCAGCCAATAATCCAATTAACGAACAGGCTGCAACCAATATTCTGACAAGCGGTAATTATTTTATTGAAGCACAGACAAACGGTGTTGCTTGTCCTTCTGTTAGATTGCCAGTTGCGGTAACTGTAAATCAACCACCAACATTAACAGGCGTAACCAGTTCAATTGCTGTTACAAAAGGATCGTCAGTTACATTAAATGCAACATCAAACGGTACAGTTGTTTGGTATGATCCTCAAGGAAACGCACTTCCTTCTAATACTACAGGGGTTTTGAATACTGTTGGTATTTTTACTTATACTGTAGTAGCTACTAATACAAATGGAACTTGCACTGCTAGTCAAACAGTAACAATAAGTGTTATTGATTCGGCGACATGTGATTCTTTATTAGAAAGAGTATATGCTAATTCTCAATTATCAGGAACGATAATAAGTGGTACAGTTAATAATGGAGTTTTGGGAGCAGATGGTGATCCTAGTACACATTCCACTATAACAACAGGTTTAGGACTTTTAGGTATTGGAACAACATGGCAGAATTTACAATGGCCAACTACTATTCCTAAAGGAACTCCTGTAACCGTTAAACTTGGTTTAGAAAACAGTTTAATTGCCGTTGGACAAAGTATTTCAGTAATTGGGACTAAACGTGACGGATCTAACAATCCGGTTGATATTGGAACTTTACAATCTGTTTCAGGATCATTATTAAATTTATTACCAGGTCAAAATTCATTCGAATATACATTTGTTCCTTCCAATACTGCGGGACTTCAGGATTATGATGGTATCCGTGTACAATTAGGGTCAATTTTAAGTGTAGCTCAAAATATTAATGTTTATGATGCTTATTATAAAAAACAAGTAACTCAAATTGCTTGTGGACAAGGAGATATCGAAGATGTTTTTTCTGGAGTAAGAGATAGGGGAGTTGGTGCATTAACAGCTACTGTTGGTGTTTCAAATCCGTTTAATGTGGCAGACGGAGACGTTGCTACTTATGCAACAATGTTTAGCGGAACAGGAGTACTTGCAGCGGCAGAACTTACAGCAACATTTAGAACACCATCTATGGTGGGAGACAGTTTAAGAGTTACGATTTCTAAACCAGGAACACTTTTAAATCTTAATCTGCTAACAGGGTTCACAATTCAGTTATATTCGGGCAATATTCCTGTTGGTGGTCCAATAGAAAATACAAGTAGCTTGTTGACTTTAAGATTGCTGTCAGGAGATACAATGGCGATGACACTAGTAGCTCCTCAAACACAACCTTATGATAAAGTTGTTATATCTTTTGGAGGTGTTGCCAGCGTTTTAGATCAGCTTAGAGTTCACACTATTGATCGTGTAACGAATACAAAAGTTATTGATTCAGATACAGATAATAAAGTCACAGTCTGTCCAGGAGCTGAAATAAAACTCACAGTTCCTCCCAAGTCATGTGCTGATTATGCTTGGTACGATTCTCCAACAGGTGGAAATCTGGTAGCTAGCGGTCAGACATTTACATTACCGGCAACAATGGCTGCAGGGACTTATAAATATTATGTTCAGCCAATTCGCTATGGTTGTCCTGCATTAGAAAGAGGAGAAGTAACGGTTGTAGTTAGAGCAACAGCTCCAGCTGGTGCAATAGCAAACGTAAACATAAACGGAGGAAACAGTACAATAATTTGTTCAGAAAATGGACAAGTAACATTAGACGCCATATTAAGTGCATCACCGGTATTAACAAATCCTGTATATGCCTGGTATAGCTTTGATGGTACAACAACTCAATTAATAGCTGGTGAGACAACTTCTACATTGAATTTAACAGGATTAGCTCCTGGAACTTATACTTATTATGTTGGTGTTAGCTCAACTGAAAATTGTGAAACAGCACCAGCTGACAGAAAACAAGTAACTTTTACTATTCTTCCAAGCTCTCTTGAAACAGATATAACAGTAGATAATGTTACTATTTGTCATGATACAGTTGCAACATTAACAGCAACCAGTGCTTTAACAAATCCATTGTTCTTTTGGTATTTAGATGTTAATAAAACACAACCAATTACAAACGGAACTATAAGTGGAATAACTTATACAGTTGATAGTACAACAGGAGTTTTAACAGTTACAGGTTTAACAACAGCAATGAGTCCTGTATCTTATTATGTAGCAGTTTCAAGCGATTTGACTTGTCAGAATAAGAACGGAGAGCTTAAGGCAGCAAGTGTGATGATTAATGATCCGGCAACGCCAACTTCTACATCATATACTCAGACTTTTTGTTTGGTCAACAATCCTACAGTTGCTAATCTTCAGGTAAATGAGGCAAATGTAGTGTGGTATACTTCATCTACAGGGGGAACAGCGTTAAATCCTGCTACTCCTTTAGTAAATGGAGTTTATCATGGCGCTATACAAGATCCAAGTGGTTGTGAAAGTTCTGTTAGATCAGATGTTACTGTGATAGTGACTGATCCGGCAATGCCAACAACAAATGATACCACTCAGGATTTCTGTTTGGTAAATAATCCAACAGTTGCTAACCTTCAAACTAATGAAACAAATGTTCTTTGGTATACTTCGTCTACTGGTGGAACTGCGTTAGATCCAACAACTGCATTGACAAATGGACTATATTATGCAGTATTAAAAGATGTGACCACTGGTTGTGAAAGTTCAAATCGTTTAGTGGTAACAGCGACAATAACTGATCCTTTAGCACCAACTACTAATGATAATACACAAGAATTTTGTTTAGCAAATAATCCAACGGTTGCTAATCTTCAAACAAATGAAGCCAATGTAGTCTGGTACAACTTAGTTTCAGGAGGAGCTGCACTTGATCCGACTACTACGTTGGCTGATGGACAATATTATGCTGCTCTAAAAGATGCTGTAACAGGTTGTGAGAGCTCAGTTCGTTTACTTGTTACTGTGACTATTAACGATCCGGGAACACCGACGTTGGTAACAGCAGGAACTCAAAACTTCTGTTTGGTAAATGCACCGACTTTTGCAAGCGTTCAATTCAATCAAGCTAATATTGTCTGGTATACAGCTTTAACAGGAGGGACTGCAATTCCATCAACGACAGTGTTGACCACAGGGCAATACTTTGCAGCAATTTCAGATCCAACAACAGGTTGTGAAAGCGCATCAAGATTAACAGTTGATGTAATTGTAAACGATCCTGGAACACCAACATTGGTAACGGCAGGAACTCAAAACTTCTGTTTGGTAAATGCTCCAACGTTTGCAAGTGTTCAGTTCAATCAAAGTAATATTGTTTGGTATACAGCTTTAACAGGTGGGACTGCAATTCCATCAACAACAGCGTTAACCACAGGACAATACTTTGCTGCAATTTCAGATCCAACAACAGGTTGTGAAAGTGCATCAAGATTAACAGTAGATGTTATTGTAAACGATCCCGGAACACCAACATTGGTAACAGCAGGAACTCAAAGTTTCTGTCAGGAAGATGCATTAACATTCGCAAGTATTCAGACAAATGAAAGCAATATCGTTTGGTATACAGCTTTAACAGGAGGGACTGCAATTCCATCAACAACAGTGTTGACTACAGGACAATATTTTGCAGCAATTTCAGATCCTGCAACAGGTTGTGAAAGTAATGTAAGATTAACAGTTGATATAATTGTAAACGATCCGGGAACACCGACGTTGGTAACAGCAGGAACTCAAAACTTCTGTTTGGTAAATGCACCGACATTTGCGAGCGTTCAATTCAATCAGGCTAATATTGTGTGGTATACAGCTTTAACAGGAGGGACTGCAATTCCATCAACGACAGTGTTGACCACAGGGCAATACTTTGCAGCAATTTCAGATCCAACAACAGGTTGTGAAAGCGCATCAAGATTAACAGTTGATGT